>JAETRV010000002.1 GCA_021770005.1 Anaerotruncus sp. | reverse complement strand
GCGGAAGCTGACGAGACCTTCCAGGGCGGCGAAATCACGATCGAAGCAGCCGCAGGCGGTGGATATGAGCTGAAAGCAGGCGGCACCGTGATTGGTACCACCACCGCAGCGAGTGGCACTGCTATCGGCGCAACCGATACGACTGCCAAAGAGCTGGTATTCGAGTCTGCGGATGGAGATTCTCTTGGTAAGGTAAGCGTTACCTCCGACACCACGACTGCACTGGCTGCTGAACTGGACGCTGCAATTGAGACTGGTATAGAGGCAACCCCGGCTGGCGCTGACAACAATGGCGGCGGCACCACAGGCGGCGGAAGCACCTTTGTCCTCCAGATCGGTGATACTGCGGCAAGCTATAACCAGCTTACCTTCACGATCAAGAGCATGACCTCCGCTTCGATCGGCGTTGACGCCACTAGTGTGGACATCAGCACTCTGACCGGCGCGCAGGGCGCAATTCAGACGGTTAAAAACGCGATCGACACCGTTTCTACCGAGCGTGCAAAACTCGGTGCGATCCAGAACCGTCTGGAATACACCATCAACAACCTCGACACCACTTCGGAGAACATGCAGGCGGCCAACAGCCGTATCCGCGACACCGATATGGCCAAGATGATGATGGAGTACACCAAGGTCAACGTGGTCACCCAGTCCGCTCAGGCGATGCTGGCTCAGGCCAATCAGCAGCCCCAGAGCGTGCTCCAGCTCCTCCAGTAAGATTTTTTGTAAGCAGTATTCCGCGGCTTTGCTTCAAAACAGCCGGACGGTTTTTACCGTCCGGCTGTTTCTTTTTGAGAGCGCTGGGGCATGTCGTTTTGGGTTCCAGGGCATGCGGCGGCGGGGGCGCTGCCCCTCGACCCCGCGATTTTTTGAAAAAAATCGAATAAAACTTTAGATTTTAAACAGGCTCTTAGCCCTGCTCGATCCGCTCAAAGACATCGGCAATGGCTCCATATGCGCTCGCATATTTTCCAAGCGCGGATAGGCTGATTTCAGCGTGCATTGGGGAAAGACTAAAAGCGGTATCCCGAATTTCCTGAATGACGCCGGACATCGCTTCGACGACCGGGCCGCCCAGGATCACCCGCTCGGGATTGAGCAATCCAATAAAATTGGCAAGGACAACCGAAAGCTCCAGAACAAATTGAGAGACGGTCGCGCGTGCCAGGCTATCCCCGGCGCAATAGGCGTCAAAGAGTGCCTGACAGCTCCCGTAATCTTTGGAAAGGGTGTGGGCAGAAACTTTCTGCTCAAAAATCCCCGTTTCCCCCAGCACGTTAAACCGCTTTTGACGGATGTCGTCAGTCCCAATCTGATAACAGATCTCTCCCGCGAGCGAGTGGCTGCCATCGACCACTTTTCCGCCGCAGATAATCGCTCCGCCGACCCCGCTCCCGATCGAGAGGAAGAGCATATCATCGGTACCCTTGCCCGCGCCCAGCCAACGTTCGCCCATGGCGGCGCAGTTGGCGTCATTGCTTAAAAAGACAGGGTAGGGGAACCGGGACTGAAGAACCGAACTGGCGTTGTAATGGTGCCAGTTCAGGGTGCCGGAATGGAGCACGACCCCCTCGCGGGTGACAGTGCCCGGCACGCTGATACCGAGTCCGGAAATGGTCTGATCGGCCAGACCGCTTTTAGATATCCCTTGCTGGATGCGGTCGGTCAGCACAGAGAGCTGATTGGTGGTGGGAAAGACGGTCTCAAAAACACAGCTTCCAAGCAGATTGGTGATGACCAGCAAGGTTTCGCTACGGGCGATCGAAACGCCGATCCCATAGGCGGAGTCGGGGTTAAAGCCGAGCATCCAGGCGGGCCGTCCAGCCCCTTTTCCCGCAGCGCATTCCCCCAGATCAATAATCATGGATTTTTTTAGGAGGTCGTCTACAATCAATGAAACAGTGGTTTTGCTTAGAGAGAGGTCCCGCGCAATTTGGGCGCGGGAAACCGGCTGACATTCTTTAATCATGTCGAGCACGAGGGACCGGTTGATCCTTTTGATGAATTCTACTGTGGCGACTCTCTTGTTTCTGGGCATGGCAATCTCCCCAATAAAATTTGGCAATTTAATAATACGATATATGGACTAAATATTCGATAGAAGGAAATCTCATAATTACCTTATATTATAAATAGAAAGGTGAAGAATGTCAATAGAAATGATTTTTTCGGGGCGACATTTCGCTGTTTAGCAGCAAAATCGTGAAAAATGAACAAGATATATCGTTTAAAAATATGCAATATAGTTGTTGACAAAAGATGTGGTCGTGTTATAATAGGGGCAAATAAATAATCCATTAAGTTTACTAATTAAGAAAAAAGGAGGGCGGAAGATGGCGAAATATATTGTGAGAAGGCTGCTGCTTGGGGTTTTGACCTTCTTTGGCATCACAGTGATTGTCTTTTTCATGTCCTATCTGGCGCCGGGCAGCCCGCTGGACTATCTGCTTGCCGATCCGACCATCTCGGCGGAGGAGCTGACTCGCCGCGCGGCCCAGCTCGGTTTGGATAGGCCGGTCTATGTGCAGTATTTTTCGTGGCTGGGGCAGCTGCTTCAGGGAAACCTGGGTTTCTCCTACCGCACCTACCGCAGCGTAACCGAGATGATCGGGGAACGTCTGGGAAACACCCTGCTGCTTACCTTCTCGTCCCTGTTCCTTGCCTATCTGGTGGCGATCCCCATCGGCATCCATTCCGCGCGCAAGCCCTACTCTACCAGCGACTTTGTCTCCGCTGCCGGGGCGCTCGTCGTCATGGCGCTTCCGGGGTTTTTTGTAGGGATGTTCTTCATCTACCTCTTTTCTGCGAAACTGGGATGGTTGCCCATGAGCGGCATGTATTCCTCCAATGCAAGCAAATCGGTGCTCGACCTGCTCTCCCATCTGGCAATGCCGGCGGTCTGCCTGGCTATGCAGCAGATCGGCAATGTGATGCGGCAGATGCGCAGCAGCATGCTGGAAGTGCTCAGCGAAGACTATATCCGAACCGCGCGCTCGGAGGGGCTTTCGGAGCGGCGGGTGGTCTACACCCACGCTTTGCGTAACGCCCTCACCCCTATGGTGACCCTGTTTGGCAGTTCGCTGCCATTTCTGGTGGGAGGGGCGGTTGTCACCGAGCAGGTCTTTTCTTGGCCTGGGATTGGAGGTCTGATGGTCTCTTCGATTACCACCCGAGACTACCCTGTGATCATTGGGATTACCGTTGTGGTGGCGGTAGCGGTGCTGGTGGGCAACCTTCTGGTGGATATCACCTATGGCATCCTAGACCCGAAGGTCCGTTACAGTTGAAACATGCATTTGAATCGTGAGGTGGCGTAACAATGGGTATGATAAAAAAGCAGGATAAGGCCCGCTCCTACTACGCGGACGTATTCCAAAAATTCCGCCGCCACCGGATGGCAATGGTTGGATTATATGTCATCACTCTGGTGCTTTTGGCGGTGTTCGTACTGCCGCTGCTGCTCGGGCTTGACCCGATCACCTCCACCCGCGGCAAGGCGTTTTTACTGCCCGGTGGAGAATTCCCGCTGGGGCTCGATGGGCTGGGCAGGGATAATCTTGCACGCCTGCTCTACGGCGGCCGGACCTCTATCCAGGTCGGACTGCTCTCGACCGCAGTCAGCATTCTGATTGGGGTGCCGCTGGGGTTGTGTGCAGGCTATTTCCGGGGCTGGTTTGAGGCGCTGGTCATGCGCCTGGTTGACATCTTTATGTCTTTCCCCTCCATGATCCTGATCTTGGTGTTGGTCTCGGTGGTTGGCCCGTCGATCTGGTCGGTCACCCTCATCATCGGCATCATGGGATGGCCGGACTTTGCCCGTATCATCTATGGCAACGTCCTTTCGGTAAGCCAGAAGGAATACGTGGAAGGCGCGCGCGCTGTGGGTGCGACGCATCCCCGTATCATCCGGGACTACATCCTGCCCAATGCTTTCTCGCCGGTGTTGGTGACGATCACCTACCGCACCGCCTCGGCAATTTTGCAGGAAGCAGCGCTGAGCTATCTCGGAATGGGGGTCCAGCCCCCGGCGGCTTCGCTGGGCAACATCCTGAATACCGCGCAGTCGCTGACGACACTGACGATGCGGCCGTGGTTCTGGATGCCGCCGGGGATTCTGCTGGTGTTGATCGTCCTCTCGATCAATTTCATTGGCGACGGGATGCGCGATGCGTTAGACCCCAAGATGAAGGTCTAGAGACTCGTTCGGAATTTTTTCAGGGGGATTTTTCACTTGCAAAAGCCCTCTCTTGCCGCCTAGGGGCGGCAATTCACCCCAAAAACTGCCGCCGCAGCGGCGTGCAGAGGCCAACCGATGCGAAACGTCGGCTCTTGGGCCGGAGCAAAAAATCGAGTAAAACTTTCATCTTCTTTTTAACCAAAAGTTTCGTCCACCTTTTCAAAGGTGGCGGGGCCGAGGGGCGGAGCCCTCGGCGCACTCTGTTTGGCTGTCCCACGCGCCGGATCAAAACAAATGCGCGCCGGGAATGATGATAAGGAATCAAGATAGGAGGCAGAGACATGAAGTATCGACACAATCGAAGGAATCCATTCACACTTGCGCTGGTGGCGCTGCTGGCGTTCCAGCTCCTGCTGACTGCCTGTTCGCAGGGGACTGACGCTTCTTCAAGCGCCGCACCGGCTGCACCGGGATCCTCAGCCCCGCAGGCGAGCAGCCCCGCGGAACCGGCCCAGCCCGGGGAAAAACAGGCGGATCAGGTCACCATCGCTATCCAGGCGGAGCCGGACACCCTCAATCCGTACAACGTCAGCGGCGCCTATGGCGACCCCATCAATGACGTGCTGTACGACAAGTTTTTCGACATCAGCTATCAGGGCGAACTGATCCCGCGTCTGTGCACCAGCTATGAAGCGGAGACGGACGACCAAGGGCGCACAGTGTTGACCTTCCATATGGCCGAGGATGCCAAATGGCAGGACGGACAGCCTGTGACTTCGGCCGATGTGGTATTCACCGCCAAAACGGTGACCAATCCGGATACCGTCACCACCCGCCGGTTCTATTGGTCCTCTCTGGACGGCACCGACGACAGCGGCGTCTGCACCGACCCATCTAAGCTGGGCATCGAGGCGCTGGACGAGCATACGGTGCGTTACACCCTCAAAGGGCCGCGCGCGGTGGATGCCTACCTGATTATCGAAGGCCGCTTCCAGTATATCCTGCCCGAGCATCTTCTGGGGGAGATTCCTCCGGCCCAGCTTCATCAGGACGCGTTCTGGCAGAAACCGGTCGGTTCCGGCCCGTTCCTCTTTGACTCGATGAGCAGCGGCGAACGGTATGAGCTGGTCTGCAACGCCGATTATTACCAGGGCAAGCCCAAGATGGACCGCCTGATCTTCGCGGTGATGGAGCCGTCCAACTATGCGGCTGCTCTGAGCAGCGGCGAGATCGATGCCAACACCCAGCTCAGCGAGATTATGCGGGACGACTGGGAGTTCGTGCAGACGATCCCCGGGATCGAGACCCGTTCGATCACCAGTTACACCTATCAGTGGATGAATATCAACCAGTCCCGCGACTATTTCAAGGATGCGCGGGTGCGTCAGGCAATCAGCTTTGCGATCAACCGTCAGGCGATCGTGGACCAGCTCCTCGCAGGGGAAGGCATGTACGCGGTCAGCTCGATCACCCCGAGTAGCCCCTACTTCAACGATAAAATCGCCGCCGATCCCTACAACCCCGAAAAAGCCAAAGCGCTCCTAGAGGAGGCGGGCTGGGATTTCAACCGTGTCCTCGATTTCCCGGTCCCGATCGGGAACAAGGTGCGCGAAGATTCCGCGGTGCTGATCCAGCAGGATCTCGCCAAAGTCGGGATCAAATCGGAAATCCGCATGGTGGACTTTGCAGCTGTCATTGTGCAGATGCGTGAGGGCGATTTCGACCTCGGGTTGCTTGGCGGCAGCGGCGCGGACCCGGATGATGTGCGGCTGAACTTCAACATTGACGGCGCAAACAACTTCTCGCACCTGGACACGATGGAGTTCTACGAGATTCTGGACAAGGCGCGCTCGGTCTCGAGCGTGGAGGAGCGCAAGCAGCTCTACGCCCAGTGGCAGGAGCTGTGCTACGAGCAGACGCCGATTGTCTGGCTCTATCATCCCAACACCCTGTTTGCCTACAACGGGGAAAAGTTTGAGAACTATCCCTGCGAGGATTCCCTGGCGAACAATCTGCGCGTCATGGAGTGGTCGTTCAAATAAGGCCATTTCTGTATCACAAAAACACAATTTTCCGGGGAGATGCGGACAGGTCCGGGTCTCCCCGGAGCTGAAAAACGGGTTTGATTCCGAGGAAAGGTGCGGTCCGCTATGCCCAAACTGTTAGAAGTGAAAAACCTGCACACCGGGTTTTATACCAAGGATGGAGGCTTTGTCCATGCGGTTAACGGGGTCGATTTCACAGTGGAGCAGGGGGAGACGCTCGGGATCGTAGGGGAATCCGGCTGCGGGAAAAGTGTGACCTCGCTCTCGGTTATGCAGTTGATCCCGCCCCGCGCAGGGCGGATCACCGAGGGGGAAATCTGGTTTCAGGGGGAAAACCTCCTGCAAAAGAGTGAAAAAGAGATGTGCGCGCTGCGTGGCGCCCGGATCTCGATGATCTTTCAGGAGCCGATGACCTCCTTGAACCCCTCTTTCACAATCGGATTCCAGCTTATGGAGCCGATCCGGCTGCACCAGCATTGTTCCCGGGCACAAGCGCGCCAAACCGCGGTGGAGATGCTCCGCCTGGTAGGAATCCCTCTGCCGGAGCAGCGGCTGCGGGAATACCCGCATCAGCTCAGCGGCGGTATGCGCCAGCGGGTGATGATCGCGATTGCGTTGTCGTCCCATCCAGACCTGCTGATTGCGGATGAGCCGACCACCGCGCTTGATGTCACCATTCAGGCGCAGATTCTCGAGCTGATGAAGGAGACCAGCCGTCGGCTGAACACCGCGACCATCCTCATCACCCATGACATGGGGGTCGTGGCCGGGATGTGCGACCGGATTGCGGTCATGTACGCGGGCCGAATTGTGGAATACGGTGGGCTGTATGAGGTGTTTGAACATCCCTGCCATCCCTATACACAGGGGCTGCTCGCTTCGATCCCGCGTCTTGACCGGGAGAACGAAACGCTCCATATGATCCCCGGGATGGTGCCGGGGCTTGGGCATATGCCGGCAGGCTGTGAGTTCTGCCCGCGCTGCAGCAGGGCGCTGCCCATCTGCCGGGCCGAAAAGCCCGGCGTTTACCAAGCGACAGGCCAAGGGCACACGGCCCGCTGCTGGCTATATGCGCCAAAGGAGGTGTGATGATGCAGGGAGAGGTATTGCTGGATGTGAAGGAACTGCGCACCTGGTTCCCCATCATGCGGGGGGTCATCCGGCGAAAAACCGGGGACATCAAGGCGGTGGACGGGGTCAGCCTACAGATTTTCAAAGGCGAGACGTTCGGGCTGGTCGGGGAATCCGGCTGCGGGAAATCGACGCTTGGACGCAGCATCCTCCGGCTGATCGAGCCGACCGGCGGCGAAGTCCGATTTGACGGCCGGGATGTGCGCGCCTGCTCTTCCTCCGAACTGCGTGCACTGCGCAAGCGGATGCAGATTGTATTTCAAGACCCATATGCGTCGCTCAACCCGCGCATGACGGTGCGGGACATCATCCGGGAGCCGCTGCATATCCATGAGCCGGGCATCCCCCAGGAGGAACTGGACCGCCGGGTCTGCGAGGTGCTCGAGCTGGTCGGGCTGGAACAGGATGCAGCGCTCAAATATCCGCACGAGTTTTCAGGCGGGCAGCGCCAGCGTATCAGCATTGCCCGGGCGCTGATCCTGAATCCGGATTTCATCTTTTTTGATGAGCCGGTCTCGGCGTTGGATGTCTCGGTCCGTTCACAGGTGTTGAACCTGATCCAGGAGCTGCAAAAAAGCAGGAATCTAACCTATCTGTTCATCTCCCACGACCTGAGCGTGGTCAAGCATATCAGCGACCGGGTCGGCGTCATGTATCTGGGGGAACTGGTGGAGGTCGCGCCCAAGCGGACACTGTTCCAGAACCCGCTGCATCCCTACACCCAAGCGCTGATGTCCGCTATCCCGATCCCAGACCCCAGGGTGCAGATCAACCGCGTAGTGCTTGGCGGCGACGTGCCGTCCCCGGCTGACCCGCCCGCGGGGTGCCGGTTCCATGTCCGCTGCCCCTATGCAACCGAAGCCTGCGGCTCGGCGGATGCGCGGCCAAAGCTGGTGGAATTGGAGCAGGACCACTTTGTCGCCTGTATCAGGGCAGGGTCTTTGTGAGATGTTTTTTCGTCCACGATAGTGAAAAATCTTGTAAAACATTTGAATGAAAGTGTTGTGGGACAATAGAGGAAAAGGGAGGGAAGACCACAATGGAGCATGACGCCATCAGAAATCTAGAAGGCAGACGGGAGATGCTGCGCGGAATCGCGAGCCAAATCTGGGGGTTTGCCGAGATCAAAAATCAGGAATACCGGTCGGCGGCTCTATTGAAACAGACCTTGCGGGACGAGGGCTTTTCAGTAACAGAAAATACAGCGGGTCTGGAAACCGCTTTTATTGGGGAATATGGCGCGGGCAAGCCGGTCATCGCGTTTCTGGGCGAGTATGACGCGCTGCCGGGGCTGAGCCAGGAACCCTGCCTGACCTACAAAAAACCGGTGGTAGAGGGGGGCAGCGGCCATGGCTGCTGCCATCACGTCCTCGGTACCGGCGCTCTGGGGGCGGCGATTGCGGTTAAGGAGCATCTGGAGCGCACCGGCGGAGCAGGGACGGTGCGGTACTACGGCTGCCCTGCCGAGGAAGGCGGGCGCGGTAAACAGGTGATGGCGATGGCAGGCGCTTTTCAGGATGTGGACGCCGCAATCACCTGGCATTCCACCGACGACAACAACATCTGGTCGATGAACTTTCTGGCGACCAAAGGAGGGGTATTCCATTTTAAAGGGATCACCGCCGCCGCCCCGGGGCAGTCGGTCATTGGGCGTTCGGCGCTCGAGGCGGTCGAACTGATGAGCGTGGGCGCAAACTATCTGCGCGCCCATCTCGAGCCCGATTGTTTTATCAACTATGCGGTGGTCAATGCCGGCGGGGTCGCCCCCAACGTAATCCCTGCCGACGCTTCGGTCAGCTATCTGCTGCGCGCCAAAACCCGCAAAACGGTGATCCAGACCTTCCGGCGTCTGGTCGAGGTGGCACAGGGCGCGGCGCTGATGAGCGGCACCCAGATGACCTATGAGGCGGAGTTTGGCACCTCCGAGCTGATCCCCAACCGGGCGCTGGAACGGCTGGTCTATGAAAAATTCAAGGAGGTCGGGCCAACCCCCTATACCGAAAAGGACCTCGCCTATGCGCGCGAGCTGCGTAAATCGCTGCCGCCCGGGGCCGAGGAGATGACCTTCCAGGCGCTGCGGATGCTCTACGGCGATGTAGCCGAGGAGTTGATCCCGCAGATCCGCGGCAAAGAGATCAACGACATTCTTTACCCGTATCTGCCGATCGAAAAATCCAAGTACGGTTCCACCGATGTCTGTGACGTGAGCTGGTTCACCCCGGTCGTGCAGGTGACAGCCGCCTGCTACGCCAAGGATACGCCCGGCCACTGCTGGCAGGTGACGACCCAGGGACAGGCCGACTTTTGTTACAGCGGCATGATGACCGCAGCCAAGGTGATGGCCCTGTCGGGCATCGAGCTGCTGGAAAATCCCGAGGCGCTGCGTCAGGTGCGCGAGGAGTTCGAGCAGAGGACCAGCGGCCGCAGTTATGCTGAGGAATGCTGCGAGTGATGCCAACAAATTGTTTTAGGATGTGACAATGCCATGAGTGTTCTTATTGGAATTGATGTGGGGGGAACCTTTACCGACTTTTCCTGTTTTGACACCGATCGCAGAGAACTGTTTTATTATAAGGTGAGCTCGACCCCGGACGACCCCTCCCGCGCGATTGTGAATGGGTTAAAAGAACTTTTGGAACAGCGCGGGATCGACCCGCTTGAGATTTCCTATCTGGCGCATGGCACCACCGTCGCGACCAATGCGCTGATCCAGAAGAAGGGCGGGAAAACCGCCCTGATTACCACAAAAGGGTTCCGGGACCTTCTGGAGATCGGTCGGCAGACCCGTCCGAGCCTGTATGAGCTGGACAAGGCCGGGGTTCCGCCCATCGTGCCCGGGAAATACCGCTGTGAAGTGCGGGAACGCCTGCTGTATGACGGCTCGGAATACCAGCCGCTGGACGAGGAAGGGACGCGGGAAACGGTGCGTTACCTCAAGCAGGAGGGGATTACCTCGGTCGCGGTCTGCACCTTGTTCTCGTTTGTAAACCCTGCGCACGAGCGGCGGATTGAGGAAATCCTGCAGGAGGAGTTTCCCGAAGCCTATGTATCGGTCTCCAATCGTGTGGTGCCCGAATTCCGGGAGTATTCCCGGATGAGCACCACGGTGGTCAACGCATTCCTCGGCCCGGTGATGGAGCAGTATGTCACCAACTTTCAGGATTCCATCCGGTCGCTGGGGATCAAGGCATCCCCTTATATCACCCAGTCCAACGGAAGCATCATCTCGATTCAGGAGACCAAAAAATGCCCGGTGCGCACCGCCCTCTCGGGGCCGAGCGCCGGTGTCGTGGCGGCGGAATATGTCACCTCAATGTGCGGTATCCAAAATCTGATTACCTTTGACATGGGGGGGACGAGCGCCGACATCAGCCTGATTTCGGGGGCGGGCTACCGTCTATCCTCCGAGAAGCTCCTCGAGGGCTACACGCTGCGCACCCCCATGATCGACATTGAAACGGTGGGCGCGGGCGGCGGCAGCATTGCGTATATCGACAACGGCGGGGCGCTCAAGGTCGGCCCGCAAAGTGCGGGCGCCAAACCCGGCCCGGCGGCCTATAACCGCGGCGGGACACAGCCCACCGTGACCGATGCCAACGTGCTGCTCGGGCGGCTCAACCCCGAGCGCATCCTCGGCGGGCGGATGCAGGTCCGCCGGGACCTTGCGGAACAGGCCCTACACCGGGAAATCTGTGAGAAAACCGGCCTGGACGTGATCGAAGCCGCCAAAGGGGTGATTGCGGTCGTCAACTCCAACATGGTGCGCACGACCCGGATCGTATCGGTCGAGCGCGGGTATGACGTGCGGGAGTTTGCGCTGGTTGCGTTTGGCGGGGCGGGCCCGCTGCACGCCTGCGAAATTGCCCGGGAACTGGGAATCCGTACGGTGATTATCCCGCCGTCCCCGGGGACCCTCTGTTCGCTGGGGCTGCTTGCCGCCGACATCAAGTACGATTATGCCAGGACCGCCCTGCTGGATGTTGGGGAAGAGGCTCTGGGGCAGGTTTCGGAGCTGTTCGCCGGGCTGGAAGCGGAAGGGCGGGCATTCCTGGACAAAGAAGGGGTGCCCGAAGCATCCAGACAGTTTGTACGCCGGATCGACGCGCGTTACAAGATGCAGAATTACGAGCTGTCTGTACCAATGGAGGATGGCCCTGTCGACCTGGATAAGCTCCTGCGCGCGGTCGAGGCGTTCCACGCCGAACACGAGAAAAACTATGGCTATTGCAATCGGACACAGCCGGTTCAGTTCGTCAACTTCCGTCTGACCGCGGTGGGGCAACGGCAGAAGCCGTTGCTACAGATTGCGGCGCGGCAGCAGGGGGAGTTTATGCCTGTCGGACATCGCCCCGTCTATTTTGACCGGGAAACAGGCTTTGTGGACTGCCCGATCTATAACCGGGAGGAGATGTACGCCGGCGACCGGCTGACAGGCCCGGCGGTGATCGAGCAGATGGACAGCACGATTGTCATTATGCCGGGCTGGGATGCCCGTTTAGAAGAGACCGGAATATTGCGGTTGGATTCTTGTACCGGGGGGGAAGCGTGAGATGCAAGGAAACAAAGTGGACGCCATCACAGTGGAAATTGTGGGGAACCTCCTGCTTTCGATTGCGGAGGAGATCGGTGTCGCCCTGATTAAAAGCTCGTATTCCAGCAATATCAAAGAACGCCACGACTGCTCCTCCGCTGTTTTTGACGCACAGGGGAATCTGATTGCGCAGGCGGAGCACATCCCGATGCACCTCGGCTCGATGCTCGATTCGATCCAGGCGGTCATGGCGCGGTATCCTTTGGCGGAGATTGCCGAAGGGGACATGTTTATCGCAAACGATCCCTATAAAGGCGGTGGGTCGCATCTGCCGGACATTGTGGTCGCGGCCCCGGTCTTTGCAGAGGGCAGGCTGATCGCATGGGTGGCCAATATTGCGCACCATTCGGATATCGGCGGGATTGTGCCGGGCAGTACCTCGGGGGAGGTCACGAATATCTTTCAGGAGGGGATCCGCCTGCCGGCTCTGCGGGTCTGCCGCAATGGCGAGGTGATGCAGGAGATTTTCGATATTATCATCGGGAACAGCCGCACCCCCAAGGAGCGGGTCGGAGACCTCAACGCCCAAGTGGCCGCCAACCGGATCGGAATCCGGCGCATTGTGGAAGCGTATGAGAAATACCGCGAAACGCTGGAAACGGCGATGCAGGATCTGCAAATTTACGCTGAAAACAGCCTCCGGGCAGGGATCGCAAAGATTAAGGACGGGGTCTACCACTTCTACGATTATGTGGACGATATGGATAACCTCGAGGAACAGGTAAAGATCGATGTGGTCATCACCGTAGCGGGCGACGATATTACCCTTGATTTTTCCAGTTCCAGCCCACAGGTGCCCGCCAACATCAATGTCACCTATGGCGGCTTGCTCGCAACCGTTTTTTATACCCTCAAGGCGTTGATTGACCCGCACATCCCCTCCAACTCTGGAATTTACAGGGCATTTAAGGTGATCGCGAGACCCGGGTCGGTCATCAATGCGGAGGAACCCGGCCCGATCGGGGAGCGGATGAGCACCTGCCAGCGGGTGGTTGAGGTCATTCTGGGGGCGCTTTATGAGGTCATGCCCGAGCGGGTCATGGCGTGCAGCCATGATGGCGGCACTTCGGTCAATCTGTCCGGCGTCAACCCGCGTACCGGTGATTTTTTCATCTACCCCGAAGGGGTGGCCGGTGGAGAAGGCGCCCATGCGTTCCGCGATGGGATGAGCGGCGTCCAGGTACATATGACCAACACCTCCAACCTGCCGGTCGAGGTGCTCGAGATGGAGAATCCCCTTTTGGTGGAAAACTACTCGCTGCGCGCGGATTCGGGCGGTGCAGGGAAATTCCGCGGCGGGCAGGGGATCGAGCGGACCATCTGTATGCTGGCGGACAATGTGCGGTTTACTGGGCATGGAGGCCGCCAGTTTATCCCGGCCTGGGGGCTGGACGGCGGTCAGGAAGGCGCGGCGGGCAGCTTCTACCTGCACCGCAAGGATGGATCGAGGGAACGGCTTTCTTCGGTCTGCACCGGAGTGGCGCTCAACCGTGGGGAAAAAATTCAGGTTTTGACCCCCGGCGGCGGCGGGTTTGGAGACCCAAAACTGCGCAGCCGGGAAGCGGTTCTCCGCGATTTGGAGGACGGTAAAATTTCGGAGGAGCAGGCCCACAGGGTTTACGGTCTGGAATAAGGGGACAACCCGTCCCGTTTTCCAGTTGGGAGAGACTTAAAAAATAGGCAGGAGGAATCAGCATGGATCAGGTTTTTACGCGCCAAAATTACGCTTCCGGAGCGCCCTTGGAGGAGAAATTTGGGTATAGCCGGATGGTCAAGGTAGGCCCTTACATCATGATCGGCGGGACAACATCGGTGCAGCCCGACGGGAGCGTGTATGGGGAGGACCTCTATACACAGTGCAAATATATCTTTGAAAAGCAGATCAAACTGCTGGCACAGGCCGGGGCAACAGCGGGGGATGTCATCAGTGTGCGGGGGTTTGCGCCTGCGTCTGTCACGGATACCTCCGGCTGGGATCAGGCATATTCGGAGATATTCCATGATATCCGCCCTTGCAGTATGCTGCTGGGGATCAATAAGCTGAACCGCCCCACGCAGCTTGTAGAGATCGAAATGACGGCGATCGTTGGATGTGCTGTCAAATAAGGCATAAAAGCCGAAAGGGCTTGCCATCTGTGAAGAACAGAAGGCAGGCCCTTTTGTTTTGCGAAGAATCCGCATTTACAATTTTTTGATACCGTCTGGGCAGGCATTTTCCCGTCTCTCCCCATCATGCATCCCCGATTCGGAATACAGATTTTGAATGATAGTGGAGACAATGCTGCAACAGAGGAGAAAAAGGCAGAGAGCGCAGAGAGACGATCGGAAAGGAAAAGAGCGGTTCCCCGGCAGCGTTTCAAAGGATGGCGCTTTATTTTAAATTGCCCGATTATATCGGGCGGTATTTTGGGGAATCCATGCACAAAAAAATCAAATGCTCATAAACTGGTAAGGAGTATAGCTCAAAACAGAACTAGGAGGATTCATATGGCAGAGCAAAAAACAGCTCCAGTCACCGCGACAGGGGCGAACTGTTTTAAGGAAGCGGTATGCATTGATGCCGGTCGGATCTACGACTCTTGTACTGAATGATATGATCCAGGATCACCGACAGGAGACACCTATCAGGTCAGGCAATTTTGCTCTCCAGTGTGGCAACACGTGCCTGCAAATCCTCAATCTGGCTTTGCAGATGCCCCGCCTGCCGCTCGAGCTCCCATTGCTTTTCGTGTGTGAGCTTGTACCCATCAAACAAAGACTCAATCTTTCTGCTGATCTCGTTCTCTATTTTCAGGTTGATCCGGGTTTCACTGGCTGCGATTTCTTCACGGAGCAGGTCTACTTGCTCCTGCATCATTTTGGTCATCATCGCGGTCTGCTCCTGCATTGCGGCAAGGACCTGTGAAAGCAGCTCGTTATTTTCCATTTTCATCGCCCTCCTTTTTTCATTTAGTATAGCACAGGGCCCCCCGTACGGTCAATAGAAAGCCCAGGCAGTTCCAACGGTGACACCCCATCTGATGGGTTAGCCAAAACAGTCCGGAAACTTTCGGAGCGCTTCATAATAAGGGATTCCAAAGTGCGCATAGACCGCGAGATAGAGGATGATGTCCTTGGGGCTATGCAGGTCCTCAAAGGGGTCTCCAATGACAAGCTCTTTTATTTTGTTTTCCTTTAAATCCCAGCAACGGCGGGCAGCCCGCTCGATATTTCTAGTGATGTTGGCTTGCCGGTCCCCCATTTGTTTTGCGACCTCGGGGTAGACTTGCTTTGTTACCCGGATATCATAGATCGAGCGTTTCTCTTCCAATAACAACTTTTCCATAACCGTAACCGCACAGCTTAACGCTTTGAATTCTTTCCCTCTCTGTCCCAACACTTCATAAATACGAGCTTCTGTCTGCGTCATGGTAATCAAACCTTTTCTTGGAATATTAATTCTATAATAGGATAAAAACGGCTGTGACAGACTAAAAACAGCATTATTCGACAAAATTCGACATATAAAAGATGGGAGAGATTTTTCAAAAGGGGGCAGGTTGGAACCCTTTCAGGATTTAGAACCTGTATTCATAATCGGGGGATGTCGGATGGACGAGGCATTGTTTCACCCTGCAAGGCGAAACAACGCAGACAATACTTTGTGTATTGCAAGGTTTTTCAACGCAGCAGGTCGGAAAAAGGCCCGTTCAGACGGCGTCAAACGGTTGTGAATACGGGTTCTTATGCATGATGTTCTTCCCTTATTCAAAGGAGGGGCTTGCAAGCTGAAAAGGAAAAGAGACCTTTTTTCATTTTCAATCGAATTTTAAGTCTAAAAAAGATATATTTTGTCTATCTGCCTTTTTTTCTTTTATGCTATTTTTAAGATCATATTATGAAAAGGAGGAAGATTGTGACAAGGGTGGAATCTCATATTTATGAATTTTTGAGAAAAGGCGGAAAAGAATGCAAAGCTCTGGCCTGCGCAGTTGCGATTATGGAGAGGCTGCTGTTTGAAGAAAAGAAATCGATCTATGACATTCAGGTGACAAAGGATATTTATCCCGAGGTTGTGAGCCTGACCGGCGGCACGCCGGCAAGTGTCACCAGAAATATTGCCCGAGCAGCCAGAAAATGCTGGAAATCGCAGGAGAAGCGGATTCGAGAAGAGATTATTGGCGAGCCTTGCGAGGATCTGCACGCACCGAGAGATTTGATCCTCTATCTTGCAGTCTATGCGCATTTTGGGATTCCCTATTACGAAGCAATTCGGAAATTTCCAGGGGACTTTGGCTGATGGCATACAGCCTTTTTCACAGTACAATATATGGGGTCTTGCATATTGTTATGATAAGGATTGTTTGACCGATTTGCAGGTATTCTTTACAGACCGGGCACAGCCTGTGATTGATAATGCAATGAGCGTCAAATGCAAGGATGTCGAGATCATCACTGTCTATCTGGACGTCGAGCCGGTACCGTTCAACAAGGGGTTTTACTCGGTCGACATCACCTTCTTCTTCAAGGTGACCCTCAGTGCCTACAATTCCCCGGTGGTGCCTCCCGCGACGGTCGTTGGTGTGGCGGCGTTCTCCAAAAAGGTGATCCTGTTTGGAAGCGATGGAAATGTCAAAGTTTATTGCTCAACCGACCCGCGTAATTGCAGTGAGCATGACAACACCAACATGCCCAAGGCAAGTGTACACACAGCGGACCCGAAACAGGGGTACGAAAAAGCGGGGGAGACTACGGACAGGTAGTCTCCCCCGAGGTTTGTCTGGAAGGTTTGGTTAGCTGTGGCCGTGACCGCCGCAACCGTGTTCTCCGCACGAGTGCCCGCCCTCCTGATGGTCATGATGGCTGCACTGGACATCCGGGTTGTAAGAGAGGTTCCCGGACAGGAACGCCTTTACCGCGTCATCCGCGGCAGAGGAAATCCCCCCGTAGAGCTGGATTCCCGCTTCAGCCAAAGCGTTTTTGGCTCCGGCGCCGATCCCCCCGCAGAGCAATACATCCACCTTGGACGATTTCAGGAAACCGGCCAGCGCTCCGTGACCGTTCCCATTGGTATCGGCAAGCTGTTCGTTGACCACCTGCCCGTTTTCAACATCATAAAATTTGAACTGTTCGGTGTGTCCAAAATGCTGGAACACCTGTCCATCTTCGTATGGGACCGCAATCCTCATTGCAAACACTCCTTTTTCTTGGATCATTTGTCTGGTTTGGCTCCATTGGCAGTGCCGTCCGCAGCCATCCCGCCGGCTTCCTTGACAGATGCGGTAATGTCCGCCCGAAATGGCCAGGGCCTTTCCGTTCACAAGGACATCCGAGAGTTTGAACCGCGCGCGTTCGTAGATCTCTGTCACAGTCGTCCGGGAAATCTCCATCTGCGCGGCACACTGTTCATGCGTCCGTTTCTCGTAGTCAACCAGCCGGATCACTTCGTATTCATCCACTGTGAGGATGGTGATATCGGCGTGGGATTCCCCATCGGGTAGAAAGCTGTGGCAGGCTGGTTCCACACACACCCTCCGGCACCGGCTCGGTCTGGCCATACATCCACCCCCATTTTAGAAGTCGTTACCGACATATGTCGATAATAGAATAACGCACACAGGGGAAAAAGTCAAGCCCCTTGCCTGGAAAAAACAAAAGCGGCATGGCTTTCAAAGCCATGCCGCTTGTTACCGCAGATATACCGGGGTTTGTCAGCAGATGCCCCAATAAGGGTGCTTTTTCACTTGCAAAAAGCACCCTCTTGTCTCTGACCATAGTCAGAGACAATTCACCTGAAAAATGCGCTTCTCCGGCTAAAATGTTCCGCTGCGTGCGCGCAACGGCGGGGGCTCCGCCCCTCGACCCCGCCACCTTTGAAAAGGTGGACGAAACTTTTGATAGCGATTTACCGCATCAGCATCGAAACCGCATTATAAGCCATCATCTGCTGGGCGTTCTTCATCATCGCGATCGAGGTCGCGTTGAGCGCCATGCTGATGCTGCGGTTGGTCGACTCTTTTGCAATGTCCGCATCCATGATCCGGGAAAGCCCCGCCTGGAGGTTTTCATTGGTGTTGTCGAGCGCGTTGATCGTGCTGATCAGGCCGTTTTCGGTCGCGCCAATATTCGCACGCTGGGTGGAAATCCGGTCGGTCGCGGTGGAAATCCGGTCGAGCGCGCTTTGGGCGCCGCTGAGGGTGGTCAGGTCCACCTTATCCAACCCGAGCGAAGAGGCGGAAAGCTTGCCGATCTCGATGGTGGCCTGTTCGCCTGAGGAGGGGCCCACCTGCATCTGCTGGGAACTGCCGTCAAACGGTTTCAGCCCATTGAAGTCGGTTGACTGGCCGATCCGGTCGATCTCGCTCGAAAGCTGATCATACTCCGCCTGGATCATCTTGCGCTCGGTCGAGCTGAGAATCCCGTTGCTCGCGCGGGTCGCCAGCTCGGTCATCCGGTTGGTGATCGAGTGCACCTGATCCATCGCGCCTTCTGCGGTTTGCAGATAGGAAACCGCATCCTGTGCATTCATGCTGGCGGTCGAAAGGCCGGTGATCTGCGCGTTGATCCGTTTGCCGATCGCAAGGCCTGAAGCGTCATCCCCGGCGCTGTTGATCCGATATCCGGAGGCAATCCGGCGAATCTGCATCGCCTGCATCTTCTGGGCGCCCGAAAGCATCCGCCGCATGGATTGCTGTAAGCCTACATTACCATTCACTTTCATAAAATACAACCCCCTGTCATATGGAGTGAGAGATTCTTATCCATTCCCAGTATACCAAAATCATCCTGAAAATGCAAGTGGCAGCGGAAAGATTGTTGGAAAATCTGCCGGTCTATGTTAGAATGATTCTGGCGAATGAGCCGTTCCCGGGGAACAACCGGGTGGGAGGAGGTGGAAACGGTGCAGGATCCAAAGGAAATCCGAAAAAAACAGTATTTTTCAATGGACCCGAAACATCTCATCAGCGGGCTGGTGGAAAAATGTGTCACCCACGCCTCGGGGGCCAGGCTGGCGATCGAGCAGAAGGAGTTTTCCCAGGCAAACGAGTACTTGAAGGAGGCGCAGAACATCCTGATACAGCTTCAGGCGCTCATCCCCAAGGACGGGGACGAGGGTTCCCGGCAGGGCAGGCAGGTATTGGAGCTGCTAATCCGGGAGCTGTTTTTCTGCAACATCAACAAGGATGCCGGACGGCTGGAAGAAACCATCCAGATCCTGAACCGGCTTGCGAGCGTCACCCGATCCGACCAGTGAAAGATGGACAGCCCGTCCTGCATAGACTTGGGGCGGGAGGTGTTTTGGATGGCACAAAAACAGAACCCGCAGTTTTCGTGGATCGACCCCAACCCACCGGGGACGGTCGAGCAGATGCTGGAGCAGCTGCTTGTGGGCAGGCTGCTGGACGGGTACCCGCGATTGACGAACCGCGGGGAAGATGGTAAAATAAAACGCGATAAGGCTGGTGGGCAGGGATGAAGCTCGCGGCCTACTGCCGGGTGAGCACCGACCGGGACGCACAGCTCGAATCGCTCGAAAACCAGAAGGCGTTTTTTGCGGAATTTGCCGCGAAACATGGGCATGAGCTGGTGCGGGTTTATGCGGATGAAGGGCTTTCGGGCAGGCAGATGTCCAACCGCAAGGCGTTTTTGCAGATGCTTTCGGACGCGGAAAACGGGCTGTTTGAGATGGTCGCGGTCAAGGACATCAGCCGGTTCGCCCGCAATACGGTCGATTTCCTCAGAGCTACCCGCCGCCTGCGCGCGCTGCGGATCGAAGTGCAGTTCCTCTCCAACAGCCAGACCATCCTCGGTGGTTCGGAGTTTGTGCTCACGGTATTCAGTGCGCTTGCACAGGAGGAGAGCGCCAACCTCTCCCAGAGGGTGCGGTTCGGCAAACGGGTCAACGCGCGCCGGGGCAGAGTGCCCAACCTGATCTACGGTTACGACCAGTTGGACACCTTCACCCTCGCGGTCAACCCACAAGAGGCGGAGGTGGTCCGGCGGGTGTTCTCCCTCTACCAGAATGAGGGGATGGGGGCGCACCGGATCGCGCTCCTGCTCAATGAGGAGGGAATCCCGGGAAAAAAGGGTGGACAGTGGACCTCCAAGACGGTCCGCCGGATGCTTCGGAACCCGATCTACTGCGGGGTGCTGGTCAACAACAAGTATGAGACGGTGGACTTCCTGACCGGCCAGCAGGTCCGCCTGCCTGCTGACCAGCAGTTTGTCCATGAGCGCCCCGCCTATGCGATCGTCCCGAAAGCCCTGTTCGAGCAGGTGCAGCGCACCGCCGACGCCCGCGCCGGACAGTATGCGGCCAGCGGACGGCACAGCAGCAGGCACCTGTTCAGCGGGCTGGTCCGGTGTGGAAGCTGCGGACACCTGTTCACCCGCCGGCAGTACACCTACCGCAATACCTTTATAAAATGGGCCTGTTCGGGACATAACCAGTATACAGCGGCATTTTGCCCCAACGCCGTTTCCCTTGAGGAACAGGTGTTGTGCGCCGAGTTGGAACGGTTCCTCGTCCGGGCAATCCCCGACCGGGAGGCGTTTTTGGAAAGGGTCGCGCAGACATGCAGGCGTGCGGAGGGGCAGACAGATGCGGCCGATGCAGCGCATAGGCTGTCTCAGCTTGACCGCCGGGCAGAGCGGTACCGGGAGATGTGTGCCAGCGGTTTGATCGGGCTGGAGGCGCTGGGAGACCGGCTCGCCTCTCTGGAGGCGGAGCGGGAGCGGGTCCGCGGCAGGCTGACGGTATCTTCCCCTGGGACGGACTGGGTATCCTGTGCGCGGGAGCGGTTCTCGCTTTCCAACTGGACCAATGCCGACCTGCGGGAACTGCTCGACCAGATTACCGTATTCCCGGACGGGCGGGTGGAGATCAAAGTCAAACCCCTGTTTGGGGGCAGCGGTACATGTGGTTGACCCGATGTGTCTCGACAGCAAACTGGTTGAATGCGGGCCGCAGCGGATGTTTGACAGCGGCGTGACCCTGCCCGCCTCGGTCTGCGCCAAGTTCGACGGCGATTTCGCCGCCTGCAAGCCTCAGAAGGTGGTGCTGATTACCATCGGCCTGTTCACCATTGTCCAGCTCGAGCGGAGCGTACAGATGATGATCCCGGCATACGATTACGCGGTCCCGGACAAAGAGGGCAGCACCAATACCGGTTCGGACGATCCGTGTGAGGTGTTCAAGAAGATCAAATTCCCGGTGAACCAGTTTTTCCCGCCCAAATTCAACGAACTCGGGCAGGCTTGACCGGCGTTTCACGACAGCGTACGGATAGGGAGCAGGTGGAACCTGCTCCCGTACGCCGTACCTGCGAAACCATACAGGAGGAAGTTACAAACCATGCCACAAGTTACCCTGATTACCCACACCCCCGACCCCGAGCGGACGATCGCGGCGGCGGCCAAGCTCTGTTATTCCCCCGCGACAATCGCGGACCTGATGGACAACCTCACAGACGAAAAAGCATCCGGGTTTGTCGGGATGCTCGCCGAGATCGGACACGGAAGCCCGATCGAACACGCCAGCTTCACCTTTGGGATCGAGGGCGTTTCCCGTTCGCTGCTCGCGCAGATTACCCGGCATAGGATCGCATCCTACAGCGTCCAGAGCCAGCGGTATGTGCGGGAGAACGCGTTCGACTATATTACCCCGCCCCAGATCGCGCAGAATCCTGAAGCACAGGCATTGTTTGAGGAGGCAATGGGGTCGGCACAGGGGTATTATGACCGGATTGCCGCCCTGCTCAAGGCGGACCACACTGCCCGTCTCACCGCCAGCGGTACGCCGGAAAAGGACGCGGCGCGCAAGGCAGAAAAGATGGCGATTGAGGACGCGCGGTTCGTGCTCCCGAATGCGTGCGATACCAAAATGGTGGTCACGATGAACGCGAGAAGCCTGCTCAACTTCTTCTCCCACCGCTGCTGCAATCGGGCGCAGTGGGAGATCCGCGAGGTGGCTGACCGGATGCTCGCGCTGGTGAGCGAGGTCGCGCCGATCCTTTTCGCCCAAGCGGGGCCGCCCTGTGTGCGGGGGGAATGCACCGAAGGAAAGATGTCCTGCGGCAGACAGGAGGCAGTCCGCGCGCGGATTGCGCGGATCAAACAGGGGGCGGCAGAGGGATGAGCGGCAGGTTGATCGTGATTGACGGGCTGGACGGCTCGGGCAAGCAGACCCAGACCCAGCTTTTGCGGGAACATCTGGAACGGGAGCGGGTGCCGGTGCGGGCGATCAGCTTTCCGGACTATGGACAACCCTCCTCCGCGCTGGTCCGTCTCTACCTGGAAGGGAAGTTCGGGAAGGCGGACGAGGTTTCCGCTTATGCCGCCAGCAGCTTTTATGCGGTGGACCGGTTCGCAAGTTACATGCAGTTCTGGAAGGACGACTACCTTTCGGGGCATACTATCCTTGCCGACCGCTATACCACCTCCAATTTTATCCATCAGATGTCCAAGCTCCCGCGCGAAGAGTGGGAAGCATTTATCGCATGGCTGGAAGCCTACGAGTACGACGAGATGAAGCTTCCCCGCCCGGACCTGGTGCTCTATCTGGACATGCATCCGGACGTTTCCCGCGAGCTGCTTTCCCGGCGGTACGGGCAGGACGAGACCAGAAAGGACATCCACGAGGCCGATTTCGCCTATCTCAAACGATGCAGGGGATGCGCACTCTACGCGGCGGAACGGTTTGTCTGGCGGGTGATCCCCTGTTCGGACGGATATCAGCCGTTTGGGATAGAGGAGATCGCGCAACGGATTTATGAGGTGGTGACATCCTGTGTCTGTCAACCATTGCCCCGGCCTGAGAGATGCCTTGGGCAGTTGCGCTCCAAAACGCCCGATGCGGCTCGCCGTACGGCAGCAAGAAGGATATTTAGGTAAGAGAGAAAAGACTCTCATTCCCAGGAAAGATCAAACGAAATAGAAAAGGGATGCATACCATATGCTGGAATTTCGACCGATTACCCTCAGCGACCAGGAATGGATCGCGCCGCTACTCGCAATGTCCAACCGGCGCGGGAGCGAATACACCTTTTCCAATAATTATGTCTATCGGACAATCTATCAGATCGAGGTCGCCCGGATGGAAAACTATTACCTTGTCCGCTCCCGCAAGGACAGCGAACCGCCATTCTATCTCTTCCCGGCGGGCAGCGGCGATCTTGCCCCTGTGATCCGGGCGATGCAGCTCGATGCGCGGGAACGTGGGTTCCCACTGCTCATCAGCGGGGCGGTCAAAGAGGATACCGCACAGCTCGAAACCCTCTTCCCGGGTGTATTTTCGTTCGAGGAAGTGCGGGATAACTTCGATTATCTCTATGAGAGTGAATCGCTCATCACGCTGGCAGGCAAAAAACTGCATTCCAAGCGCAATTTTATCAACCGATTCAAGGCGGAGCAGGAAGAGAATTGGCGTTATGAGCCGATCACTGCGCAGAATATCGGGGACGCATGGAACATGAACGTTGAATGGTGCGCTGAGATGGGGTGCGGCGAGGACCCAAGCCTGATGGAAGAGGCGTGCGCAGTGCGCAACTGCTTTGACAATTTCGATGCGCTCGGGCTGCGGGGCGGCCTTCTGCGGGTGGGGGACCGGGTGGTCGCCTTCTCGATGGGCAGGCCGCTCTCGTCGGACACGTTTATTGTGCATATCGAGAAGGCGTTTGCTTCGGTAGCGGGGGCTTACCCGATGATTAACCAGCAGTTCGCCGCGCATAACTGTGCGGAATACCGCTATGTCA
The DNA here is from genome assembly GCA_021770005.1 of Anaerotruncus sp. GTDB lineage: Bacteria > Bacillota > Clostridia > Oscillospirales > Ruminococcaceae > Anaerotruncus. Next base: position 112,725 of record JAETRV010000002.1, on the reverse strand, counting down.
ACCGGGAGGACGACGTGGGCGACGAGGGGCTACGAAAGGCGAAGCTGTCCTACCGTCCTGCAATCCTGCTGGAAAAATACCTGGTATCCGAAAAGGGCGCGGAACAATAGAGGAGGCGTTTAGCAGATGATCCGATTTGCAGATGAAAGCATGCGGGAGGCGTTGCGCCAGCTCTGGCATGAGTGCTTCGGGGACAACAACGATTATGTCGACCTGTATTTTGCCCAGCACGACATTGCCCGGCACACCATGGTGTTCATCGATGGGGAAACCCCGGTTTCGATGCTCTCGCTGCTGCCGATGACGGTGGTGACCCGGGCGGGCATCCTGCCTGCGCGGTACATCTACGCGGTGGCGACCAAAACCAGCCACCGGGGGCGGGGGATCAGCACAAAAATGCTCGAAGCCGCCCACAAACATATGCGGCAGGCAGGCCTAAAACTTTCTGTGCTTGTGCCGGCGAGCGGGCCGCTCTATAACTTCTACGGCAAACGGGGGTTTGAAGCGGCGTTCTATGCGGGGAACGCGATCGTTACCCGGGAGCAGATTCCGGAATATAATGGGAGTTTTGCGGTCAGCGAATCGACTGCGGAGGAGTTCATGGCCATCCGGGAGAAAGCGTTTGCAGGACGCACGATGTTTGTCCGGTGGGATGGGGACGCCCTCTCCTACCGGTTGACCGACACCGCCTTCAATGGCGGCGAGACCCTCACCCTCACCACCGGGGATGCACGTGCGGTCGCGGTCTGCTATAGCCGGGGCGGGTCGGTGCTGGTCAAGGAACTCGCGCTCGATGGGATGCCGATTGAAACCGCGCTTGCGGTGCTCCAACGCAAATATGACGCACAGGAGTACCATCTGCGCCTGCCCATGGACATCGAATGCCCCTATCCGCTTGAGCGGGTCGCTTCGGGCGCGGCCTACTGGTATGACACCGACGCAAAAGCCCGGACGTTCAGCAGCGGCGGCAGGACGCCCTATATCAGCCTTGTGCTGGATTAAAGAATGAACCATAAGAGGCGGTTAGGAACCCTTTTGCAGAGGTGGACGTTTTCTTGCTTTGAATGGAAAATATGCATTGAAAAAGGCTTCCCCGTGGGTGCGGGAGGACAGAAAAGGAGTGTATCGAGATGATTTATGTATTTCTCGCAGATGGCTTTGAGGAGATCGAAGGTCTGACCGCAGTGGACGTTCTGCGGCGCGCGGAGCTGGAGGTCAAGACGGTCGGCGTGGGCGGCAGAACGGTGACCGGCTCGCATGGCATCCAGGTCGGGACCGACCTCTCCGAGCAGGAGGTGGAACCTTCGGAAATCGAGATGATCGTCCTGCCGGGCGGGATGCCAGGGACCCTCCATCTCGAGCGCTCCGAGGTGGTCCAGACCGCGATTGACTTCTGTGCCGCGAACGGAAGATGGATTGCGGCGATCTGCGCCGCTCCGTCGATCCTGGGCCATAAAGGGCTGCTCGACGGGCGGGAGGCGACCTGTTTCCCCGGTTTTGAGGAACAGCTCACCGGCGCGCGGGTTTCAGAATCCTATGTTTGTGTGGACGGCAAGTTCGTCACCGGGCGCGGAATGGGGGTCGCGCTCGATTTTGCGCTCAAACTGGTGGAACTGCTGAAAGGCAAAGAACGGGCCGCAACCTTGGAGGCGTCGCTGCAATGCAAAGGGTAGATATCCGCCCGCTCAAGCAAAAGATGCGCGCCGAGATCAAGGAGTGGCGCCGGGCAATGCCCGAGGGGCAGAAAAAGCGCGCAGACCGCAAAATCCTGGAACGGCTGGTCTGCCTGCGGGAGTACGCGCGGTGCCATACCCTGCTCGCCTATGTGTCTCTGCCGATCGAGGTGGACACGGTCAGGCTGATTGAGCGTGCCCTCGCGGACGGAAAACGGGTTGCGGTCCCGAAGTGTATCGAGGGCAGCCACGAGATGGCGTTTTACTACATCACCGGGATGGACGACCTCTCCCCGCAGACATTCGGGGTGCTCGAACCGATTCCCGGACAGTGCGAACCCGTCACCCGGTACGAGGGGAGCATCTGCATTGTGCCGGCGCTGGCCTATGACCGTCTGGGGTTCCGGCTCGGGTATGGCGCAGGCTATTACGACCGGTTCCTCTCGCGGTATCCGCATCCGAAAATTGGGGTCACCTACGCGCATAACCTCTGCAAAGGCTTATGGCATGGGCGGTATGACATTGCAGTTGACCTTGTGGTCACCGAGTCGCGGCTGTGCGTCTGCAACGCCAGCCCGCGGTGGGCCAAGCCGAAAAAAAGCGGGTAAGCCGTCTGTTTTCCAGACACAGAAAAGAGGAGTCCGGGAATCCCCCGGGCTCCTTTTTTCCGATCGATGTACGCGGGAAGGATCAGCAGCAGCCGCCCCAACCGAACAGGATGATGATAATGAGGAGGATCCAGATCCAGCTTGCGTTGGAACCACCGAATCCAAAGCCATTGCCGCCACAGCACCCGCATCCGCAGTTGCAGTTGTTGCAAACCGGCGTGCACCCGCATCCACATCCACAGTTACAGTTGTTCATCATGATTGATTGACACCTCTCTAGTTAGTGATTTGTTTTATACTATGTGGGGCGCCAAAAATGGGTTACAAAAAGGGAGACATGGAGAACGGAAAAAATTTACGAATTATTTATGATTAAATCTTCCGAAGGATTTGATTATTGTGCCAATTTGAGGTATGATATATGATATATCGGCAAATTGTACTTTTCCGCCCGCAAAAGAACGGCGAAACTCGGCGTTCCGGCGGAGGATAAGGAGGACATATGAGCACCAATGATGAGTTTGAAAGCCTGATCCGCAACTTCAAGCTGGACGATATGGAACCGCCTCCCCAGCAGACCGGCTCCCGCGCCGCGCAGGCGACCGCGCCGCGTCCGTCCGCACAGCAGGCGCGGACAGGCTATCCCCAGCAGGCAGCGCGTTCGGGGCAGCAGCGGGCGGCACGCCCCTCTCAGCAAAGGGCGGCACAGCCCCAGTATCCGCAGGCCGCAGCTCCACAGTATCCGGTGCAGCCGCAATATCCTGTGCCGCAGCCCAACCCTCCGCAGATGCAGGCCCGCCGGAAAGAATTCCAGGTGCGCATTGACGAGGATGCATACGGCCCGGCCTCTGCGCCGCGCAGCTATCCGTCCGCACAGCCGGTACGGGCAGCGGGCGGCGGAGGCAGCTACGGTGGTGGCGGCTACGGCGGCGATTACGATGACGAGGATGATGAGGACGAGTATGAGGGCGGTGGCGGAGGACGCTGGCTCAAGGCGATTATTGCGCTGATCGTTGTCCTGGCGGTTTCGGTATTTCTGGCGTTTTTCGCGCTCGAAACGGCGAGCGACCTGTTTGGCCTGAACAAGCCGGAGGGCGAGGTCGAATTTACCCTTCCGAAGGGACTGACCACCTCGGAAATTGCGGAAAAACTGCAAACCGAAGGGATCATCACCCAGCCGCTGGTCTTTCAGATTTATGCCGACTTCAAGGACGATACCTCCAAATACGAGCCGGGCAACTACACCCTCAACAAGAACATGGGGTATGACCAGATCATGATGAAGTTCCGCACCGGCTCTAAGATTCTGATTGAGGTCCGGGTGCTGTTCTACGAGGGGATGACCCTCAGTGAGATGGCGCAGAGCTTGGAGGAGGCGGAGGTCTGCACAGCGGATGCGCTTTATGAGTACCTCAACACTGCTGACCTATCGGATTATGATTTTGTTGCGGAGATCCCGCGCAGTGCCGACCGGTTCCGCAAATACGAGGGGTATTTCTTCCCGGACACCTACAACTTCTATAAGGACATGAAACCGGCACAGGTGGTACAGCGGTTCTTCAACAACTTCTACAACCGCGTGGTTGCAGATGAAGAACTGACCGAACGGATGTCGGCGGTCGGGCTAAGCGTCGACCAGGCGGTCACCCTTGCTTCGGTGATCCAGAAAGAGGCGAGCAACGCCGAGCAGATGGGGAACGTGTCGGGCGTGTTCCATAACCGCCTCGCGGAGGGAAGCCCGCTGCCGCAGCTGCAATCGGATGTTACGCGCGATTATGTGAACAATTATATAAAACCGTTCCTCGACGACGCGGTGGACAAGGAGGCCAATCCGGAAGCGGTGGACCCGAATCAGGCGATGTATGATGCATACAACACTTATGTCTGTAACGGGCTGCCGGTCGGGCCGGTCTGCAACCCGGGGCTGGAAGCGATCCGGGCAGCGCTCTACCCGTCCGAGAATAGCTACTATTATTTCGTCACCGACGAGGCGGGCAACTATTACTATGCTTCTACCCTCGCCGAGCATGACCAGAATGTCGCGGTTGCGGCGCAGAATGGAAAGGTACACGGCACCGCCGCGGATACCGATGCGCCGGAGGCCTGACGTGAAAAGGGGAATCCTGTTTTGCAGATGCCAGAGCTGCTCTCCCCGGCAGGTGACCGGGAATGTCTGGAATCCGCCGTCCGCTATGGGGCGGACGCGGTTTATCTGGGCGGCACACAGTTTGGAATGCGCGCCGCTTCCGCCAACTTTGACGCGGACGCGCTGAACGCCGCCTGTGCCTATGCGCATCGGTACGGGGTGCGGGTTTACCTCACCTGCAACACCCTGCCGACCAACGAGGAGGCCGAACAGCTGCCCGATTTTTTGCGGGCCGCGCAGAGGGCCGGGGTGGATGCGCTGATCGTGGCGGATGTGGGTGTTTTGATGCTTGCCCGCCGGACAGCGCCCGGCCTGCCGGTTCATATCTCGACCCAGGCAGGGGTGGTCAACTACCTCACTGCGACCGAGCTTTTTCGGCTCGGGGCGTCCCGGGTGGTGCTTGCGCGCGAGCTTTCGCTCGATGCGGTCCGCGTCATCCGAGACAAGGTCCCGCCCGAACTCGAACTGGAGGCGTTTGTCCACGGGGCGATGTGTATGTCCTTTTCGGGGCGGTGCCTCATCAGCAGTTATCTGACCGGTCGGGATGCCAACCGCGGCGAATGTGCCCAGCCCTGCCGCTGGAACTACCGGTTGGTTGAGGAGAAACGTCCGGGACAGTATTTCCCGGTGTTTGAGGACGAGCGGGGCAGCTACCTGCTCAATGCGAAAGACCTCTGTATGATCGAGCATATTGACAAGCTGGCGCAGGCGGGCGTTTCCTCGTTCAAGATCGAAGGGCGGGCGAAATCCGCTTATTACACCGCGGTGGTGACCAACGCCTATCGCGGCGCGATTGACGCTTACCGGCGTGACCCGGAGCGGTTCGAGCCACCCCCCTGGACGCTGGAAGAGGTCAACCGGGTCAGTCACCGGGAATATTCGACCGGCTTTTACTTCGGTCGTCCGGACCAGCACGATCAGGACGGCGGCTATATCCGCGCGTGGGAGGTTGTCGCAGTGGTGGATGGCTGGGAGGACGGCAGGTTGGCTGTCTCGGAGCGGAACCGGTTCCGCCGGGGCGACCGGGTGGAAATTATGGTCCCGCGCGGCAGGCCGGTTTCGTTTGAGATCGGGCCGATCCTTGACCCGGAGTGCGGGGAGGTCGAGACCGCCTGCCACCCGATGCGCCGCTACCTGCTCCCCTATGACACCCCCCTGCCGGTTGGATCGATCCTGCGCAGGCAGGCGGCAGAAACGATTTAACAATCCGTATACCTCCGTATACCATAGAAAGAAAGGTTGAAAAAAATGTCAGGACATTCCAAGTGGGCGAATATCAAACGGAAGAAAGAGAAAACCGATGGCGCAAAAGCCAAGATTTTCACTAAAATTGGGCGGGAAATTACGGTTGCTGCGCGCGAGGGCGGTTCCGATCCGAGCAACAACAGCAGGTTGGCGACGCTGATTGCCAAGGCAAAGGCAAATAACGTCCCGAACGATAACATCGAGCGTTTGCTCAAAAAAGCGAGCGAGGGCAAGGAGAACTATGAGGAGATTACATACGAGGGCTATGGGCCTTCGGGTGTAGCCGTCATCGTTGAGACCCTGAGCGACAACCGCAATCGTACTGCCGGCGATCTGCGCCACTATTTTGACAAGTGCGGCGGCAACCTCGGGCAGAGCGGGAGCGTATCGTTCCTTTTTGAGCGCCGGGGCATGATCTATATTGAGAACGAGGACAACAAGATCGACGAGGAAAAGGTGATGGACGACGCATTTGAAGCGGGCGCATCCGATTTTGACTATGAGGACGGGATGATTACGATCGTCACCGAGCCGAACGATGTGACCAAGGTCGCCGCCGCGCTCGAAAAGCTTGGGTATACCTATGATTCCGCCGAGGCGGAATATATCCCGATGACCAAAACCCAGATCACCGACGAGGAACTGGTTAAGAAGATGGAAAAGCTGCTTGATCTATTTGACGACAATGATGATGTGCAGAACGTCTACCACAACTGGGATATGCCCGAAGAGCCGGACGAGGATTGAGATCTGTTTCGCAGTTTTGAGAGGGGGCTTTTTCACTTGCAAAAAGCCCTCTTTTGCCGCCTTTGAAAAGGCGGGTGGGACGTTTGGTTACGTCACTTTTCAACGTGAATGGGAGGAAAGACGGATGGAAAACCGTGTGGAACGGGCGGTCACAAACCATGATAAAGGATACAACTGTGCGCAGTCGGTTGTCTGCGCCTATTGCGAGCTGTTCGGGATGGACGAGTCCGCCGCGTTCCGGCTGGCGGAAGGGTTCGGCGGCGGCATGGGCGGAATGCGGGACGGCACCTGCGGCGCGGTGACCGCGATGTATATGTTGGCAGGGCTCAAGGGCAGCAGCGGCGGGATCCAAAATGGGATCAGCAAGCTGGAAACCTATGAGCAGGTGTCCAAGCTTTGCGCGGCGTTCAAGGAGCAGAACGGGACGGTGATCTGCTGTGAACTGCTCGAAAAGAATGATATGTCGCTCGAGCGGCCATGTAACCGCTGGATTGCGGATGCTGCCCGGATCGTGGAGGCACAGCTTATCGGGGATGCAGAGGCACAGAACCAAAAATGATCCGGATCACGAATTGCAGGCTTTGTCCGCGCGTCTGCGGGGCTGACCGCACATCCGGGCAGGGGGACTGCGGAGGCGGAAATCAGCCGCGGGTGGCGCGTGCTGCCCTGCACTTTTGGGAGGAACCCTGTATCAGCGGGCGGAACGGGTCGGGCGCAGTATTCTTCTCGGGATGCCCGCTGCGCTGCTGCTTCTGCCAAAACAGGGAGATCAGCGCGGAGAATTTTGGGAAAGAGATTTCGGTCAGCCGGTTGACCGAAATCTTTCTTGCGTTACAGGAGCAGGGAGCGCACAACATCAATCTGGTGAACCCCACCCACTACCTTCCGTGGATACGGGAGGCACTGCTGCACGCCCATCTGGGGGTCTCGGTGGTTTGGAATTCGGGCGGCTATGAGCGGGTGGAGGCCCTGCGCGCGATGGAGGGGCTGGTGGACATCTACCTGCCCGACCTGAAATATGCCGATGCGCCCCGGGCGGAGCGTTATTCCGGCGCCCCCGATTATTTTGAGATGGCCGCTGGGGCAATCCGGGAGATGCACCGACAGACAGGGAAACCGGTGTGGGATGCATCCGGTCTGCTCCAAAAAGGAGTGGTGATCCGGCATCTCGTGCTGCCGAAAGGGGTACAGGATGCGGTGGCAGTGCTCGACTGGATCGCGGAAACCTTTCCTCCGGGGGAAGTCCTTGTCAGCCTGATGAGCCAGTACACCCCGTGTGGTGATCTGGAACGGTTTCCTGAACTGCGCCGAAGGGTTAGCAGCTATGAATATAAGGCTGTACTGGCGCACGCGCAGTCGCTCGGCCTAGAGGGGTTCATGCAGGAGCGTTCCTCCGCGCGGGCGGAGTATACGCCGCCGTTCGATCTGGAAGGCGTTTGAAAACCCGGGCTCATGCGGCGTGCAGGAGGTCCTGCCGGTGTCTGGAAGAAGGCTGGCGGCGGAGGACTTTCAGACGGATAAAAAACCGGCGGCGGCTCATCCGGGCGCAGAAAACCCCGAACCCGGTACACCAAGCGAGCTGCAAGACAAACTGCACCGGGTTAATCAGATCGGTTTCAAATGCGCCAACTGTGCCAAATACCAGGAAAAATGCGAGTAGTACACCTGCCTGGAAAAGGAAGCGGACCCGCCTGACCAGTTTCATACTGTCACCTGCTTTACTTTAAATTCTGGGAACGTTTGTTTCTAAACTATAATACAACTTTTTGGAGTTGTCAAGAGAAAATACAACTTTTTATCTGTTTTAAATTGACAAAAACAACTACTCGCTGTATAATAGGGGAGAAGAGAACGAAAGGTGGTGGGCTGGATGTTTGCGGAACGGCTGAAGGAGCTGCGAAAGACGCGCAAGCTTTCCCAGCACGCATTGGCGGAACGTCTGGGGATCAGCCAACAGGCGGTCGGGAAGTGGGAAACCGGAAAATCCACGCCCGATCCCGCCACCCTGCGGGAGATTGCGGATATTTTTGAAGTGTCGGTTGACCTGCTGCTGGGGCGGGAACTGCCCCCAACGGTTCCTGCCGGGCTGGGCGGGGAGGTTCTGCTGCCGATCCTGGGGACCGTCCGGGCGGGTTATGGGGCGCTTGCCTTTCAGGAGTATCACGGCGCCGAACCTGCCAGCGTCCATAACCCGGAGGAATATTTCTATCTGGTGGTGAGCGGCGACAGCATGGAACCGCGGATCAGCAGCGGGGACCTCGCGCTGGTGCATAAGCAGCCGGACGTCGAAAGCGGCGAGCTGGCGGTGGTATTGGTGGACGGGGAGGAGGGGACCCTCAAGCGAGTGGTGAAACGGGATGGCGCAGTGATTTTGCAGCCGTTCAACCAATCCTACCAACCCCAGATTTTCATGGGCGAAGAGCTTTCTCAGCTCACGATTGTGGGAAAAGTCGTGGAAACAAAAACCAAATGGTGATTGCATTTTTGGGGGAATTGTGCTAGACTGAAATCATCAAATGCGGACGTCTACTGCTACATGGAAAAGAGGTTTTATTGTGAATATCTGGCATGACATTTCCCCCAAACGGATCACAAAAGAGGATTTCATCGCGGTGGTTGAGATCGGCAAGGGCGGCAAGAACAAGTATGAGCTGGACAAGGAAACCGGCCTGATTATTCTGGACCGCATCCTTTATACCTCCACCCACTATCCCGCCAACTATGGGTTCATCCCCCGCACCTATGGGGACGACGGCGACCCGCTCGACGTGCTGGTGCTCTGCTCGGAATCCTTGATTCCGTTGAGCTTGGTGCGTTGCTACCCCATTGGCGTGATCTCGATGATCGATAACGGCAAGTACGATGAAAAGATCATCGCAATCCCGTTCAATGATCCGATGTACAATATGTATAAGGATATCGACGAGCTGCCGAAGCATATCTTTGAGGAGATGCGCCATTTCTTCACCGTTTATAAGGAGCTGGAAGGCAAACAGACCGCAGTCAATGAGGCGTCCGGTTCGGAGGCCGCGCTCGGGATCATCCAGTCGGCGATCGATAATTACATAGAGAAGTTCTGCAAAGGCTGACCGCCTGAAAAGCCTCCGGTAGATCCGGGGGCTTTTTCTATGCGATTTTGGGTCAGCCAAGTTTTTTCATAGAAAAGCAAAGATTTTTCTATCGCTTTTTCAGGTAAATTTAACTAAAATAAAAGCATCCCCAGAGGTTATAATTGTATCGTTAAAGCGGTTCGAAAGAAAAGAGATGTTTGAATCGGCAGAAACGGCGCAAGAATGCTCTCAGTAACCGGGGGATAGGGAAAGAAAGAAACCCACAGCTATTTTTAGGAGGAAAAAATGATGAAGAAATTACTGGCTTCCATCCTTGCAGCAGCAATGATCGGTACCGCGCTCGCAGGCTGCGGCGGCTCCGGGTCCACCTCTTCGGCGGCTCCTGCACCTGCACCGGCTTCTTCCGAGGCTCCGGCAGCTCCTGCTTCTTCGGCTCCGGCTGAGACCCCGGCTCCGGCAGCGTCCGACCTGAATGTAGGCGTATTCTATTACACCTTCTCGGATGTTTACATCACCAGCGTGCGCACCAACATGGATGCGAAGCTCAATGAACTGGGCGTCACCTTCCAGAACTACGACGGCAACAACAACCAGGCCAACCAGCTCGACCAGATCAACACCGCGATCACCAACGGCTGCAACCTGCTGATCGTCAATATCGTTGAGACCTCTTCGCCGGATGCAGCGCAGACCGCCTGCGACGCAGCGAAAACCGCTGGTATCCCGATCATCTTCTTCAACCGCGAGGTTGCGGACGATGTCGTCAAGAGCTATGAGAACTGCGCATTCGTCGGCACCGACGCCGCCGAGGCCGGCCACATGCAGGGCCAGATGATCGCTGAGTATCTGCTCGCCAACTACGATGCAGTGGACCTCAACAAGGACGGCACCATCTCCTATGTCATGTTCAAGGGCCAGGAGGGCAACGCAGAGGCCGAGTACCGCACCCAGTTTGCGGTTGAGGACTGCGACAAGCTGCTCGAAGAGGCCGGCAAATCCCCGCTGACCTTCTACAACGCAGGCAACGCTTCCAAGTATCTGGTCGACCAGACCGGCGCATGGTCCTCGCAGGCTGCGACCGACTATATGAACACCATCCTCGCTGAGTATTCCGAGGCAAACAACAACATGATCGAAATGGTCATCGCCAATAACGACGGTATGGCGGAAGGCGCAGTTGCGGCGCTTCAGGCTGCTGGCTACAACAACGGCGACGGCAAGGGCATCCCGGTCTTCGGTGTAGACGCGGTTGATTCTGCGAAAGAGAAAATCCAGAAGGGTCAGATGACCGGTACCATCATGCAGGATGCAGAGGGTATGGCAACCACCATCACCGCCCTGGTTTCCAACCTCAACAGCGGAGCGGCTCTGATGGACAACACCTCCGACTTTAACGTTGATGAAGGCGTAGCCAAAATCCGTGTCCCGTACGGCGTATACACCGGCTGAGTGAAGCGGTTTAACGCAAACGCGCACCAACCGGAAGGATAAAAGCGGAGTGTGCGGGGCTGTCAATGACGGCCCCGCATACTGCGGATTCCGGAGCCGTTCCCGGCAGGGGTTGCCCGGCTTTCAGGCAGGCTGTGGGGAAGGGCTGCGGAATCCGCCGCAGAGAGAGGAGGAGTCACATGGATCGGCCAGCACTGCTGGAAATGAAGAATATCAGCAAAGAGTTCCCCGGCGTCAAGGCGCTGGACAACGTGTCGCTGACAGTCCGTCCCGGCACTGTCCACGCGCTGATGGGCGAGAACGGCGCGGGGAAATCGACGCTGATGAAGTGCCTGTTCGGAATTTATAGCAAGGACGGCGGCACGATCACGCTGGAAGGCAAAGAGGTCAACTTTAGAAGCTCCAAGGAAGCGCTGGAAAATGGCGTTGCAATGGTGCATCAGGAGCTGAACCAGGCGCTCACCCGCAGCGTACAGGATAACCTGTGGCTGGGGCGTTACCCCAAGGTAGGCGGGATCATGGTCAGCGAGCGGATCATGCGCCAGCGCACCAAGGAGATTTTTGAGAACCTCGAGGTCAAGGTCAACCCTTCGGCGATCATGTCCACCATGCCGGTTTCCCAGCGGCAGATGGTGGAGATCGCAAAGGCGGTTTCGTACGATGCGAAGATCATTGTATTCGATGAGCCGACCTCCTCCCTGACCGAGACCGAGGTTGAGCACCTGTTCCGCATCATCACGATGCTCAAGGAAAAGGGCTGCGGGATCATCTATATCTCGCACAAGATGGAGGAAATCCTGCGGATCTCGGACGATGTTACGATCATGCGTGACGGCACCTGGGTGGCAACCCGTCCGGCAAAAGAGCTGACCATGGAGGAGATCATCCGGCTGATGGTCGGACGCGAGCTGACTAACCGGTTCCCGCCCAAGACCAATAAACCGGATGAGGTGATCCTGGAGGTCGAGCACCTGCAAGGGCGGTACACCCGGCTCAAGGACGCGTCGTTCAACCTGCACAAGGGGGAAATCCTCGGGATTGCGGGCCTGGATGGTTCCGGGCGTACCGAGGTTCTGGAAAACCTGTTTGGGGTGATGACCAAGGAGACCGGCAGCACGATCCGCCTGCATGGCAAAGAGATATTCAACCGGTCCCCACAGGAGTCGATCAAAAACGGGTTTGCCCTCCTGACTGAGGAGCGCCGCGCAACCGGTATCTTCGGCATCCGGGATATCCTGGAAAATACCGTCATCTCCAACCTGAAAAGCTACCTGATGGCCGGCATCTGCCTGAACGACAAAAAGATGGCGGAGGACACCGATTGGGCGATTAAGGCAATGCATATCAAAACGCCCAGCCAGAAAACCCAGATCCGCTCCCTCTCGGGCGGTAACCAGCAAAAGGTCATTATCGGCCGCTGGCTGTTGACCAAGCCGGAGGTGCTTCTGCTGGATGAGCCGACGCGCGGTATCGACGTCGGCGCAAAGTACGAGATCTATCAGCTTATCATCGACCTTGCGAACGAGGGCAAGGGGGTTATCATGGTATCCTCCGAAATGCCCGAGCTGCTCGGTGTTTGTGACCGGATTCTGGTCATGTCGGGCGGGCAGGTGGCCGGTGAGGTGGATGCGAAAAACACCAGTCAGGAAGAGATCCTGACGCTGGCTGCGAAATATGTATAGGAGGGGGATGCACCATGAGTAATAATCCCGGAAAAGCAATCGCAAAACAGCCGTGGGATGCCAAACGGGTCGGCAACCTGCTGCTGAACAATGCCCTGTTTATCCTGATGTTTATTGCGATTATCTATATCGCGATCCGCAACCCGAACTTTATCAAACCGGCTTCGCTCATCAACATCATCGCGCAGACTGCGGCTTACCTGCCGGTGGCGCTGGGTGTCGCAGGTTGTATCGTGCTCACCGGTACCGACCTTTCGGCGGGCCGTATCGTTGGCCTGACCGCCTGTGTCTCGGCCTCGCTGCTTCAGGCGGTGGGCGGCGCAAACAAGATGTGGCCCAACATCGGCACTTTGCCGATCCCGGTGGTCATCCTGATCGCGATTGTAATCGGCGCGGCGTTCGGCGCGTTCAACGGTTTCTTTGTTGCAAAATTCAAGCTCCATCCGTTCATCGTCACCCTTGGCACCCAGCTGATCGTTTACACCCTGCTGCTGCTCTATGTCAAGATGGGCAACAACAACGGTATGGCGATTTCGGGCCTGGACGATTCCTATAAGAACTTCATCACCGGTTCGCTCTTCTCGATCGCCGGTACCCCGATCCCCAACTATGTCTGGATCGCGGTCTTCCTCACCGCGCTGATGTGGTTCATCTGGAACAAGACCACCTTTGGTAAAAACATGTTTGCGCTCGGCGCGAACGAGGAAGCGGCCCGTGTTTCGGGTGTCAATGTCATTATGACCACCATCATGGTCTTTGCACTGGCGGGCGCAATGTACAGCATCACCGGTTTCATCGAGGGTGCGCGCGTCGCGTCCAACACCGCCAACACCGGCTTCAACTACGAGCTGGATGCCATCGCGGCCTGCGTCATCGGCGGCGTCTCGTTCGTCGGCGGTATCGGTAAGATCCGCGGCATCGTGATCGGCGTCCTGCTGCTCAGACTGATTTTCATCGGCCTGAACATGATCGGTATTAACCAGGATTTGCAGTACCTCATCAAGGGCGGCATCATCCTTTTTGCCTGTGCGCTCGATATGCGGAAATATCTGGTCAAAAAATAAAATTCCCTTTTCTTTCAAACCCGCTGCCGATTCCCGGCAGCGGGTTTTTGTCGTACAGAGATAAAAAATTCAATCGTTTTGCAGGTAAAAAAGCCCCCTGTAAAAGATTCAGAACGGGTTCTTAGGGTATGGCGTCCGAGGTAGATTTGTAGTATAATCGAAGTATTTCAAGAGAGAGCAAGGGGGAGAGGTATGCAGCCCTACCGTGTACTGCTGGTGGACGATGAAGAGGATATCCGGGTCGGCATCAGCCGGAAGATGGATTGGGAATCGCTGGGCTTCTCGCTGGTCGGAGAGGCGGAGAACGGGCAGGAAGCCTTTGAACTGGCGGAGCAGCTCCGCCCGGATGTCGTCCTGACCGACATCCGTATGCCGTTCATGGACGGCCTGGAACTTTGCCGCCTTCTGACCAAGAGCCTTCCGGCAGCCAGATTCGTACTATTTTCCGGTTTTGACGACTTTGAATACGCCAAACAGGCGATTCAGATGAACGTCTTTGAATATATCCTCAAGCCGATCAATGCCCAGGAACTTTCAACCGTTCTGGACAGGCTGAAACAACAGCTCGACGCGCACCGCGCGGAGGTTCAGAACCTGGAAATCCTCCGGCGGCAGTATGAGGAATCGCTGCCGATCCTGCGTGAGCTGTTTTACACCCAACTGCTGGATGGGCGTATCCGCGCGGAGCAGGCAGCGGCCCGCGCGGCGCGCTACGACATCGACCTCAGCGGTTGTGCATGGACGGTCGGGATGGCGCAGTTTGATAGCCCGGACGAGCGCGGGGAGCTGCTTGCGCTTTCGGTACGGGCATTCTTCGAGGACCACCTGCATGCACAGGGATGCGTCTGCCGGGCGTTCCTCTACGGGGACTCGGTCGCGCTGCTCGCGGGGTTCGACCACGCGCCGCAGATGTACCGGCTGACTGAGGAGGTCAACCGGGTCTGCCAGCTGGCGAAGAGTTATTTAAACCTCACCCTGACGGTCGGGATCGGTCTGCCCTGTGGTTCGATTTCAGAAATCCCCTTCGCGGCGGCGGGGGCGCGCAGCGCGCTCGACTACCGGGTCCTGGTGGGGGCCGGGCGCGCCATCTACATTGGGGACCTGGAACCGGAAAGTGGCACCGTGTCCACCTTTGATGAGAACGACGAACGGGAGCTGGTCGGGGCGGTCAAGCTCGGCACACCGGAGGAGGTGCGCGCGGTGGTGAGCCGTCTGGCGGGCAAAATCCGGGAAGCGGGCCTCGCCCTCCCGCAGTGCCACCTGTTTTTTCTCGAGCTGTTCACCAGCTTGCTGCGCCTGACCCGTGGGGCTGGATTGGAGATGGAGTCGGTCTTTGGGGAAGGGTTCACCGGCGCGGTGCAGATCACCGATTTTGATTCGATCGACGAGCTGGAAAACTGGTGCGTCGACCGGTGTATCCGAATTCATGAGCTGCTCGGACGGCGCAGGACCGATTCAGCAGGCCGTACGGTCGAGAAAGCAAAAGCGTTTATCGAGAGCCGCTATGCGGAAACCGACCTTTCGGTCGAAACCCTCTGCGCCTATCTGCACCTGAGCCCGGCCTATTTTTCGACCCTGTTCAAGCGAGAAACCGATATGAGTTTCACCGCCTATGTGACCCAGGTGCGGATGGAACACGCGGCCGACTTACTGCGCAACAGTGAGGATAAAACCTATCTGATCGCGGAGAAAACCGGATATCTGGACCCAAACTATTTCAGTTATGTCTTTAAGAAACATTTTGGCATGTCCCCGACCAAATTCCGCGGCGGGTGATATGCGGGGAAGGAGGGCGTATAGATGCGCAGGCTGATCGGCAGGATGGTGGAGCAGTGGCGGGGGTTTTACCGCCGGTCGAGCATCCAGATGATCCTCTCCCTCTCGTTTACGGCGGTGGCGGTGACGGGGATGCTCTTTTTGGGGCTGTCCCTGTTCCTGCGGTTTTCGGTCTCGACCAACCATCAGCTCGCCGAGAGCAGCGAACGGGTGCTGGCACAGGTCAACCTGCACCTGGATTCCTATCTGCGCAGTATGATGCGGATGTCGGATACCGCCTATTACCGGGTCATCAAGCGGGTGGACCTCGAAACGGGTACGATCGACGCCGGCCTGAACCTGCTCTACGAGGGCAACCGGGATATGCTGGTTTCGATTGCGGTGTTTTCCCAGAAGGGGGAATTGGTTTCGGTCGCCCCGATTGCGGACTTGAAAGACAGCATCTCCCCACAGTGGCAGGGCTGGTTCCTCTCCGCACAGGAAAAGATCGAGAACCTGCATTTTTCCACCCCGCATGTTCAGAACCTGTTCGAGGACCCGGATTACCGGTACCGGTGGGTGGTGTCGCTCAGCCGGCAGGTCGAGCTGACCCGCGGCGGCCGGACCGAAAGCGGCGTCCTGCTGGTGGATATGAATTTCGGCGGGATCGAGCAGATTTGCAAGGATGTGACCTTCTCCCCCTCGGGCGGATACCTCTACCTGATTGACGGGAACGGGGAGATTATCTACCACCCGCGGCAGCAGTTGATCTATTCCGACCTGCTGGAGGAAAACAACCTTGCAGCCGCCGGCTATCAGGACGGCAGCCATGAGGAGCTGTTCCAGGGCAAGCGGCGGCAGGTGATTGTCCGGACGGTGGGGTATACCGGCTGGAAGCTGGTCGGCGTGGTACCGGTCGGCGGGATGCTCGATGACTACGGGCAGCTCTTCCTCTTTGCCCTGTTTGTAATCCTCTTCTCGGTCTTTCTGCTCGCGTTTATCAATCTGCGGCTGTCCGAGGGCATCTCGGTGCCGATCAAAGCGCTTGACCGGTCGGTCAAGGAGCTGGAAGCTGGGAGCACCGAAGTGGATTTCAACGTCAGCGGTCCATATGAGATCGAGCATCTTGGCCGCTCGATCGATTCACTGGTCTCGACCATGCACCACCTGATGGACGACATCATCGAACAGGAGCAGCAGAAGCGCCGGAGCGAGCTGGATGTGCTCCATTCCCAGATCAATCCGCACTTCCTCTACAACACCCTGGATTCGGTGGTCTGGATGACCGAGAACGGCCGTACCGATGAGTCGGTGCGGATGGTCACCTCGCTCGCGCGCCTGTTCCGGATCTCGTTGAGCAAGGGGAAGACGATCATCCCGGTTGCGGATGAACTGGAACACGCCCGGCACTACCTCACCATCCAGCAGATGCGGTATAAAAACCGGTTCACCACCCGGATTTCGGCGGAAGACGGGGTGCCGGAGCTTTATACAATCAAACTGGTGATCCAGCCGATTTTGGAAAACGCAATCTACCATGGGATGGCGTATGCGGACGGGGAGGGCGAAATCCAAATCCATGCCTTCCTGGAAAATGGCGATCTGGTGGTCGAGGTGGCGGACAACGGACCCGGTATGCCGGAAGAACTGGCGGGGCGGCTGCTGGAACAGGGGTACAGCCCGCCTAGCTCCAAAGGCTCCGGGATCGGCTTGCGCAATGTCCACCAGCGCATCCGCCTGACCTTTGGGGAGCCGTACGGAGTGACCATCCAGAGCGAGCCGGACAACGGGACAACCGTCCGCATCCGTATCCCGGCGCTGAAAACACCCGATGTGGGAACCGGAAAGGGGGGCGCTGGATGAAACGCAAGCATATCTTTCAGATGGGGGTGCTCTCCCTGTTTGGGATGGGGGTGCTGCTCTCAATGGTCGCGTTCGATCTGCCCGGCCTGCGCCGAAAGCAGGAACTGCTCTCGATTTCGGTCATTATCCGAGGCGCTGACAGCAGCAGCTGGGCGGCGCGTCAGGGGATGGAACAGGCGGCAGTTGACCTGGGCGCGGAACTGCGGTTTCTGGCGCTCGACCGTCCGAACCATGCGGATGAGCAGGGCAGCTTGCTCTCACGGGAGGTGGAGGGCGGCGCGGATGGGATCATCCTTGTGCCGGCGGACACCGGAGCGCTCGCGGACAGTGTGCGGCAGGCAGCGGCAAAAACGCCGGTCGTGACGATCGAATCGGACATGTCCGGCAACGGGGCATCCGCCTGCATCTCGACGGACAACGCCGCGCTGGGCGAAGCGCTGGGGCGTGCCGCAATCAACGGGGTGCCACTTGGTGGGACCGTTCTGCTGCTCGACGGTGTTCCGGGCAGCTCGGGTATGGCGCAGCGCCTATCCGAGGCGGCACGTATCCTCCGGGAAAACGGGCGGCAGGCAGAGATGTTTTGTATCCCGGATGTGCAGGACCTGAGCGGCCTTTTGGCGGAACGGTACCACGCGGACCCGCCTGACGCAGTGATCGCGTTTGAACCGGAGGTACTCGAGTCTGTGGCCCGGCTGGGGCGGGAGTTTGAGAAACCGCCGCTGCTCTACGGGATGGGCGGCACCAATGTGGTCGTCTCAGGATTGGAGCGCGGGGAGATCATGGCGATTGCCTCCCAGAACGAGTTTGCCGCTGGGTATCTGGCGGTCGAGGCGGCGGCGCAGGCGGCACGAGGCACGCCCCGGCAGGTTTCGGAGCCGCTGCCATTCCTGATTGCCCGCCAGGAAAATATGTATGACTCCGACCATGAAAAGCTGCTCTTCCCGGTCACGCGGTAGAGCCAAACAGGAGTGACAGCAATGAACCATTCATTTTTGAGAAAAACAGCGCTGCTGGCAGTGATCGGATTTTGCTGCCTGATGGGCTGCGCGGAGGAGGGGCCGGAAACTGTGCGGATCGGCGTGGCGCTCTACCAGCAGGAGGATACCTTCCTTTCTACCATTGTCCAGAACCTTGAACAGCAGGCCAAGGAGCGGGAGACGGCGGAGCGCAAACTCAACCTGAATATCGCGGATGGACGGGGCAGCCAGGCGGCGCAGAATGAACAGATCGAGCGTTTCCTGAAGCAGGGCTATGATGTGATCTGTGTCAATATTGTCGACCGCACCGCAGCCGCAGTATTGATCGATAAGGCGCGCGCGGCGGATGTACCGCTGATCTTTTTCAATCGGGAGCCGGTGGAAGAGGACCTGATGCGGTGGGAGAAGGTGTTCTACGTTGGGTCGGACGCGGAGCAGTCCGGGCTGCTTCAGGGCGGGATCGTGCGGGACGCATGGAAAGCCGACCGCGGCCTGATCGACCGAAACGGAGATGGGCGGCTTCAATACGTGATGCTGGAAGGGGAACCGGGGCATCAGGACACGCTTCTGCGCACCGAGAACAGCATCAAGGCGCTGACCAAGGCATGGGTACCGGTTGAAAAGCTCGCGAACGACTCCGCAAACTGGCAACGCGGGCAGGCACACACCCGGATGACCCAGTGGTTGAAACAGATTGGGCAGCAGATCGAGGTGGTGTTCGCCAACAACGACGATATGGCACTCGGTGCGATCGACGCCTGTCTTGAGGCGGGGATGACAGAGGAGCAGCTTCCGTTTATTGTCGGTGTGGACGCGACGCCCCCTGCGTTGGAAGCGATTGCGGAGGGGACCCTCAAGGGGACGGTGCGTAACGATGCATCAGCACAGGCGGCCGCAATGCTTGACCTTGCCTGCGCACTCTCGTCCGGCGAGGGCCTGAGTGGGATCGAAGGGCTGAAGAATGGGAAGTATATCCGGATGGAATACACCTCAGTGATCCCAGACAATCTGGAAGAATTTCTTCTTTAGCGCCTGTTCAAACGCTTTCGGTAAAAAACAGGCGCACCCCGCGGGCTATAAAAACCCAAGGGATGCGCCTTCGCCGCAATATGGATACCTTCTCAGACCGCCCGGCCGGAGTTCCCTGCCGGGCACTGTTTTTTACTCACTCCGCCCAGCGGTCGATCTGTTTCAGAAAATGGGGGTCTTCGGTCACCACTTTGACCGGCTTGTTATAGTCGAGCGCCATCAGGCCGAGGATCGATTTCGCGTCCGCGATCTTTCCCTCCACTGTGTGCACGCCGATGTCCTCTGCGGACTGCATTGCCAGATACATAAACTGGCGCAGGTCTTCTGCGGAACGGAGCATAACCTCTTTTATCATGATGAATCTCTCCTTTCAATCAGGCATGTTTTTTGATTTCTTTCTGCGCCTCTATTAAACTACAAATTTTTCTAAAAGTCAATATATACAATTTGAATTTTTTCTATTTATGCACATTATCCTTGATTAGCAGTCGATGAGATTGATTGCTAAAAAATATGTAAACATTTCGTGAAGGGTATTGACTTCTGAAAAAAATATGGTACAGTATAGTTGTTAGCAATCAGTTTATGTGAGTGCTAAAGCCTGATAGAAAGGTGACAGCAATGAAGCTGGATATTCGAAAACTGAAGATTCTGACTGCGATTGTAGAGACATACATCGACACCGGCGAGCCGGTCAGCTCGAAAATATTGGCGCAGCAGCTCGGCTTTTCGGTATCGCCTGCTACCATCCGAAACGATATGGCGGCTCTTTTCGAGATGGGCCTGCTGGAACAGCCCCACACCTCGGCGGGACGGGTTCCCTCCCATCTCGGCTACCGGGTATATGTTGACCAACTGATGCACTGCAAGCCGCTTTCGGATGAGGAACGCCGGGAGATCGACGCGCTCTTTAATGTGCGGGACCCCGACCCCGACAAGCTCCTTGAGGATGCGGCGCAGGCGCTCGCAGACTACACCAACTGTGCAACCGTCTCCACGACCATCACCCCAAAGACCGTCCAGGTCAAGCGGGTGGAGATCGTTCCGGCGGGCACGCGGACGGTCGTTGTTCTGGTGATCGCCACCAACGGGGTGATTAAGAACAAGGTTTGCCGGGTCGACTTCCGGGTGACCAGCGAGATTGTCGGGTTCCTCAACCAGTTTGCCAACGGGCGGCTGGTCGGCAAGTCGGTCAACGACATCTCCCAATGGTATATCAACTCGATCTCGGTCACACTCGGGGATTACTCCCAGCTCTTCATCCCGGTGCTTGCCACCATCTATGAGCTCTGCCGGGAGATCAACGACGGGCAGTTCTACACCTCGGGCGGCGCCAATCTGCTCAATTATAAGGAGCTGGCGGATATTGCACGTGACCTGCTAAGCACGATGGAAAACCGGGAGCAGCTTCTCGGGGTGATCGGCTCCAAAAGCGACGCGGTGTTCATCACGATCGGCAAGGAAAACAACCAGAGCGAGCTGACCGACACTTCGGTGGTGGTCACGAAATACCGGATTGGGGAACAGAATTCGGGCGCAATCGGGGTGATTGGGCCGGTGCGGATGGACTACGCAAAATTGATCCCACATCTGGAATATTTTTCGCAGACACTAGGTAAATTATTGGCGGAGACGTTTGAACAGGATAACTGATCCATCATTTGGATAGAGACAAAACCGTCCGGAAAGGAAGCGAGCAGATTGTCCCAAGAAAAGAAACACGAAAAGCTGGATCCCGAACAGGAACAGACTGTTTTGGAACAAGAGGGCGCGCAGAACGCGCAGCCGGAGCCAACCGGGGAATCGAAACCGGAGGAGCCGAAGCCCGAAAAGACCGAAACCGAACTGTTGCAGGAGAAGGTGGACGAACTCAATGACCGGCTTCTGCGCACGATGGCGGAATACGACAACTTCCGCAAGCGCAGCCAGAAGGAAAAGGAGGCCATCTACCCGCAGGCGACTGCGGCGGCAGTGGCACAGTTTGTCCCGATTCTGGATACCTTTGACCGCGCGCTCTCCGCGCCCTGTGCGGACGAGGAGTTCAAAAAGGGGGTTGAGATGATCCTCCAGAACTTCAAGGATGTGCTGGCAAAGATGGGCGTCGAGGAGTTCGGTGCGCCGGGCGAGCAGTTTGACCCCGAGTGCCACAACGCGGTGATGCATATTGAGGACGAATCGTTCGCTGAAAACAGCATCGTTGAGGTGTTCCAGAAGGGTTACCGGATCGGAGACCGGGTGGTGCGTCACGCGATGGTCAAGGTCGCGAACTGACCGCCAACCGCAGACGGGGGCTCTTGCCCCTCGACCCCGCCGCCTTTGAAAGGGCGGGTGAAATGTTTGGTTTTTGTAGATGATTATTTCGAAATAAATGGAGGACTGAATCATGGGAAAAATCATTGGTATCGACTTAGGTACAACAAATAGCTGTGTATCCGTCATTGAGGCCGGCGAGCCGGTCGTCATCGCAAACGCAGAGGGTGCGCGTACCACCCCTTCGGTGGTTGCGTTCTCTAAAACCGGCGAGCGGATGGTTGGGCAGGTCGCAAAACGTCAGGCGATCACCAACCCCGACCGCACCATCTCTTCGATCAAGCGCCACATGGGCACCGATTACAAGGTCTCGATCGACGGCAAGAGCTACACTCCGCAGGAGATCTCTGCGATGGTCCTGCAAAAGCTCCGCGACGATGCAGAAGCCTATCTCGGCGAAAAGGTCACCGAGGCGGTCATCACCGTGCCTGCGTACTTCTCGGATGCACAGCGTCAGGCCACCAAGGACGCGGGCAAGATCGCGGGCCTGGATGTCAAGCGGATCATCAACGAGCCGACCGCTGCCGCGCTCGCATACGGCGTCGACAAGGAAGAGGATCAGAAGATCATGGTTTACGACCTCGGCGGCGGCACCTTCGATGTCTCGATCATCGAGATGGGCGACGGCGTACAGGAAGTGCTCGCGACCAACGGCGACACCCGTCTGGGCGGCGACGACTTCGACGAGCGGGTCATCAACTACCTCGCGGACGAGTTCAAACGGGAAAACGGCATCGACCTGCGCAACGATAAGATGGCCATGCAGCGTCTGAAAGAGGCTGCGGAAAAAGCCAAGATCGAGCTTTCCGGCATGACGACCGCGAATGTCAATCTGCCGTTCATCACCGCCGATGCGACCGGCCCGAAGCATCTGGATGTGACCATCTCCCGCGCAAAATTCAACGAGCTGACCGCTGACCTCGTAGAAAGAACGATGGTCCCGGTCCGCAAAGCAATGGCGGATTCCGGCCTGAAGGTCTCCGATCTGAACAAGGTCCTGCTGGTGGGCGGTTCCACCCGTATCCCAGCGGTACAGGATGCGGTCAAGGCGTTCTGCGGTAAGGAGCCGTTCAAGGGGATCAACCCGGATGAGTGCGTCTCGATCGGCGCGGCGATCCAGGGCGGCGTCCTCGGCGGCGATGTCAAAGGGCTGCTGCTCCTCGACGTCACCCCGCTTTCCCTCGGGCTTGAGACCCTCGGCGGCGTCTGCACCAAGATCATCGAGCGCAATACCACCATCCCGACCAAGAAGAGCCAGATCTTCTCGACCGCTGCGGATGGACAGACCTCGGTAGAGATCAATGTCCTTCAGGGTGAACGCGAGATGGCGCGCGATAACAAACAGATCGGCATGTTCCGTCTGGATGGCATCCCGGCGGCTCCCCGCGGTGTGCCCCAGATCGAAGTGACCTTCGATATCGACGCGAACGGTATCGTCCACGTCACCGCGAAAGACCTCGGCACCGGCAAGGAGCAGAACGTCACGATCACCGCTTCGACCAATATGTCCAAAGAGGACATCGACAAGGCGGTCAAAGATGCGGAGATGTTTGCCGAGGAGGACAAGAAGCGCCGCGAGGAGATCGACGCCCGCAACGCTGCTGACAACATGGTGTTCCAGTGCGAAAAAACACTGACGGATCTTGGCGACAAGGTGTCGGCGGACGAAAAAGCAAAGGTGCAGTCCAAGATTGACGCGCTGAAAGAAGCGCTCAAAGGGACCAACATCGACGAGATCAAAGCCAAACAGGAGGACCTTCAGAAGGACTTCTATGAGATGAGCGCAAAAATGTACCAGCAGCAGGCCCCCCAGGGCGCACCGGATATGGGTGCACAGGACATGGGCGGCGGCAGCCAGGCTGGCGATTATGTGGACGCCGATTTCAAAGAGGTTGACGAAGACGGCAAAAAGTAATAGAATAGGCAGGCAAGCGTTAAGGCGGGGGTCACCCTCCGCCTTAACCTGATGCAGCGATACAGATACGCAAACAGGGGTGAACAGATTTGGCAGATAAACGGGATTATTATGAAGTTTTAGGCGTTTCGAAGGACGCCTCGTCGGACGACCTGAAAAAGGCTTACCGCAAACTTGCAAAGCAGTATCACCCCGACATGAACCCGGGGGATAAGGCCGCGGAAGCCAAATTCAAAGAGGTCAACGAGGCGTATGAGGTGCTCAATGACCCCGCCAAACGCCAGCGGTATGACCAGTTCGGCCATGCAGGGGTTGACCCGTCCTATGGCGGAGGCGGTGCAGGATACGGCGGAGGCGGTTTCGGCGGCTTCGACGTCGGGGATATCTTTGAGAGCTTTTTTGGCGGCGGCTTTAGCGGCTTTGGCGGGAGCAGCCGCACCCGCAATCCCAATGGCCCGATCCGGGGAAATGATATCAATGTGACGCTTGGGCTGTCGTTCATGGACGCGGCGAAGGGCTGCAAACAGCAGATCCAGGTGCAGCGGCTTGAGAAGTGCGACACCTGCGGCGGCAGCGGCGCCAAGAGCGGCACGACCGCCGAAACCTGTACCGAATGCGGCGGCACCGGGCAGGTCAAGGTCTCCCAGCGGACGCCGATCGGCGTGATCCAGACCACCCGCACCTGCTCGAAATGTTCGGGCAAGGGGAAGGTCATCAAGGAGCCCTGCCCCGATTGCCGCGGGATGGGGCGCGTTCGGCACACACGCACGCTTGAAGTCTCGGTGCCCGCGGGTATCGACGATGGGCAGACGTTTGTCCTGCGTGGGCAGGGAGACCAGGGGGTCAACGGCGGGCCTTCCGGCGATGTGAATATTATGGTCACTTTGCGTCCGGATACCCTCTTTGAACGGGATGGGTTTGACGTCTGGTGCGATATCCCCATCACCTTCTCACAGGCTGTGCTTGGGGATGAGATCACCGTCCCGACGATCGACGGCAAGGTCAAATACACCGTCCCGGAGGGGACCCAGTCGGGCACTGTTTTCCGTCTGCGCAACAAGGGCATCCAGTATGTCAACGGGCGCGGACGCGGTGACCAGTATGTCAAGGTCAATATTGAGGTCCCCCGCAACCTGACCGGCAAACAGAAGGATGCACTGCGCAAATTTGAAGAACTCTCGACCGAGAAAAACTACGAAAAGCGCCGCAGCTTTTTCGATAAGCTCAAGGACGCGATGAAATAAACGGCTGGAATCTGTGCCGCCTCTTTTTTCGATTTGAAAAAGAGGCGGCTTTGTTGTATACTGTCAAAGGATTCCGTTGCGTGCGCGCAACGGCCAAAGGCTCTGCCTTTGGAAACCGCAGCCTTTGAAAAGGCTGGTGAAACTTTTGGGGTTGGATTTGCAAGAAGGGAAGGAGAAACAGGCATGCAGTACAGCGAGGTACAGATCCGGGTTGCAACTGCGGATGTGGACACAGCCGCGGCAATCGCCAATCTGGTGGTTCCGTATGGGCTTTATATTGAAGATTACAGCGATATTGAGGAGCTTGCGCCTAAAATCGCGCACGTCGATCTGATTGAGCAGGAGCTGCTCGACCGTGACCGTGACCACGCGGTCATCCATCTCTACATTTCTCCTGGGGAAAACCCGGCGGAAGCGGTTTCGTTCGTGCGGGAACGGCTTGAGTCGGAGCGGATTCCTTTTTCGGTGGAGCAGGCGCAGGTCAACGAGGAGGATTGGGCGACCGCCTGGAAGAAATACTATTTCCCTACCAAGGTCGGGGAGCGGCTGGTCGTCTGCCCTTCGTGGGAAACCTATGCCCCCGCTGACGGGGAGGTCGTCCTGACAATCGACCCGGGTATGGCGTTCGGCACCGGCACCCATGACACCACCCGCCTCTGCATGCAGCTGCTTGAGGAGCACGTCCGCCCGGGAGACCGGCTTCTGGATGTCGGCACCGGCAGCGGCATCCTCGCGGTCTCGGCGCTGCTGCTTGGGGCCGGTTCGGCGGTCGGGGTGGATATTGATGAGGTCGCGGTGCGGGTTGCGAACGAGAACGCTGCTGCGAACCAGGTTGCCGGCCGGGTGGAGTTTTTCGCGGGGGACCTCGCAGATAAGGCCAGCGGACGGTTCCGGGTGGTAACCGCCAACATCGTGGCGGATGTCATCATCCGGTTGATCCCCGATCTGGACCGGTTCCTCGAGCCGGACGGGGTGTTCATCGCGTCCGGGATCATCGACATGCGGGAACCGGACGTCATGCAGGCGCTCACCGCTGCCGGATACCGCTTGACCGGTAGGAAGGAATCGGGCGGATGGGTTGCGCTTGCGGCCTGCCGCGCCGGGAATTGACCAGAAAGGCGGTGGGGACAGGATGCCCAGATTTTTTACGGGCCGGGTCGACCGGGAACGGGCGTTGATCTCGGGCGAGGATGCGCGCCATATCGCGCTTGCCTTGCGGATGAAAACCGGGGAACGGTTGACCGTCTGTGACGCGGATGGTCGGGACTATCAGTGCGTGATCGAGCGGATCAGCCCGGAGCAGGTCGAGCTGCGGGTCGAGGCGGTGGCGCCGTCAGCCGGGGAGCCGAGGGTCTGGATCACCCTCTATCAGGCGTTGCCCAAGGGGGATAAGATGGAGACGATCGTCCAGAAGGCGGTGGAATTGGGGGTTGGACGGATCGTGCCGGTATTGACCCACCGGTGTGTCTCCCGTCCAGATGATAAATCCATGCGCAAAAAGTGCGAACGGTACAACCGGATCGCGCTTGAGGCCGCCAAACAGTGTGGACGCGGACGGGTGCCCGAGGTTGCGCCACTGATCGGGTTCCGAGAGGCGGTTGCGCAGATGTGCGCCGACCCGCTTGCACTCCTTTTCTACGAGAATGCGGACCAGCCGCTTCGGGAGGTCCTTTCGGCGCGTCTTGGTAGCCGGGTTTCGATCCTGATTGGCAGCGAAGGTGGGTTTGAACCGTCCGAAGCGGCATTTGCGGTGGAAAACGGCCTGCTCCCGCTCTCGCTGGGAAACCGCATCCTGCGGTGCGAGACCGCCCCGCTCGCCGCAATCACCGCAATTTTATATCAAGCTGGGGATATTTGACCTGCTGGTGGAACATACTTGAAACAGTGAAAGAAGGAAATGACATGAGAAAGGTTATGGCACTCCTGTTGGCTTGTCTGCTGTTGGGCGGATGTGAGGCGCGCCATGCGGCGCCGGTACAGGCGGAGTCGTCGGAGGATATCTCCCCGGTGAGCTCCCAATGGTGGGAGGAGGTCCCGGAAGAGGAGCCTTCCTCCTCCGAACTGGAGCCTTCTTCTGTGCCGGAACCCCCCGCACCGGAAGAGTCGCCGCTCGAGTTGGAAGAGTGGGCGCTGATCCTCGCCAACTACGACCATGACATCCGGGACTATGAACCCGAATTGGAAGAGGTACAGAATGGATACCGGATGGATGTGCGTGTCGCTGAAACTGCCCGGCAGATGATCGCGGATGCGGCGGAACAGGGGGTTTCCCTGCTGGTCTGCTCGGCCTATCGCCCGTATTCTTCGCAGGAGCGCAACTTCAATAACAGCGTCAACACCTATCTTTCGATGGGCTATAGCCAGGACCAGGCGGTTGCGGCGACCGCCCGTCTGATTGCTTATCCCGGCAGGAGCGAACACCAGACCGGGCTTGCCGCAGACATCGTCACCCCGGCCTATCAGGGGCTGGACGATGGCTATGCCGAGACTGCCGCGGCAAAATGGCTGCTCGAAAATGCGGCGGATTACGGGTTTATTTTACGCTACCCGGCGGACAAGACCGAGATCACCCAGATCGATTTTGAACCGTGGCACTATCGGTATGTGGGGATCGATGCGGCACAGGAGATCATGGGGAATGGGCTTTGTCTTGAGGAGTTCCTCGAGCAGCAAGGAATGCTCGAATGAACCGTCGGCAAAGGGTTGCGCGGGCGGCGTCCCGCCTGCTTGAGGTACGCGGGCGGCGTCCCGCTACGGCCGCCGCCCTCTTTCTGCTGGTGGTGGTACTGGCGGCAGGCTGTCTGATCGCGTGGCAGGTCCAGCAGATGAAGGAGCAGATCCTGCAAACCCAGCTTGTGCAGTCGCTCACAGGCGGGTCTGATCCGGGCAGATTCTCCCAGATATTCACACCATCCGATCAGGGACGGCTCGCCCAGCTCGTTTCCGACCCCCAAACCGCTGCCTTGCTGGTCAACTATTTTGATTCGATGGCCGATTCCCTCCAAAATCTCGACCCGTCCGGCAGGGGAGCTTTTGCCCGGTTCTGTGCCCTTCTGGATACGGCGGATGCTTCCGGCGCTTCCTTGACCGGGTTTCGATGGGAAGAGGATTCTCTGTTGGCCGGCTGCATTTCCGACCGGGAGGATGTCCCACAGGAGATATTGGAAGCGCTGGAACAGGACAACGCGTTTGCGGATGCGGAACTTTCCATCCGACTGGAAGCGGAGCAGGGAACCTTCACAATCTGTTGCAAATTTCCCGCTCTAATTTAGGCGTAATTCACAATTTTTCTGAATTTTGTACATAAATATCACTCCATCCCTGTAAATTTCGGATGGTTTGTGATATAATGATTTTAAACTGGGAGATTGTGAAATTGGCAAAAGAGAAACAGGCGGTATGGCAGATTCCTCTCACCCGGAAACAGGCGGGCGTGTTTCTGGCGGCGCTGCTCCTTTCAGCCGCACTTGTGCGGTTGATCCTCGGCTATACGGCGGTACACTATTTTGACCTGGGGTATTATGTCGATTGGTCGTCCGGCGTGCTGGAGGATTTTTTCGGCGCGTATGACCGGATCGAAAATCTGGATTATCCGCCGCTGTTCCTCTTCCCGCTCTATTTTACCGGATGGGTGATGTCCGATCCGCGGGTCTCGGAGTTCCATCCCTACGCGATGTTGGCCCTCAAAGGCTGGCAGATGCTCTTTGACCTGGCGCTAATCCCGACGCTTTATCTGCTGCTGCGCCGGCAGGGCGAGCTGTTTGGCCTGCTTGGAGCGGCGCTCTGGGCGGTCAACCCAACCATCCTCTACAATTCCGCCTACTGGGGGCAGACTGACAGCATCATGCTCTTCCTGCTTGCGCTCTCGTTTAGCCTGCTCACCAATGGCAAACCGGTCTGGGGCAGCGTGGGGATGGCGTTTGCCTGCCTGATGAAGTTCCAGTCGCTCTATTTTGCCCCGCTCTTTGCGTTGGTGCTGTTTACGCGTTATCCATTCCGGAGAGCAGTTTTGGGGGGATGTGCAGCCGTTGCCGTAGCATTGGCGGTGTTCCTGCCGTTTATGCTCCGCTCGGGGTGGGACCTGCCGTTCCGTATCTATTTCGGCGGGTTTGCGCGGTATCCTGGGGCTTCGCTCAACGCGTTTAACCTTTACAGCGCGGAAGGGCTGAACTATGCCAGTGTCACGACCTCCCTGATTGGGCCGCTCACGGTCGGCGCGTTTTCCGCTTGCGCCACGGTAGTCGCCCTGCTCCTATTGGCCTATTTCTATCTCACGGCGACCGAGAAGAGCGTCTGGCTGCTGGGTTTCTGGTTTATGCAGACGGTGTTCCTGTTCACCGCCCGGATGCATGAACGGTACCAGATTCCGGTGTTGCTGTTCGCACTTCTGGCGAGCGTCATACACAGGAGTTACCCGCTTTTCTGGGGCTACGCCGCGTTGACGGCAATCACCTTTTTTAACCATTTTCTCGTATTGGAAGAGGCGTTCGCAGGCGACCCGCCAAAAGCCTGGACGCTTTGGTTTGGCGATCTCGTCGAACAGTTTTCATGGGCGAACCTCGCTGTCTATGCGCTGACAGCCGCAGTCTGCCTGCATATCCTCTACCGCAGGGGGCGGATCAGCCTGCGCCAAGGGATTCAGCAGGCGGGTTCTCACAAATTCTGAACAGAAAGCTGTGTGTTGGATTGAACGTATTCTCACATCTCACAATGGGGCGGTATCTCTACGCTTATTTCACCGAACATCTCGGCGTGGAACTGGATAAGGTCAGCTTTGTAAGCTGGAATATGCTCCCGGATGTCGCCCCAAGCCTGCTGAGGCTTTCCCATTTCAAAAAGGACATCTACGACCTCGTGATGGCGCGCGCGGAGCGTCTTTCCAAAGATGGCGAACAGATGAGTGTCAAGGAATACAGCCGCCAGCTCGGCATTCTCTGCCATTTTATGTCGGATTTTTTCTGCTATGCGCATGCCGAATACTTCAATGGGAGCAAGGTGGGGCATCTTCGGTATGAGCTGATGATGCAGTTTTATGGGTACCGCCGCAAGGAGATGCTGCACGCGGTTGACCTGATCGCCAATGCTGCGGAGATCGACCATTCGGCTGCGCTCTACGAGCAGATCAACGAGCTGCACGACCAGTACCGCCAGATCGCCCCCTCTTATGGGGTCGATTTCGTCTATTCCCTGACCGCCTGTGTCGACCTTCTCATGGGAATCCTCGACCAGCCGGCCTCCGAAAACCCGGCAGCATCGGCTACATAAACTGCTGTGGGTTCTGCCTCTCTTCTGTTGCGCAGATGTGAAAGTCCAGCCCTTTTATGGGGCTGGACTTTTTATAAGAGCCTGTCTAAAATGGAAAGCTTTACTCCATTTTTCTCGAAAAATTGCAGGGTCGAGGGGCAGAGCCGCCGCGCGCACTGCAAGCCGCAGCGCAGCGTTTCGGAGCGCAACCGCCGTAGGCGGCTCTTAGCGCGGAGATGCGGCGGAAAACTTTATAGGCTCTAAGGGGAACGGCGTGTCGAAATCCACAGAAACGGCCGCAATTCCGCGGCCAATTCGGTGGAAGATGTTTAAATTTTTCCAGTATGGACAGGCAAGACCGGATGGAAGATTGACTATCCCGCAGAATCTCCATATAATAATAGTCAAAGCACTTCAAAACCAGCAGGGTGAACCCCTGATTGAAATGACAGGAGGCTAAATGATGGCGAGAGTTTATAATTTCGCGGCAGGCCCTTCGATGCTCCCGGAGAGCGTTTTGGAAAAGGCGGCCGCTGAGATGCTGGATTATCAGGGTAGCGGGCAGTCGGTTATGGAAATGAGCCACCGCACCAAACGTTATGAGGCGATTATTGAGGGCTGTGAGGCGCTCCTGCGGGAGATCATGCAGATCCCGGATCACTACAAGGTTCTGTTTTTACAGGGCGGCGCGTCTACCCAGTTCGCGATGGTGCCTCTCAACCTGATGAACCGTTCGGGCAAGGCGGACTATGTGATTACCGGTGCATTTGCGAATAAAGCGTATCAGGAAGCTGCCCGGTATGGGAAGGTCAATGTGGTTGCTTCTTCCAAGGATCAGAACTTTTCCTATATTCCCAAGCTGGATAAGAGCCAGTTTACCCCGGATGCGGATTATGTCTACATCTGCATGAACAACACGATCTATGGGACCGTGTATCACGAGTTGCCCGATACCGGCAGTGTGCCGCTGGTCGCGGACATCTCCTCCTGCATCCTCTCCCAGCCGATTGACGTTTCGAAATTTGGCCTGCTCTTCGCGGGCGCACAGAAGAATATGGGCCCCGCGGGCTTGACCGTCGTGATCGTCCGCGAGGACCTGATTGGCAATCCGCAGGTGATCACCCCGACCATGCTCAACTACGCCACCCATGCGGAGAACGGCTCGATGTACAATACCCCGCCCACCTATGCCATCTACATCTGCAAGTTGGTGTTGGAATGGATCAAAAACGAGGTCGGCGGGCTGGAGAAGATGAAGGAACGCAACGAGCGCAAAGCGAAGGTGTTCTACGATTTCCTCGACCGGTCCAAGCTGTTCAAGGGTACGGTTGTGCCGGAGGATCGTTCGCTGATGAACGCGCCGTTTGTGACCGGCGATGCGGAGATGGACAAAAAGTTCATTGCCGAGGCGGAGGCTGCTGGATTTGTCAGCCTGAAAGGACACCGCTCGGTCGGCGGGATGCGCGCTTCGATCTATAATGCGATGCCGCTCGAGGGTGTCGAGAAGCTGGTCGCGCTGATGCAGAAGTTTGAGGAGGAGAACGCCTGATGTATCAGATCAAAACCTTGAACAAGATCAGCCCACACGGGTTGGATGTATTTAACCGGAACAAATATCTCTGCGGCGACGATGTGGATCAGCCGGATGGGGTTCTGGTCCGCTCGGCATCGATGCACGAGCTGGAATTCCCCCAGACACTGCGGGCAATCGCCCGGGCAGGCGCGGGCGTCAACAATATTCCAATCGACCGGTGCAGCGAACAGGGAATCGTGGTATTCAACACCCCCGGCGCCAACGCCAACGCTGTTAAGGAGCTGGTGATCTGCGGCCTGCTAATCTCGGCGCGCAAGGTCTATCCCGCGATGGAGTGGGTGCAGACCCTCAAGGGCGAGGGGGAAGAGGTCCCTAAATTGGTAGAACAGGGGAAATCCCGGTTTTCCGGCCCGGAGCTGATTGGCAAGAAACTGGGCGTGATCGGCTTGGGTGCAATCGGCGTCAAGGTCGCCAACTTCGCGCGCCACTTTGGGATGCAGGTCTATGGCTATGATCCGTATATGTCGGTCGATACCGCGTGGAGCATCTCGCGTGACATCAAGCACGCGGCCAGCCTCAAGGAGATTTATGAAAACTGCGATTTTATCACCCTGCATGTCCCAATGACGCGGGACACCAAGGGGATGATCAACTCCGAGTCGATCCAGATGATGAAGCATGGGGTTCGGCTGCTCAACTTTGCACGCGCCGAGCTGGTGGTCACCGAGGACCTGATGGAGGGGCTCGAAGAAAAGCAGATCCGCTGCTATGTGACCGACTTCCCGACCGAGGAACTGCTGGGGCATCCGGGCGTGCTGGCAATCCCGCATCTGGGTGCTTCTACCCCCGAAAGCGAGGACAACTGCGCGCGGATGGCCGCGGCGCAGCTGGTCGATTACCTTGAGAACGGGAATATCACCAATTCGGTCAACCTGCCCGCGGTCTCGATGCCGCGCAGCGTGGGGATGCGGGTCACGGTGATCCATCGCAACATTCCCTCGATGCTGACCCAAATCGCGAGCATCATCTCGGAGAGCGGGGTCAATATCGAAAATCTGACCAACAAATCCAAAAAGGACTACGCTTACACGATGGTCGATGTGGGCGGTAAGATCAATGACGGGATGATCGAGAAAATCCGCGGCATTGACGGCGTGATCCGCGTCAACCTCTATCGCTGATGGAATCCCCCTGTTTTCCCTTCCGGAAAACAGGGGGATTTTGCAGGAAAACCAGATCGTCGGAGAAAGCGTTCCGCCGCGCGCGGCGGCGGGGGCGCTGCCCCTAGACTCCGCAATTTTTCGAGAAAAATGGAGTAAAGCGTTCGATTTTAAACAGGCTCTAAGAAAGGATGGGTTATGGATGGCGGACAAGGGGTACCGCACCAATCAGGAAAACCTGGCCGATTATCTCGCCTTATGCAGCCTCTACCTGTCGGGGCTGGAACAGGGAGCGGATCATAAAACGCTGGCAGAACAGGCGGCGGTGCTGGACGCCCGGATTGCGGCGCGGGAGAAAATTCCCTGCCCTGCGTATTTGACCTTCCCGACCCTCTGGCAGCGGTTCGAGCTGAACGGGGTCGAAGCGTTCTGCGTGTTGTTCGCGCTCTGCTGTGAGCTGGACGGAGAGCTGCGTGGACGGGTGCGCGCGCTCACCGGTTCCTCTGTGCCCACCTTTGATCTGGCGCTCGCACTCTGCCGGATGCACCATCCTGTGCGGATCGAAACCGCCTTTCGCTCTACCGATCTTCATGCTGGGCCACTGGGGCGGTTGTTCCGGGAAGAACCGCAGACGGCGCCGCATAACCTGCTGGAAACTCCACTGTTGCTGCGTCCGGGGATTGTCCGGTATCTGGCGGGCGGAGGATTACCGCAAAGCAGATGGTACCGGATCGAGCCACCCGCTGAAAGCCGGTCCTGGCTGCCGCTTCATCAGGGGACGTTCCGGTCGATTTTAGCGGGGCTGGCATCGGATCCCCCTTGCGCTTTTTTCCTGACCGGGGAGGAGGGGAGCGGGCGCAGGAGCCTTGTCCAGAGGGCTTGCGATCAGATCGGAAGATGCTGTATTACCGTTGATTTACGTCAGCTCGCATCGCTTGACAGTACGCAGTTAGAGGAAGCCGGCCGGGAGCTCGATGCCGCCCTGACCCTCTCGGGCGGGGTGCTTTGCCTGCTTCACTACACCCCCGCCGACCGCGGCCGGCTCGAGATGCTGCTTGGGTGGTTGGGCGGCCCCCCATTTCCGCTCTTTCTGCTCGCCGGAAAAGAAAGCGGGGCACATCCGCTGCCCGGGTATCCGGTACCGCTCTCCGGTTCGGTTGGCCCATTAACAGGTGTGGAGTATGATGCGGCATGGGCGGCGTACGGGCAGCCGCTCCCCCAGGGGGAAAGCCTGCCCACCTACCGGTTAACCGTCGGGCAGATCGTGCGGGTCTGGGGGACGGCGCGCCATCTCTGTACCCTACGTGGAAAATCTACTCCCGGCGTACAGGAGGTGGCTGACGGGGTGCGCGCCCTCTATCCAGAAGGGGCTGTGTCCGGGCAGAGCGGGCTGCGTATCCGCCTGGGTGACCTGGTCCTGCCGCACGAAACCGCGGAAAAGCTCCGGCTGCTCTGCGGCTATGCGCGGCAGGGACAGCGGGTCTATCGGGAATGGGGGTTCGGGCAGAAGCTCGCCTATGGGCGCGGGGTCACTGCGCTGTTCTGCGGGGAACCAGGTACCGGAAAAACCATGGCGGCGAACGCAGTCGCGGACGAGCTGGGGATGCCGCTTTTGCGGATCGACCTTTCGCAGACGCTGGACAAATACATCGGTGAGACCGAAAAGAAGCTGGAACGGGCATTTTCACAGGCGCGTGACCGCAATGCCATCCTCTTTTTCGATGAGGCAGACGCGCTTTTTTCCCGGCGCACCGAGGTTGCTTCCTCCCATGACCGGTATGCCAATGCCGAAACCTCGTTCCTGTTGCAGGCCATCGAGCAGCATGAAGGGATGGTCCTGCTTGCGACCAACCTCATGGGCAGCTTTGACGCCGCATTCCTCCGCCGCATCCGGCTGGTGATCCGGTTCCCAATGCCCGATGCCCCCCTCCGGTTAACCCTCTGGCGGTCCGCGTTCCCGAAAGGCACACCGCTTGCCGCCGGTCTGGATTTTGCCCTGCTTGCGCGGGAAGCCAAGATTTCCCCTGCTACCATTCAGAATGCGGCGCTCGCCTCGGCAGTGCTTGCGGCGGAGGAGGGGCAGCCGGTCGGCCTGCGGCACCTGCTGTTTGCGCTCCACAGCGAATTGGAAAAATACGGGCAGTCAGGGGCAATCTCCGATTTGGAGGCGCTGTTGACATGAGAGCTTTGTACGAGCGCGTATGCGTGAGATTGAGCGCGATTGGATGAGATCGAGCGGGATGCACCCATCCCTAAAACCCGCCCAACCCCCACCGGGAAAAAAAGGCGTTGTTTCAGGCATTGTGGGAAACACCTGTCTTGTGCTATAATAGCGATAAAGGCAGAGAGGAGAACGGTTGCAGGCCATCTGCAACCGCCTCCCTGCCGGGCATGATACCAGAATGCGAAAGAAAGCGAGGGGGTTTGGTTATGTCGTTTGTCGGGCCGATCATGCCAGTGTTTTGGCTGGTTCTCGGAATTGCCATGGCGGTCACCGAAGGGCTTACCGTACAGCTCAATGCGATCTGGTTTGCGTTGGGCGCGGTGGTTGCGGCGGTCTCCGCGGCGCTGGGGGCGTCGATGCGCACCCAATGGATTTTATTTGCAGGGGTGTCCCTGGTTGCACTGGCTGCCACCCGTCCGCTTGTGCGCAAGGTGGTCAAGACCCACAGGGAGCCGACCAATGCCGACCGCGTGATTGGAAAGACCGGGGTGGTGCTCCAAACGGTGGATAATCTTCCTGGGCTGGGCCGGGTCTCGGTACTCGGGATGGATTGGTCCGCCCGCACCCGGGATGGCGAGATCCTCGAACAGGGGGAGCGTGTCCGGGTGTTGGCGATCGAAGGGGTAAAGCTGATCGTGGAAGCCGAGACAGCGCAGCATCCCGGCAAAAAGGGGACCTGACCTCTCCCCCAAGGGGGATTTCCAAGGTGCGGAGGGGGTCTACATACAGCAGGCGGAACCGGCGGCTAAAAACCATCAGGGGCTTCTGTTGTAGTGTTTGACGGGCAGTGCCTGTTTTATTTCTAAAAAAGGGGGAATTTTCATGTTTATCTCAACGTCTATGCTTTTGATCCCAATCCTAATCGCGATTGTGCTGTTTGCGTTGATTGTCGTGATCTCAAACATCAAGATCGTCCCGCAGGCGAGCGTCTATGTGGTTGAGCGGCTGGGCAGCTATTACGCCACTTGGGAGACCGGGCTGCATGTCAAAGTGCCGTTCATCGATCGGATTGCAAAGAAGATGTCCATGAAGGAGCAGGTGGTTGACTTCGCACCCCAGCCGGTGATTACCAAGGACAACGTCACCATGCAGATCGACACAGTCGTCTTTTATCAGGTGACCGACGCCAAGCTCTATACCTATGGGGTCGAGCGGCCGATGTCGGCGATTGAAAACCTGACCGCAACCACCCTGCGTAATATCATCGGTGAGATGGAGCTGGACAGCACCCTCACCTCCCGCGATGTCATCAACTCGAAGATCACCGCAACGCTGGATGTTGCGACCGACAAGTGGGGGATCAAGGTCAACCGGGTCGAGCTGAAAAACATCCTGCCGCCGCGTGAAATTCAGGACGCGATGGAAAAACAGATGAAAGCTGAGCGTGAACGCCGTGAGTCGATCCTGCGCGCCGAGGGTGAAAAGCACAGCCAGATCCTTGTGGCGGAGGGTGAGAAAGAATCTGCTATTCTGCGCGCGGAAGCGGAGAAAGAATCCGCTATCCTGCGTGCGGAGGGTGTCCGCGAACAGAAGATCCGTGAGGCACAGGGCGAAGCGGAAGCAATCCAGATGGTGCAGCGCGCTTATGCGGACGCACTCAAGATGCTCAACGAGGCCAATCCGACCGAACGGGTCATCCAGATTAAGAGCTTGGAGGCGTTTGCAAAGGCAGCGGACGGCAAGGCAACCAAGATCATCATTCCAAGCGAGATACAGTCTCTGGCAGGGATGGTCACCTCCCTGAAGGAGATCGCCGGAAGCAAATAAAGGCACCGTGAAGCGGTTGTCGTGGATACCGCTAAAAGAAGCCCCCCGTTTCCGATTTTGGAAACGGGGGGTCTTTGCTGCATCATTCAGATTACCGGTTTGCAAGCTGGTAGATGGCAAAAGCACTCTCCCTGTTGACCGGTTTAAAGCTGCCGAGACGCATGGTGTCCCCGCGGGTGGCCTTGTCCGCCATGCCCCATAGGACATCGTCCGGCTGTACGCCGATGCCGAGACTGGTGAAATCGGTGGGCATCCCCAATGACTGGAAATACTGTACGGTCTCTCGGATTGCCGACTCCGCGCACTCTTGCTCTGAGCCGGTCCGGATGCCCCAGACCTCCCGGGCAAACTGGACAAACCGTTCGGGATGCTCCCGCCAGCTGTAGGAAGCCCAGGCGCCCCACATCACCGCAAGGCTGGCGCCGTGTGCCACATCAAATTTCCCGCTCAGCTCATGCCCGAGCTTGTGCGGGACAAAATCCACCGCCGCGCCCAGACCGGTCAGCCCATTGTGGGAGATGCTGCCGCACCACATCAGCTCACTCATCGCTTCGTAATCGTGGCTATTCTGCATCGCAATTCTGCCGTTGGCGATTACGGTACGCAGGAGCGCTTCCGCGAATGCGTCGGTCAGCTGGTTGCCCTTGGTAGGGGTGAAGTAGCGGTCGAGCGTGTGCATCATGATATCTACAACGCCGCATGCAACCTGATAGGCAGGGAGGGTGAAGGTCAATTCGGGGTTCATGACCGCGAATCGGGGGCGGTTAAACGGGGTGCTAAGCCCGCGTTTGACACCGGTTTCCTCATTGGTCAAAACCGAGGAGTCGCTCGTTTCGCTTCCGGCTGCGGAGATGGTGAGAACCACCCCAACCGGCAGGCTCTTCTGCACTGTGCGGGTACCTTCCCAATAGTCCCAGATGTCCACCGACGAATCAGCCACACCATGTGCAATGGCCTTGGCGGTATCGATCACGCTGCCCCCGCCAACCGCGAGGATGAAATCCGCACCGAATGACAATGCTTCCTGCACGCCCTGCCGCGCGAGACCAAGCCGGGGATTCGGCTGGACACCACCCAGCATCTGGCAGGGGAGATTGGCCCCGTCCAGCGCGGCCCGGACCCGGTCAAGCAGCCCGCTGCGCAGGACGCTGCCGCCTCCGTATACCACAAAAACCCGGCTGCCGCCAAATTCCTGCACCTGCTGTGCAACCTGCTGCTCACTGTCCTTGCCAAAGAGCACCTTGGTAGGGCAGTAATAGTGAAAACTCTGCATATGGGGAACCCCTTTCCTGTTTTGATGATCGTTTTATGATGGAATCCGGATGAAATATTCCTCGTCATATTCGTCGTGGATATCGTCATAGGTAAACCGGATCTCCTCTTCGGACAGCCATTCTACGCCAAAATGTACCGTCTCCATGAATCCGCTGCCCGGATAGTCCCAGATTTTCTGATTCCACAACATCCCTTTTTTATAAATAGTGGGGCGGCAGACTAGATCATACTGGACTATAATGGTATTGGTCCCTCCGGGAGAGGTGAACACCTCCTCTTCTGCATTGATGAAAAGATGATAGCATCCCCGGGAGAGGGAGATAATCAGTAGGAATATGGCTAGCAGGAGCAGACATTGGATCGCTTTGCGCATAAGTTATCCCTTTGTTCCGGAATACATTTTGATTGGTTTGTTCTCATTGTACCATGCCGGCCCGCCTGTTTCAAGGCGGTTGGCCGAAAATTGCCCGGGAAAAGGGGCCGGATTCCCCAAAGATAGAACGGGGCAGGGGCTGGAAATTGTGTACGGATTGTAGTAGAATAGGGGACAGGACGGGCGGCTCACCGCCCGAATTGACCGAAAGAGGGGATCATCTTTGGAAACAAAAGTGACTAGGGAGCAGGCGGTTGACCTGCTGAAAAAGTACAACCAGGAGCCGTTTCACATTTTGCATGGGCTGACAGTCGAAGGGGTGATGCGCTGGTATGCGCAGGAGCTTGGATACGGCGCAGATGTAGATTTTTGGGGAACGGCAGGGCTTCTGCACGACGTGGATTTTGAGCAGTACCCGGAACAGCACTGCCAGAAAGCGCCTGAACTGCTCGCGGAGATCGGGGCTGAGCCCGAGCTGGTGCATGCGATTTGCAGCCATGGATACAGCCGGTGTTCGGATGTGAAGCCGGAGCATGAGATGGAGAAGGCGCTCTATGCGGTGGACGAGCTGACCGGCCTGATCGGTGCGGCAGCGCGGATGCGTCCCTCGAAGAGCGTTAGCGATATGGAGGTCTCGAGCCTCAAAAAGAAGTTTAAGGATAAAAAGTTTGCCGCCGGATGCTCGCGGGATGTCATCCGGGAGGGGGCCGACTTCCTAGGCTGGGAACTGGACAGGCTGCTCGAGCAGACGATTCTGGCGATGCGGGCCTGTGAAACACAGGTTAGCGAAGAGCTGGAACGGCTTACCGCGCAATAATAGGCAGCCCCCGGGATCATACGATCCCGGGGGCTTTTTACAAGAGAAAAAGCCTCCTGCGAAAGATGCAAAACAGCTTCTTAGATGAAAAAGGAGGGTGTTCCAATCGGCTTTTGTGAAAGCTAACCAAAAATATGGTTGGAGTGCGGGAAAGGGGCTTGTGGAATTCTGCGGAAGATCGTATAATATAGAGAAGAATAAAAATGGGTTGGTATCGGTTATAACTAGTGCATAGATTTTATTGGAAATTTATAGAGGTTCTCCGGGAGGATTGCGATGAGAATTCGAGAGATCAAAAACAATACCTGCCGTCGTCTGATGGCGTTTCTCCTGTCTGCGGGGCTGGTCTTTAGCGCCGCCCCGTTGGCCTACGCGGATCGTGTGTGGGATACCGGTCCGCTGCTGAACCGGATTACGGCGGTCAGAATGCTGATCGACGAGCTGCCCTCCCCGTCTGAGGTGAATGCGGGCAACTATAGGGAAATTTTCAGCAGATGCACCGCTGCGGCGATGCTTTATGAAGAGCTGGGCGACCAGAAGGGCGAGGTGGACGCGAGCCGGCTACAGGAACTGCTTCTGTTCTTCGAATCGGGGGAGGAATCCGGTTACACCGCCAGGGGCGGGGAGCTGAACGCCGATTCCACCCTCGATGTGGTGCGGGAGGCATTCGGCCCCCGAAATGCGGAGGTGCTCCGCATGGGCAGCGAAACGGTCGTGGGGCTTGCACAAAATGTGTCGTTCGAGCGGCGGCTCTCGGTGGCTTCAGGCAGCTACCGGCTCGAGCTGGCCGGCCGGTCGGTCTCGTCTGCGGATGAGGAGCTTCCGGCGGTCACGGTAAAAGGCGGCAGCCTGGCGGTTAAGGACAGTGGAGGACATTCCGGGCCGGTCAGCGGCTTTCTGGAAGCCAAGGGCGGCAGCCTGTTGGTCGAGGCGGGGCGTTTTGCCGGCGGGGAGCGGGCCGCGCTCGAAATTTCCGGATCGGATACACAGGTCATCCTCAGCGGTGGTTCGTTTGAAGCGGGCGAAAGCGGTTACGCGGTTCTGTTGGAGGGGGGGGACCTCTTCCTGACCGGCGCTCCGTTGATCGACGGAATCCGCCTGGACAACGGGTGTGAAATCCTGTTTGACGGCGGGCTGGAGCCGGGGGCGCCGATCTCGATTTCGGTTAGGGATGCGGAGCCCGGCAGGCTGGTGGCGCGCGCGGCAGGGGGCGCTCCCATTTTAGAAAGTGATTTGAAGATGTTTATCTGCCGGGATGGGCAGTTTTCGTTGGGCTTGAATGCATCCGGGGATGCAATCGTCCTCGTGGAAGAAGGCGACGGCCCGGACCTCCCCAATCCTCCGGATGACTCGAACAATCCAGATCAACCGTCGGTGCCGGACGATCCGGTAACCCCGGGTGGTACGGATACGGCGCAGGCCGTCGGGGCGGCGATCGACAGCTTGACCGATGATGCGACCCGCGAGCAGATCGCGGATCTGCTCAAGCGGTATCAGAGCCTCCCCGAGCAGGAGATCGGGAAGGTTAGCGCGAGCCGTCTCAAGCGTCTGGACAGCCTGGTGCAAGGGGTGATTCAGGTCAACTTCTGGACCAACTCCAGCTCGGATGGATTTGTCCGGGTCCTGTCCGAGACGTATAAGGGGTTGCTTGCGAGTCCCAAAGCGATCCGCGAGGGCAAAAAGGCCAATACGGTCAGCATGATGCTGATTAAAGACGGCGGCGCGATTACCGCAGACGACAAGCAGCTGATCGAGCAGGAGGCGGACGGTCAGAAGATTGCCGCCTATTACGATCTGAGCATGAGCAACGGTGAGACGCAGGAGATCACCCGGACGCCGGCCGAACTGACCCTGAGCATCAAGATTCCGGCCGAGGCGGACAACGGCAAAGAGATCGACGTGATCCGGGTGCACAATGGCAAAGCTGAGCGGTTGGACGCGGATGAGGTTTCCGGGCGGATCGAGTTTGGGACCGACCGGTTCTCGACCTATGCGGTGGTCTATACCAAAGGCACTGCCAAAAAAGACAACGCGAAGGACAAAGAGAAGGAAAACAGCTCGTCCACCAGCAGCGATACCCGCAAAAACCGCTCCAATGAGACGTATGAGGACGAAGGGGATGTCCGCGCGGCATTCTGGGAGCGGGTCAGGAACCGGATCAAGCGTGCAAACGGAGGGGATGTTGTCCGGGTGGATGCGAAGGAATATACCGATATGCCCGAAACGGTGATGGCGGAGCTTCGCAACCGCGGAGATGTGGCGCTGGTCATCAACTGGGACGGCGGCGATCCGATCAGTATTCCGGCGGGCTGCGCACCCGACTACGAACCCGGGCGGGTGAGTTGGCCGTTTAGTATGCTTGCGCGGCTGATGAAGGGAAACGGGGAAAAAATTTCGTTCAGCCCGGAAACCGGAGATATCTGGGAAGTCATCGCGCCAGCGGCGGTGGAGCCGGTTGACCCGATTGTCCCCACACCGGAAGAACCGGAAAGCGCGGGACTCCCATCCGGCGAAAGGGATACAAGGAACGGGGCGTCGGTTTCTGCGGCAGGAGAGCATTCCGCTCCGGAAGCGCAGCCCGCAGCGGTGACCCTCATGGAACCCCGGGAGGACCCCGAACCGGAACCGTTGCCGTTGGTCGGTTCCTCCACCGTCAAATATGGGGTGGTTGCGACAGTCGTGATCGCGTTGATTGCAGCGGCGAGCGGCGGTATCTGGTATCTGCTTAAAAAAGAGGACCTTCTGTAACCGCTCGATTCGTGACTTAGACGCCAAACGCCCCCTGCTGCAAAACAAATGCAGCAGGGGGCATTTTTCGATTCAAAGATTACTGCGCATATTCCATCACCTTATGCAGCAGCTTGCGCTCGACCAGCGCGTCTAAACGGGTGCCGTCCGCTTCATAATCTTGGGAAAATACCTTCCCCTCCTGCATGATCTCATTGATTAGCCCGGTTTTACTGTAGGGGATCAGGAGGGTGAGCCGCCGATGGGTTGGCGCAAGGGCTTTGGCAGTCTTTTGTAGAAGCTGGTCGAAGCCGAACCCCGTCCGGGCTGAGATCAAAGCGGTTTGATCGTTGATTGGGAGCGGGGTTTCGGATACCAGGTCGCACTTGTTCAGTACGGTGAGCATCGGCGTATCCTGTACGCCAAGCTCCTGCATCAGCTTTTTGGTGACTGCGACCTGTTCCTCTGCTTCCCCGGAGGAGATGTCGCAGACATTCCAGAGCAGGTCCGCATTGGCCGCTTCTTCCAGCGTCGATTTGAACGCTTCCACCAGATGATGCGGCAGACGCCGCACCAGGCCCACGGTATCGACCAGCATGACCGTCCTGCCATCGGGCAGGGTCAATGCCCGGGAGGTCGGGTCAAGGGTTGCGAACAGCTTGTTTTCGGCGAGTACGCCCGCATCGGTCAGCGCATTGAGCAGCGTGCTCTTCCCCACATTGGTGTAGCCCACAATCGCTACAGTGGTCACGCCATCCTTTTTGCGGCGGCTGCGCAATAAGCCGCGCCGCTTTTCCAGCTCTGTGAGCTGCTCCTGCAATGCGGCAATTCTGCGCCGGATGTGCCGGCGGTCGGTCTCGAGCTGGCTTTCGCCCGGGCCACGGGTACCGATCCCGCCGCCCAACCGGGAAAGCACGCTGCCCAGCCCCGCCAGACGTGGGAGCTGGTATCTAAGCTGCGCCAGCTCAACCTGTAGTTTGCCCTCCGCAGTTACTGCACGCTGGGCGAAGATATCGAGGATCAGCGCTGTGCGGTCGATCACCGCGATATCACAGAGCTGTTCGATATTGCGGACCTGTGCGGGGGAAAGCTCGTGGTCAAAGATCAGCAGGTCAATCTGGTGGTCTTTACAGAAGGCCGCAGCTTCCTCCAACCGCCCTCTGCCGATCACAGTGGCCGCTTCAAATGCTGCACGCTTCTGGGTTATCTTCGCGACAACTTCGGCTCCCGCGGTCGCTGCAAGCTCCTCCAGCTCAGCAAGCGAGACCTCAAGATCAAATTCCCCTGTATCTGCGGCAACCAGTACCACCCGCTGCGGCTTATTTTCTGTCGTTTCGATCATCTTGGACTCCCTTTCCGGGGAGTATTTTTTTACCCCCCAATCAGGTTGATGGTACCACAATCGCGGGGCGATTAGGTATCATTGGCCATCCGAACGGGAACAGGCAGCAGCCCGCGGATCGTTCTGGCCATAACCCTGGTATGATAGTTGTTCCACAACTATCATACCACATCTGCCCGCAGGAAAACACCCCTCGGATTTTTACCAAATTCTTTGCATTGAAGAATAGCGCAGAATGGGATAAACTCAAGATAGTATTTATTGAATTGGATGTGAACAACCGATGAAGATTCTCTTGTCAACCTCGCTTCCACTCCGGCCCTATCTCGAACGGCTGCTTCCTGCATCCCCACACGAGGTGGAACTTCTCTGTTTTGAGGACGGAATCCCTGCCCCGGAGCTGCTGGAACACCAAATCTCCCGCGTCACAGGCTGCGACGCGGTTCTGCTCCCGGATGGTGCAGCCGTTCTGGGGGAAACCGGAATCCGGGCGGGCAGCATCCCGCTGGTCCTGCCCAAGGTACATAACTGCGCGGCGCTTCTGCTCGGCGGCGCGGACCGATACCGCGGCCTGTTTGAGCGCTACCAAGGCGGCATCTGCTGGCAGACCGCCGGCTTTGCCGCGCCGCTCGTTTCGGGCGCGCAGGACGAATGCAGCTGCCTGTGCTATCTTGCAGATACCCGCCTTGGCCTACAAGACACCTCAGCGGAGGCGCGGGTCACAGCCAAACGGTATGGCTGGGATTTTTTTGAGACCGAAACCGACCTTTCGCTGGTGGAACGGATGCTCTCTGGAAACTGGGACAAGGATCTATTCCTAACCGTCCGCCCTGGAGAAAAGGTCCTGCCCTCCTACACCCGCACCCTGATCGAGTCCGCCGCTGTTTGCCGATAGGCCGGGCTGTGCGATGGCTTGAGATATTTATGACCCGGGCAGCCCCAGAAAAGGGGCTTTTCGCCTGGAAGTTCGCTTCTCGGGCAAACTTCTTCCGCCCCAACAGCTATCAAACAGCCGTTGCGTATCTGAACAGCAGGTAACAATAGAAAGCCCAGTTGCAGAGCAGGATGGGAAGCTGGTTGGGCTTTGAGATTTGGAAGTCCAGCGGAAGTGGGGAAAAGGCATTCCAGAGGGCTGCCGAAAGAAAGACCAGCAGCAGGAACGTCAAGACCAGCCGGCCCTTCCGGAATGGCCGGGTTTTTGTGACCGCTAAAAATAGGTATCCAAACCGGAAGAAGAGCGGGGAAACGAGATGCATCACGCCAATCAGCTGGAAACACAGGGGACTGGTAGATGCGGACGGTTGGATTCTGCTCTGATAAAGCTCAGCAAGAGGCAAAAAAACGAGCAGAAACAGGGAGAGTACACCCACAAATGGATGGCCTTTTCGGCTGGTGAGCGTCCCAAATGTTGCTTTTTGAAGGTACATGATGGTGACCACCTTCCTGAAAAAATGCCCCCACGATTGTCCCGATCCAAGAGCCGCCTGCGACGGCAGTCAAAGAGGGTGGGGTAGAGGGACAAAGCCCCCGCCACTGCTTTAAAATCAGGGTAGCACATCAGGAGGGACCTGTCAATCTTTCCATCGGATAACAGCAGACTAAAATGCCATAAAAGAAAAGCCCGCCTGTCAAAACAGGCGGGCTTTTCCAACCGGGATGTTATCCAAGGGGAGCCTGCACTTCGGTTTCTGC
Organism: Anaerotruncus sp.; assembly: GCA_021770005.1. GTDB lineage: Bacteria > Bacillota > Clostridia > Oscillospirales > Ruminococcaceae > Anaerotruncus. The sequence continues at coordinate 67,792 of JAETRV010000002.1, read as the reverse complement.
TGCTTCGGCTTCTGCCAGAGGGGGCGACTCAATATCCAGGTACAATCCCTCGTCCTCTCCTTCTTCGAAGAAGGGTTCTCCGGTGTCCCCCGACACAAGGTATTGCTCAGACACAACCATTTTCAGGATCGCGTCAAGCGAAGGGTTCTGGGCAGCCGGTCGGGAGAGATGCAGTTCATAGGAGAGATGGCGTACAGTATCGTTTTGAACCGGCTGTTCCTCGTCCCATTTGATATTGAGATTGTCAACCTGGTAGGGATAGCCGTTGAGCGTCTCGATCACCCGCAGGCAGTCCTGTGCAAACGCTTCTTTACTGTCGTAGGGGCCAATCAGGTTCACATTGCCCCAGTAAACCCGGATAAGACTGGCGGTCTCGGGGTCTGTAACATCCCCGACCAGGGCCGCATAGGGCGGAAGGTTGACCGAAAAATTTGCATCGAAAACCGCGTCAACCGAACAGACTGCTGAAATCAGATCGTTTGATGTATTGTATTCGATCCGGTCACGTGCAATCCAGATCTGCGGGTTGAGGTAGGGCATGAACGCGCCGACAATAGCGAGGACCCCAGCGCCGCAGACCAGACAGAAGCAGATGAATCCGCTGAGAAAATCAAACCGGATCCGTTCCCCTTTGTGGAGCAGGGAGCCAACCAGGATTTCGGTGCCGAGCAGGATAAAGATTACGGGGGAGAGCTTGAAGGCGAGGGAGAGGTTGAAATCCGGGTTGAAGATGGTAACCAGGGCGACCACGCCCGCCGCAATCAGCGAGAACCCCATGGTCAGGGTGCCGATCCGCCGCACCGGAGGGGTCGGCTTCCATTCGACTTTGCAGTCGGAACCGGGAGCTGTTTTTGACTTTTTATAGGAGAAGCGCGGCGCCTTCTCCGCGGAAGATGCGTCCTCCTGTCCGGAGGACGCATCTTCCGGAATCTCTGCTGTCTGGGATAGGACAAAGTCATTTTGATTTTCCATATTGAAGTTCTGTTCGTTGTTCATGTTATTTTACTCTCCTTTGTATTCGACAAAATCCTGCTGTTCCGATTTTTTTCCGCCTTTTACCAGATGGATGCCCAGCGCGATAATCGCAACCGAGATCACCAGCGACGGGAGCGAGCGGAAAATCCGGGTGAGTATCCAATAGTCAAACCCCAGCCACTCAAACAGGGACCGGAGCATGGGCTGAAAGACGTTGCGGAAAATCATATACACTCCGAACAGGATCAGGCCGATCCCAAAATACCGGTGGAATTTGCTGCCGAATTTATCCCACTGGATCGAGAAGTTCGGCGCGAAGTCGCTGAAAAACCGGGTGGTATTGTTATCGATCTCTTTGAGCTGCTCTGGGGAAAGGCAGCGCGAATTGAGGGTATCGAAGAACGAATAGAACCAGATGACGGGCAGCAAGAAACCCAGGAAATCCAGGTACAGGGTCATCGCGGCAAAACTGATTGCAGAGAAGAGGCCCATCAGCAGGAGTCCCTTTTTCATCATGCCCAGATACATCTGCCCTCCGCCGGGAATAAAGGCAAAACAAAAGGCAAGAAAACCATTTTTTCTCATTTTAACTGTTGCTCCTCTCAAATGTGATATGTTCCAAAAAAGCGTCCACCGATTCAGTGATCTGGTCGGCCAGTTCATTGGCACGCTCCCTGAGATTGACCTGTTCTAGTGTTTGATTCATCGTATGGAGCACCTTGCTTTCGCCAGACATATCGATGTTGAACACCCCGATATGCCAGAACACAATTGCAAAGGAGGCCGCTGCAACGACGGTGGTGTATTTGTTGAAAAAGACCTTGATCGCGCGCTGCCTGAGCCTTTGCATGACGCTTGGCACCACCGGCTGTTCCGGAGCAAGCAGCAGGCAGTTTTCCAGCGCTTGGGAATACCTGTCCACACACGCATCGCAGAACGAGAGATGTTCGGCGATTTCCAGCCGGGAAAGTTCATCCAATGGCAGGCCCTGCACCAGCGCGTCAAGGGCATATTGGGTCAGACAGCCGTCCTCCCGAAACAGTTCCATCATACCTGCACTCCCTCCTCCTTTAAGATTTTTTGCAGCATCTGCCGCGCGCGGTAGAGCTGGGTCTGGACCGTCTTTTTCGGGCGGTTCAAAAGTTCCGAAATTTCATCCAGGCTGCGTTCCTCCAGAAAAAAGAGGACCGAGACCTTGTGGTAAGGCTCTTTTAGATTTAAAATCATCTGCCGGATATTCCCTTCGCCTTCTTCGGAAATATAGAGGCGTTCGGGGCTGCTCTCGCTTCGGAGCAGGTCTAATTCGCTCATATCCTCCGAGAGGGTAACGCGCTTGTTATACGCGCTCTTCAGATAGTCCTTTGCTTTGTTGGTCGCGATACGCGCCAGCCACGCCCGCAGATTTTGTTCGCTCACGCTGTCGATGTGGGTGAATGCAGAAACAAAAGTCTCCTGCGCGAGGTTCTGGGCTTCATGATAGTCCTGCACCAGCTGATAACAGATGGTGAACACCAGACGTTCATGCTGCTCGACCAAGGCCTTGAATTTTTCATTTGTCATTTTTGTCCTGCACTCACCACCCTCAAAAGCCTTACACCCATAGAACGATCGGCTCCCTAATTTGACTTCAAAAAGGATACAATATTTTTGAAAAAATGTCGAATGTCAAAAAAAGGCAGGGTTTGACCGCGGGTTTCCTCTGCGGTATACTGATAAAAAGCAGGAGGAGGTGAACAGATGCGTCTGGGGTTGATCGCATGTGAGGTACTTCGCCGGGAGCTTTCTGCGGCGATGGAACTCTGCGGGCATACTTTTTTTCCGGTTTGGATGCGGCAAGGGCTGCACGATACGCCAGACCTTCTGCGGGAACGGGTGCAGGCGGAGATTGCGCATTTGGAGCAGGCCGCAAGCCCGCTCGACGCGATCCTGTTGGGGTATGGCCTGTGTGGCGGCGGAACTTCCGGCTTGTGTGCAGGGGGCGTCCCGCTGGTGATCCCGCGCACCGATGACTGTATTGGCATCCTGCTCGGGTCCCAGGAGCGTTACCTGTCGTTTTTTCACAGCAGAAACGGGATTTACTGGTTTTCAACCGGCTGGCTCACCTTTGCGGATACCCCGTCGGAAGTCTACTACGCAAAGAAGCTGCGGGACTACACCGCCCGGTTCGGGGAGGAGGACGCCCGCTGGCTGGTTACGGAGGAGAACCGGTGGATTTCCCAGTATCAGAGCGGGGTCTATATCCGGTCGCCGGTGGGGGAAGATGCGGAGTTCGAACAGCAAGCGCGGGAAGCGGCTGCTTTCTGTGGGTGGACGTTTGAGACGGCACAGGGGAATAACCGCTTGGCCGAGCAGCTGTTGTCCGGCGGATGGGATGGACATTTTTTGTTTTGCCCACCCGGATGCCGGATCGAACAGGACTGGGAAGGCAGGATTTTCCGTGTCGGGGGCAGAGAGGAGCACAAGGGAGACCAGTTGAGGAGTGCTCTATAAAGAACGAACACCCGCTGGGAAGCAGTTGCTTCCCGACAGATGCTGCTTTTTATCGTGGACAGACAGATCCCGTTGAATATGGTGAAAAATCATGGGCAACCGTCTCCGGCGAAACCTTGGATTTACCAATTATATACGTTTTTTCCATGCTTTTATTTTACCACTGTCTGAGCCTCTTGTGAATAGGGCTGCTAAGTCAGAAGATAGCAAATGCCGCAGTACTTTCACAGACTGCGGCGTTTTTGGGTGGAGAAAGAGAACCGAAGGACGGACACCGGCCGAATTGAGACAGGTCTTGCACGTTGAATTCTTTAGAGCAATTTTTTACCCAATTTTCGCGCAATCCCTTTTGCAGACGCTTGAAATATGTTAGAATGGGAAAAACGGGTCTGAGGAGGGTGTGCAGATGCGTTTCGATTGGAGAGAACGGGTTTTGTCCCCGGTACGGAAGAACATTTCCAGTTTTTTTCGATGGCTAATGGTGGCAACGGTGGTTGGTCTGGTGGTTGGCGCGGCGGGGAGCGCGTTTTATTATCTGCTTCACTGGGTTACCGATCTGCGTACCACACATGCCTGGCTGGTCTGGCTGCTGCCATTTGGTGGGCTGCTGATTGTGGGCTGTTACCGGTTGAGCAGGGTGGAGACCCCAAAAGGGACCAATCTGGTGCTGGCGGCGGTGCGCTCCGGGGAGCCGTTGCCGGCGCGGATGGCGCCGTTGATCTTTGTTTCTACCGTCCTGACCCATCTATTCGGTGGGTCTGCGGGGCGCGAGGGCGCGGCGCTCCAGCTCGGCGGGAGCCTAGGCACACTGGTCGGGCGGTGGCTCAAGCTGGACGAGGACTGTAAAAAGATCGTGATTATGTGCGGGATGAGCGCGGGATTTACCGCATTGTTCGGCACCCCAGTCGCGGCGACGGTCTTTTCGATGGAGGTCATCAGCGTGGGGGTCATGTATTACGCCGCATTGGTGCCCTGCGCCGTATCAGCAGTGACCGCGTATGCGCTGGCGGGCAGGCTGGGTATCCCGCCCGAAGCGCTTTCGATCCAGACGGTTCCTTCGTTCGCGCTTTCCACCGTCTTGCGGGTACTGCTTCTGGGGGTGCTCTGCGCGGGGATCAGCGTGGTGATGTGCGCGGCGTTCCATCAGGCGAACCGGCTGTTTCAGCGGTACCTGCCGAACCAATATCTGCGGGCATTTTCGGGCGGTGTATTGGTGCTCCTGCTGATGCTCGTTTTCCGCACCCGCGACTATCTCGGCGCGGGGATGCCGGTCATCGAGGCCGCGATCACCGGGCAGGCCCGCCCGGAGGCATTCCTGCTCAAAATCCTTTTCACTGCGATTACGCTCGGCGCGGGATTCAAGGGCGGGGAGATTGTCCCGTCGTTCTTTGTCGGCGCAACCGGCGGATGCTTGATCGGGCAGCTGATCGGCCTGGAACCCGGTTATGCCGCAGCGCTGGGGATGATTTCGGTGTTCTGCGGGGTCACCAACTGCCCAATCACCGCGCTTGCGCTCGCGTTCGAGATATTTGGGTTTGTTTCCCCCAAAGGCTTCCTGCTTGCGCTTGCATCCAGCTATATGCTCTCGGGATATTATAGCCTGTACAGCGCGCAGAAGATCATGTATAGCAAAATACGCCCAAAGTACATCAACCAGTTGACGCACTAAGAGCATGTTCGAATCTTTTGCAGGGGGCTTTCCCCCTCTTGCCGCCTATAGGCGCGGCAATTCACCCGAAAAACTGCCGCCGCGCTGCGCTCCCAAACGCTGCTCTGTGGCTTGCAGTCCGGGCCATAGGCCCGAGAAGCCCCCGAGGAGGGCGCTTTGTGCCCAGACGTTTGGTCTGGGGCCAAACGTCCTGCTGCCCCTCGACCCCGCAATTTTTCGAGAAAAATTGCGTAAAGCTTTTGATGCAAAACAGATGTCTATAGCTGCTTGAGGATGCGGGCAGGGTTCCCACCGACAACGACGTTGGCTGGCACATCCCGGATCACCACAGCGCCCGATGCAACCACTGCGTTGTCCCCGATTGTGACGCCGGGATTGATGACCGCGTGGCCGCCGATCCAGACGTTGTCGCCGATTGTCACCGGTCGGGCAAATTCGCGCCCGGAGTTTCGTGCCTGTGCATCAACCGGGTGGGTTGCGGTGTAGATGCCGACTTGGGGCGCGATCATGCAGTTGTCACCGATCGTGATAGGGGCAGCGTCGAGCATCACGCAATCAAAGTTCGCGTAGAAGTTGTCCCCCACCCGGATGTTGAAGCCGTAGTCGCACCGGAACCCCGGCTCGAGATAAGGGTCTGCGCCCGCCGCGCCAAACAGCTCCCGGGTCAGCGCTTCCCGTTCCTCCCAATGGCCCTCCTCCATCTGGCTGTATTGGCGGCAGAGTGCGCGCGCCCGCATCCGTGCGGCGAGCAGTTCCGGGTCACCGGGGGCGTACAGCTCCCCGCGGATCATCTTTTCTTTTTCGGTCATGCAAAACACCTCGGTTTGTTTTTTCAATATTGTACCATATCCCGGCAGGGGATGCCATTGCTTTTCGGGCAAAAATGCAGATTTGTGATTTTTATAATCCGGAGCAGGGCTGCTGACCACAGGCTTGAAAAGAATCATTCTGATTCTGATTACGAAGACAGGAGTGTGTTAATATGGAGTTGGGCAATCGAACAAAGGGATTCGACGTTGTGGGGTTTGGAGAGATCATGCTGCGCCTTTCCCCAACCGGCCTGGAGCGGCTTTCCCAGTGTGAGACGCTCGAGAAGCGGCCGGGCGGCAGCGAACTGAATGTGGTTTCGGGCATCTCGCTGCTGGGGCTGCGCACCGCAATTATTACAAAAGTCCCGGACAACGACATGGGCAGGTTCATCAAAAACAAGATCCGGTTTTACGGGGTCAGCGACGACTGCCTGATCTACGACCAGTCGGATAAAAAGCGGATCGGCATCTACTATTATGAGAGCGGGGCCTATCCGCGCAAACCGGCGGTGATGTACGACCGCGCTTATTCGTCGATCAACAGCATCTCGATCGATGAGATCAACCCGGCGGTCTATCAGGACACGCGGGTATTCCACACCAGCGGAATCTCGCTTGCGTTGAGCCCGAACTGTCGGACAGCGGCGGTCGAGATGATTAAACGGTTCAAGGCGGGCGGTGCGGCGATTTCGTTTGATGTCAACTACCGCGCCAACCTCTGGGACGAGGAGGAAGCGCGCAAAACCATCTACGAAATTTTGCCATATGTGGACGTGCTGTTCGTCTCGGAGGAGACCTCCCGGAGGATGATGCAGCGCAGCGGCACCATGGAGGAGATCATGCGGGGCTACTGCGACGAGTTCGGATGCAGGGTAGTTGCCTGTACCCAGCGCAAGGTCAAAAGCCCCAAATGCCATTCGTTCAACTCGACCATCTACCTGCACGAGGAGGACAGGCTTTATACCGGCGTGCCGTTCGAGAATATCGATGTGATCGACCGGATCGGTTCCGGGGACGCATATGTGGCGGGTGCACTGTTCGGGATGCTCAAATATGGGGACGTGCAGCAGGCGGTTGACTTTGGCAATGCGATGTCAGCCGTCAAAAACACGATCGTGGGGGATATGCCCGCCTCCGATTTCGAGGAGATTCAGCGGGTCATCAAGATCAACAATTCCGGCAAAGCGGGGGACGAGCTGAACCGGTGAAACAGGGACCGGCGGGTTAGCTGCCCGCCGGTTTTGCACTTATAAGCGATACAGATTTAAATTGTTAAAGTAAATTTTCCAAAACCCCTTGACAGTGGCATCAATCTTGCTATAATAGAGTCAAACCATTTCAGAAGATTCCAGGAGGAAGCCATGAACCGTCTAACCAGCAAACAGAATCGATTTAACAGCTTTTTCAGCTGGGGCTATTATTACGGCACCGGCTTTATTTGCTGTGACCATCGTTGTGTTTGTGAGCGAAGATCGTTCTTGGAGTGGTAGATTCAGGCACGATTCAAGAGAACTCATTGACGCAATGGGTTCTCTTTTTTGTTGTCCCATAGGATGCAAGCGAGCAGCCCGGCGCGTCCCAGATCAATTTTCAGGAGGATTTTAGCCATGATCGTCATTATGAAACGGGGGACTCCCCAGAAGGAAATCGACAAGCTTTCGGAAGCGCTGACCGCAAAAGGGGTGGAAGTCAATCCGGTGGTCGGAAAGGACCTGACCATCCTCGGCCTCGTCGGGGATACCAGCAAGATTGATGACAGCTGGATCGAGGCCAACCGGAATGTTGTGCGGGTGATGCACGTCGCGGAGCCGTTTAAAAAGGCGAACAAGATGTTCCACCCCGAGCCGAGCACCATCCGTGTGGGCGGGCAGGAGATCGGCATGAACAGCCGCCTTGCGCTGATCGCGGGCCCCTGCTCGGTCGAGAGCGAGGAGCAGATCTGCGGGATTGCCGCCGAGGTCAAAGCGGCGGGCGCAAACTTTTTGCGGGGCGGGGCGTTCAAGCCGCGCACCAGCCCGTATGCGTTCCAGGGCCTGAAATACGATGGGCTGGAACTGCTGATGGAGGCGCGGGAAAAGACCGGGCTTCCGATTGTGACCGAGATCATGGCCCCGCATGACATCGAGATTTTTGAGCGTGAGGTCGACGTCATCCAGGTCGGCGCGCGCAACATGCAGAATTTCGACCTGCTGCGCGAGCTGGGCAAGACCCGCAAAACCATCCTGCTGAAACGCGGCCTTTCCGCAACGATCGAAGAATGGCTGATGTCGGCTGAATACATCATGGCGGGCGGCAACGAGAACATCGTCCTCTGCGAGCGCGGTATCCGCACCTTTGAGCAGTACACCCGCAACACCCTCGACCTTTCAGCGATCCCCGCAATCCGCAAGCTCTCCCACCTGCCGGTGGTGGTGGACCCGAGCCATGCAACCGGAAAGTGGTGGATGGTCGATCCGCTCGCCAAAGCAGCGGTCGCTGTCGGGGCAGACGGGCTGATCGTCGAGGTGCACAACGATCCGGCGAACGCGCTCTGTGACGGCCAGCAGTCGATCAAGCCGTCGGTCTACAGGCAATTGATCGACGATATCCGGCCAATCGCAGCTGCTGTTGGGCGTGAGATGTAAGGCATATCCAGAATTTCCGCCTTTGAGGGCGGCAAGAGGGGGCTTTTTGCAAGTGAAAAAGCTTCCTGTAAAAGATTCTGAATGGGCGCTAAGACGAGCGCTGTGATGTAGGGTAGGTTCTGACAGCAACAAAGAGAGGTGGTTTTATGGCGGATCTGAGTGATTACCGCAGGGAGATCGACGAGATTGACCGTCAACTGGTGCCGCTTTTTGAACAGCGGATGGAGATTGTCCAAAAGGTTGCCGCATATAAAAAGGAGCATCATCTGCCGGTACTCCACGCGGGCCGGGAGGAGGAAGTCTTGCAGAAAGCGGCGGACTGCCTGAAAAATCCTGCCTATGTGCCGCAGGTGCGGCAGTTCATGAACCAGGTGATGGAGTTGAGCCGCGCGAGCCAGCATCAGCAGCTTCTGGACAACCAGCAGGACAGCGGGGGAAAGACGTTCCCGCTTGAGGGAAGGCTCGGCTATTTCGGTGTCGCAGGGTCGTTTACCGAGCAGGCGCTGCTCGATTTCTTCGGAGAGGGGCGTCAGGCTGCATCCTATCCGGAGATCGAGGATGTGTTTGCCGCCTTACGGTCGGGGGAGATTGATTTTGGGGTGGTACCGATTGAAAATTCTTCCACCGGCTCGATCACCAAGGTCTATGACCTGCTGGGCAGCTATCAATTTTACATTGTGGGGGAGCAGACCGTCCGGATCAGCCAGAACCTGGTGAGCGTAGCGGGTGCAACGCTCGACACCATCCGGACGATCTATTCCCACGCCCAGGGGATCGAGCAGAGCGGAGAATTTTTAGCCAAGCATCGCGGTTGGCAGATGCTGCATTTTCACAACACCGCGATCAGTGCGAAGATGGTCGCGGACGAGGGGGACCCCTCCAAGGCGGCGATTGCAAGCCGCAGGGCTGCGGAGCTGTATGGGCTGACGGTGGTTGCGCCGGATATCCAGGACAACAGCCAGAATACAACCCGGTTCATTGTTGTGGCACGAGAGATGCGCACAGCGGATGCGGATAAGGTGAGCATCTCGTTCCTGCTCGACCACGCTTCGGGAACCCTCTATAACGTACTCCGTCATTTTGCCCAGCAGCAGGTCAATATGGTGAAGATCGAATCCCGGCCAATTCCGGAGATGCTCTGGAACTACCGGTTCTATCTGGACTTTGAGGGCGACCCATCGGACGCGCGGGTGAGAGCGCTGCTTGAGTCGATCGCCCGGGAAAGTAAAGGATTCCAGATGCTCGGCGCTTACCGGAGCGGCAGTTCCCGGCAGGCCAATTCATAGGGAATAGAGAACCCCCGGGATGGTAAATGCGCCGGACCAGCAACAACCGGATAATAGAGAAAAAAGGCCCCCTGATGTAGGAAGAGCAACCACATCAGGGGGTATCTGTATAAGAACCTGTCTAGTATCTAGGGGCTGTTTGAAAAATCGAAATCACCGTCTTTTTCTACAAGAAACGGCATCTGCTGCGTCGAAAATACGCAGAATACACAAAGTATTCCTGTGTTTTTCTTCTTGCAGCTGCTCGTCTCTCACGAAAAATCCGTCCATTTCTCTATTGTCAAACAAGCCCTAAAAGCTTTACTCAATTTTTCTCGAAAAATTGCGGGGTCGAGGGGCAGCGCCCCCGCCGCCTTTTTACTCCGCAGACGTGGGCACATTCCCTTTTTTGGGGGTGCGGATTTCCGGTTCATAACCGCATTTGGCGATTCTGCGCCGGAGCCATCCGCCGCGCAGATAGTAGATGACAAATAGGAGCGAGGTGATCGACCAAGTCAATGGATAGCTGAACATGACAGTGACCATCTCGTGCCGCAGCGGGAGGGCAGCAAACACCCAGACGATTCGCAGCAGGCAGACCCCGCAGCCGGTCATAATCATCGGGACGAGCGAATCCCCGACGCCGCGGATCGCACCCGAAAGCACCTCAATACAGATATAGGTGGCATAGAAGGGGACGAGGAACCGGAGCATCTGCATCCCCTCGGTCATCACCAGGAGATCGTCGGTAAAGATTTTAAAGATCGGCTCACAGAAAAAATAGAGGACGGAACTGCAAAAGACCGCGGTTCCAAGCGTCAGACCGAGGCAGATGCGCACGCTCTGCCGGATGCGGTCGTATTTTTGCGCGCCGAAATTTTGCCCAACAAAGGTGGTCACCGAGATACCGTAGGCACTCAGGATCATCCAGAAAAAACCGTCGATCTTGCCGAATGCGGTCCACGCTGCAATCGTGTTGGTACCAAACGTGTTGATTGCCGACTGGATAATCATATTGGAGATCGTGTACATATTTGATTGTAAACCGGCCGGGACTCCCACCTTGAGCACGCTTCTGAGGACATGAGGGGTGAACCTCAGCTCCTTGGGGAACAACCGGTAGACCTGATTTGAATGCATCAGCGTAAAGATGACCAGCCCAGCAGAGAGGACCTGAGAACTCAAGGTGGCCAGTGCGACTCCGAGCACCCCCAGACGAAAGACCACCACGAGGATCAGATCTAGGAAGATGTTGGTGAGGCAGGCGGCCATTAGGAAATAGAGCGGGCGTTGGGTATCGCCAACCGCCCGCAGGATACCCGAACCAATATTATAAAGAAAAGCGGCAACCACACCAAAAAAGTAGACCCGCAGATAGGTCAGTGCATGGTCCATAATATCGGCAGGGGTGCCCATTGCAGTGAGCAGCGGGCGGGAAACCATCAGGCCGACCACTGTCATACACAGCCCCCCAACAACCGCCATCAGAATAGAGGTATGTACTGTCCGGCGCACATCATCGTAGTTGTGTCCGCCGAAATGCTGCGCAATCGTGACGGTAGTACCCGACGAGATACCGACAAACAGGTTGACAAACAGATTGATCAGGGTGCCGGTTGTTCCACCAACCGCTGCAAGCGCCTCTTTGCCGACAAACTTGCCGACGATAATCGCATCTGCCGTATTGTAGAGCTGCTGGAAAAAGGTCCCGAGCAGGATAGGGAAAAAGAAAAACAGTAGCTGCTTCCAGATCACGCCTTCAGTGATCCCGTTTTCAACAGGCGCCGTATGACGCAGGAGACGCATGATTCGGATGCTCCTTCTCTTCAAAATTTCAACAAAATAACTGCCTGTCTGGACAGTATAGCACAGCCTGTAAGCGGTGTCAAAAGGTTTTTTCGGCGTCTACAGCCTTGCAGGAAAACCAGGGGAAAACAGCCTGTACATAGAGTTGCCGCCCACGAATGGAGAATTTTTGTCCCGCAATCCAGCGTAACGGAAAAGCCCTCCTGTTCAAATGGCTCGCCTGTAGTTGCAAGATTTGTTTGTAATCCTGCAAATCTCTTTGGAGATCCTTCTGTTTTTACCAGACCTTTTTGATAGGAATTATCGGAGATACAGAGATATGTGAGTGTGCGGGGATGCACATCTGATATGTGCGATTTTGCACATATTTTCATTGTTTTTGCAATAGATTCCGATCATTCCTGCGAAAAAAGTGGCATAGAAAAATTTTATATTCCGCTTTTCATGCAGCTTTGCGGATGTTTCTGCTTGTTCTTCCGGAAAATGGCACCCAACTTGCTACTTCATAATGGGACAGCAAAAAACAAATTTCTCATTTTGAAGGAGGGCTTTTTATGTACAAGGTAGACCTCAACAGTGACCTCGGCGAGAGCTTTGGCGCCTATACCATTGGTATGGACTCCGAAATCCTCAAGTACGTGTCGTCGGCTAACGTGGCGTGCGGCTTCCACGCTGGCGACCCGCTGGTGATGGGCAAGACGGTCGAACTGGCAAAAGCCGCGGGTACCGCCATCGGCGCGCATCCCGGATTTCCGGATCTGGTCGGCTTCGGACGCCGCAATCTGGCGGCTTCCCCCGCCGAAGCGAAAGCGGATGTGAAATACCAGCTCGGCGCACTGCTCGCGTTCACTAAGTCGGCCGGCGTACGGCTCCAGCATGTCAAACCCCATGGCGCACTCTATAATATGGCTGCGGTAGACATGAAACTTGCGCTCGCAATCTGTGAAGCGGTTGCCGAGGTGGATAGCAGCATCATCCTGCTCGGACTGGCCAACAGCAAGATGCTCGAAGCAGGCAAAGAGGTTGGGCTGAAGGTCGCCAGCGAAGTGTTTGCCGACCGCGCCTATCTCGAGGACGGCAACCTCGTCCCCAGACGCCAGGAGGGCGCTGTCATCCACGATAAGGACCTCGCGATCAAGCGTGTGATCGGCATGGTCACCCAGGGCAAGGTCGAGAGCATCACCGGCAAGGAGATCGAGATCAAGGCGGATTCGATCTGCGTGCATGGGGACAATCCGTCGGCGCTCGAGTTCGTCAGCAACATCCGCACCGAGCTTCAGAAAAACGGCGTGGAAATCTGCAACCTGGATGCGATCGTCTGATCCGGACGGTCCCAATGATTGTAATTAGGAGGGTACATACATGAGCAAAGAGAACACTACCAACGCGGCCCCGGTGAAAAAGCAGAGCGGCGGCGCATTGTTCGGCGCAGCGTTCCTGATGGCGACCTCGGCGATCGGGCCGGGCTTCCTCACCCAGACTTCGACCTTCACCTCGCAATACCTTTCGTCGTTTGCGACGGTCATCCTCTGCACCATCCTCCTCGACATCATCGCCCAGGTCAACATCTGGTCGATCATCGGCGTTTCGGGGATGCGCGGACAGGATATCGCAAACAAGGTGCTCCCCGGCCTTGGTTTTGTCGTGGCGTTTATGGTTGCGCTCGGCGGCCTCGCGTTCAATATCGGTAATGTCGGCGGTGCGGCGCTCGGCTTCAACGCCCTGCTCGGCATCCCCGAGAAGATCGGCTGTGTCCTCGCGGGCGTCATCGCAATCTGCATCTTCCTTTCCAAAAACGCCACCGGCGTGATGGACAAAGTCACCAAGGTGCTTGCGGGGATCATCCTCATTTCGATTGCGATTGTCGCGATTGCCTCCAAACCCCCGGTTGGTGAGGTTGCAACAAAAGTCTTTATGCCGGATAACCCGTCCTCCCTACTTTTCCCGATGATCACCCTGCTGGGCGGCTCGTGCGGCGGTTATATCGCATTCTCGGGTTCCCACCGCTTGATCGACGCGGGCATCAGCGGCCCGGAAAATATCCAGCATATCCGCAAGAGCGTGCTGACCGGTATCGGTGTTTCGGGCACCGTCCGTATCCTGCTCTTCCTCGCGGTTCTGGGCGTCTGCACTGCGGGCGGCGCTGCCGCTGCGGCACAGGTCGCGGGCGCGTCCAATCCTGCTGCTGAGGCGTTCCGTCTGGCGGCCGGCGAGATCGGCTACCGCCTGTTCGGTATTGCGCTGCTCTCCGCCGCGATCACCTCGGTCATCGGCGCGGCTTACACTTCGGTTTCATTCCTCAAGACCCTGCATCCGTTCATTGCGCAGAACGAAAAATGGTTCGTCATCGGCTTTATCGCCTTCTCGACCCTGATTATGGCGATCCTGGGCGGCGCTGCCAAGCTGCTGATCGTCGCCGGTTCGCTCAACGGCCTGATCCTGCCGATCACCCTTGGCGTCATGCTGCTTGCAAGCCGCAACAAAAAGATCGTCGGCGAAAGCTACAAGCACCCGACCTTCCTGATCGTTGCGGGCGTGGTCGTGGTCTGCCTGACCGGCTTTGTCGGCCTGAAGTCGGTCCCGAACCTGCTCAACCTGTTTAAATAAGACCCAGTGCTCCCTGCCGCTGTGGCGCGCATCCGCGCGCCACAGTCCGCATCTGGGAGAACCCGTTCAGAATGGAGGACTGCCAATCTATGGATTCTGTAAAATTTCTGTTGACCGGCGACACCTCGGTTTCGGTGGAGTTCGGCAATGAGATCAGCACCGCCATCAACGCAAAAATACGTGCGTTCAACATCGCGCTCCAGGGCAGCGGGATCAAGGGCATTGTCGAGACGGTCCCGAGCTACCGCGCACTGATGGTTCATTACGACCCCGCGGTCATCCGCTATGAAAAGCTGGTTGAGCAGATGCAGGGGCTGATGGGCGATCTGGATAAGATCGAGATCCCCCCGAGCGACGTGCTCGAAATCCCGGTGCTTTACGGCGGCGAGGAGGGCCCGGACCTCGAATTTGTCGCCAAGCACAACAACAAAACCCCCGAAGAGGTCATCAAAATCCACTCCTCCACCGAGTATCTCATCTATATGCTCGGTTTCACCCCCGGATTTACCTATCTGGGCGGCATGAGCAAGGAGATCGCCACCCCGCGCCTGCAAAGCCCGCGGGTAAAGATTCCGGGCGGCTCGGTCGGCATCGCGGGCGAACAGACCGGCGTTTACCCGATCGACTCCCCCGGAGGCTGGCAGCTCATCGGCTTGACCCCTGTGAAGATGTACGACCCCAACCGCGCGGTCCCCATCCTGCCGGAAGCCGGGCAATACATCAAGTTCCGCCCGATCGACCGTAAGGAGTTCGAGCGAATTCAAAAGCAGGTCGAGGCGGGCGCCTACGAGTGCCGCCGTTATCCCAAAAAGGAGGAGCAGAAATGAGCATTCGTATTTTAAACGGCGGTATGCTGACCACCGTACAGGATAACGGACGCATCGGCTACCAGCAGTTCGGCGTGCCGGTTTCGGGCGCGATGGACCAGCAGGCCGCTGCAATCGCCAACATCCTCGTCGGCAACGAGGACAACGAAGCGGTGCTCGAGGTCACCATGCTCGGCCCGCGCATCGAGTTTCAGGAAGCCAACTGCATCGCTGTCACCGGCGGCGACCTCACCCCCCAGCTCAATGGGAAATCCCTCCCGATGAACCGCGCGGTTGCGGTTCAAAAAGGGCAGGTGCTTTCGTTTGCGGCCCCCCGCTCGGGCTGCCGCGCCTATATCGCGTTTGCCGGCGGCCTGGAGATTCCACAGGTCATGGGCAGCCGCTCGACCTACCTCAAGGCGAAGATCGGCGGCCTGGAGGGGCGCAAGCTGGACAAGGAGGATGTCCTCACCTTCCGCGCGCCGGTTGCCCAGCTCCCCAACATGGAAAAACGCGCGGTCGCGGATGCCGAAACGTTCACCAAGCCGGACGTCACCCTGCGCGTGGTGCTCGGCCCGCAGGACGACGCATTCACCGAGGCCGGGATCAAAACCTTCCTCGGGGAAACCTATGCAGTGACCGTCCAGTCCGACCGGATGGGCTGCCGTCTGGATGGACCGGTCATTGAGCATGTCAAGGACGGCAACATCATCTCGGACGGCATCTCGTTCGGTGCAATCCAGGTCCCGTCCGAGGGCAAACCGATCATCATGGTCGCCGACCGGCAGACGGTGGGCGGCTACACCAAGATTGCGACGGTCATTTCAGCAGACCACAGCAAGGCTGCGCAGATCAAGGCAGGGGACAAAATCCGGTTTGTGCAGGTCGGGATCACCGAAGCACAGGACCTCTATCTTGACCGCAAAGCCTACCTGCGTGCGCTGCGTGAGGCGCTCTCCCACGCCTACGACCCGTCCGCCGGGCCTGCAAAGCAGCCGCCGCGCCCTCAAAAATACGCCTGCCTCCCCCGGTAAACGGGGGTCACTCTCCCAAAAACAGCGACCGAAAGGAGCATGACCATGCCGCGTTTTGACATCACCCCCTATGTTGACATGTCCCCTGCCGAGGTGCGCCAGCGTATCCGTTCGGGGGAGATCACCTTCCCCACTGCGGGCATGTGCCGCGGATATGCACAGGCCAACCTCGTGATCCTGCCGCCCGAATATGCGGCTGATTTTAAGGAATACGCCGAAAAGAACCCGTTCCCCTGCCCGGTGCTCGAGATCATCGAGGGCACCCCGGAAACCCATGACATGGGCGAGGGCGGCAATATTGTAACCGATATTCCCGAGTATTTCATCTACCGGAACGGGGCGTTCAGTGAAAAGGTGAACGATGCTTCCGCATTCTGGAAAGAGGGATATGTTGGGTTCCTGATCGGGTGCAGCTTCTCGTTTGAAGAAGCACTGATGAAAGCGGGCATTGAAATCCGGCATATTGCGACCGGGCGCAACGTCCCAATGTACAAGACCAACATCCAGACGGTCAAAGCGGGACCGTTTGAGGGGCCGATGGTTTGCAGTATGCGTCCCATGACCCCGGAAAATGCCCGTCTGGCCTATGATATCACCGTCAAGTTCCCCAACGTACATGGCGCGCCGGTGCATATGGGCGACCCGTCGGTGGTCGGGGTTGCGGATATCATGAAGCCCGATTACGGCGAGGCGGTCGAAATCCGCGAAGGCGAGATACCAGTATTCTGGCCGTGTGGCGTCACGCCACAGGCAGCGATCGAGGCGGCAAAACCCCCGATTGTCATCACCCATTCGCCCGGCCACATGTTCATCACCGATATCCCCAATGCCGAGCTGAACGATTACTTGCAGGCGAAAAAACAGTCGAAATAGAATTTTTGGGGTTGAGAGGCTGTTAAAAAATCGAAATCACTGAAAACCGCCGCCGGTTGAAATCCGGCGGCGGTTCTTTATTCCATGCGGTCCTGAAGCGCGAGATAGAGCGGGCGCGCATCCACCTTCATACTGGAACGTCCAAAATATTTGAAATGATACAGCTTATAGAGATAAGCGAGGAACTCCTGTGGAAGGTCGGGATGGCTGGTCACAAAAAAGGCCAGCAAGGTGAAAAATTCTGGCGGACGTTTGACCATCCGTTTTCCTGTATAACCAGCGTGGAGGTTGGCTGCATCGGTAAACCGCAGCAGGCTTTCCCATTCCGGTTTTTGCAGCCTGTCCGGGTAAAGCCCCACCAGCTGGTTATAGATCCGGAATGCCGCCTGACGCGCGAGAAACTCCTCCTGCATGAGCTGTTTTTGAATCTGCTCGGAATCCCGCTGGGATTCGAGCAGGCGCACCAGCGGATGCATCCTGCCCATGCCGCCCGGCAGCGCCTGTGCGGGGGCGAGGCTGTACGCGGTGTAAAGCTCGATGCAGAGCAGCCGGGGCAGCAGGTAGGCGGGAAGTTCCCGTTGGGTTTCGAGAAAATCGACCAGCATGGTGACGAACTGCGGGTCATGCTGCATCTCTAGAAAAGCGTCCGAGAGAAAATATTCCTGCCAGTAGCCGCGGGAATCCCGCTTTTTGCGTTCTCCGAACATCTGCATGAATGTCTGAAGCGCGGCACAGCTGCGCACCCGCTCCTCCTGCTTTGCCTGAACCTCCCCAAAAATCCCTTCAAAATCAATTCCGGAACCCGGATTCCGGGTGGAAGGCAGCACCGGGGCAGGTACCTCGAACGCCCCGCCCGAAAACGCCGGGAACCGGGGGCGCGGACGATGGACAGGCGGATTGGAGCCGTTGCCATATTTGGTGACCGCTTTGTTCACCGAGCGGCTGACCTGACGCTGTTCCGCTTGCGGCTGGCGGGTTTTGGCGCGCTCAAGCGCCCACTGGTACGCCCCGTAAAGCGCCTGGAACCCCTCCGGATCGGTCTCGGGGTGGTGCAGTTTGGATTGGGCTGCGTATGCGCGTTTGATCGCGCGCGGATCGTAGGTCGGTTCAATGCCGAGAATCTCCCAGTTGCTCATCCATCAGTCCTCCTCGTCCTCATCAAACGGGTCGTAATCGCGCCCGGGGAAGATCTGATGGTCGAACAGATACCGCTCGACCTTATCAAAGAACGCGCCAGCCTGTTCCCGCGCCTGGTGGATCAGGCTGGGGGACTGGCTTTCAAGCGCGCGCTGGAAATAGGCGATGTAGGCGCCCACCCGTTCGCGCAGCTCGCTGCCTGCTTCGGCAAACAGACGCTCCCCACGGGCCATTACCAGACGGTTTTCCTCCCGGTCCATCGGATGAATTTTCAGTTTTTGCAGTTCAGCCAGCCGGGTTTGCAGCTCCTCCTCCGAGAGGCGGGTATTCTCCCCGAGGATGACGGTACTCTTGTGGACACCGTTGGTCTTGTTGCGGACATCTACCTCTAGAATCCCGTTGATATCATATGAAAACCGCACCTGCACGCTTTCCTGTCCTCTGGGGGCGGGCGGGACCTCAACCTCGAGTTCCCCGAGCTTGAGGTTGGACTCGGTGTAATAGGCTTCCCCCTGGTAGACACGCACAGTGATTGCCTTCTGGTTGTCGCTCAGGGTATAGAACGAGTGCTCAATGCTGGTGGGTAGAACGCTGTTGCGCTCGATCATCGGGGACATGTGCGGGCGGGTATCCTTTTCGTCGTTGTAGCTGGCAATCCCGAGGGTGAACGGGCAGACGTCGGTCATCATAATGTCGCGGATTTCCCCGTCCTGTGCCTTGATCCCGGCGTAGACCCCTACCCCTTGCGCGACGACCGTATCGGGCGAACCGAGTTCCTCCGGCTCGATCCCAAGGATGTGGGTGAGGTAGGCGCGCACCACCGGCATCCTGCACGAGCCGCCCACCAGCAGCACCTTGTCGATCTCGTGGATCGAGCGGCCGCTGTCGGAGAGCGCCCGGGCAACCACCTTGTTCATCCGCTGGAAGAGCGGCGCGGCGATCCGCACCAGCAGCTCGCGGGTGAGCAATAGGGAATATTTTTGCTCCTGCTCCTCCTGGAACAGCAGTACCTGTGGCTGCTCGGTAAGCGCCTGTTTGCAGAGCTCGGCTTGCTTGAGCAGCGCCGCCTGTTTGATAGGCGGGAGCAGGTCAAAAGCAAGTCCATTTTCCTGGCAGAAATAGCGGGCGATGGCCTGGTCGAAGTCGTTCCCCCCGAGATGGTTGTCTCCCGCGACCGCCGAAATTTCGATCACGTTATCAAAGCAGTCGACCACCGAGACGTCAAGGGTACCGCCGCCGAAATCGAACACCAGGAAGCTCTGATCCTCTTCGGTATTGTTCAACCGGCTCGCCAACGCTGCCGCCGAAGGCTCGTTAATCAAGCGCTCGGTATGTAGCCCGGCCAGCCGCGCGGCGGTCTTGGTGGCAAACCGCTGGTTGTCGTTGAAGTAGGCCGGGACGCTGATTACCGCTTCGGTGACCGGTTCGCCCAGGTATGTCTGCGCATCCTCTTTCAGGCGGCGCAGTACGAACGAGGAAAGCTCCTCGGGGCTGAACTGCTGCCCGCCGAGGTTCTGTTTGCGGGAGGTCCCCATCAGGCGCTTGAACGAAGCGGCGGTCCGTTCGGGGTGGGAGATCAACCGCTCTTTCGCGACGTTCCCCACGAGGATCGAACCATCCTCATCCACGCTGACGACGCTTGGCGTCAGGAACCCGCCGAGCGAATTGGGGATCAGAACGCTCTTACCATCCTTCCAGACGGCTACAAGACTGTTGGTTGTGCCAAGATCAATGCCGATAATTGCCATATTCCTCACCTGATCTATCTTTATGAAATACGAAAAAGCCTTTTTTCATTATAGCAACTTCCGTCCATCAAAACAAGATGGAGGGACAGGAACGGGTGTGGAAACATCCGGATTGCAGGGAACGATGTCCCATCTGATCGTGAGACCGCGCCTTCTTTGAAAAGGGTTGGGATGGGCCGGCTACTTTTTTTTATGGAAATACCCGCCCGCCAGGCTTCCCAGCAGGGCAATCACCCCAAAAAAGAACGCGTAGAAAACAGCTGAGCTGTTGTAATAGAGCGGGATGCTCGGCAGGAACATCCCACCGATGAGCAGGAAATACCACCATACCAGCCCATGGCGGAACGCGAAAACCGCCGCGGTAAACAGGCAGATCAGCGGGATGAGCACCAGCAGGATCAGCATAAAACTGCCGGTGTCCCGCCCGGCAAGCGGAAGCAGATAAAAAGCCAGCGCAGTCACCCCGAGATAGGGAAACAGTTTTTTGAGCATCGGTTCCTCATTCAGCAAGCGAATCCCCTCCTTTTTCGATCATGGCGCGCAGCTCGTCCTCCCCAATCACCGGGATGCCCAGCTCATTCGCCTTGGTGAGTTTGCTGCCTGCCTCCTCTCCCGCTACGACATAGCCGGTCTTTTTGGAGACGCTCCCGCTCACCTTACCGCCCACCGCTTCGATCATCGCTTTGGCCTCGCTGCGGGAAAGGGTTGGCAGGGTCCCAGTCAATACGAATGTCTTTCCGGAAAGGGTTCCGACGGCGGGCGCCGTATCACAGCGCATGTTCAGCCCCAGCTCTTTCAGGCGTCCGATCAGCCGCCGGTTCTGTTCGAGCGCGAAAAAGTCCGCCACACTCTGCGCCATGATTTCCCCGTATCCCTCGATCCCGGCGATCTCCTCCGCTGTGGCGGAGACCACCCTGTCCATCTCCCCGAACCGCTGCGCCAGAAGCTGTGCGGAACGCTGCCCAATCCCACGGATACCGAGCGCGAAAAGCAGGCGGGAAAGGTCGCGGGTTTTGGAGGCTTCGAGCGCCCGGATGAGGTTTTTGGCACTGCGCTTGCCCATCCGTTCCAATTTGGCGAGCTGGCCTTCCTCCAGCGTATAGAGGTCGGCAAACGACTGCACCATCCCGGCATCCAGAAGCTGGTGTACAATCGCCGGGCCAAGCCCATCCACATCCATGGCGTCCCGGCTGGCAAAATGCACCAGGTTGCGTGCCACCTGTGCGGGGCAGGCCATATTGACGCACCGTAGCACCGCTTCCCCCTCCTCGCGCTCGGCGATGCTGCCGCAGGACGGGCAGACCGCGGGAATCTGATAGGGCGGCTCTCCCTCCTGATGGTGCGCGACCGCCACCACTTCGGGGATGATATCGCCTGCCTTGCGCACGATGATCCGGTCCCCGACAGCTACTCCCTTTTCGTTGATAAAATCCTGATTGTGGAGCACCGCGCGGCTGACCGTTGTCCCAGCCAGGGTGATCGGCTCAAAGACCGCGGTGGGGGTGAGCGCGCCTGTGCGCCCGACCTGGATTAGGATATCGCGCAGGGTGGTTTCCTTCTCTTCAGGCGGGTATTTGAACGCGACCGCCCAGCGCGGGAATTTGGAAGTCGCGCCCAGCAGTTCCCGCTCGGCGAAGCTGTCCACCTTGATGACCGCGCCGTCGATATCGAATGGGAACTGGTACCGCGCTTCCCCGATCCGCTCCACTTCGGCGATTGCCGGCCCGATCTCGGAAAATTGCTTACAGGTGGGGATGATCTTGAACCCCTGCTCCTGTAGGAAGTCGAGCGACTCCCTGTGGCCCGAGAGGATTTTCCCTTCGATCTGCTGGATATTGAAGACGAAGATGTCCAGGCCCCGCTGGGCGGTGACCCGGCTGTCCTTCTGGCGGAGGGAACCGGCCGCCGCATTGCGGGGGTTTTTGAACGGCTCCTCCTCGTTTTCGAGCTGGCGGGCGACCACCCGCTCAAAGCTGGCGCGCGGCATATAAACCTCCCCGCGCACCTCGAGGAACGGCAGCGGCTCCCGCAGCGACATGGGGATCGAGCGGACGGTTTTGAGATTCTCCGAGACGTCCTCGCCGGTGATCCCGTCCCCCCGGGTGGAGCCGCGTACAAACTGCCCGTCCCGGTATTCGAGCGAAACCGAAAGCCCGTCGATCTTGGGTTCCACCGTATAGGTGGGGGACTCGACCGTCTCATGCACCCGGGTATCAAACGCGCGCAGCTCCTCCACGTCAAACACATCCTGAAGCGATCCCATCTGTACCTCGTGGCGCACCGGTGCAAAGGTATTCAGCGCCGCCCCGCCCACCCGCCGGGTTGGGGAATTTTCAGCCGCGAGCGCGGGGAATTCCGCTTCCAGATCGATCAGCTCATGCAGCAGCTGGTCGTAGTCGTAGTCGGAAATGGTCGGGCAATCCAAAACATAATAGCTGTGGTTGTGGCGTTCGATGATTTCGCGCAGCTCCTTCACCCGCTCCGCAGCATCTTGCAGTTTCATCCTGTTCTCCTTCCTGTCTGCATCTCTGTGCGGCCGACCGTTTGAACGGCAAAAATGACTATTTTTTCCATTTTCCAAACAGTCTCTGACGCATCCGAAAGACGCAGATGCAGCTATAGTATAACACCTCGCGCAGAAAAATCCAATCCGCAAATCTTGCACTTGGCAGATATTTATGCTAGGATAGAAAAAGAACCATTTAGGGTTTGATTTGGAAACGAAAAAGCCCCCTGCAAAGGCGGTGCTTTCTGTTTTTCAGACTAAGAAGCCGTACCAATCGCCGCCGCACGCATCTTGCCGGCAGATTTCCCGCCTGTCTTTGCCTCAAAAACTTGAAAGCCATAAAGGATTCCGGCGTTTTTGAGGCTTCGACAGTCGAAAAATTTGCTCGCCGATCTGCGTACTTCGGCGAATGATACAGCTTCTAAGAACCCGCCCAAAGGAGATGCTGATTTGAAAAAACTGGCGGTTTTACTTGCGCTGATTACTTTGCTCACCGCGTGCAGCAGCACTGCGGTCCCATCCGAATCCTCTAGCCAACCCCTGTCCGCTGCGGAGCAGGCCTCGGGGGAAACCAGCAGCGGGACCTCCCAGGTGCTGTCCGCCGAGTCCCCTTCCAATGGACTGGGGTTCCAGAGTACGGTGGAGGCGCAGATCATTGAAAAGATCAACGCCGAGCGCGCTCGGATCGGGCTGAACGAGCTGGTCTTTATGGAGGAATTGCAGGAAGGTGCGCGCATCCGTAGTAAGGAGCTGTTCGACAGCGACACGTTTGCCCATCGCCGCCCGGACGACCGCAGCTGGTTCACCGTCCTTCAGGATGACGTCCCGGTCGCCTACGACAAGCTGGCGGGGGAAAACCTGTGCACCACCCGGTATGATGATCCCGACTGCAACGACGCGCTTTCCGCTGACTTCTGGTTTGACGAGTGGGTGGAAAGCCAGTCGCACTATGAAAACATGATTAAAGAGGGCTATACCCACATCGGGGTCGGCGTCTATGTGGGGGAGCGCAACGGCTACACCAACGGCTATGCCTGCACCCTCTTCGCCAAGATGCCCGAATAAAGACAGGAGGCGACCTTCCCAAATGAAATCCTTTCGCAAAGAGCTGCATTTTCATCTGCCCTCCCGCCGGGGATTGGTGAATATCACCCGGCAGGTGCAGGAGGCGGTCACCGAGAGCGGCATCCAGGAGGGGCTGGTGCTGGTCAATGCGATGAATATTACCGCAAGCGTTTTTATCAACGACGATGAGAGCGGCTTGCATCACGACTACGAGGTCTGGCTCGAGAAGCTTGCCCCTGAAAAACCGTACGACCAGTACCGCCACAACGGGTTCGAGGACAATGCGGACGCACACCTCAAGCGTACGGTGATGGGGCGGGAGACGGTGGTCGCGGTCACCAAGGGAAAGCTGGATTTCGGCAGATGGGAGCAGATTTTCTATTTTGAGTTTGATGGCAAACGAGACAAACGGGTTCTCATCAAGATCATTGGGGAATAGGGGGCAGCGTGATGACCGATCTGGAAGCGATTGAGCGGCGGGTCTCCCGCCGTTCCTACCTACCGGAACCATTGGAGCCGGAACAGGCCGAGGCGCTCGAACTGCTGGCGCGCCAATGCAGCCGGGATGCGGAACTGCGCATCCAGCTGGTGCAGAACGATCCCGCAGCATTCAAAAGTTTGCGGCGCAGCTATGGGATGTTTTCGGGCGTGCGGCATTATTTTACGATGATCGGCAGCTCCGCCGACCTCTGCCTAAACGAGAAGGTCGGCTACTATGGGGAAAAATTGGTGTTAGAGGCGACCAAACTCGGCCTTGGGACCTGCTGGGTCGGCGGGACGTTCGACCGCAAGCGGTGTGCGGTCCAGCCCGCCCCCGGGGAGGAGCTAGTCTGCCTGATTGTAACCGGGAAACCGGTGTCGGAGGAGGCCGAGGGGAAGGAAAAGCTGGTCTATCAGCTCGCGCACCGCTCGACCAAACCGGTGGAGCAGATGTATGAAGCGGCGAGCCAGCCGCCCGAGTGGTTCCTGGAGGGGATGTGGGCGGTGCAGAAAGCGCCGAGCGCGCTCAACCGGCAGCCGGTGCGCTTCACCTGGGCGAATGGGGAAGCGACCGCCCAAGTCCCGGATTACGCCACCCATCAAAGCATCGATCTCGGAATCGCGAAGCTGCATTTTGAGCTTGCGGCCGAGCGGGGACAGTGGGGGGTCGGAAACGGCGCGGCTTTCCGCAGATAAACGTATGAACGTGCTGCCGGTGGGTATTTTATAGTCAGCTTGGCAAAGAGGCATAGAAAGGAAGCGTGACAGATGTTACAGGCAGGGACAAAAGCCCCCGGGTTTACTTTGAACGACAAGGACGGCAATCCGGTCAGCCTTGCGGATTTCGCGGGAAAAAAGGTGGTAGTCTATTTTTACCCGCGCGACAATACCCCCGGCTGTACCCGGCAGGCGTGCGCCTTTCGGGATGCATGGCAGGAGTATGAGCGGCGCGGTGTGGCAGTCATCGGGATCAGCAAGGATAGCGAGCGCTCCCATCGGAATTTTGCCGAAAAACAGGGTCTGCCCTTCCTGCTGCTTGCAGACCCCGCGCTTGAGGCGATCCAGGCGTACGATGTCTGGCAGGAGAAGAAGCTCTACGGCAAGGTCAGCATGGGGGTGGTCCGGTCCACCTATGTGATTGATGAAAGCGGCATCATCGAAAAGGTCTTTGAGAAGGCGAAGCCGGACACCAATGCCGCAGATGTACTGGCGTGGCTGGATGGGGAGCCCCGTCCATGACCGGTAAACTGCGCGGCAACATCCGGCCGGGCGCGCTGGTGGACATCGTGCTGAAAAAGGATCAGCCGACCGGAAAGCTGACCCGCGGGCATGTCAAGCGGATTTTGACCAATAGCCCCAGCCATCCGCATGGGATCAAGGTGATGCTTGAGGAGGGGGACCAGGTCGGACGGGTGCAGGAAGTGCTGGAGGAGTAAACGGTTTTTCCGCCGTTTGGGATAGAAAAAAGGAGGGTATCTGTGGCAAACAGCATTGTTGAAATCTACAGCAAGGCAACCTATCTGCCGTTTTTGAAATACTGTCAGGAGCGGCACTATCAGACGATGGAGGACCTGGCGCGCTGCCCGTTTCACCTGCTTGGCAAGGAGCCGGGATTCACGCCGCTGCTGGCCAGCCGGGTCAAGGCGGTCTATGACTCCTACTGTAAGACACAGGGGATTGCACAGCCGGTCCGGCAGTCTGCGGAGCCGGCTGGCCGGGCCTTTACCGAGCCGGAACTGGTCAAATGGCTCTATGCCTATTTCCAGAAAAACCAGGAAAAGCTGGTCACGGTTTCCGAGCTGGTCAAGGAGCTGAACGGGCGGGCTGGACGCGCGGCGGTGGTAAAGGTGCTGCAAAATGTTTCGTGGTGCAGCGCGGTCGATAAAAACACCTTTTTCTATTCCGCAAAACAGGAGGAATCCTGAGATGCTGGCGTTGACCCACAGTGGAAAATTCCATGCGGACGATGTTTTTGCGTCCGCGCTCCTGCGTATCTGCCACCCCGGTATCGAGATCCGCCGGACGTTTGAGATTCCGGAAGGGTTCGACGGGCTGGTATTCGATATCGGGGGCGGCAGGTTCGACCATCACCAGGCTGGTTCCCCTGTCCGCCCGAACGGCGTTCCCTATGCGGCTTTTGGCCTGCTCTGGCGGGAGTATGGCCCGGGGCTGGTGGGAGAAGAGGAGGCCGAACGGATCGACGCCCATTTTGTCCAGCCGCTCGACCTCGACGACAACACCGGTTGCGGGCATCCGCTGGCGGGGATGGTCGCTTCGTTCAATCCGAGCTGGGATTCGGACGCCTCCTCCGACGACTGCTTTGCACAGGTGGTCGGGATCGCACAGCTGATCCTCGAAAAACGGCTTGAACTGGTTTGGAGTATCCAGCGCGCGAGAAGGATGGTCGAGGATGCGCTGGCGCAGATGCAGGATGGGATTGTCCTGCTCGAACGGTTTGCTCCGTGGAAAGCGGTGCTCTGCCCTTCCGAAGCGCGGTTTGTGGTCTATCCGTCCCAAAGGGGCGGTTTCAGCGCGCAGGGAGTGCCATCCGATCCGGAGGGAAATACGCTCAAATGCCCGTTCCCGGCAGCTTGGGCGGGCCGTCCAGCCGATGAACTGAAAACATTGTCCGGCATCCCGGGGCTCCGGTTCTGCCACAACAACCGGTTCCTGATTACCGCTGAGACTCGGGAGGATGCGGTCGCGGCCTGTAGGCAGGCAATGCGGGGCTGTCGGAATCGATGAAAGAAAAGCGGCAGGCACGTCCGGTGTCCGCCGTTTTCCCATTTGTATTCCAAAAAGGAGAACATTTTTATGCGTAGCTTTCTCGAAACATTTTTGGCGTGTCTGCTGGTTTTTCTGATCTTTGGCTGCTTTATCCTGCCCGTTCTGATGGGGAATTTCTGGCTGCTCATACTCTTTGGTTCCGCGGTCCTGGCGCTTTTGGTCACCGCTTTGATGAATCTCCTGACCAGCATCGACAGTCTAAAAAAGCGGGTTGAACAGCTCGAGTCCGGACAAGGGGCGGATGGGCCGGACAAGTAACGCCAAAATTCGCATGGCGGACAACTTTCGTTCAAAAAATATTCACCAAAGCCGGTTGTTTTACTGTATAATTGTGGTATGATATACCAAAGGGCTATTATGGTTGCGCCTGGTTCGATTCTAAAACGGGGGGAACAACATCATGTCAATCGGAAAAATCCTGATTTGTGACGACGACCGCAACATCTGTGAACTGCTCCGGCTTTATCTCGAGAAGGAAGGGTATACCCTCTCGATCGCGAACGACGGGGAAGAAGCGCTTGCAAAGTTCAATGCGGACACCCCGGACCTGATCCTGCTAGACATCATGATGCCAAAGCTGGATGGCTGGCAGGTCTGCCGTGAGATCCGCAAAAAATCCAATTGCCCGATCATCATGATTACCGCAAAAGGCGAGACGTTCGATAAAGTGCTCGGTCTCGAACTGGGATCGGACGATTACGTGGTCAAGCCGTTCGACCCCAAGGAGATTGTCGCGCGGATCAAGGCGATTATGCGGCGCACCGGCAAAAGCGCATCCGATTCGGACATCAAAGAGGTCAGCTATGACAAGCTGGTTGTCAACATGACCAAGTACGAGCTGAAGGTGGACGGCAGGGTGGTCGATACCCCGCCCAAAGAGCTGGAACTGCTCTACCATCTTGCAAGCAATCCCAACCGGGTCTATACGCGGGACCAGCTGCTCGACGAGGTTTGGGGATTTGAGTATTACGGGGACAGCCGCACCGTTGATGTGCATGTCAAGCGGCTCCGTGAGAAGCTCGAAGGGGTTTCGGACCAGTGGACGCTCAAGACGGTCTGGGGCGTTGGCTATAAATTCGAGGTAAAAGAGTGAGGACGTATTCTGCGCCCAAAGCTTTACTCGATTCTTTACTTTCACCTAAGGGCTGTTTGAAAAATCGAAAGCTTTACTCCATTTTTCTCGAAAAATTGCGGGGTCGAGGGGCGGAGCCCCCGGCGCGAGAATCTAAAAGGCTGCCTTCCGGCAGCTTTTTTTAAAGGTGGTGTTTTTTTGCGCAAGACATTGTTCAGCAAACATTTCGTGATGGTTTCAGCCATTATCCTATTGAGCTTGACCGTCCTGGGGGCGGTGCTGTTGGCGTTTGCGTCGCAGTATTTTAAACAGGACCGTTATAAACTGCTGGGGCATAACGCGGAACTGGCCGCGACCCTCACCTATTCGAGCCTCAAAAACAATGAATACCAGGCGGTCAACGCGCGGGTCGTCCTACCTTCCTACGCGGTGCTCGCTAACTCGATCGACGCAGACATCTATCTGGCGGATACCAACGGTAAGATTCTGCTGTTTGCGGGCGGTTCCTCTTCCGAGCGAGAGGAAAAGGAAATCTCGCAGGAGGTTTTGAACGCCGCTTTTGATAAGGGCGAATATGAGGAACTGGGAAAGATGAACGGGATCTATAAAGACGGGCATTACACCGTTGGCACCCCGATTTATACCGAAGACGGAAAACGCGCGGCGGTGGTTTTTGTCTCCGCTTCGGCGGGGGCGCTGAGCGTGTTCCTCTCCGAGATTCTCCGGATGTTCATTGTCAGCTCGCTGGCTGTGCTGATTCTGGCGTTTGCAGGGGTCTATTTCATCACGATCGACCTCGTGCGCCCGCTGCGCAAGATGGTTGCCGCAACCCAGAGCTTCTCCAAGGGGGACTTTACCATGCGGGTACCGGTTGAAAGCTATGACGAGATCGGCCAGCTTGCGATCTCGTTCAACAATATGGCTTCCTCCCTCGCGACCACCGAAGTTGCCAGACGGTCGTTCACTGCCAATGTATCCCATGAGCTGCGCACCCCTATGACAACCATTGCCGGATTCGTCGACGGCATCCTTGACGGCACCATCCCGCCCGAGAAGCGGGATGACTATCTGCGTATCGTTTCGGATGAGATCAAGCGGCTCTCCCGTCTGGTGCGCTCGATGCTTAATATCGCCCGGATCGAGGCAGGGGAACTGGAGATCAAGCCAGACCTGTTTGATGTAAACGATACTGTCATCAAAACGGTGTTCACCTTCGAGCAGCCGCTTGAGGCTAAGCGGATCGAGGTGCGCGGCCTGGATCGCGGCAAAGTGATGGTCGAGGCCGACCCAGACCTGATCCATCAGGTTGTCTACAACCTAATCGAAAATGCGTTTAAATTCGTCAACGAAGGTGGATATATTGAGGTCAATTATACAGAGAGTGATGCAGGTACCGCGGTAGGGATCAAGAATTCCGGGGAAGGCATTGCAAAGGACGAGATCCCCCATATCTTCGACCGGTTCTATAAGACCGACAAGTCCCGCAGCCGGGACAAGGGCGGCGCAGGGCTGGGGCTGCATATCGTGCGTTCGATCGTCAACCTACACGGCGGGGACATCATCGTGCGCAGCGTAGAAGGGGAGTACAGCGAGTTTGTCTTTACCATCCCGAACCCGCAGTCCAAGGCGCGGATGAAAAAGGAGAAGGAAAAAGACAAGGAAAAAGATAAGGAGAAGGAACGGGAAAAAGAGAAAGAGCCACCGGTTTCCTGAGAATCTGTCTGCATCGAATCCCATGCTAAAAATTAGAAGGACAAATCGAAATGAATATAGGAGGCTATCATGCTTGATCTTATACCGAGCGCAGAAGAGATGAGAGTTTTAGTGGGAGAATCACGATACGATATTTGGAATCAATTAAATGCTTTGATTGATGAAAGATATGACATGGATTGTTCATGGAATAAAGGCGGGAAAGCATGGAAATATGAATATAAATACCGTCGGGGCGGCAAAACGCTATGTGCATTATATGCAAGAGAAAACTGCGTGGGATTTATGATTATCCTAGGGAAAGACGAAAGGTTGAAATTTGAGGCAGATAGGGAAAATTATTCAAAACAAGTCCAAAGGATTTACGACGAAACGCAAACTTATCACGATGGAAAATGGCTGATGTTTGAGCCGACGGATACGGCTTTGTTTGATGATTTTATTAGACTGTTGGGAATCAAAAGAAGGCCAAACAGAAAGTAGTTTCGTATATTAGGTTCAAAGAATGGAAACGCATTCCAGAAAAATGCGGTAAGCAAAAAGGCTTTCATGAGAAGATTGATATGCGTACTGCCGCAGATGAAAACAAGTAACAACTGCCAGTTTATCGGGGAGCCGCCTGCAAGGTTGTTCCTCTTTTGCATATTTTGGCAGGAGACGGACTGGTTTGTTAACCGGTATTTCACAAAATCAGACAATCTTTTCAAATCCCGTTTATTTTAATTTCACAATTATCCGATATACTATAATCAAACAAATCCAAGGAATCAGGGCAGATTGAACTGGACCAGAAGGGATGATATATATGAACGATAACAGGAATTACGACCCCAATGAGACACGAAACGCTCCGGAATCCTCCGGCGGCGGATACGGGCAGCCCAGCCCGCCAAATCAGCCGGCCAGTGGCAATCCATATGTCTGGCAGGCGCCACCCCAGCAGGAGGGCAACGGCTACCAGCCGCCGTTCTCCCAGCAGCAGCCGGGGCAGGGATGGGGCAATCCCAGGGCTTCGGGCGCTGAGAAGGAGAAAGAGCCGTACCAGTGGAACTATGCTGAATATGAGCAGGCACAGG
Organism: Anaerotruncus sp.; assembly: GCA_021770005.1. Lineage (GTDB taxonomy): Bacteria > Bacillota > Clostridia > Oscillospirales > Ruminococcaceae > Anaerotruncus. The sequence goes on along the minus strand of JAETRV010000002.1, from coordinate 37,250 downwards.
CCGCGGCGGTCAAGCCGCGCAAAAAGCGCCGGGGCTTGATGGTATTCGGTATCCTGCTCGGGACAGTGCTCGCCGCTTCGGTGCTCGTCTTTGCAGGGGTCGGCATCTATTCCACCTTTGTCCCTGCCCCATCCCAGACGGCGCAGCTCCCGGACGATCAGAACACGGTGCGGGTCCCGGCGGCCGACCTTCCGAGCATCGCGCTCAACAACAAGCCGCAGAATGTAGCCGACGAGGTGCTCCCGAACGGGCGGCTCTCTACCGAGCAGATCGTTGAGAAGATTCAGCCCTCGATCGTGGCGATTACGACCTATTTTGAGGCGCAGGGCTACAGCGGCCAGGGGCTTGGCAGCGGTATTATCATGCGTGAGGATGGTTACATCGTCACCAACGCGCATGTGGTCGAGAATGCACAGGGAATCACCGTCATCCTGAGCGATGCCGAGACCAAGTATGAGGGACGGGTCGTCGGGATTGACACCAAGACAGACCTGGCGGTCATCAAGGTGGACGCCACCGGCCTGACCCCGGCGGAGTTCGGCAACTCGGAGGAAACCAAGGTGGGCGAAAAGGTGCTGGCGATCGGTAGCCCGCAGTCGCTCGAATTCGCCGGCAGCGTGACACAGGGGATCGTCTCGGGGCTGAACCGCACCCTCACCGCGCGGGACGACCTCGGCTCGATGACCACCTACTCCAACCTGATCCAGACCGACGCGGCGATCAACTCGGGCAACTCGGGCGGCGCGCTGGTAAATGAATATGGGCAGGTCATCGGGATCAATTCGGCCAAGGTGATTGCGACCGGCTCGGACGGCATGGGCTTTGCAATCCCGACCAGCGAGGCAAAGCCGATCATTGACGACCTGATCCAGCATGGCCGGGTGACCGGGCGGGTCATGCTCGGGATCACCGCCTCTGCGGTGGACGAGGTGCGCGCCCGCCTGAACCAGTGGCCGACCGGGCTTCTGGTGCAATCGACCGAGGAAGGCTCGGACATCTCGAAAAAGGGCGTGGTGCCCAACGACATCATCACCAAGGCGGATGGGCAGGAGCTGGATGGTTTCCAGTCGCTCAGTGATGTGCTCGATGGAAAGAAACCGGGGGATACCGTCGAGCTGGAGGTCTACCGTCAGGGCAGCCGTTATGGGGAGAGCGGCAGGTTCTTCAACATCACCGTCGAATTGATGGAGGATATGGGGGAGTCTTCCACCCCCGTTCCCCAGCAGCAGCTTCCGCAGCAGACCCCCAGTGAACAGCCCCAGAACCCCGGCAGCACTCAGAACCCTGGCTATGACCAGTTTGAAGAATTTTTCAACTACTTTTTCAACTGATCGATACGGGAAACCATCTCCCCTGGATGGAGGAATCCGGGGGAGATATTCTATATGGAAAAGTGTGTGCTTACAGGGGGAAAGACAGGTAAAATTTTTTGAAATTCTCACAGTTTGCATAGATTTGTTTACAAATATGCGGTATACTTAACTTATAAAATAGAACAGGAGCATCAACCACCGTTGAGAGCGAAAACGATGAAAAGGAGATCGACATGAATCGCACACCGATGTCCGCATATACCACGCTTGTCCTTGTGACAGACCAGTTCGCCTGTGAGCGCATCATCAAGTCCGCAAGGGTGATTGCCGACCTTTCTGATACCGGTCTGCTCGTTCTGAGCGTGATGAAAAACGGTTCGCAGACCAATCCCGCTGCCCTGGAGCATCTGTTTGAGGTGGCCAAGGAGTACAGCGCACAGATGACAGTGCAGTTTTCAGATAATCCAAAGAGCGCGATCGTCCATTATATCCGGGAAAACCATGTGGTCAATGCGGTGACCGGTATGCCGCAGGATGAGCGTTCGATCCTTGTGCAGATGTGGAAACGGCTGCTAAACGTGCGGTTTTTCACCGTTACCCAGCGCGGGGAGCTGCATGAAGTGGTTGACCGGAATTTTCAGCGGCCGCCGGTCAGGATGAACACGGCCTCGGATGCCGCCCCTGCGGTCCAGTAAACCGAGCAAAGGAAGATGAGCTTTGAATATCACAGTCAAACAGATTGAATATAAAAGTACCAACGGGCTGAACACCATCTTTGGATGGCTTTATATCCCGGCAGAGGAGGTACGGGGGATCGTGCAGATCTGCCATGGGATGTCGGAGCATATGGGCCGCTACCATGATTTCATGCGGTTCCTGGCGCAGCATGGTTATGTGGCCTGTGGGGTAGACCATATTGGGCATGGGCGCTCGTCCTATGAGAACAAGTTTGGCTGGTTTGGCGAAAAGGATGGCTGGCGCACCCTCATTGAGGACCAATACAAGTTCCATAAGATCGTACACAGCGAGGTGCCGTTCTGTGAGCGTTCGGTGCTCCTTGGGCACAGCATGGGGTCGTTTGTTGCGCGGCTCTATGCGATGAAATATCCTGCCACGCTCAGCGGCCTGATTCTGAGTGGTACTGCCAAGGGCGGGCTGAAGGTGGATTTTGCACTGCACGCCGCCGCGCGGTCGATCCGCAAATATGGGCCGGGTGCGATCGACCGGGAACTCAACCGGCTGGTCTTTGGCCCGTTTCTCAAGGGGTTCCAGCCGTGGCGCACCAGGTCCGACTGGCTCTCTCGGGATACCGCGTGGGTCGACCAGTATATCGCGGATGAGCGCTGCGGCTTCTTGTTCACCTCGGCAGGGTTTTATGACCTGTTCAACCTTGTGAGCCGGTCCAACGACCGCTCCTGCTTCGAGGGAGCCCGAAAAGACCTTCCGGTGCTTCTGTTCGCCGGGACAATGGACCCGGTGGGGGAGTACGGGAAAGGGCCGTCACAGGTGTATGAGCGGTACCGCAAGGCGGGTGTGCGGGATGTGGAACTCAAGCTATACGAGGGCGGGCGGCATGAGATGCTCGGGGAGGTCAACCGGGCGCAGGTATATGACGACCTGCTCGGCTGGCTGGACGCGCATCTTCCGATGCCGGAGCCACGAAAAGAACAGGACCTTTCGGAAGATATGGAATTGGAATAAAACGGATACGGACGTCAAAGGAAAGAACCTTTGACGTCCGTATGTTTGTGTGGGTTCACTGCTTGCACACAGCAACCCAGATTTCGAATGTGTACCCCTCTTCATTGACCCGATCCCCCTCGTAGACCTCGAGGGAGACCCCGTGTGCCGGCTGAAATTCGCTTGTGGGGAAGAATTCGGAATAAATCTGTTTCCAGAGCGCCTGGAACGAGTCGGAGATTGGCTCCTGTTTTTTGGTGCACCGGAACGCTGCCCAACTCCCGCCGGGAATCTCCTCCACCGAGAACCCGTCCGGAATCTCTCCGCCATCGTAGGGCACGCCGATCGCATAGTCGAAGTCCCCGCGCTCCGGGTCGTTGAAACAGACCCCGATGAGCGCATCGCCGAATATGCTGTCCGGGCTGGTGCGCTGGCTTAGGGTGGAGGTGGTGCCGTCAGCGTTGCACTGGCCCCAAAACTGATGAATCTGCGGTTTGGTAATCTCGCTGCCCTGTTTGAAGCGGGTCTTTTTGACCAGCATCCGGAATCCTTTGCTGGTCTCGATCCTATAATCCATGAGAGAGCCTCCTTCTAAAATGAGTTTCACAGAGAGGCGGGAAAAGGATTTGAGCTGGGCTGTCCCGGATTTGGCCTGTGAGGGGAGGACCCCGTGGAACCTGGCAAACGCCCGGCTGAAGCTTTCGGGGGAGTCGTAGCCGTATTTGAGCGCCACGTCGATCACCCTGCTGTCAGTCCTAAGCAGTTCATTTCCTGCGAGCGTCAGCCGGCGGCTGCGGATATACTCGCCGAGCGTATAGCCGCAGAGAATGCTGAAAATCCGCTGGAAATGGAAGTTGGAGGAATACGCCTGACGTGCGATTTCCGCATAGTCGAGCGGTTCGGTCAGATGGTCCTCCACATAGTCGATCGCCTGCTGTAATCCGGTGACCCAGTCCATTGCGCCGCCCCTTTCGTCTCTCTGTGCCCCCATTATAGAATAGTTGGGCCAATCATGCGTGACTTTTTGTGCGGGCGGATGTCGGGCTATCCAGCGGCTTCCTGCCATAGACCACCCGCGCGATCCCAGCGAGGTCGTGCCCGGTGCCGACGCCAGTGTATTCGGCCGCAGTGAGCAGGCCGGAAACCTGTTCCGCCTGATTGTAGCCGACCTCAAAGGCGATGGCGCCGCCCGGCTTGAGCCGCGGCAGATAGAGGGCGGGCAGTAGCCGGTAGAAGTCGTATCCGTCCTCACCGCCGAACAACGCCATCCAGGGCTCGTGCCGGACCTGTGGCTGGAGGGTTTCCATCTCACAGCGCGGGATATAGGGCGGGTTGGAGACTACCAGGTCGAGCGGGGGCAGCGCGGGCGGAGAGAGCACGTCACAGAGGAGTGCCTGCACCCCTTGGGCATGGTTTTTTTCAATGTTGGTTTGCAGATAGCTGAACGCCTGCTCCGACCGCTCGAGCGCGTAAACCGCGGCATCCGGACGCTGGCTGGCGAGCGCGATGCCCACGCACCCACTGCCGGCGCACAGGTCGGCAACAGTGGGACCGGGAATTCCATGCAGGAGCGAAAGCCCGGTTTCGACGAGGGTTTCGGTGTCCGGGCGGGGGATCAGTACCCCCTCGCCAACTGCGAACGGCAGGCCGAAAAATTCCCATTCGCCAAGCAGGTATTGGAGCGGTTCCCCGGAAAGATAGCGGGCGCATAGGGTTTGGAACTGTTCCTCCTGCGCAGGGGAAGCCTCCTGTCCGCCGTAAGAGGGCAGATGGAACCGGTCGAACCCAAAGACCTGCTCGAGCAGGCAGGACAGATCAAACGCACAGGAACCCGGTTCCTGTGCGTTTTGCAGAACAGCTTGATATGCGGTTTGGTAGAGCTGTGAAATGGTCATGGGAACCTCTCAATAGTTGTCGGTACCATCGTCCGGGATGCAGGGCTTCATTGCCGCGATTGCGACCTCAAGCTGGCTCTCGTCCGGTTCAAAGGTGGTGAGGTTTTGGAGCCAGAGCCCCGGGGCCGAAACCGCGCGGGTTAGCGGGTTGTCGTGCCGCCCGGCGAACCGGATGATCTCGTAGGCGATTCCCACCACGACCGGCAGGAGCAGGAGCTTGAGCGCCACGCGCATCCAAACGCTCGACCATGTAACCACCGAGAACACAAGGATTGAGATGACCAGGACGATCAAGAGGAAGCTGGTCCCACAGCGCGGATGGAACCGCGGGTAGTTCTTGGCGTTGCCGGGGAGCAGGTCCGCGGCGGCTTCGTAACAGGCGATGGTCTTGTGTTCCGCGCCGTGGTACTGGAACACCCGGTAGATGTCCTTCATCCGGCTCACTGCGAACAGATAGAGGATGAAGATGGCAATTTTGATCAGGCCCTCAATGGCGGTCAAAGCAAACGTGGGGGCAGAAAACCGACCGCCGATCCATTTGACGATCGCAGAGGGCAGCAGCATGAACAGACCGATGCTCAGGAACATCGCGAGCACCGTCACCAGCAGGTTGAATACCCAGACCGCCTTGTCGCCGAGGTGTTTATCGACCCAGAGATCGAATTTGGAGGGCGTTTCCTCCTCCGACATGCCCGAAATCTCGGCAGATTTCATCAGGCAGCGGTAGCCGGTCGCCAGCGAAAGGAACAGGTTGCAGACACCGCGCAGCAGCGGTACTTTGGAGTACCAGCCGTTGCCGTTGGTTTCCCAGGTTTCGAGATAGATTTCACCGTCCGGCTTGCGTACCGCCATTGCGGAGGTATACGGACCGCGCATCATCACCCCTTCGATCAGGGCCTGTCCGCCGATCGAGGTTTTTTTGGTTGAACTGGATTGTTTTAACAAATTATCACCTTTTTCTGCCGTAGGGCAGGGATAGTGCCAAAGTGGAAAGCCGCGCTACTTATTATACGCTGAATAGCACAGGCAAGTCAACCCTGGCCGACTGGCAGGCGGATGGTCACCTTGGTGCCAACGGTCTCCTTCGAGGTGATCTCGAGCGAGCCGCCATGCATCGAGACGATCTCATCCGCCATCGCAAGCCCAATCCCTGAGCCTCGGCGGGTCGCGTTTGCCTTGAAGAACTTCTCCTTGATACGGGGCAGGTCAGCTTCCCGGATGCCGCAGCCGGTGTCCGCCACCTCGATATAGATCATCCCTTCCGATACCCCTGCCTGGATCGTGATCGTATCCCCTTGATCGGAATATTTCAGCGCATTGTCGATAATATTGACAAACACCTGGCGCAGCCGGTTGCGGTCGCCATAGAAGGACGCGATTAGGTCCGGCTCCTCGTAGACAAGCTGTTTGCCTTCATGTTTTGCACGCTCTTCGTACATGATGACAGCATCCGAAAGCTCGGCAATCAGATCGAGGTTTTCCCGGACAAGCTGGATCCGTCCGCTCTGGAGCCGGCTGAAGTCGAGCAGCTCCTCCACCATCTGCGCCAGACGTTCGGTCTCCCCATTGATGACCCGCATCCCTTTGCCAAGGGTGTCCGGGTCGATCTCTTCATGCATGTCGGTCAGCGTTTCCGCCCAGCCCTTGATCGCGGTCAACGGGGTGCGCAGCTCGTGTGAGACCGATGAGATAAAGTCGTTTTTCATCCGCTCGTTGGCCGAAAGTTCCTCGGCCATATAGTTGATCGTATCACAGAGTTCGCCGATCTCGTCATCGTTTTTTTTGTGCAGTCGCGCCCCGAAATCCCCTTGTGCAATCTTGCGGGCAGTCGCGCCGATCTCACCGACCGGGTTGACGATCGAATTGATAAAGTAGGAGCTCGAGAAGATTACAAAAAAGAGGATTGCCACGCAGACAAGGGTGATAATGAGGATGAACAGGATGATCTGTTGATCGATCCGGTCGAGCGAGACAGCGATCCGCATGGCCGCGAGCTGCTCGCCGACAACCGGCGAGATCACTGTAATGGCCATGATCTTCTCCCCGTTGACAACGTCAACCATCTCGGCCGAGCCGCTGTTTGAGCGGAGCGCCTCGGTGAAGTCGGGCATATAGACCTCGTTGCCCGGCTCGAATCCACTTGAGGTAAAGGTGACCTTGCCGTTGATGTCGATTGCCATCAGTTCCATCCGTTCGCGTTCCTGAAAGTTTTCAACCAGGGTGCGCACCTGTGAGGCAAAGACGGTTGAGCTGTCCTCCGCATAGGAGGTGAGCTGGCTGGTGATGACGCTCGACTGTGCAAGGATCGTGGACCGCACCGAGCTATAATAAAATTCCCGGATGCCAAACGCAAAGATGACCTCCAATGCAATCAGGATCACCAGAATGACGCCCAGATTGTTGAAAAGCCAGCGTTTTGTGATCTTTTTGACAGCCATCGGGCGCACTCCTTTCTAGGATAGCGGTGCAGAACCTTACCCTTCAATCGCATTGCGGGACGCTTCCCCGGCAAGGCGAAGGTCACTGTACCCACTTATAGCCAAATCCCCAGACAGTGAGCAGATGCTTGGGGCTGGAAGGTTCATCCTCGAGCTTCATCCGCAGGCGGCGGACGTTGACGTCTACAATTTTAATATCTCCAAAATATCCTTCTCCCCAAACTTTATCCAGAATCTCCTGCCGTCCGAGCGCAGTATTGGGGTTATGGAAAAAGAATTCGAGAATCTGATATTCCACCTGGGTCAGTTCGATCGGCTTGCCGTTTTTGGTAAGGGTGCGGCTCTTGATATTGAGCACAAACGGCCCGGACGTCATCTCGCTGACCACCGGGGCCTGTGCTTTTTCTGTTGCCATGGTGACCCGGCGGTGGATCGCATCGACCCGCGCGACCAGCTCGGACGGGGAGAACGGTTTGGTGACATAGTCATCCGCACCGATCATCAGGCCATTGACCTTATCCATCTCTTGGCTTTTTGCGGTGAGCATGATAATGCCGATCGATTGGTTTTTCTCCCGCATCCGGCGGCAGACCTCGAACCCATCGATTCCCGGCATCATAACATCGAGTAGAGCAACATCAAAATAATACGGATTGCGATCAAAAACGAGCATCGCCTCCTCCCCGCTGGGGACATCGACGACCTCATAGCCCGAACGTTTGAGGTTAATGACTTCAAAATCGCGGATGACATCCTCATCCTCGACGACTAAAATACGTTTCATAGACCGGAAAACCACCTTTCTATTGGGGGATTGGGGCGTATTCGAAAAAAGCGACGGGTTTGATTTTGCGGGCAGCCCCAAATCTTAGAACCTATTTCGCATCTTTTGTAGGGGGCTTTTTACAAGAGAAAAAGCCCCCTCTTGCCGCTCATAGAGAGCAAGCACCCCAAAATACGCTTTTCAGGAGAAAGCGTTCCGCCGCGTGCGCGCGGCGGCGGGGCACTGCCCCCTGACCCCGCAATTTTTCGAGAAAAATTGCGTAAAGCTTTAGAGACTAGACAGGCTCTTAAATAAGGGAAAAAAGCTCGTTTTTCAGCACCTCGGCGGTGACCGCCAGTGTGCTGTTGGGCGTCCTGGGGACATATCCGTAGTAGGTGAACGCGCCACGCGGCTCACAAAGCCGGATATAGCTTTCGAGAAATTTGTCCTGATAGTCGGAGGTGCTGACCACCCGAACCCGCGCCAGTTCGCCCGAGAGCGCCTCGAGCGGGCGCCGGAGCGTATCGTCGTAGATAATGAAAATCCATTCTCCGTTTTCGATCTGGTTGACCACGGTGACCGTGTCGATCCACTCGGGCGGGAACTCGACCCGGTAGCCCGCCTGCCGGTTGAATGCGCCGGCAAACACCCGAACCAGGCCGTCCTCAGAAAACCGGTGGAACTCGGTCAGGTAAATCCGCTCGGATTCGTCGTTGACCCGGTCTTCGTAGCCGGGGAGCGGGCGGGCGGTTGGGATTTCGACCACCCAGTTGCGATCCACATCCATGCAGACCGGCGCGGGCGGCTCCCCAGAGGAAGCCGTGTTGGGGCGCCGTGTCTGCTCATAGAGGGACGGCCGGGATTCCTCGGTCACCGGGTCGGGGGAGGGCTGCTCCATCTCCTGGAAGATGACCGGGGTCAAAGAACCGGCCTCCATTGTGAAAACCTCGGTCACCAGTTCATTTCCGGCGAGCAGCTCGTCGATGAAGATGCAGAGACGCCCGTCCGCTGGGAACAGCCTGCCCGCGGCTGCACCCGCAAACTGGACAATCGAATCCGAAAGCGGCAGGTCGTCGGTCACCCCAACATTGTAGCCGATGTACGAAACCATCTTGATCCAGGAGGAATTGGTATTGTGGGTGAGCAGGAAAATGTCATCCAATCCGTCATTGTCGAGGTCGCTGATCAGGTACCGATTGAAAGAGACGTCTTCCGAGTGGCTCAAAAGGCTGTTCAGATGGGGGCGGTTCCCCTTTTCGGTGTCGTAGGTGTAGACGCCGAGGGTCATCTTCTCCTCATCTGGATTGCTCCAGCCGATCACAATATCCGGGGAACGGCGGCCCGATATATTGGCAAAGGCGATGAAATCAACATCCTTGTCCGCACCCGAAATCTCACAAGGGGAGTACCATTGCCCGGCCGGGTCGCGGTCGAGCAGGCAGGCGCGGGTATAGTCGTTCGGGTCGGACGCATAGAAAGCGATTGCTTCTTCCTCCCCATCCTGGTCGAGGTCATAAAAAACGAATGCCGAACGGTAATCGCCGCTTTTGGGATATTTCAGGATTGGGCTTGCGGTGACCGCAGCGGCAGACAGCGCCTCTTCGATCTCTTTTTGTCCAGCAGTCAGACGGGGCGGGCTCATCAGGTTTTCGAGTACCGGGTCAAAGCCGGTGCAGGAGGAGAGGAGCAGACAAAAAGAGAGTGCCGCCGCAATGCGCAACAGCCTTTGGAACATCGGCTCTCCCTCCTTTTGTCGACAGGTTTTAAGATTAGTATGATACACCAGTTTGATTTTATAGCAAAACCACCAATCTGTCAACGCCGGAGCAGGGGTCTGCGGCCCTCGAATCACAGGACCGGGGCAGCCTTGCGTCTGTTTCCAGCATGAGATATAATGGAAAAAAAGGGGGCCAGGAAGGTGAAAAAGATCATAAAAGACAAAATCGAGGAATTCCTGTCGAAAGAATATGCATGCAGCCGGTCGGAATTAAATGGGAAACAGACCGTCTATTCGATCTATTCAGGGACAAAACGGCCTTATCTTCAGTTGTTGGCGTACCGGGATTGCGTGGTGGTCTGCACTTCAGAAGAAATCCATGGAAAAGTGCGGGGGATGTTACAGGGGAAAACCCGGGATGAAATGTTTGAGATCCCGCTTGTTTATGGTCAGACCATTCATTATGTTCCTGGCCTCGATGATGTGGACAGAGGCGGCGGGTTCACATTGCCGGAGGCATGTGAATGCGTTTGGGGCGAAGACGTTTTATCACTGAAGGGGCTGACGGGCTTTGAGAATGCGGTGGCATTTGATGCCGCCGGTTCCACCCCCACCAAGGCTGTCTGCATCGCAAGGGATCAGGGGAAGATCATCGGAATTGCGGGGGCTGCGGAATCTGCTGTCAGCCAGCTATGGGAGCTAGGGGTGGATGTCATGGAGGGCTACAGAAACGCCGGATTGGGAACCCATCTGGTCAACAGGCTGACCCAGGAACTGTTGGGGCGGGAGATCGTCCCATTTTATTCGGCCTCGGTGACAAACATCGGCTCACAGATGGTGGCGCACCGGTGCGGCTATCTCCCGTGTTGGGTGGACACATTTGGAACCATTCTGGATGGAAGCTCGGTATACCAGCCGATGGTGCAAGACCTTCTACCTGTATTTTTCAGATGACTAACCGGCAGGTTCTGCGCTCCGATCGGTTCGAGCACCCAACTCGAAAGAGAGCGGACAGATGGAGCCATCCAGCCCGTCGGGGTAGGGCACACGGGGAGGGAGCGCCGACCTCTTTGAACGGGCGTCAAGGCTGAAAAAGGCCCCGGCAAAACGGGACCTTTTGGGGGTTACTTATGGTATCTGGTGTTGGCGTTGATCGAGAAAGCCCGGTAGAGCTGTTCCAGAAGCATGACCCGCGCAAGCTGGTGCGGGAAGGTCATAGGGGACATCGAAAGACGCAGGGAAGCGGCTGATTTGACCCGTTCGGAAAGCCCATACGAACCGCCGATCACCAGCGCGACCGCGGAGACCCCATCTACGGCTGCTTTTTGCAGGTACGCGGCCAGATGCTCGGATGACAGCTGTTTTCCCTCAATGCACAGGGCGATTACACAAGCGCCCTTGGGGAGTTTGGCGAGGATGCGCTCCCCCTCCTTCTCCACACATTCGGCGATCTGGGCAGGGGAGGGGCGGTCAGGCAAACGGTACTCATCCACCTCGGTGACTGAGACACTGCTCCACATCCCCAGACGTTTGCAGTATTCGGAGCAGCCCTCCCGCAGCCAGGCGTCCTTGAGCTTTCCCACCGCGACGATCTGAAGAGAGATCATAATACCACCATTTCAGACGGGCCGGACCGCGATGCGACCTGCAATAGATAATCCCGGCCTTCCTGCATACCGTCCATGGTGAGGGAACACTGTGCGGTCTGGTAGGCAAGTTCGGGGAGGTTGTTGTTCTGGGAGAGATGACCCAGAACCAGGCGGGTGGTCCCAGTGCGCACCAGGCGGGACAGTTCCCCCGAGCAGTCCTCGTTCGAGAGGTGCCCGATATTGGAGGCAATCCGTTTTTTGAGCTGATATGGGTAATCGGAGACGCTCAACATCCGTTGGTCATAATTGGATTCGATCAGTACAAGGTCGCTTCCAGTGAGGCGTTCCCGCACCGCGTCGCTTATGTAGCCGAGATCGGTTGCGACGGTCAATCTGCGGCCGTCGGGGGTGGAGATCCGATAGCCCAGGCTGTGCACACTGTCGTGCGGGGTGTCGAAGCTTTCGATCTCGAGCGCACCCACCTGAAACCGCGCGCCGTCCTCCACTGCAAAGAGCGGCTGGTCCGGAGCGAATACCTGGTCCCAGCAGAGCCGGTCAAGCACCTCGCGCGCCGCATAGACCGGAACCTTTAATTTTTTCAGCAATACCCGGAGGCCGCTTACATGGTCGGTGTGCTCGTGGGTGACGAGGATCGCCTGGATCGATTTTGGGTCAATCCCGCGCGCGTCCATCGCGCCTAAAAGCTGCTTGCAGGAACGCCCTGCATCGACCAACAGAGCGGTGTCCGACCCGCTGATATAGGCGCTGTTTCCATTGGACCCGCTGAACAGCGTACAAAACCGCGCCATCTCAGAGCACCGCTTTCAACACATGGTCGGGGATGACCACCTTGCGGATATTTGCCCCGAGTGCGCTCAGCTTTCCGACAATATCCTCATAGCCGCGCTCAACATGTTCGATGTCTTCGATCTCGGTGACCCCTTTGGCGGTCATTGCGGCGATCAGAACTGCCGCGCCTGCCCGGAGGTCAACCGCGCGTACCGGTGCGCCGGTAAGGCCGGAGGTCCCTTCCACCACAGCGACCTTTCCGTCCACCTGGATCATCGCGCCCATCCGGCGAAGCTCGTCCACATACCGGAAACGGTTGTCCCAGACTCCTTCGGTCACGATGCTTGTACCATGTGCGATCGAAAGCAGAGCAGTCATCTGAGGCTGCATATCGGTTGGGAAACCGGGATGCGGCATTGTTTTGACATTGACCTTGTTCAACGCGCCTTCACGGATTACACGGATTGAATCGTCATATTCGATCACCGTTGCCCCCGCTTTTTCCAGCTTTTCACTAATTGCTTCGAGATGCTTGGGGATTACATTTTTCACCAATACATCCCCACCGGTCGCCGCCGCCGCGACCATGTAGGTCCCGGCCTCGATCTGGTCGGGGATAATGGGATAGGTGGTGCCGTGCAAGATATCCACCCCGTGGATTTTGATGACGTCGGTGCCGGCCCCGCGGATGTCCGCCCCCATGGAGTTGAGGCAGTTGGCGAGATCGACAATATGCGGCTCCTTGGCGCAGTTCTCAAGCACAGTGATCCCCTTGGCCTTGACTGCCGCGAGCATGACATTGATGGTGGCCCCGACCGAAACCACATCAAAATAGATGTGCCCGCCGAGCAGGAAATCGGCATGGGTGTTAATCATGCCGCTGTCGATCGAGACTTTTGCCCCGAGCGCCTCAAACCCCTTCATATGCTGGTCGATCGGGCGCACGCCAAAATTGCAGCCGCCCGGCATCGAAACGCTTGCCCGGTTGCACCGCCCGAGCAGCGCGCCCAGCAGGTAGTAGGAAGCGCGCATATATCGCGCCAGCTCATAGGGAACAACCGGCTCGCTGATATAGGTGGTATCGATCTCGACAGTGGTACGGTCGAGCACCCGCACCTGGGCGCCCAGGGAACGCAGGATTTTGAAAAGGACGGAAATATCGCTGATATTGGGGATATTCTCAATGATGCATTTGCCCTGTGCCAGAACAGTGGCCGGAATGATCGCAACAGCGGCATTTTTTGCACCGCTAATGGTGACCTCGCCTTTCAGGCGGGCCCCACCTTCAACAACATATTTTTCCAAATTTATGAAACCTCCATTATTTTGTCCCGCAGAACTCCGAGACAAAACCGGAATCCGCAGCCGCGGGAGAAACTCACGCTTTACGGATTCTGGGTGACGTTGATGTAAAATCCAAACAAGAGCGGGAAAAGGCGATTGAAGCGGTTTCCCAGACCGTCCGGAGATGCGGCGTCCGATCCGCAGAACAGCAGACGCAATGGCTGCTGCGCGCACGATCCGAAAAATGGGCCGCAATTTCTCTGCATCTATTATAACACCAACTCTACCGAATTAAAAGGGAATTTTTTGTCTTTTTGCATGAAAATATAGGTGGATTTTTTTCCAAAAAGGATAGCAAGACGGTCAAAAGGCCATTTTAAGGTGCTTTTTGCTTCGGTCCAAAGGGCTGTTTTCGATCTGCAATCAGGGATTTGTACGCGGTCTACACGGGACTTTCCCAATCCAGGGCTCCCAATGTGGAAACAGCAAAAAATGGGGTAGAGGATTTCAACCGCAATCTGCTTTCCAGGAGGAAGCAATTTTGCAAGCAAACTGTATAAACGATAGAATATTCGCATAAAAATACATATTTGGTTTTATAGCAGCGGAAATAGAGGGTGTTTTTAATCGGATTACTGGGATTTTGGATAAAAAATTGCACCAAATTCCCCGAAAAAAGAGGATTTTGCCGGATAGACAAACCGTCAAAAATATTGTATAATTATCCAAACAAAAAGAGGAAGGGGAAGTCAGGTATGCCCGGCAAGCGGATGGATTGGTTCAACGTTCAAACGGGTCTGGTTTCCTGTTCTGTTTTACACCCTCGATGAACTGCCTGCCCATTTCTTTAATGGGTGGGTATTTTTATGTCTAGAGGCTGTTTGGAAAATCGGAATAACCCTCTTCTTCTCTATTTTCAAACAAGCCCTAACCGAAAAAGGAGGAAACAATGAGCAGGCTGTGGATCAAACAGGCGCGGCTGATCGACCCGTCCAGCGGGCTTGACCAGGTGGGAGACCTCCTGGTCGAGGACGGCGCAATCGCCGCGGTGGGGACGGTTCCCGCTTTTTCTGGGGAATGCGAAACGCTCGACGCGGCGGGCCTCTGCCTTGCGCCCGGGCTGGTGGATATGCATGTACATCTGCGCGACCCCGGTTTCACCCATAAGGAGGATATCTTGACCGGCTGTGCGGCTGCCGCTGCGGGCGGTTTCACCGCGGTGGCCTGTATGCCCAACACCAAACCCGCCTGTGACAGCCCCCAAATTGTTTTGGAGATTCTTGAACGGGCAAGCGCGGCAAAGGCGCGGGTCTATCCGGTGGCGGCGATCACCTGCGGGCTACGCGGAGAACAGCGCACCGACCTTGCCGCACTGCGGGATGCCGGTGCAGTGGCAGTCAGCGACGACGGCCGCCCGGTCCCGAACAACCGCCTGATGCTTGAAACACTCCGGGCGGCACAGGGGCAGGGGCTGTGCGTCATCAGCCACGCGGAGGACCTCGAAATTGTGAACGGCGGGATCATGCACGAAGGGCAGGTCAGCGCGCGGCTCGGGGTCAAGGGGATCGACCGCGCTTCCGAGGACTGCAACACCGCCGCGGTTGTGGCGCTCGCGGAGTCCTCCGGGACAAGGGTGCATATCGCCCATGTCTCGACCAAAGGGTCGGTGGCGCTCATCCGGGACGCCAAGCGCCGGGGCGCACAGGTGACCTGTGAGACCGGACCCCACTATTTCACGCTGACCGATCAGGCGCTGCTCTCCCGGGACGCCAATTTCCGGATGAACCCGCCGCTGCGGGAGGAAGCCGACCGGCTTGCCATCCTGGAAGGGATCGCAGACGGGACGATCGACTGCATCGCGACCGACCATGCCCCCCATGCGAAGGAAGAGAAAGCGGTGTTTGAGACTGCACCCAACGGGGTCATCGGGTTGGAAACCTCGCTCGCCCTCTGCCTGACCTATCTGGTGCGGCCGGGAATCATCCCGCTGATGCGGTTGATCGAGATGATGAGCCTTTCCCCCGCCCGGCTCCTTGGAATCAATGCGGGGACACTGCGCGCCGGTGCACCCGCAGACCTGGTGCTTTTCGACCCGGAGGAGCGGTGGACGGTCGACCGGACCCGTCTGCATGGAAAGTCTGAAAACACCTGCTTTGACCGGATGGAGGTCACCGGCAGGGTCAAATACACCCTGCTGGGCGGGCGGTTTACCTACCGGCAGCAGGACGATTGAGAGGAAGGGAACGATTTGGAAAAGCTGATACAGAAGATCATCGAGCGGAACAACCCGACCGTCGTGGGACTGGACCCCACATTGGATTATATCCCCGCACAGGTGAAAGAGGCAGCCTTTGCGGAATATGGAAAGACGCTATGCGGCGCCGCACACGCCTACCTTACCTATAATAAAGCGATCATCGACGCGATCTGTGACGTGGTTCCAGCGGTCAAGCCGCAGTGCGCCTATTATGAACTGCTCGGCTGGCAGGGGATGAAGTGCCTCGCCGAAACGATCTCCTACGCGCAGGAAAAGGGGATGTACGTCATCACCGACGGCAAGCGCAACGACATCGGTTCAACCATGCAGGCGTATGCTGCCGCCCATCTCGGGGGAATCGAGGTCGCTGGAGAACACTGTGTTCCCTTCGGGGCAGATGCGTTGACGGTCAACGGTTACTTCGGCATCGACGGTATCAAGCCGCTGCTGGATGTAATGGCGGGCAACCCCGACAAGGGGATCTTCGTGCTGGTCAAGACCTCCAACCCCTCCTCAGGCGAACTTCAGGACCAAAAGCTCGGCGAGGAGGGGACCGTCTACACCGCGATGGGCGATATGTGCGAGCGGTGGGGTGCGGACAATGTCGGCCGGTACGGCTATTCCAAGGTCGGGGCCGTAGTTGGCGCGACCTATCCGGCACAGCTTTCCGAGCTGCGCGCCCGTCTGCCGCATACCTTCTTTCTGGTGCCGGGTTACGGTGCACAGGGCGGCGGCGCGAAGGATGTCGCGGGCGCGTTTGACCAGAACGGCTTGGGCGGTATTGTGAATTCCTCCCGCGCGGTGCTGACCGCCTGGAAAAAGACCGGTGGGGATGGCAGGGACTTTGCGCAGGCCGCGCGCGCGGAGGCGGTCCGGATGCGGGACGACATCTGTTCGGCAATCCCGCCGATCCACTTCCCAGCGTAACAACCCGCTGTATATGAATGAAAAGTTTCGCCAGCCTTTATCGCTTTCGGCGGTTGCGCTCCGAAACGCTTCGCTGCGGCTCACAGTCAAAGGTAAGAACCCGAATCAAAAGCTTTACTCAATTTTTCTCGAAAAATTGCGGTTCCCAAAGGCGGCGCCTTTGGTCGCTCGTCGAAACGAGCGAAACGCTTTATCCTGTGGAGCGTGTTTTTCGGGTGAATTGCCGCCTGAAGGGCGGCAAGAGGGGGCTTTTTACAAGAGAAAAAGCCCCCTGCAAGGATGACAGGGCTTGTTTGGAAATGGAGGATACCTATGCAGATTTTACAGAACGAACAGAAAGCGACACTGCTGCTCGCCGATGGTACGGTCTTTGAAGGGCTGTCGTTCGGTGCACAGGGTACCACGATTGGTGAAGTGGTGTTTACAACCGGCATGACCGGCTATCAGGAGGCGCTGACAGACCCGAGCTACTGCGGGCAGATCGTCACCCAGACCTTCCCTCTGGTCGGCAACTACGGGGTCAACACGGAGGACCAGGAGTCCGACCGGTCATACGTCAAAGGATATATCGTCCGGGAGTGGTGCGAATGCCCCAGCAATTTCCGCTGTGAGGGGACAATCGACGCATTCCTCAAAAAACACGATATCATCGGTCTCTATGACATCGACACCCGCGCTCTGACCCGCAAAATCCGGGAACATGGGGTGATGAACGGGATGATTACCACCGAGGAGATCACCGACCGGGAGGCCGCGCTTGAGCGGATCGGCGCGTTTGCCATCCGGGACGCGGTCAAGACGGTCACCGCCGCTCAGCCCAAAACATATACCTGCGAAAACCCACAGTACGAGGTCGCATTGATCGACTACGGCTATAAACGCAACATCCGGCGTTCACTGCTGCTGCGTGGGTGTAATGTCACCGTCCTGCCCGCGACAGTCACCGCTGCACAGCTCCGAGAGGGTGGGTTTGATGGGATCATGCTTTCCAACGGCCCGGGCGACCCCTCCGAAAATACCGAAGCAATCGAAAATCTCCGGGAGATCGCCCGGCTGGGTATCCCGATCTTCGGGATCTGCCTTGGGCATCAGCTGATGGCGCTCGCACAGGGCGCCAAAACCGCCAAGCTCAAATATGGGCACCGGGGCGGCAACCAGCCAGTGATCGACCTTGCAACCGGGTTGACCTATGTCACCAGCCAAAACCATGGCTATGAGGTGCTGGGGGAGACGCTGCCCGCATCGGTCGGGCAGGTGAGCCACATCAACGCGAACGACAAGAGCTGTGAGGGGGTCCGGTATGGGGATGGCTCGATCTTCACCGTCCAGTTCCACCCCGAAGCGCATTCCGGCCCGGAGGACACCGGTGTGTTGTTTGACCGGTTTGTGGACCTGATGAAAGCCACAAAATCTGCAAAGGAGGTGGGCTGAGATGCCACTGCGTTCTGACATTAAACGGGTGCTTGTGATTGGCTCCGGCCCGATTGTGATCGGACAGGCCGCTGAATTTGATTATGCGGGCACACAGGCCTGCCGCGCACTGCGCGAAGAGGGACTGGAAGTGATCCTGATCAATTCCAACCCCGCCACCATTATGACCGACAAGGCGATGGCGGATAAAATCTACATCGAGCCTCTGACCCTCGATGTGGTCAAACGGATCATCCTGCTCGAGAAGCCGGATAGCGTCCTTTCGACGCTCGGCGGCCAGACCGGCCTTACCCTTTCGATGCAGCTTGCCAAAGAGGGATTTTTGGCGCAGCACAAGGTTAAACTGCTCGGCGCCAATCCCGAAACGATCGACAAGGCGGAGGACCGCCAGATGTTCAAGGATACCATGGAGTCGATCGGACAGCCCTGCATCCCCTCCAAGGTGGTCGAGACGGTGGAGGACGCGGTTTCGTTCGCACAGGAGATCCACTATCCGGTGATCGTCCGCCCGGCGTTTACCCTTGGCGGGAGCGGTGGCGGCATCGCGTCGGATGAACAGGAGCTACGGGAGATCGCCCGCAACGGCCTGCGGCTCTCGCCAATCACCCAGGTGTTGATTGAGAAGTGCATCTCCGGCTGGAAGGAGATCGAATTTGAGGTCATCCGCGACCGCAAGGGCAACATCATCACCGTCTGTTCGATGGAAAACGTCGACCCGGTCGGCGTCCACACCGGCGACAGCATCGTCGTCGCGCCCGCCGTCACCCTCGCGGACAAAGAATACCAGATGCTCCGCACCGCCGCCATCAACATTGTGCAGGCGCTCGGGGTCGAGGGCGGCTGCAACTGCCAGTTTGCCCTGCGTCCGGACAGCTTCGAATACGCGGTGATCGAGGTCAACCCGCGCGTCTCGCGGTCGTCCGCGCTCGCCTCCAAGGCCACCGGCTACCCGATCGCCAAGGTAGCGGCCAAAATCGCGATCGGCTATACCCTGGATGAGATCGTCAATGCAGTCACCGGCAAGACCTATGCCTGCTTTGAACCGACGATCGATTATATTGTGGTCAAGTTCCCTAAATGGCCGTTTGATAAATTCGTCTACGGCAAACGCACCCTCGGCACCCAGATGAAGGCGACCGGTGAGATCATGTCGATCGGCAGCTCGTTCGAGCAGGCAATGATGAAGGCGGTGCGCAGCATCGAGCTGGGGCTAGATACCCTCGATTATGGAAAGCTGGCGGACAAATCGGACGAAGAGATTCTCGCACTGCTCCACAACTGCGACGACGAGCGGATTTTTGTGGTCTACGAGGCGCTCAAACGCGGGGTCACCCCCGACCAGATTTTTGAAATTACCAAGATTGACCGGTGGTTCACCTGCAAACTGCGCAATCTGGTGGACCTGGAACGGTATCTCGCGGACGGCATGCTGACCCGCCAGAAATACGAGACCGCGAAAAAATATGGGTTCCTCGACCGGACGGTCGAGCGGATTTCCGGACAGACAGTCCCTGCGGAGTGGAAGCGGCACGCCTCCTATAAGATGGTGGACACCTGTGCCGCTGAGTTCTCAGCCGAGACCCCCTATTTCTACTCGACCTACGACCGGGAAAACGAAGCTGCGGAGTTCCTGGAGCACCACCCGTCTGACAAAAAGAAGGTGCTGGTCATCGGGTCCGGCCCGATCCGGATCGGGCAGGGGATCGAGTTCGACTACTGCTCGGTACATTGTGTCTGGGCGCTCAAGGAGGAGGGGTACGAGGCGATCATCGCCAACAACAACCCTGAGACGGTTTCCACCGACTTTGATACCTCCGACCGGCTCTACTTCGACCCGCTAACCCCCGAGGACATCGACAACCTGCTCGAAACCGAAAAGCCGTGGGGGGTTGTGGTGCAGTTTGGCGGACAGACCGCAATCAAGCTGACCAAGCATCTGATGGAGCGCGGCGAGAATATTCTCGGGACCTGTGCGGACAGCATCGACGCTGCCGAGGACCGTGAGCGGTTCGACGAGGTGCTCGAACAGTGCGGCATCCCGCGCCCGAAGGGGCACACGGTCATGACCGCTGAGGAAGCGGTGGCTGCGGCAAACGATCTGGGGTATCCGGTACTACTCCGGCCGTCCTATGTGCTGGGCGGACAGAATATGATTATCGCCTATTCCGACGCGGATGTGCGCGAATATATGGCGATCATCACCTCCCACCTGATCGAGAACCCGGTTCTGATTGACAAATATATGATGGGCAAGGAGATCGAGGTAGACGCGATCTGCGACGGCGAAGACTATCTAATCCCCGGCATCATGGAGCATATCGAGCGGGCGGGCGTCCACTCGGGCGACTCGATCTCGGTCTATCCGGCGCAGACCCTCTCCCAGAAAACCAAGGCGACCCTGATCGCCTACACCGGGCGGCTGGCTCGCGCACTCAAGGTGGTCGGACTGGTGAACATCCAGTATGTGGTCTACAACGGTGATGTCTATGTCATCGAGGTCAACCCCCGTTCCTCCCGTACGGTGCCCTATATCAGCAAGGTTACCGGCGTGCCGATGGTGGACATCGCAACCCGGGTCATGCTGGGCCACCGTCTGCGCGATATGGGTTACGGCTCCGGGCTGTACCCCGAAGCGGAATATGTGGCGGTCAAGGTGCCGGTGTTCAGCTTTGAGAAGCTGCACGATGTCGACACCATGCTTGGCCCTGAGATGAAATCGACCGGCGAGGTGCTGGGCATTGCGCATAACTTCGAAGAAGCGCTGCTCAAGGGGTTGACTGCGGCGGGCTACAAGCTCAACCATAAGGATGAGGGGAACCTGTTGATCACGGTCAAGGACAGCGACCAGATCGAGGCGCTTGAGATTGCGGAGAAGTTCGAGAAGCTGGGGTACCATCTCTATGCGACGCCGGGCTGTGCGTCGGTGCTCAACCGCCATATGGTTGCGACCAACATGGTGCGAAAGATGGACGGCGACCATCCCAATATCATGGACCTGATCGAGAGCGGCAAGCTTGATTATATCATCTCCACCTCATCAAAGGGACGGATTCCGGCGCGTCATTCGGTGCAGATCCGGCGCAAGGCGGTTGAGCTTTCGATCCCCTGCCTGACCTCGCTCGACACCGCCAACGCGCTCGCAAACTGTCTCAAGATGCAAAAGACGATTGATGACGTGGAGCTGGTGGATGTAACAAAAATTTAGTGTATAGGAGTGGGCTGGATGGATTATCTGGAAAATGCCCGCAGGATTTTTAAAGAGGATTATTTTGCGACCGAGGCGGCGGGCATTGTGATCGATGAGGTAGAGCCGGGGTACGCGAGATGCACCATGCCGCTGAGAAAAATCCACAAGAATGCTGCGGGGAACGTCATGGGCGGGGCGGTGTTCACCCTCGCGGACTTCGCGTTCGGGGTTGCAGCCAATACTGAGGAGCATACCTCCACGGTTTCGCTCACCAGTGAAATCCGGTTTGTCGGGTTCTCGAAAGGGAGCGTCCTGACCGCTGAGGCGCGGCGTATCCGGGAGGGGAAGAGCGTCGCGTTCTACGATGTGGAGGTTTGCGACGATCTCGGTACACTGGTTGCCAAGGTTGCGATGACCGGTGCGCGGAAGGTTTTTCGTAAATAGAGTGTGAGAGAACGAAGCAACAGGCCGTTCCGGATCAGGGCGGTTTGTAGGTTCCTGCACAGAGGGCTGTTTTGGAAATTTTCCAAAACAGCCCCTTTTTTCTGCAAACCTACTTGACAACTGTTATAACTGTGCATATAATATAGATACAGTTAGAACACACGGAGGTGACGGGTTGAATATCATCATTTCCAATGCATCACCGCAGCCGCTTTACGAGCAGATCGAGGAGCAGATCAAGAGGGCGATCCTCTCGGGCGAACTGACGCCGGGGGAGGCGCTGCCTTCGATCCGGTATCTGGCGCGGGAACTGCGGGTGAGCGTCATCACCGCTAAGCGCGCCTATGACGACCTCGAGCGGGACGGTTTTGTCCAGACCACGCAGGGTAAGGGGACGTTTGTCTCGCTGGCCAACCTCGACCGCCTGCGTGAGGTGGCGATGAGCCAGATCGAGGAAAAGCTCGCGGAAGCGGTCGGCGCGGCGAAATCCATTGGGCTGGGACTGGAGGAGTTCCAGCAGATCATAGAGGAATTGTATAGGGAGGCGTAGCAGATGAATGTCATAGAGATCAACGGCCTAAAAAAGCGGTTTGAAAAGGGGCAATTCTGCCTGGACCTGCCAGAGATGCAGGTGCAGGAGGGATACATCACCGGATTTATCGGGGAGAACGGCGCGGGCAAAACCACCACGCTGAAGCTGATGATGGATATGCTCTATCCGGACGAGGGGACGATCCAGATTTTGGGGATGGACGCACACCTGCAAGGCCCACAGGTACGCGCGCAGATTGGATATGTGGGGAGCACACCGGGGTATCTCGAGCACGCGACACTCGAAACCCTCAAACGGATGCACGCGCCATTTTATAAGGACTGGGACGAGAACCTTTACCGGAAGTTTTGCGACCGGTTTTCGCTCGACGGGAAAAAGAAATATAAGGACCTCTCAACCGGCAAGCAGAAGCAGTTTTCGCTTTGTATCGCGCTCTCGCACCATCCGAAGCTGCTGCTGATGGATGAACCGACCGCCAACCTTGACCCGTTGGCGCGGCAGGAGATGCTGGATATCCTGGCCGATGAACTGCAAAACGAAGGGGTCAGCGTCTTTTTCTCGACCCATATCACCTCCGACCTTGACAAGATCGCCGACTATGTACAGTTCCTACACGGCGGGCGCTTGCTGCTTGCAGGGGAAAAGGACCGCATCTGTGAGGAGAACCGGGTCGTCAAAGGCCCGCTGCACCTACTGACCCCTGAAACCGAGTCGCTGTTTGTGAACCTTCGTCGGTCGGAATTCGGGTTCACCGGCTTGACCGGATGTCCGGATGAGGTGTTCGGCCTGCTGGGGGACGAGGCGGTCTACGAAAAGCCAACAGTCGAGGACATCTTCCTCGGCTACACACAGGCAGAAAGGGGATATTGAAGATGGAGAATGTCAAAAATCTGGTGCGGATGGAGGGGTATAAGCTCCTCTGTATCCGCAGAGCATTACTTGGCTACCTGGTGCTGATGGTTTTCAGCGCGTTTGCGATGCAAAGCGCGGTGTTCTTCTTTTTCATCCTGCTCTATCTACTCACCTATACGCCCATCGCCTATGACGAACGGAGCAAGGGGGATTACCATATCGGGGTATTGCCGGTCGAGCGGGTGCAGGTCGTGCAGGCAAAATATCTGGTTTCACTGGTGGAGCTGGTCCTCCTGTCGCTGCTGATCGGGGTTTCCGGAAGCCTGGTGAATCGCCTGTGCGAGATCCCGGAAGCCTACCGGATTTCTTTTGGCGGTATTATGTCGCTCTTTTTCGGCGGTGCAATGTTCGTGGGAGTCGTGATGCCCTGCCTGCTGTGGCTCGGCTCGATCAAGGCGCGTTACCTTGTGATGGCGGTTTACCTCCTCATGTTTGCGGCGATGGGCGCGGTCTCCTATTTTGATAACCAGTGGATCACCAGGACCGCCCATGCTGGCGGTGTCTGGCTGATTCCTTCCGGGCTGGCAATTCTGCTGTTTTCCTATGCGGTCGCGGTGCCGCTCTACCGCCGCAGGCAGTTCACAAACTAACGGGAAAGGAGGGTATCCCATGGCAGATGTGTTCAATCTCACATTGTCGGAGCTGCGCGGGGGCTGCTGGTGGTGGAACAACCTCCTGAAGGTGCTGCTGTTTCTGTCGGCGATGTGCAGCCGAAAGATCGTTGGATGGGTCTTCATCGTATTTTTCCTGACAGGGACGGTTGGACAGATCGGTTACAGCACAGCGAGCGGCGACAACCGGTGGCTTCACACCCTGCCGGTCAGCCGGGCACAGATTGTAGCTGCCCAGTATCTGCTGGCAGCGGGCAGTCTGATGGAAGTCACCCTATTGCTGGGATTGGGCAGCTTTCTGGCGCAGAGATACAGCCTTGTCCTGGGGAGTCCGCTGGAACTTGGGAATGTGCCCTACCTGTTTTTTGCCGGCGCAGTCTATGCCAGTGTGCTCCTGCCATTCCTTCTCTATCATGGTCCGGTGCATGGACGGGTACCGTATGCCCTATGCCAAATTGTGCTATATGCGACTGTGCTTTCCCAATTTATTTTTGCGGAGGAGCCCATCCAGCTCGGGAGAGGATGGATGTTCCCAATGGGTCTGGTGCTCCTGCTGTTCTCCGGCGTCATCGCATGGTGGTTCTATATCGAAAAGCAGTTTTTTGAATAGGGGTTTGATCCATAGCAAAAAAGGGGCTATGTCGTTAACATAGCCCCTTTTCTGACAGATTTTATTTTTGTCCGGACATGCGCCGGACAAAAATTCTTCAAAGCGTAAAACCGCTCGTAGAGCGGTGTGGCTCTTAGCGCGGAGATCCGGGTTCCCCGTCCAGCAGCTTGTCGATTTTATCGACAAGCTGAGGCGTGCCGTCCGGCACGCCTTTTTCTGGTTCAGATGATGTCACATGCGGGAGATGCCGAAGCTGTTGGCCAGCCCATCCAGCTTTTTGTTCTCGGCACAGTAGGGGCAGTCCTTTGCGGGGAAGGTCTCATAGTTGGGAATGTCCGAGGTCGAGAACAGGTGCGCGACCTTCAATCCGTTGACCTCATCCACCGTACTGAACACAGCGGCGATCCCTTGCGCGACCCCGCCATAATATTTGATACATTGGAGCGCATGTTTGGCGGTCCGCCCGGTCGTGATCGAGGCGATCAGCAGCAGGATATCCTTGCCGCGTACCATCGGTTCGAGGTTATCCCGGAAGATCAACTGCCCGTTGTTGTTGATCTCAGGGGTGATGACAAAGATATTTTTCTGGCGGTTATAGTTGAGCATATCGTTTTTGGAGAGCTTCTGTGCGAGAAACGCACCGATAACCTCACTGCCGTCCATGCAGACGATGGTGTCAATCGAGTGGATGTAGGCGTAGTTATTCGCCAGCGTGATCCCGGCCTCACGCGCCATCATGTGCTCGTGCTTCATCTTTGAGATGCCGACATAATAGTTGATATGGGAATGGCTGGTTGCAAAATGGCCGGGAATCGCATTGATCTCCAGCGCGGAATTGTGCTTGGATTTGATTCTGATTGCGTTCTCCATGTGAAAACCTCCATCCTGTCGCTGTACTTCCGTCCGCTCATTGGGTTCGGTGTTTCTTTATTATAGCACTTCACTCAAAAAAATACAATCTTTTTTAAAACTTTTAGCCTTTTCGCTCATTTCACGGAAATCTTATGCGTATAATCCCCGCCGCAGGGCTGCACAGCCGGGAGCCCCAGCGCATAGAGGTCGGAGGCGCGTGCGCATAGACGGACCATCCGGGCGGCCAACTCGCCTTTTTCTTCCAAACGTGCAAGCGAGTGGGAAACCGGCAGCCGCGCGGTGCGGCTGGACTTTGAAAGGAGTTCCAGTCCGCGCCGGTTGGAGGCGAGCACCCGGATATAGGGGGGCGGGAGCTGCATCAGGTCGCCCGGAACACCGAGATAGGCGTTCCAGACCAGACGCCGGATACGTGAAAGGGGATAGCGTTTGGTCTTGACCAGCGAGAGCAGCCCATCCAGCGAGACCGCCTGACGTGCGGCCGCATAGAGCCGGTTTTCCAGCCCTTCCGAGAGGTCGGGCAGCGAAGCGAATGTTTCCGGCTCCATCTTCCGGACCGCCGACAGGACCGCTGTATCCAGGCTGTGGGGACGAAACGGGAAAAGCCCGCCCGCCTTTGCAGACTGGTAGACCTTCATCGCCTCGGGCGGCACAAACCGGGCGACCGCGTCGAGCGGTTCGAGGTCGAGCAGGCTGCGCAGCAGGGACGCAGAAGCAAAGCTGCCGTCTGCCCGCTCCGCATCGTGAGACGCCCCCTTGCGCTGTATGGTGAACGGCTGGATCCGTAAACCCCGGAGGAAGATCTGCCGGAGGTATTCGACCGCGAGGGTGTTGTTTGGGGAGGAGAGCACCTCGGCGACCGCTTCTCCATAGAGGGTCTCCACCGCCCTTTGGCGCGCCCGCGCGTAGGTGACCCCTTCGGCGAGCAGCTGCTTGGTCAACTCATCACAGTAGGGGGAGAGTACCGCCTCTGCCGCCTTGGCCAACAGCTCGAGGTCGCCCGTTTCGCTTCCGAACGAGAGCACTTCCACACAGCCCAGCCCATCGAGAATCCCGATTGCACCAGCTGCAAACCGCTCGGCGGTTGCCATCGCGTAGGGAAGCGGCAGCTCGACCACCAGGTCTGCCCCGCAGGCGGCAGCGGCATTGGCGCGTACCGCCTTTGGCGCACAGGCGGGCCCGCCGCGCTGGACGAAATCCCCGCTCATCACCGCCACAATATGGGTTGCACCTGCCGCCCGGGTCGCTTCGATCAGGTGGGCGTGCCCATTGTGGAACGGGTTATATTCCGCGACGATGCCCGCAACCACCATTTGCGCCATGAAATCCCCTCCTTCTGCATCCAGTGCAAAAATTTTCTATCTGCCACACTTGTTTTTTTTCCCCTAGTGTAATAATATAAAATAAGAGATATACCTGTCAAGCGGCAGGGAATTCGAAAAACAAACGGAGGGTTCTAAATGAAAGTATTGGTCATCAATGCCGGAAGTTCGTCGCTCAAGTACCAGTTGATCGACATGGAAAACGAGCAGGTGCTCGCAAAGGGCAACTGTGAGCGGATCGGGATTGGAGGGGTGATTACCCACAAGACCGCTTCTGATGTCAAGATTTCCTACGAAAAGGACTTCCCCACCCACACCGAAGCGTTCAAAGAGCTGGTCAAGCTGCTTTCCGAGGGAGAGAACCGGGTGGTCGAAAATGTCAGCGAGATCACCGCGATTGGACAGCGGGTGGTCCATGGCGGCGAGAAGTTCAACCAGTCGGTTGTGATTGATGATGAGGTGCTCAAAAGCATTGAGGAATTTTCCGATCTCGCCCCGCTCCATAACCCGGCGGCAGTCCTTGCGATCAAAGCCGCGAAAGCAGTGTTTGGCGATGTGCCGCAGGTTGCGGTATTTGATACCTCGTTCCATGCCACCATGCCTCCCAAGGCGTACATCTTCGGAATCCCCTACGAGTATTATGAGAAATACCATGTCCGCCGGTACGGGTTCCACGGAACCAGCCACCGCTATGTGAGCGGGCGGTTGTTTGACATCTCCGGCAAGGTCAAAAAGGACGATAGCCGGGTGATTGTCTGCCATCTGGGCAACGGAAGCTCGCTTTCTGCGGTCAAAAACGGGAAGAGTGTCGACACCAGCATGGGCTTCACCCCGTTGGACGGGTTCATCATGGGCACCCGCTCGGGTGGGGTGGATGATTCGATCATCACCTATCTGATGGACAAAGAGCATATGAACGCCCAGCAGATCAACGATATGCTCAATAAGAAGTCCGGCCTGCTCGGCATCTCGGGCGTCTCGAGCGATAAGCGCGACCTCACCGCGGCAGCTGACGAGGGCAACGAGCGCGCAAAGCTGGCGGATGAAATTCTCTGCTACCAGATCAGCAAGTTTATCGGCAGCTATGCCGCCGCACTCGGCGGGGTGGACGCGGTTGCGTTTACCGGCGGCATCGGGGAGAACGATACCCGTCTGCGTGAAAAGGTCTGTGAAGGGCTGGGCTTCCTTGGGATCGAGATCGACAAGGAGCTGAACGAAAAGGCCCGCGGTGGTGCGGAGATGAAGGTTTCTTCCGGAAACACCGAGGTCTGGGTGATTCCGACCAACGAGGAGCTGCTGATTGCCCGCGATACCCGCGACCTGGTCAAATAAATAAAAACCTGTTTGGGAGCGGGCGCTTTTTCAGATGAAAAAGCGCCCGCTTCGTTTTGTTACGGTTTTTTAGCTGCCTTTTCAGAAGAGACTGCATCCAGCAGGCCGATCCCCCATACGATCGCGCCTGTGGGGAGAAGGACCAGGGAGACGGTGTGGCGGAACCAGTCAAACAGCAGTCCATATAAAAGCTGCCCTGCCGGCTGCGCGCACAAGGTGATTGTGGATGTGTAGGCCATTACCTTTCCGAGCAGGTGGTTTGGCGTTTTCTGCTGGATGCGTGAAACCGCCAGAATCGAGAAAATGCTGATTGAGACCTGCATCCCGCAGAATGCGGCGGTGTTGACCAGATATTTGACCATGACAGGGACCGGTAGGACGAACGCAATCCCGGATAACAGGATACACAGGCCGAGCGACTCGAGAAGCAGGGCGAGTTTGCAGGCTTTTTTCTTTCCCGCAATCAACCCCGCAGCGATGCTTCCGCCGATGGTGGCAACCGCCAACAGGCTTTCAGTAAACCCATAACAGGCCGCGTCCAGCCCTAGAACGGTACGCACGAGGTAGGGCAAGCCGATGATCGTGATGCCCATGACGAAAAATCGGGAAAGGGCGGTCAGAAGCAGCATATTTAGGATTTCCGGCTGTTCTTCCCGGATGAACCGGATACTTTCCACGAAATCCTGTTTTATCGTGGAAAAAAGGCTTACATGCGGTCTTGGACGCGGAGGCTCTAACTGGATCATACATTCCAGAAGAGCGGTTATCAGAAAGCAGGCCACACTCGCATACAGGACCAGTTTCAGCCCGACCGCTGCATACAGGATACCGCCAAGTGTGGGGGCGACCAGACAGGCCACCGAAGCCACCTGATTCACAACCGCATTCCCCCGTATAATATCGTCCCCTGCCAGCATCTGCGGGATGCATGCCTGTACCGTAGGGGTTTCAAACGCGCCCAGGACCGAGAGGATTACGAGCAGGGTGCCGATCACGGCGATGGCATTGACCGAGGATAAAGCGAGGGCAGCGCAAAAGACAGCGGTCCCAGTTGCGGCGTCCAAAACCACCATGATCGTTTTCCGGTTGGCCCGGTCCGCGAGGATGCCGCCCAACGGGGACAGCAGGATCGTCGGAATGGTTGCGGCCGATAGGAGCCCCGCAAATATGGCTGCCGACCCGGTGATTTCCAGAATGTACATCGAAAGCGCCAGCTTTAGGATCAAGTTGCCAAACAGCGAACTGGCCTGTCCCAGAATCAGAAGCGTGAAATTTTTTGTGAACAGGGTGGTTTTCATGTTGAATCCCCTCCATCCGACGCAATCTTTTGGAGTATTTTTTCTGTCCGGGCTGCGGCCTCTTCATCCAAGAGCGGCAGCCCGAGTGCGGAAAGCACCTCCATCAGAAACTGGTATTTGTGGAGGAGTTCCCCGGTGGTCGCGGGGAATACCGAAGGCATCAGCCAGAAGTTGATGAGCGGCAGGAGCTCGGAAAGCTCCCGGGTGTATTCGGTCTGGATCGACCCATCCATCCGTCCCTCCTCGAGCAGCTCGAACCATAGCGGGGTCAGGACCCGCCGGTTTGCCTCGACCGCTGCCACCAGAATACGCGGGTCTTTCAGGATGGATACTGCCTGTGTGTTGATCTCTTCTCGCTCGGTGTCCGACCGGTCGACAGCAAGAAGTTTTTGGATTTTTTGCAGGCCGTTCAGGTTGGGACAGTCCCGCACCGCTTCAAAAGGATTGTTTTCCCAAAACATCTGATCGCCCAATGCGTGCATCACCGCCTCCTTGGTGGGGAAGAAGCGGTAGAACATCCCCTTGGCTCCCCCCACCGCCTCCATGATGTCCGAGATTGCGGTTTCCTCATAGCCTTTGGACAAGAACAGCTTTTTTGCAGCGGACAGGATCTCGCGTTTCCATTGCTCTGGCGGTTTTTTGGCAGGACGCGCCATCCAGCAGCCCCCCTTTTTATCATATTATTGACCGTTGGTCAATAATATGATAAAACAATTTTTCGGGAATGTCAATAGAAGGAAGAGGGAGGATTGCAAAATCATTTCACAGTGTGCCTTCAGGTTTCTGAGATTGGAAATTACCCTTTATATGCATTTTTGCAAGATATTTACCAATATAAAACCTGATATTACGACACATTACGACATAATTCTACACATCATCCGTGATAAACTGAAGGTACTCTGCACGATAAGGGGGAAACAACATGAACAACAAAAGAAAAACAGTGATTTTGGTGTTTTTGGCCGGAGCAGTGATAGCGTTGGGCATTGCTTGTTTTTTGCTCCTAAGAATGCTGCCCAGCCGCAGCGGCCTGGAGCTGGAGAACAATGCAACTGTAGGCATCATGCCAGGAATCGACCGGGAACAACGGCTGAAAGAACTACAAAATGAACTGGATAAAGGTTTGATTGCCTTTTCGATCAATTCAAGCCCGTTGTTTGATTCGAAAACGCAGGAGGGCAACCTGATGTTGGAAAACCCGGCAAACAATGCAAAGCTGCTTGTAGCACAGGTGGTTCTGAATGAAGGGCAAAAAACGCTGTATACCTCAAAAGCGATACAGCCGGGTTCCTATCTGGAACGGATCAAGCTGGAACAGCCTTTGGCCGAGGGAGTCTATGAGGCGACGGTCTACATACAGGCCTACGACGAACAAACACAGGATTTAATAGGGCAGACGGGCGCAGCGGTCACCCTGACCGTACAAAATCAATGACCGAGGAAAAGGAGACCTATCCATGAAAAAAGTATTATCTTTTCTTTTGACAGTTGCAATGGTGTTTGCATGCAGCCAGGCGGTTTTTGCGGATGCACGTGCCTACCGCGACAGCGGAGACGGAGACATTGTAATCGAGACTTCGGGAGGCAAAGAGATTGAACTGGTGGGGCATGTGGAGCCGACCATCATCTCGGTTGTCATGCCTTCCTATATCCCGTTCGACATCAGCAAAAGCCAGCCGGCGGAGAACAAGGTGGTTTCCCCCGAGATTAAGGTGACGAACAATTCCAATGTAGCTGTCACGATTTATGTAGACAACGCCCGCGTTGATCTGAGCAATCTACAGGGGACCAGCTGGAACAACAATGGTATGGTTGCGGAGAATCAGGTTGCGGTCGGCTTGACCGAGGCAGCCGCACAACCGGAGAACCTGATGGGCGCAAGGTGGCTCGCGCAGGGGCAGCAGAACACCGAGCTACTCCGACTGATTCCTCAGCAGAATGGGAAGATGTTCATTGTCGGTGCAATCGGTTCCCAGGTTCCAGAGAACCAGGTGTTCTCGGTGGTTCCTACTTTGGTAGTAAAACAGGCGTAATCCCGGATCATGCTGAGGCGGGCGGAAACAGACAAACAAATTTTTTCGCCTGCTTCCAGGACGGAAGTCTACAAGCATTTTGCAAAAATCGTGCAGCGTTCACTTTAAAACCGGTAGCCCAAGGGTAGGGGTTGCCGGTTTTAAAATTTTTCAGAGGGGGAGGTCCGGCTTTGCTTTCTCCGGAAAAGATGGTATACTATTCTGAAAGACTGGTGAGACTTTCGCAAGGGCCCCTTGTGAAAGTCCCCGCTTGAGGAGATGTTTTTGATGTCGATGTTCCAGCGTCCGACCCCTCCTACCTGGAAAATCCTGCTTTATTGCTTTGGATCGCTTGCGGTTCTGCTGTTGCTTGGCAGGATTGCCGCCTTTTTTCAGATCGGTTAGGGCCTGCCTGAAAAGGGGGATTTGCAGTTGCTCCCTATCCCGGGACATAAAAACAGCCCGGCATGTTTCTGGCATGCCGGGCTGTTTTTATGAATTAGGAGAAAAAAATGAAAAGCAGGGTGGAGGGCAGCGCTTATGCAGTCTTGCTCATGCCCGATTTTTTCGCATCGGACTGGAACTGGATTTTCATTGCACGGGCGCGCTTGCGCATTTTGGCCTGTTTGCCATAGGCGATCATTCCGCTGACAAAACTTCCGCCCATCCCCAGGAAAAGGGATGCAACAAACTTATATGCAAACTTGTTGGTAAATGCGTAGACAAGGATCTCCTCAAGATAACGGACGATACCGACTTCAGGAGAAAAACGAACCAGACCACCCGCAAAAATGGAAAGCAGAATGAAAGATACAACAGCAGTGATGCATCCTACGGTGAAAGCGCTCATGGATTTTTGTTTCTTTTTCATTGCTATTGCCCCTTTCAAAAGTTACAATTTGTAACTATTCTGATAAATAATACAAAATTTCGTTGATTTTCGATCTCCATATTTATAATATACCATATTATTTTCAAAAATCAAGGGGTAAACGGCAAATTTATTAAAGAAATTTTCACATTTGTAATCGGATTGTAATTTCTTTGTTACCGGTTTGTAACCGCACCGGAAATCCCCTGTAACCGTTCTGTCATGGGTTGCCCATTGGGACGGCCTGTCCTTTGCACTTTCCATATGCAGTTTGGGTGATTGTGATATCAGTTATACATGACGCCTCACTTTTTTTCAGCTTGGAAACGGTACGCCCCAGACCTCCGCCCTAGTAGAGGCGAAAACCTCCTCGACGGGGACGCCGGCAACGGTATCCCCAAGCCGCTCGGCCAGCCCTCCTCCATCCATCAGTTCCGCGAGCCGCAGTTTTGCCGCCTGTGCTGCACCCGCGGCGGCAAACTGTTGCGAGACCTGCATACTGTGCGCGATCTGCCGTTTTTTCCAGAGCTCCATAAAGTAGACATGCCGGCTAAGCCGCAGCTCCCAAAAGTCCGGTTCGTCGTCCTCCTGATCGCTTTCGGAGCGGGTTATCCGCGGCTGGCTGAATGCCTGCACATTTGCGATGTTACCATCCTCCCCAATGGCGATGGACCGGGAGGAGCGGGCGGTGATACCGGGCATGGCCGCCTCATTGCGGAGGATGTCAAAGGTGAACCATGCGTCGATCCGCGAGAGGATTTCTTTGGCATACTCCGGCTCCCGTTCCATCCGTTCCTGCACCTTCGGGTGGATGATGACAGCCGTTTTCCCAGCGGGGATCGAACCGAGCTTGCGGATTGCATTAGATTCCTCATAGGCAGGGTTGGGGCCGCTGGGCCTCCAGTTTTCCAGCGCCGCAGTGTCCAGCTCCTCCTGGTAGAGCAGATAATGGGGATAATCGTTCCGGCTCCGCCAATAGCTGCTGCTTGCATCGAACACATGGTAAACCAACCCAGGATATTTCGCCCGGAGCATATGCTCCAAAGAAACCGGCTGGGTCTGGGCAACCTCCCCCACCGAAGAAAGCCCGGCGATTCCGGCGGCTTGCTGCGCCACCGTGTCGAGGAAACTACCTGCCTGTCCTGCTGCTTGGCCTTTTGCAGCTTGTTCCTGCACCCGCGCAGCCGCGTCGAGACGGGCCGCTGTATCGCTGATTCTATCGATCCTGTCCATAGGCTTGCTCCTTTCCCATATTTGAGACGAGGCGCCCCTCGTCTGCGGATGAAATGGCTGCTTTGGAAGAGGCCCCTATTTATTCCACATCAGATATTCGAAAAACTGGCCCAGTCCAGCGGAACCAAAAGAGCCAAAAGAATCAAAAGAACCAAACGACCCAAGCGCTCCAAACATCCCCATCGAACCAAGCAGGCCGAGCATCTCGTTGGAAGGCTGGCTACTGGTCTGATGGTTTCCCTGGCCGCTCTGCTGCTCCAACAGGGTACGCAGGGAAACCGGCTGCTGGCCTGCCGGACGGGTCTGGCCGCGCTTTTTCCAGAAGCTATCCTGTGAGCTGATCTGGAAAATCCGTTCGGCGCTCCCGTCCAGGCCGTTCGGATACCAGCTGCTGGCGCGGCGTTCCTCACGGATGGCGCCGTAGCGCAGGGTGCTGAAACTGCCACCATTGGCCGCGGCCCACTGGTCGGGCTGTGCCCAGCTGGTTTTGATATCGTTGAGCACCCATGCCTCATAGGACGGATCGTTTTTCAGCGCCTGGAAGCCCGCGTCGGTGATCGTGACCGAACGGGCCTCCTGTGAACGGGTGGGATGGATCGGGATTTGTGAAATTTGCTCGTAGAAATAGCGTTTGTATTCCTCCATCGACATCTCCTTACCAGGGCTGGAGACGCCGTCTGTCCCAGAGGTTCCCGGTACCTCGAGTCCGTTGTTCTTCATGATCATCTCGCGGAACCCGCCAGGCCGCGGGGCTGGCTGCTGTACCCCTTGATTTTGTAGGGCATGGGCATACATCTGTGCCAGATAGCTGGTGTCAATCATTTCAAGCCGCTCCTTTCCTGTAATAAAACAGTCGTACAAAACGTGTGGTTTCCGGTTTTGATCTCGATCTCCCCCATATATTTCTCCACCTCCCGCCGGACGTTGGAAAGCCCAATCCCATGGAGCGGCCCTTCCTTGGTGGAGCGTGGGAGCTGGGATTCCCGGTCGATCTCAATCTCCCCTTCAAAGGGGTTTTTGACCTCGATCAGGAAGAACTTTTTCTGCTGCCGCCCTAAAAGTTGGATATAACGGGCCTCCGCCGGGAGCTGTTCACAACTTTCCAGCGCATTTTGCAGCAGATTATTGAGGATGATCCCGATGTCGTAGGGGTTATAGCGCTCCGACTGCGGATACCGAAAGTTCACCCGAAAGGGGATTCCCAGTTTCGCCGCCTGCCGCTGCCGGTCGCTCAGGATGACGTCGGTGATGGGGTTTCCTGTCTTGACCGTCAGGTCAAATACCTTCATGCTTTCGTCCATCTGCGCAATATACCGCTCCATCTCCCCATAGCTGCCGCTCTGCGCCAGCCCGCGGATATTGGCCAGATGGCCCCGCATCTCGTGCTTCATCTGCCGGATGCCGGTATAGAATCCTTCCACTTCCTCCATCCGTTCCTGCATGGCACGAATCTGCTGCTTTTCGAGAAAATAGGTGTTTTTCTCCTCCTGAAGCCGTGTCATCTCTTGGACGGAAAAGATGGAGACCAATGTCCCAGCATAAAACATCCCAGCAACCAGTGGGACCAGGACGATGAAAAGCGGGTGCTGCTCATAGAGCTGGAAGATCACCCCATCCTTAACGCCGATCAGCATGGTGAACAGGATGCTGCCCACCAGGATCCCGGCAACCGGGATCAGAAGCAGGCAGAAGGTTTCCCGCAGACCCAGATGCAGTTCTTTTCTGCGCAGGACACCCGCCGCGAGGGAAAGGACCGCGAGAAACAGGGCGAATTGCGCCAGCATAATCAGCAGGAAATGCAGCGAGAGATGCAGAAAAATCTGCTCAACGTCGTCCAGCCTGGATAGGTGCTGGCTCCAAAGAAAGTTCAGGCTCTCCATTGCCAGCGCAGAGAGATTGCGGGCGCTGAAAAAAACAGCCGACAGAAGCAGGATCACCCCGCGATCGAGATGCAGGGGGGATGCCAGGAGGATCATTCCTGCCGCGACAAACGCCATGCTGGACCAGTTCGGAAGGTCGACCACCAAGCCGGCCAGATAAGGGGCGAGATAGATGCAGAAGACCACAGCGGCCCTCCGGCGGAGGGTGCGTTTTGCCTTTATAGCCAGGAACGGACGGAAAAAAGCGGTAAAACTGCCTGCATAGAGCAGGAGCACCACCACTATGATACTGTTTTGAACCCAGCGGAAGGTTGTTTCATTCATCTTCCAGCCCCTGTTTGACAAAGCGAAGATAGGCCTTGACAAATTCCCCATACTTATATTTTGAGATCAGCAGTTTTTCCCCGTTGACGAGCGTCAGCTCGGTCTTGTTATAGGCATCCACATAGGTGAGGTTGACCAGATATCCCTTGTGGATACGGAAAAAACGCCCTCGAAGCTGCTCCTCCAAAACACCGATTTTCGCATAATAGGCGAGCTTTTCCCCTTTCAGGCAAAGCACGACCTTATGATTGCTGCTTTCGATGTAATAGATATCGTCCAGCGGGATTGCCCGGCTGGTATTCGCATATTGGATCACCAGGGGATCAACCTTCTGAAGCCGCCCGTTTCGGGACAAAACCCGCTCTGCCGCGCGCTCAAAAACCTCCGCGAATCGCTGTTCGTCAACCGGCTTGAGCAGGTATTGGAACGCCTCCACATCGAACGCATCAAAGACATATTGTTCATGCCCGGTGACAAAAACGATAAGCGGTTGAGGGTCGAGCGCAAGGCTCCGAAGCTGCTTTGCTAGCGCGATCCCATCCATGCCGCAGCCGGAATCCCCCATCCCAATGTCCAGGAAGAGCAGGTCAAAAGCGTCCGCGTCTGCCAGGCAGCCGGAAGCGGAGCCATACTCCAGAACCCGGCAGCGGCGGCCCTGCCTGCGGATCAGGGAGACGAGGTATTCCCGGGCCGGTTTCTCATCATCGCAGACCGCTACCCGGATCATACCGAGCGGTCCAGCTTGCCGCCGGCAGAGATGCCGGAAAAAATCCGGTCGAGCAGGTCGGTTGGGACCGGCTGTCCGGCTGTCCAACCGGGCATCTCCGCCTTAATCGCACTGGTGACCTTCCCCGAAAGTTCCAGATGCAGCTGGTTGAAGGTCCAGCACGCGGGCAGACGGTCCTCAACCGGCAGTGTCTTATAATAGTTGTTCAGTGTCCTGTAATAGGCGTCCCATTCAGCCTCGTTGTCCCCCGACATCCCATTGTATTTGTAATAGGCAGTTTTGATATCTTCCAAAACATGTTGTTTCATCTCGTCCGAAACGTCTATGATCCGTTTCCAGTCTGACCTGCCGGTGACGCACATCCCCTCCACACCGTAGGAATTTTTGTAATGTCCGGAAAGCAGGTCTTCCAGTGTGTTGACACCCTGAGGCGCCCTCCGCTGTCCTGTTGTGTAGCCGCCAAACAGTCCATTCCGGTATCCGCCAAAAGGCCCGCCTCGATTGAACCAGCCGCTATTCCCGATCCGCATACAGCTCCCCCTTTCAGACTAGGTTTTCTGCTCCTGTCTTTAATCCTCGTTCGCTGTGAGCGTTTCCCAAGGGCTGTCTGCGCAACTGGCCGGATTCCTATCGCAAATGGATGCGCCTGAGAGCCTGTTTAGAATCTTTTGCAGGGGGCCTGGGCGCGCGGCGTTTTGGGGTCCAGACCAAAACGCCATTCTGCTCGCGGCTTGCTCGCGCGAGCGCGAAGCGCGGCATTCGCCGCGACAGCCGCTCGGCGCGCCTCACAAGAGGGGTGGCAGTGCCCCCCTCTTGTGAGAACTCCCCCGGCGGGCTAGGTGGAAAGCTTAACCATCAAGGCCTGCCGGGGTGGGGCCTACGGGGAGGGGGCGCTGCCCCCTAACCCGTAAGACAGCCCGCAGGGGCGTCGCGCGAAGCGCGCTTCGGGCCGTAGCAGGCCCGAGCAGCCCCGAGGAG
>JAETRV010000024.1 GCA_021770005.1 Anaerotruncus sp. | reverse complement strand
GCGGCCTGTAATAGTAATGCGGTTGTTAGACCTTTCGATACCCCTTAAGGGGTATGCCTGTAATATGCCCTTCTAGGGCTAGTGCATACCACCAGTTCAACTGGTGGTTTTGATTGATCTGAGGTTTCCCACGTATTCCCGAAATGAAGCTATCAGTCCTTTTTCTTTTCGAAGAAAGCGTCGATGGATTTTTTAATATCCGCAGGTTTGGAGTTTTTCAGAAGGTAACCCGACGGCTTTAGAGGCATAACCTTTATCATACTTTCCCGATCTCTCCTGCCAGTCAGGAAAATTACCGGAATATTTGCAAATTCCTTTTCCGAGCGGAGCATTTCCAATACCTGGCTGCCGTCGCAAACCGGCATTTCGTAGTCCAGCAGGATCAGGTCCGGGCGGTTCAAGGTGATGGTGCGGATGGCGGCCACGCCAGATTCAGCCAATGCAACCTCATAATCCGAGCCTAGCAGCTGCTTGATCCCCTGACGTACGGTGACAGAATCGTCTACCACAAGCACCTTCGGCTTTTGACAGAGGATTTCCTCTTTCTCACGTTTTTCCAGATATTTCTTGACCTCGTTCATGGCATTTTCATGCTCAAGAGGGATACCAACGTTACTTTGGAACAGGTGGGGCGCGATGGCGCAATAGGAGAAATAACCAGAGCCCCCAGTGTTAAACAGCAAGCTGACCTGCGGTTTCTCGGTCTCGAACACCTTTTGAAACTGATCGTATGACAGAAGGTTATCCTCTTTCAGCTTATACTCTTTGGCGTTCGGGAGATGCTCGATAATACGTCCGGCAAATTGCTGCGCCACATACCGGCTGGCATTGATTAACATGGTGTCCAGCTTATTTGTTTTGATCCCCATGACCTTCCCAACGGTGTTGATCAGCAGTTTTTCCTCAAAGACCAGCAGGATCTCCTGTGTTTCCTTTCCTTGCCCAATCCCATAAACCAGACGGTAATAGACCCCTCTTCCGAACTTTTCCCCTCCGTATACATCGCTGACCAGCTGCGATTCCAGATGGAACATATCGAACACAAGCTGGATAATCAGCTTTTCCAAGGCTTTGAGTTCCTGCTCGGGCAGAAGGTTTTTCCACTTGGTGATCCGCCCTCCCACAATAGCGGCGTCCTCTGTCATAGTGTGCCCGATCAGCCACCCGGCGCAGACGCCCAGGAAATGGTCTACTGCATCGGAGGCATAGTCTGTGCGTTCCAGCTCCTGTTCGAGTGCAGGGAGCGTGTTTTCCCGGAACCCTCTATGTGCACGCCGGTGCTGCTCTAGGTCGCTGTAGTCGATCGACTCCATGTAGCTTTCCTCATCTGCAAAGTGCCGTACCGCATGTGCTTTGAAAAATTTAATCGCTTCCTGACAGGCCCACTGGTCGTCTTTTTCCTCTTTCCGGAGTGCGAAAAGTTTGTTGATAATCCTGAAAAGCTGCCGGTGTTCCCGGTCGATGCTGCTCACTCCGATGTTGAATTCTTCCTGCCATGCAAACTGAACGTCATTCATGCAAAGTCCTCCTTATTATTCTGTCTGACTGATGATAAACATAGCAAAACCAACGTAAAATAACAGGTTATTTTACGTTGGTGGGCATGCCCACCAACACAATCCTGTGTGGATGGGCTATAGAACCCGGAGCAATACCGCTCTTAGCGGTTTACAATGGTTGAATCAATAAATGGATATTTAAAAACCAGCTTTGATTTCCGGTACCCGCCTGAGCGGTTTTTTCCGTCTCTATTATTATAGTTTGGAATTTCCGGAAGGGTCCTTAGTAATCGATCACCACAAATTCCCCGAAATTTCGGGGATCTTCACGGGAAAGGGAGAAATCCGCCGGAAAAAAGCACCCATAATGCGGACGCCGGGAATTTTCGCAGGTCTTATAAAAATTTCCCCGGAAGGTGACACCCGGCCGGGCGGAGAACCCGCTGACATAACGGTTCAGCAGGCAGGTGGGAACGATGATATTTCCACCCCAGTACACACCTTGTAAATCTTCTCCCTCAAATAGGTGTACCGAAACGCCCTCCAGCGGCTCCGAAGCGCTTCCAACAGCGGCAGAGCAAGCGCCGTCCGCCTGAAGCGAGAGCAGGATTGGCGGATCACCTCCTGTAAATTGTAGGACCGCTTCCATCCGGCTATTGGGGAGCGGCTTGGATTCAAAGCTCAAAAGCTGAAGATGCAGGCCATCCGCCGCAAAGCAGATGCGCACCTGAGAATAAGGCCGGTAATCGCGCGTTTCGAGCGGGAAACAGGTCAGCTTGGCAACATGCAGCGTCTCGAAATCGGGCGCACCGGGAAACAGCCGGACTTTAAATGCCATGGGGAATCCTCCTGTCAGTTGGGATAGGGACTGTCTTGCACGATCAAATAGTTTTCCACACCGTTTTCTTTTAATACATCCTGTATCGCCTGCACCATTATGGAGCTATAGTTTGGGTCCTGAATCAGCGCGGTAAACTGCGCCGGGAGCCTGCCTGACAGGGCGTCAAGCATCCTCCGGACGGTATCGCCCGGGTCCTGCATGGGGTGTTCGGCCGTGAACCCACCCGCAGAGAAATTCTCCCCTAGAGTTGCCGGGGAAAGATCTAAAGTGATCTGGTCAGAGAGCACAAGCGGGTCTCCGCCGAGACTGTCTGGATTGGAAAATGCATCCGCCGCTCGAACCAAGAGGCTTACCGTCCCGCCTTTAGCAGAAACCGCGCTGGAAACCTGCTGGATAAATGCGGAAAGCACCTCCGAACGGCTGACATCACCGGTTTCGCCGTAGGTTGCGGCGTCCAGCCGGACCCCGACGGGGAACATCACGCTGTCGAGCAGGATCTGCCCGACCCCCATCGAAACCGCCTCCTCCGCCAGCCCCACCAGATAGGCGCGGGCTTGTTCGGAATAGGGGTTCAGCCAGGGCTTTCCGCCCTTCTCCCGGGCGTTGTCGAGCCAGTGCTCGCGGGTATCGAGATACTGTACCGCCATATTGTTGTCTGAGAGTGCTGCCGTATAATCACGGAAAGCGTGCATCCGTCCGATCGGGAGCATCCCCGCCTCGCGGATCTGCTCACAGACTGCGGACAGGTCGTAAGGGGTGATCCCTTCTTCGAGCGGGGCACGTCCCCGCTGGGAACGGTAGAGCAGGCTGCCATTGGTATCCTTGAGATCGATCAACACCGCCGTATAGCCTGCCTCCTGAAAGTCGGAGAGCCGCGCGGCGAGCAGATTCGGGTCAAGCAGGTCTGAAACCGGCAGATAGGCGCCCTGGAGCTGCACACCGGATGGGATTTGTTCTGAGTTCTCCGGCTCTGTTGGCTCGGGTTTGGGCGAGGATACCGCTGGTTCGGGCAGCGGCTTTGGTACGGATTCCGGGCTGGACGTTTCCGGCTCGGACACGGCAGGCGGCTCCGGGAGTTCCGGAAGGGAGGGAGTAGGGTTATTTTTCCATTCAAAGGCGATGCTGTCGAGATAGGCCCGAACCGGTTCATAGGCGCTCCAGCCGATAAACCCAAGCAGGCCGATCACCACCACGATGCAGACGATCCGCAACAGGATCGAGAGGGGGGTGCGGCGCTTATAGATATTTTTATAGCGCTTTACCTTGACTGCCTTTGGCATTTGAGGTACCTCCGAGGAAAGTTAATCAGGTGGGGAGCTGGTGCCCAATCAGGCCGTAGATGGCGAGCGAAAGGATACCCGCATAGAGCAGCATGACCGGCACCCCCCGGAACGCCCGCGGGACATCCGAAAGGGCGATCCGCCGCCGGCCTTCGCAGAGCAGCAGGACGGCCAGGGTATAGCCGATCCCCGAGCCAAGCGCAAAGCCGACCGTCTGTATCAGCCCGTAACCGCCCGAAAAGGCGATCAGCAGGGAACCGAGGGTTGCAGAGTTGAAAGCCGCATTGGAGAGCAGGCCACGGATGTCATAATGGATGATGGGGAAGCAATATTTGGTCAGCAGCCAGATTGCGATGTAGACAATGCAGATGCCGGCAAGGGTGGCGGCATATCGGGCAATGAGCTGGACATCCGCCTCGAGCCGGTCGCGTAGGAGGAGCTGCACCGGCCACACAAGGAGCGCAGCAACGGTTGCAACGACGGTCAGCGCACATCCGAATTGCAGGATTTTCCGGGAAGAAGTGCGCATCAGGCTGCCCCGGCTCGCACCAAACCCACGGGTAAAGATTGCATTTTGCAGGACGATCGCACTCAGGACGATCAACAGGAAATCATTCAGCAGATTCATAAGCTACCTCCCGAAGGCTGACCCGCGGTCTCCGCCTTGGGCCTAGAGCGACGGCAGAGCAGTGCAACCATCCCCCGGTGCAGAGCCCGGAAGAGCGCGCCAAACAGCGCCACAAGGATGAAGCCCGCAAAGGCGATCTGCATCCCACGGGTCCGAATCGGGAATTTGACCGAGAGCCCCCAGATCGTATTGCTGCCGAACAGCTCGCGCACACAGGCAATCAGCGCCATTGCAAGTGCAAACCCGGCGCTATAGACCACCGCGTCCACCACCATGAGGAACGGCCGGACGCGTTTGGAGGCACAGCGCGCACAGAGCGTGGAGAGCACCGTATTGACCGACAGGATCGGCAGATAGACGCCGAGGGTATCACTCATCCCGGGGGCGATCGGCAGGATCAGCGGCTCGCTCACGAGCACCAGCGCCAGCGCCACGACCGCATAAAGCATCGAAGCGATCCACTGGGGCAGACGCCGGCCGATCAACAGGGCAAAGAGAACGGTCGGGATGAGCGAACAGGCCATCAGGATCGAAATCGCGACCGCGCTTTTGAGGTTGTGGCTGACAATGATTGCAAGCGGCAAGGCAAGACCACCCACCAGGACGGGATTTTTCCAGAAAAGCCCGTCGGCCCAGCGGCTATGCTTCCTGTAGGTTCTGATTTTTGCGAGATTCAAGCTGTTTCCTCCTTATCAGGCGGTGGAGCCGTTCGTTATACCGGTCAATCAACGGGACAAACGCATTGGCGAGCAGGATCGCAAACGGCATACTCTCCTCAAACCCGCCAAAGTATCGGAATGCCATGGTGATGGT
Organism: Anaerotruncus sp.; assembly: GCA_021770005.1. Lineage (GTDB taxonomy): Bacteria > Bacillota > Clostridia > Oscillospirales > Ruminococcaceae > Anaerotruncus. Next base: position 36,341 of record JAETRV010000024.1, on the reverse strand, counting down.
CCCGGCAAAGATGCCATAGATGAAATAGGCGGAGTCGCGCTTGGGGCTGGTGACCGGGTCGCTGATCATAAAGACCGCGCCGAAGAGCAACAGACCGGACATGAGCTCAAATTCGACCGAACGCAGGCCGCTCTGCCCGGTGCGCGGGAACAGGAACGCAATCAGCGCACAGGTTCCGAGGAAAGGGAGCGGCATCTGCCAACGGACTGTCCGGCGGAAGAGCAGGTAGACCAGGCAGGTCAACAGGACGAGGATGTTGGTCGCGCCCATCGGGCCGGGATAGTTGCCCAGCAGCATCTCGGTGAGGTCGTTGGTCGGGACCCCGCCGACCTTGAGCACGAAGGCCGGATTTTGGTAGAGCCGCAGGCTCACCTCCTGTGCAATCCCCTGCACATTGACCGAACTATATGTATAATAGTAATCGGTGGCGTTCGCGGCGACCGTCCCCAGTACCCCAATTTTGGCGAATGGCATCGGATAGACGAATACCAGCCGGGGCCAGCAGATCGCGGCGAACGAGATCCCCGAGGCCGCAGGGTTGAACAGGTTGTTCCCCAATCCGCCAAAGGGGTGCTTGGCGATTGCGATTGCGAAAACCGCTGCCGCCGCAACGATCTTAAAGCTGACGGTGGCGGGCATACAAAGCGCAATCAGCATTCCGGTGACCACCGGGGAAAGGTCAAACAGGTTCAGGCGCCTGCCGCGCAGCAGGGTACAGGCCGCATCGGTGAGCACTGCGGTCAGGACCGATACGCCGCAGACAGCAAGTGCGCGCAGTCCGTAAAAAAGATAGGCCAGCACCATCAGCACCATCAGGAGGATCAAAACGTCGGACATCAGCGTCCGGTTGTTCTCCTGATGACGGATGTGCGGGGCGGGATGTCTGCTCAGTTTCATTGGGTTTCCTCCCCTATGTTGACAGGCTCGTGGGCAGCGGATTTTCTGTCCGGGCTGCCCCAATCGGAGGTGGCACGCTCTGCCGCCTCATGTGCGGCTTCGGAATTGGCCTGTGTCTGTGCGAGCCGCTGTGCAAGGAACGTCCGGGTTGCCTGATATTGGGAGGCAATCGTCTCGGACGCGGTCTGCCATGCGTCAGCAGCGGCCCGCATCGCGGCGTCATACGCCGCCTTGGCTGATTCACTTTCGCGCCGGAACCGCTCCTGTGCTTCGGCATCGGCTTTCTCCCGTATCTGCCGCGCTTCCTGGAGCTTTTCGGCGCATACCTGCCCGGTATATTCGACCGTCCGCTCCTGCCCCGAAACCTGTGCAGCGGCCCCCTCGATCGCCTTGGCCGCTTCTTGTGCGGTGATCCGGAGTGATTCCGCGTTCCGGTGCTGCTGCTCCGCATCAAGCCGGGCAGTGACAAGGCGCTCTTTCGCCTTCGCCGTTTCGGCCGCGGCTTTCTCTGCGGATTTCTCCGCATCCGCAAGATTTTTCGCCGCGAATTTCGCGCTTTCGGAAGCCTGCTTTGCGGCGGCTTTGGCCGAGTGGAACGCCTCTCCCGAGCTATCGCCCGCGAGCGCGGATTTCGCTTCTTCCGCCCGCCGCGCCTCGGCTTCGCTTCGGGACACCGCCTGTTTGATGGAAGGCAGCATCTTTTCGAGGTCCTGCTGGGCCGCAGCCTTCTGTTTGACCTCGTTTTCCAACGCGGAAACCCGGGCGTCCGCCTGCGCGGCCCGCTCGTGCGCTTTCTGGGCGGCTTCCTGTGCCCGCTGCGCGTTCATCCGGACCTGTTCCAGCTGTTGCCCGGTCTGCGTCTGGACCGTCTGAGCGGCCTCGATCGTGACTTGAACTGTCTCCTCTTCCAGTTGGAACTGATCGGCGGCGGCTTTTAACGCCTGCTCCAGCGCCGCCTGTGCGGCAGCATTGGCAGCTTCTAAGGTTGCCGCAGCCTGCTTTTCCGCTTCCTCAAGCTCCGCTTTCACCGCGCGTTCGTTCGAGAGCCGCGCCTTTTCCAGCTGGCGCAGATCGCGCTTTTGGGCTTTTCCTTCCTGATAGAGCAGGTAATCCTGATAGTAGCTTTGGAACTCCGCATCCTTTTTCTTCTGTTCGAGCGCTTTGGATAGCCGGATCGAACCGACCATCCGGCGCATCTCAGCCTGCCCGCGCAGGATCGAGCCAGTCAGGTCGAGCTTGGCAGGGCAGACATAGCTGCACGAACCGCATCCAATGCACATCTGAGGGTCGGATTTGCGGAATTCCTCATACCGGCGCTGGTGAAAGCTGCGGTAGAGGAAAAACGGGTTCAGGCCCTCGGGGCAGGCGTGCACACACCGGGAACAGCCGATGCAGTTGAAACCACTCTCTCCGATCCGGGCGCGGAACGCGAGGATTGCCCGAGTCGAGGGGTTAATTAGAGTTTTGTCGGTGTCGATGACGCTGATGCCGGTCATCGAACCGCCGATGACCACCCGTACCGGATCGTCGATCAGGCCGCACCGTTCGAGCGTCTGGGTGACGGTCATGCCGAGCGAAACCTCCAGATTGGTGGGGTTACCGATGCAGTCACCCGCAACGGTGACAAAGGTGGTGGTCTGCGGCTTATTGAAGAGGACCGCGCGCGCAAGGTGGATGATTGCGCCCACCCCGATCTCAAGCACCCCGCGTTCGGAACCGTAGAATTTGGACGCCCGGTATTCGGCAGGATAACGTCCGTGGATCCGGCGAACTTTATAGGAACCGATCGTCTTGGGAATCCGGATTTCGAGGTCGGTCATGTTGCGATAAACAGCAAAGCACGCCTGCGGCGCGTTCACCGCCTTTTGCAGCAGGGCAAGCCCGCAGAAAGCAACCTCTTGGTTTTTCAGCAGCGGGTTGAGCTGACTGGAGATGTATGGTTCATCGTCGATCGCATCGCCCACCAACAGGCGCAGCCTGCGTACCCGCGCCCGCAGCATCTTGTCGATCAGGGGGACACCATCCCGCTCGTCGACGATCTTCGCCTCCCGCGCAATCTCACAGATTTCGTCGGCGGAAAGCCGGTTGGGGTCCTCCACCTGAGGACGGTTCATCTGGATACCGATGGTATCCGCATTGAAAAATTCCCGCAGATCCCGCGAGAGCGCCGGCTCTTTATGTTGTTGGAGCAAGATGCCCCGGTATAAAAATCCTGCCATAGGAAACCTCCGGTCAATTCAATCATATATCTGGGTTGAGGGGGGAACGGTATGGAAATCAAGCAACTGGGACGCAACAGGATGAGTATCCGCCTTTCGGAGCCCGAGCTTACGGCGCTCGGTCTTTCCAACGAGGGAATCGACTGCGCCAACCCGGCCACACAGGCGATGGTGCTCGCCCTGCTCGAGATTGCGGAAAAGGAGGTCGGGTTTCAGCCGGAGGACTGTCTGCTGGTCCGCATCTACCTGCTGGAAGATGGCGGCTGTGCCCTGCTTTTTGCGTCCCCACAGGATGGACCGCCCCGCAGATGGAAGGTGCGCCGGCATGCTGTATCGCCGGTGATCTATGCGTTTTCCGATGTGGACGCTTTGATCGGCGGGTCGGTGAAGCTGTTCCAGCGGTACGCCCACAGGATCCGAAAAAGTATGCTTTATCGGATCAACGGGGAATGGCGGCTCGCAGTCTATCCGCTCGACGTGCTTGAGAACCGTTCGCTTGCGGTCCTGGATGAATTCGGGCCGCGCTGGGGGGAAGGACCGGTCGCGGCAGCCTGGCTGGACGAACATGCAGAGCTGCTCATCGAAAAGGATGCCATCGACCTGCTCTCCTCCTATTTCGGATAAGAGCGCTCCTTAACCTATATAAGAGGAACCCTGAGCATGGGTGCGCAGTTTCTCCACTGCTTCCCGGTAATCGGGCTGTGAAAAAAGGGCGCTGCCCGCCACAAACACATTTGCGCCCGCCTGCGCGGCCTGTGAAATGGTCTGGTTATCAATGCCGCCATCGACCTCAAGGTCAACCGAAAGCCCGCGCCGGTCGATCTCCTGCCGGATTGCCCGGATTTTGGGGCAAAGCTCCGGCCGGAACTTCTGCCCGCCGAAACCGGGCTCCACCGTCATGACCAGAACAAGGTCAATCTGTTCGAGATAGGGGAAGACCACTTCCGCTGGGGTGTCGGGTTTGACCGAAAGGCCGCACCGTTTGCCGGTCTGCCGGATCGCGTCAATCGTCTGCTGGATATCGCTCTCGCTCTCGACATGGAAGGTGACGAGATCAGCGCCCGCCTCCACAAACTTTTCCGCATAGGAAAGGGGGCTGGAGATCATCAGGTGCACATCCAGAAATGCGTCGGTCTTTCTGCGCAGGGAAGCGACCACAGGGAGTCCAAGACTCAGATTGGGAACGAAATGCCCATCCATCACATCAACATGGATCATGTCCGCCCCGGCGCGCTGCATGGCGGAAACCTCCGCTTCGAGGTTGGCGAAATCGCAGGACAGGATGGACGGTGCAATTTTCAGCATGGGGACCCCCTCTTTCGCAACGGGATGGACTACGATTTGGTCTGTCCCGATAATTTGACCTATACAGTATAGCGGAAAAGAGCGGAAATTGCAAGAATCTCCCCCGCAATGGCGCAGAATTCATAACCTGTTAATCTTTTCCCGCCCCTATTTGCGGGGGCCTCGCAAATATTCAGGAAAAAAGATGCGCAGGCTCTTGACAAATTGCGGCAGGTTTGTTAGAATAAATATCGTCGCTTGGGTTGTGCGGGTGTAGTTCAATGGTAGAATGTCAGCCTTCCAAGCTGAACACGTGGGTTCGATTCCCATCACCCGCTCCATATTCGCACCCCACAGATCATAAAGCGCGAGTTTGTGCCAGTAGCTCAACTGGATAGAGCAACTGCCTTCTAAGCAGTAGGTCGGGGGTTCGAGTCCCTCCTGGCGCGCCAGAATATGGTGGGTATAGCGTAGTTGGTTAACGCGTCAGTTTGTGGCACTGAAGACCGTGGGTTCGAATCCCACTATCCACCCCACAAAAATCTCTGCCCGCCCAGACGAGCGGAGATTTTTTCTTTGGGCTATCGTCAAGCGGTAAGACACAGCACTTTGACTGCTGCATTCGCTGGTTCGAATCCAGCTAGCCCAGCCAACGGAACAGAACGGCAATACCACCGGTGAAATAGCCGGTGGTATTGTTGTTTCTAGGGATTTGTGTTTGCCTTCGAGGCTGCTTTTCACGGTTGCAAGCACCCTGAAAAATATGGTATGATGATTCTGAAATAGCTGCCATACCGGGCGGGTTATGGCTGGCATGGCCCGCGGGCGGCTGCCCGAGCCCATTTTGATGGTCATGCGATCGGGCAGCTTTGTGATGATAGAAGCATAGTGAGGGAGGATGGTCAAGTGGAACGGATTTCGGCAGAACAGATTCGAAACTGGCTCTCGGAGGACCGGGAGCTGGTTGTCTATGACGAAATAGATTCAACCAATAATGCGGCCAAGCAGTGGGCGCGGGAGGGCGCGCCGGATGGGAGCGCAGTGATTGCCCTTCGGCAGACGGCGGGGAAGGGCCGGCTGGGGCGGAGCTTTTATTCGCCCAATGCGACCGGCATCTACCTGACGGTGATCCTGCGCCCGACCCTTTCGGTGGAGCAGTCAACCCTTGTGACCTCTGCAGCGGCAGTCGCCACCGCGCGGGCGATTGAGCGGGTCACCGGGATTTCCGTAAAGATCAAGTGGGTGAATGACCTCTATCTCGGTGGGAAAAAGCTCTGCGGGATTCTTGCGGAGTCGGCGCTCCTGCCCGGCGGCAAGCTCGATTATCTCGTGGTCGGGATCGGGGTCAATGTCTCAACTGACAGCTTCCCGCCCGAGCTCTCGGAGATTGCTACCTCACTTGCAGCGGCAGGCGGCGGAGAGATCGATTGCAATCACCTGATTGCTGCGATTCTTGAAGAGTTCGAACAAGTTTGCGCCCAGCTCGAGACCCGGGAATACCTGGAAGAGTACAAAGCACGTTCCTGCGTACTCGGGAAGCCGGTACAGCTGGTACGCGGGGAGGAATTGCAGGAAGCGTTTGCGCTCGACATTGATCGGGACGCACATCTGGTGGTTCGTCTGCCGGATGGGGATGTCCGGACGGTCAGCTCGGGGGAGATCAGTCTGAAGGGGGACTGGAGATGACCTTTTATGTGATTGACGGGCAAGGCGGTGGGATCGGGCGCAGCCTGATCGAACGTCTGCGGGCGGAGCTGCCGCAGGCGCAGATTGTTGCAGTTGGCTCAAACGCGATGGCGACCGCTTCGATGCTCAAGGCCGGGGCAACCGCTGGTGCGACCGGGGAGAATGCGGTGGTCTATTGTTGCGGCCGCGCCCGGGAACAGGATGTCATTGCCGGACCGATCGGGATCGTGCTGGCGAATGCGATGTTGGGGGAGTTGACCCCAAAGATGGCACAGGCAGTCTCGGAGAGCAGGGCATACAAGGTGCTGATCCCTGCACCTGCAAGCCGGAGCCATGCTCTGATTGCCGGGGTCGAGGAAAAGACGCTCGCTCAGTACCTGGAGGATGCGGTCACCATCCTGAAAGGGATGGCATAGGATACTGTTTTCCCAGCTCTGGTATATCTGGAAGATTTTTTTCGTCCGCATGAAGTAAAAATGAATTTTGGGCACACTATATCTGTGCCCCCTTTAGGGCGGGACAATTTGGAAAAGGAGTATGTACATGATGAAAAATTTTAGATGGTTAGCGGCTGTATTGGTCTGCATTGGGATGTTTGCGGGATGCGGTTCCAAGGCGGAGGGCGGTACAGACGCCGTACAGATGAAGGATGGGAATACGGTGCAGACGGTGGTCGACCAGATTGAAAACGAGATTGGCCTTCAGATGCCCGCGGACATCGACGACCAGGTGCTTGCGGACCTGTTTTACATCGACCCAGAAGCCGATGTGGAGGAATATGCGGGCAAGATGGCAATGACGATGACCAGCTCGGACAATGTGGTGGCGGTCAAAGCGAAGCCCGAAGCCCGGCAGAAGGTGTTTGATGGGCTGACCAAGCGGCTCGCGGACGTACAGGCATCCTTTGAGCGGTATCTGCCCGACCAATATGAGAAGGCACAGCGCGGGCTGGTGGTCGAGAAAGGCGACTATCTATTCCTATTGATCGTTGGGGAAACAGAAGAGGATCTGGAAAATGCGAAGGGGATCGTTGAGGGCGCGTTCTGATCCCTCCGTACGGTCGCAGTGAAACCAGCGTTAAGGTCTTGAATAAATCCGAAAAATTTGGTAAAGTGTATTGGATAGTTTTACAGCGCCAATACACTTTTTTTGATTTTTGATTCTGTTTATAGAGAACGAAAAGGAGGGGTAGAATGGTTTTCAGCAGCCTGCTGTTTCTCTTCCGGTTTTTGCCGGCAGCATTCCTCGCTTACTACCTGACGCCGAAAAAATGTAAAAACCTGACCCTTTTGCTTGTGAGCCTGATCTTCTATTCGTGGGGAGAGGTGCGGTATTTCCCGATCATGCTTTCGATCATCCTGGTGAACTACCTCGCCGGACTCGGGATCGGCCGGTGGAGGGGCAGCCGGAATCTTTGCCGGGGGATTCTCGCGGTTTCGGTGGTGTTCAGTGTAGGATTTCTGGCGTTTTTTAAATACAGCAACTTTTTGCTGCTGAATATCAATGCGCTGTTCGGGACCTCCTTCCCCATGCTGGAGGTCACTAAGAACCTGCCGCTTGGCATCAGTTTCTACACCTTCCAGATTATGACCTATACCATCGATGTCTATTTTGGAAAGATCGAAGTAGAGCGTAACATCATTGATTTTGGGACGTTTGTCGTCCTCTTCCCACAGCTGATCGCCGGTCCGATCGTGAAGTATTCGGACATCAACCGGGAACTCAAAGACCGCCGGATCACGCTTGATGCGATACAGGACGGGATCGTGCTGTTTATCCTCGGTCTGGGGAGCAAGGTGTTGCTTGCCAACAATATCGGCGCGCTCTGGACCGAAGTGGAATCCTCGGGATTTGCCGGACTTTCTAGCTTGGGGGCCTGGGTTGCGCTTACCGCCTACGCATTGCAAATCTACTTTGATTTTTCCGGCTATTCACTCATGGCAATCGGGATGGGACGTGCACTTGGATTCCACTTCCCGCAGAACTTTAACTATCCCTATATCTCCCGCAGCTTGACCGAGTTCTGGCGCAGATGGCATATGACCCTTGGCGGCTGGTTCCGGGAATACCTTTATTTTCCGCTGGGCGGCAACCGGGTCAGCCGGTGGAAACAGTACCGGAACCTGTTCCTGATCTGGTTCGCTACAGGTTTGTGGCATGGTGCAGCCTGGAATTTTGTGCTCTGGGGGCTGTATTTCTTCGTGATGCAGAGTTTTGAGCGGCTGTTCCTCCGACGTTTCCTTGACCAGCACCGCGTATTTTCTCACCTTTATGTCCTGATTGGACTTCAGATCAGCTGGGTGTTGTTTGCAATTACCGATATGAGCAAGACCGGCTCTTTCTTTTCGCTGCTTTTCCTGCCACATGGGGGGAATGACTGGATGTACTATCTGCGCAACTACGGGATCATCATGTTGGTTGGAGTGGTATTCTCGCTGCCGGTGCTCAATCTACTCCGCGACCGGCTGCCCAGGCTCTGCAAGTGGCTGGAAATCCCATTCCTTGGATTGGTCCTGTTGCTGTCGGTGGCCTATCTAGTGGATTCCACCTACAATCCATTCCTGTACTTCCGTTTCTAAGGGGGGCTGAAGATGCAAAAAATCAAGCGGTATCCACTTTTAATCCTGTTCACCCTCTTTCTGTTCGCCACCACGGTTGCAGATATGTGCGCGAACAACCGGGAATTCAGCGAGATGGAGAACAAATATCTGGCCCAGAAGCCTGCGTTCAGCTGGTCTCAGCTCTTTAAAAACCAGTATACCCCCAAGTACGAAACCTATATCAATGACCAGTTTGTGGGGCGTGACTGGTGGATCACCGTAAAATCGGTCAGCGAGTCGGCGTTCGGAAAGATCAAGAATAATGGGATTGTTTACGGCTCAGACCATTATCTATTTGAGGAATACCAGACAACGGATGAGGACCGGATCGAACGGAATATCGGCTTTTTCAATGAATTTACCGAAACCTATGGGAAGAGGGTGCCGGTCACCCTTTCGGTGATCCCAAGTTCCTACGCAATACTGGGGGACCACCTTCCCGCCGGACTGCATAATGTCGACCAGCGCGCCTATTGTGAGCAGATTCGTCCACAGATCGAGGCGGAATGGCTTGACCTGTTCCCGGTGATGGAGCAAGCCGCAGTGGATGCAGCAGCATTTAACGCGTCCCGAGGCCCCAACGAGGAGGAGCTGCTCGCCTACTACCGGACCGACCATCACTGGACTTCTTATGGAGCTTATCGCGCCTACAAAGCGTTTGTTGAGTCGCGCGGGAAAACTCCGGTTGAGCTGGAAACGCTTGCGCCATATCTCTACTACCTGCCCGATTTCTATGGGAGTTATTTCAGCAAATGTAAGCTCTATTCTGCGCTGCCGGACACAATCGCCGTTTATGATCTCCCGGTCGATTCGGTGACGGTTGGTGGGGAGCGGAAACCCACCCTGCATAACGCTGCCCAGTGGGAAGTTCGGGATAAACATGCTGGCCTTCTCTGGGGAAATGCGGATGTGACAGTCATCAAATCCGGGAACAACCTCGAACACGAGGAGGGGAAAACCTCAAGGGTCCTGCTGTTTAAGGATAGCTTTGGAAATAGCTTTGCCCCATTTTTGACCTACAACTACGATGAGGTTTATATTGTGGACCTGCGCAGCAATCTGACGCCGGTTAGCGAGCTGATGGAGCAGGTTGCTTTCGATGATGTATTAATCCTCTATAATTTTATGACCTTTTCGAGCAGTGCGGATGTTGCAAGGATCACCTATTAAAAAATTGATTTCTTTTAAAAAATGAAGGGCAAGGCAGACCAAAATGGTTTGCCTTGCCCTTTTTATACGGTGTGACCAGCTATAGCACTTTCAGGAAAATATCTGTGGGGGCGGTAAAGCGGAATTTGTCAGTCTTTTTTGTCCTTAATTGCTTTTCCTATAAAACCATCTGGACAAGGAGGCTTCCCGGCTTTCAGACGCTGTGTTTTTCCAGCCATTTCCCAGCGCATCCAGCCAAAACAGCAGCGCCCAAGGGGAGGACGTCTTCATTAAAGACGATAGCGGGATGGTGGGAGCCTGCCTGATGGTAGATTTCCTCCGGCCCGCCGGCGCCGATCCCCATAAAGACAGAGGGGACCTCCTGTGTCACTTCGGCAAAATCTTCGCTTCCCATCTGCCGGGGAAGCTCGGTCATCTTTTCCGCGATCTCTCCGGTGTAGCCTGCCAGCTCTGCGGCCAGCTCGGGCTGGTTATGGAGAGAAGCGGTTCCCGCAAGGAACTCCACCTGGCAGCTTCCCCGGAAAAGTGCTGCCATCCCTTGGCAGATTTGTACCAAACGCTCCTTGGCCATGGCCCGGTTGTGGTTGGAGAACGCCCGGATGCTGCCGGTGAGGACTGCGTTTTCCGGAATGGAATTATGCAGCTGTCCGGCGTGAATGGTGCAGACGGTGAGCACCAGCGGGTCTTGCGGATCGGTTTCCCGGGCATTCACCTCCTGTAAGGCCAAAAGGATATGGGCAGCGATATTAAGGGGGTCTACCGCATTCTGCGGAATCGCGCCATGTCCGGCCTTACCGGTGACGGTGATCCGGAAACTGTCCGAAGAGGCCAGAGCCGGCCCCTGCCGCCACATCACCGTCCCCACATGGCACTCCCCAGGAAAGACATGGAGCGCCAGGGCCGCGTCTACCTTGGGATGCGCGAGGATTCCCGCTTTTACCATAGCGGAGGCCCCTTGCAGGTTTTCCTCCCCGGGTTGGAACATCAGTTTTACCTGCCCGGGAAGCTTCTCCTCATGGCGTTTCAAGAGCCGGGCAGCCCCCAGGAGCATGGTCGTGTGAATGTCGTGGCCGCAGGTATGTGCATGGTTACCCGTAGCGGCGAAGGGAAGGCCGCTCTGTTCCGGCATCTCCAGTGCATCCATATCCCCCCGCAGCAGGAATACTTTCCCGCCGGGACGTCCGATACATGCGGTAACGCCTCCTGCCAGTTCCTGTGGCTGGATTCCCAATGCCTCCAGTTCCCGATAGACATGGGCCACCGTGTTGGGCAGTTCCATTCCCAGTTCCGGCATCTGGTGGAGGGTGCGGCGGCAGGATACCAATCTATCCTTCTCTGCCAGAGCTTCCTGATAAAGCGATTTCATTTCCAGCATGGTTTGATCTCCTTTCCGGGTCGGTGATTCTCGTTTTCATAAGATACCAGCAAGTTTTGTGCCGTATGAGATTTGCTCTTTCTTGACAGGGAAAGCCTCCCATGCAATAATAAATAGGTGGATTTCATGGGAAATAGGGTAGGTCTAATTGGAAATATCGGCCATTATTTCTCCTGTTTTCCATCCATTTTATGAAAAGGGGCGTGTTTTTATGGAAAAACATCTAGCCATCGCTACTTGGGATGCTGATTCGGTGGAACTCTACGCCCGACAGGTACGGGATTTTTTGGGGGAGCATATCCAGATCAGCACATACAGCGTACAGGGAGGAACCATCGATCAGATTGACCCGGCGGATGTCTATCTGATTTCCACCTGCGCCCTGATCGGACGGGAAATTTCCCATATTATCCCCAGCGGAGGGGCGGTCGTCATCACCGAGGTGCGGATCACTCGGGAGAGCCTCCAACGTCTCATGGCCCTTCCTCGGGGGACCAACGCCCTGTTGGTGAATATCAACCAGCCCATGGTCACCGAAACAATTGCCCTTCTCAACCAGTTGGGGGTGGGACATATCCAGCTTTACCCCTACTATCCCGGGGCTCCGGAGCCTCCCCATCTTTCCTGTGCCATTACCACCGGCGAACGGAGGTATGTTCCCCAATGGGTGGAGGAGGTCATCGACCTAGGCCCCCGGCTTCTCAGTGCCAATACCTTCATCGAGCTGGCCTTTCACCTCAAGTGCGAGCATATGCTGGACCGCCCCGATTTTCGGGCCTATCTTTCTTCATTGGCGGAACATGCATATAGCATTGAGCGGATGTTCCACCGGTCGATCCAGGTGGAGAGTATCTTTGACCTCTTCCAGCAGACTTTGGAAGCCGGGGTGATCGGTGTGGATTCGGACGGCACCATCTTTGCCTGCAACGCCAAGGCGGAGGCGATTCTGGAAATCTCCCCCAATGATCTCCTCGACCGCAAAGCCCGGCAGTCGCTGCCGTTCCTGCCCTTTGAGGAATGTTTTGAGGACCACAAGGCCATCAGCGCCCGGCTGGTGGAGATCGGCGGCAGCCCAGTGAATGTGAGCATCCAACCAGTATTCCGAAATGGGGAGCTGATAGGGGCTTTTTGCATCCTGCAACGGTTCCGGGACGAAGAAAAGCGTCAGCAGAAGATCCGCCGGCAGATACTGGGGAAAGGGCATGTGACCAAATACACCTTTGACAGCATCGTGGGCCAAAGCCCTGCTATGCTCACAGCCAAGGCACTGGCCAAAAAGATGGCCGCCAGCAATGCTTCTGTGCTCATCAGTGGGGAGAGCGGCACCGGCAAAGAGCTATTTGCCCACGCCATCCATGCCGCCAGCGCCCGGAGCCGGGAGCCGTTTGTGGCCATCAACTGCGCCGCAATCCCTGATTCTCTATTGGAGAGCCAGCTTTTCGGATACGAGGAGGGAGCTTTTACCGGTGCGAGGAAAGGGGGGCACATCGGGTTCTTTGAGGCAGCTCGGAGCGGAACCCTCTTTTTGGATGAAATAGAGGCGATGAGCCCCCTGCTTCAGGTAAAACTCCTGCGGGTCTTGCAGGAGAAAGAGATTGTCCGCTTGGGCGGCGTGGATGTCATCTATGTGAATGTTCGGATTATCGCTGCCACCAACGAGGAACTCCTCGCGATCGTCCGGAAGGGGGGATTCCGAAAAGACCTCTACTACCGTCTCAGTGTACTTCCTTTGAGCCTTCCGCCGCTCCGGGAACGGGGACAGGATATGCGCCTGCTCTTTGAAGGGATTCGCGAAGGATTGGGAAAGGAATTCGCCCTTTCACCGGCTGCCTGGCAGCTCTTAATGAACCATCCGTGGGAGGGGAACGTTCGGGAACTCCACAACTGTGTAGAATATCTGGCCTATCTGGATCAACCTTTTATTGAGCCGGAGGACCTTCCTGCCACCATTTTAGCCTGTGCTAAAGAGCGAGGTATCCCGCCCACCCAGGTATCGCCGGTTTCTCCTGATACGCCACCGCCTAATCCTCCTGTTTTTCCGCTGGCCCGCACGCCGGCTATGGACACTGCGGACTGGCTGCGGCGGAAAGCCGGGCAGAGCCTGCCGGTCTATTATTTTATCCTGAAACAGCTTGAAACAGGCTCCTCTATGGGGCGGAAGAGCTTGGCGGCCCTGGCGGAGGAGGAGGGGATTTCTGCGACCGAGCAGACCATCCGCACTGCGCTGGCCCATCTGGAAGAGCGGGGGATCGTGGAGGTACGCCGGGGGCGGGCCGGGAGCTGCCTGACTCCGTTGGGACGGGAGGTCCTAACCCTTTTATAAGGATGGATTAACCCATTCTTCCCAAATGATGAAAATGGTGAAAAATAGGTGGATTTGGATAGCCTAAAAACAAAACAGGTGGATTTGTTGCAAAAAAAGAAAGATGGCGCGCATTTTTTTATCATTCCAAAAGCGCGCACATGCTGTCTTTATGTCAGTTTTTCTTGTGAGATTGACAAAGAATTATCGTTAATTTTTAGTCAAATGCACAAAATTCTTTCGCAATGCATGGTTTGGCACAGTTTATGCAGTAATATTGGGCGTATCCCAGAGAATGCGAAAGGAGACATTCAGAGATGCAGTATGATTTTAACAAACCCATCAACCGATGGGACAACTTCGCCGTCAAGTACGACGAGATGGAGCAGAAGTACGGCCGGCGGGACCTCGTCCCCATGTGGATTGCCGACATGGACCTCTGCACCGCCCAGCCGATCATGGACGCCATGGACGCCCGCAACCGGCAGGGGATGTTCGGCTACACCAGCCGTCCGGACTCCTATTTTGAGGCGGTCTGCGAATGGCAGGAGAAGCGCAACGGCTGGCGGCCCGACCCTGCCAAGTGCATTTTCAGTCTGGGTGTGGTCCCCGCCATCTGTACCTGTGTTCGGGAGTTTTCCAACCCTGGGGACGAGATCCTGTTCTTGACCCCTGTTTATGGGGAATTCTTCGATTCGGTGGAAAACTGGGACAGGAAGCCGTTGACCGTTTCGCTCATCGAGCAGGATAACCATTACACGCTCGATTTCGACGCTTTTGAGGAGGCACTCAAGCGGCGTCCGCCCCTGTTCATCCTCTGCCACCCCCACAACCCGGTTGGGAAGGTGTGGACCGAGGAGGAGCTTCGCCGGATGGGGGAACTTTGCGTGAAGTATGGCACCTTGATCGTCAGCGACGAGATTCACAGCGACCTGATGCTCTTCGGCCATAAGCACATTCCCATTGCTTCACTGGGCGGGAAGATCGCGGAGAATACCATCACCTGCACCTCGGCCACCAAGACGTTCAATCTGGCGGGCCTTCAGGCGGCAACCATCATTTTCCCCAATGAGGAACTGATTGCCAAGTACCAGAAGTTCTGGAAGTCGCTGGACGTGCACCGCAACAACTGCTTCAGCTTGGTGGCGGTGGAAGCCGCTTTCCGGCATGGGGAGGAATGGCTCACCCAGCTGCTGGCCCATCTGGAATCCAACGTCCTCTATGTGGAGGAGTTCCTGCGGGAGAATATCCCAGAGATCACCATGGGCAGGCCCGAGTGCACCTATCTGCTCTGGCTCAACTGCAAGGGCTTGAACCTCCCGGGTGATGCGCTCCCTAAATTCATGGTGGACAAAGCGAACCTTGCCCTGAACGACGGCCGGGCATTCGGCAAGGAGGACGGGGAAGGGTATATGCGGATGAACATTGCGTGCCCACGCTCCACTGTGGAAAAGGCCCTATCCCAGCTAAAACAGGCTGTGGACCAGCTTATGGGCCGTTAATGTCTGTTTCCCACCCCGCCCAGGCGGGGATGCGAAAGAGCAGCCCTGTCCGCCGCGCCCTTTTGGATGGCGGGCGGCGCTGTAAAAAAAGGAGGAGGACTTACTTATGGCAAAAAACAAAAACAGCAGTTCCCTGGAAAAGAAGGGAGCCATTGTCCGGGCCATGGATGCTGTGGAACGGGTGGGCAACGCGCTTCCCAACCCCGCTACCATCTTCCTGATTCTGACATTGGCAGTCATCGTCATCTCTGCGATCTGCGGCTCGCTTGGGGTGTCGGTGACCTATGAGACGATCGACACCGCCAACGGCAACGCCATCGTCGAAAAAACAGTGAGTGCAGTCAATCTGCTTACCCCTGATTCGATCCGTCATCTGGTCACCACCGTGGTCAGCAGCTTCACCGGCTTCTTCGCACTGGGTACTGTCTTTACCATCATGATCGGTGTCGGCGTGGCGGACGGCAGCGGCATGATCTCCGCGATGCTGAGAAGAGCCGCCAACTCCGCGCCGAAAACACTGGTCACCGCGATGGTCGTGTTCCTGGGCATTATGTCCAACATCGCGTCCTCTACCGGTTATGTGGTGTTGGTTCCGCTGGGCGCGATCCTCTTTATGGCCTTTGGGCGGCATCCGATCGCTGGACTGGCTGCGGCTTTCGCCGGCGTTTCCGGCGGATGGAGCGCCAACCTTCTAATCGGTACCAATGACCCCATGTTCGCCGGTATGTCCACCCAGGCGGCCCAGACACTGGACCCCAACTATATGGTCACCCCGGTCTGCAACTGGTTCTTTATGTTCGTTTCCACCTTCCTCATCACCGCGATCGGTACCTTCGTCACCGACAAGCTGGTCGAACCCCATCTGGGCAAATATGAGGGCGCTGTGGATGGCGCTACCGAGGAGCTCACCGCTGCCGAGAAACGGGGCCTCAGATTTGCTGGAATCGCCAGCCTGGTCTATGTTGCTCTGATTGTCATTGCGGTGGCCCCCTCCAACGGCCTCCTGCGCAACCCTGAGACCGGCGGATTCCTCTCCAGCCCGTTCATGAGCGGCATCATCTTCTTTATCATGCTGCTGTTCCTCATCTCCGGTATTGCCTACGGAATCGGTGCGGGCACCATCAAGAACGATGAGGACGTTATCCAGCTGATGAACAAGTGCATTTCCGGCCTTGCAAGCTTCATGGTCCTGATCTTCTTCGCCGCTCAGTTCACCACCTGCTTTAACTATTCCAATCTGGGCACCATCATCTCGGTATCCGGCGCAAACTTCCTCAAAGACATCGGTTTCGTGGGCCTGCCGCTGGTCATCTGCTTCATCATCCTCACCGCGTTCATCAACATCTTCATCGCGGTGGATAGCGCAAAATGGGCCATCATGGCGCCGATCTTCGTTCCGATGTTCATGCGGCTTGGCCTCTCTCCCGAGCTGACCCAGGTTGCCTACCGTATCGGTGATTCCAGCACCAACATCATTGCCCCGCTCATGCCGTTCTTTGTACTGACGGTGGCGTTCTTCCAGAAGTATGACAAGAAGGCCGGTATTGGCAGCGTTATCTCGACTATGCTGCCCTACTCGATCTGCTTCCTGCTGGGCTGGATCGTCCTTTTCTCGCTCTGGTATCTCCTTGGCCTGCCTCTTGGACCGGGTGCATCCCTGTTCTATCCTGCCTAAAACGGCAATCTCTTTCCGGGAAGCGGCTGCGTGCGTCTTGTGCGTGCGCAACCGCTTCCCCAAAAAATCCCGTAAAACGAAAGGAGCGCAACCATTATGCTGCCAAAGGAAGACAGAATCAAACAACTGCTCCGCCAGCAGGGTCTGGATGGAGCCATTGTCTCTTCTCCGGAAAATTTTCATTATGTCACCGGCTTTGGGGGACATCAGCACACTGTTTCCCGTCAGCCTGGGTTTTCTGTGGCGGTGGTCTCCGCCCGGGAGGATGTCCCGACCCAGCTTACCACCATGGATTTTGAGGTCCCGACCTTCGAAAAGAAGAGCGCTGGACGGTTCATCATCAAGAAGTATGACACCTGGGTGGGCCTGAAAACCTGGGATGAGGTGGCGAATGGCACAATCATTCCCCCGCCGGCGGCAATGGAAAGCTCCTTGGATGTGGTGAAAAAGATCGTCCGAGAGATGGACCTGGCAAATAAAAAGCTGGGGCTGGAGCTGGATTATCTTCCTGTCCTGTATTATAATGAGATAATCGCAGCTTTCCCCGAGGCAAAATTTGAGAATATCTCCGATCTTTTTGTCTTTGCCCGCAGCGTCAAGACCCCGGAGGAGATCGAGCTGTTCCGCACCCTCTGCCGGGTTGCGGATGAAGGGTTCACCGCTGTCAGCAAGATCGCGAAACCCGGTGTCAGCGAGCGGGAACTGGTGGAGACCTTCCGCCGTACGGTGAACGCTACCGGCCTCGCCGTTCCCAGCTCGTGGTCGATGTTCTCCACTGGGGAATCCGGTTCCCGCCTCACCATCCCGGGGGATGGCGTCATCCAGAAGGGGGACGTGGTGAAATTTGACGCGGGCGTCAATGCCGAGTTCGATTTCTACACTACCGATACCTCTCGCTCCTGGGTGATGGAGGGTGCTGACCCGGTCCTCTACAAGCTGAAAGACCGCCTCTATGAGGGACAGCGTCGGATGATTGCCGCAGCCAAACCGGGACTTCCGATCTGTGACCTTTACCATGCGGCATATGATTATGTGAAGGAGATGTTCCCCGCCTACGTTCGCGGACATCAGGGGCACAGCATCAGCATGGGTCCCGCTACCTGCGAAGCGCCTATCATCAATGCCGGCACCACCCGTCCGCTGGAAGCAGGGATGATTTTGGCTATGGAGGTCCCTTGCTACATCCCTGGCGTTCAGGGCTTCAACATCGAAGATATGGTACTCATCACCGAGGACGGCTGCGAGGTGCTCACACCAAACACCCCTCACTATCTCTAAGGGGCTGTTTGAAAAATCAAAATGACCATTTTGAACAGAAAGGAAGATGCAGTGATGAAGGTACTGATTGTAGGAGGCGTCGCGGGCGGCGCTGGTGCTGCCGCCCGTCTGCGCCGCAATGATGAAACGGCGGAGATCATCCTCTTTGAAAAAGGGGAATATATCTCGTTTGCCAACTGTGGCCTGCCCTATTACATTGGCGGTACCATCACCGAACGGGCAAAGCTTCAGGTACAGACACCGGAAGCGTTCCGCGCCCGCTTCAACGTGGACGTCCGGGTACAGCATGAGGTCACCGGCGTGGATTCCGCCGCAAAGATGGTCACCGTGAAGAACCATGTCACCGGCGAGACCTACGCCGAAAGCTATGACAGCCTGGTACTTTCGCCCGGCGCTTCCCCCATCCGGCCGAAGATGCCCGGGATGGAGGAGAACCACATCTTCACCCTCCGGAACATCCCTGACACCTACGCCATCTATGACCATATTCAGCAGGCTGCCCCGAAAACCGCTGCTGTAATCGGCGCCGGATTCATCGGGCTGGAAATGGCGGAAAATCTGGCGGACCGTGGACTCGCAGTCTCGGTGGTGGAGGCCGCCCCGCATGTGATGGCCCCCCTCGATATGGATATGGCGCACACCGTCCACAACTACATCCGAGGAAAGGGCCTGGGGCTCTACGTTGGAAAAAAATGCGCCGGTTTTACCAAAGACAGTGTCCTGCTGGATGACGGTACCGCTGTGCCCGCCGATATGGTGATCCTCAGCATCGGCGTTGCCCCTGAAACCCGGTTCCTGGAGGGGAGCGGGGTAGAGCTGGGCCGCCGGGGAGAGATTCTGGTAGACGAGGAACTGCGCACCAGCGTCCCGGACATCTACGCGTTGGGGGATGCCGCCACCGTGAAAAATATCGTCACCGGCAAGGTGCAGGTGATCCCGCTGGCCGGTCCCGCAAATAAGCAGGCCCGGATTGTCGCGGACGTGATCTGCGGCAAAAGGGCGCGCTACAAGGGGAGCCAAGGCACCTCGGTCATGAAGTTCTTTGACCAGGTGGTGGCCTGCACCGGCGAAAAAGAGGAATCCCTCAAAGCCGCCGGCATCCCGTTCCACAAGACGTTTACCGTCTCCGCCAGCCATGCGGGGTACTATCCCGGCAGCAACCAGATGATCGTGAAGCTGCTCTATACCCCCGGTGAGGGGAAGGTGCTGGGTGCACAGATTGTGGGCGGCGAAGGCGTAGATAAGCGGATCGACCACCTGGCCAACGCAGTGCGGTTTGGGCTTACGATCTATGACCTTCAGGAGATGGAGCTGGCTTATGCGCCGCCTTTCTCGAGCGCGAAAGACCCGGTGAATATGGCGGGCTTTGTGGCCCAGAACGTTCTGGAAGGGACCATGAACCCGTTCTATGCCGAGGACGTGGAGCATCTCCCGGAAGATGCGTTCTGCATCGACGTCCGGAATCCTGGGGAGCTGAAAGCACTGGGCACAGTACCCGGATTTGTAAATATCCCGGTGGATCAGCTCCGCCAGCGGCTTGACGAGATCGATCTCTCCAAGCCGGTTTATGTCACCTGCCAGGTGGGGCTGCGCGGGTACATTGCCCAGCGGATCCTTACCCAGAACGGAGCGAAAGAGGTTCACAATCTTTCGGGTGGTTATACCCTGTATTCCGCCTATCGGAAAGACCTCGCCGGGATGGCTGACGCTGAAAAGAAGAACTGTGCCCCCTGCGGAAAGCAGGAATAATCCTTCAAAAATCAGGAGTGTAAAAAATGCTGGAAAAAAGCACTTATGAAACCTACGTCCGTATCCTGAACGAAGAGCTGGTGCCCGCCCTGGGCTGCACCGAGCCGATTGCCATTGCGCTGGCCTCCGCAAAAGCCCGGGAGGCGCTTGGGGTGATGCCCGAGAAAATCCGGGCCTCGTGCAGCGGGAACATTATCAAGAACGCCAAAGGGGTGATTGTCCCCACCACCGGCAACATGAAAGGGATCAACACCAGTGCGATCCTGGGCGCTGTGGCCGGAGACCCCAGCCTGGGGCTTGAGGTCCTCAGCAAGGTGGGGCCGGACGACCTCCAGAAAACCCGGGAGCTGCTAGAAGCCGGAATCTGCACCGAAGAGCTTCTGGAAACGCCATCCCGCCTGCATATCGTCATCTGGATGGAGGGGGGCGGCCATACCGCTCTGGCGGAAATCCGGGATGAGCACACCAACGTCATCCGCATCGAGCGAGACGGCGAAAAGCTGTTCTATCAGGAGCCGGTTGAGACCTCGGATGAGGACGAAGCCTCCGACCTGGATTCTCTGAATCTGGCTGATATTCTGGAATTTGCCAATACCGTAGACCTTGAGGATGTACTGCCCGTCCTGTCCCGGCAGGTGGAATACAACACCCGCATCGCACAGGAAGGGATGACCCACATCTACGGCGGCAGGGTAGGGGCCACTCTCCTGCGCCATTATGGAGACAATGTGCGTATCCGCGCTCGGGCTATGGCTGCTGCTGGCAGTGACGCCCGGATGGGCGGCTGTGTCCTGCCGGTTGTGATAAACTCGGGCAGCGGCAACCAGGGGATCACCTGCTCGGTGCCCATCGTGGTCTATGCCAAATATCTGGGGGCCACCGAGGAGACCATGTACCGCGCTCTGGTGGTGAGCAATCTGGTGGCCCTGCTCCAGAAGCGTGGGATCGGACGTCTCTCCGCGTTCTGCGGGGCAGTTTGCGCCGCCTGCGGCAGCGGGGCGGGAATCACCTACCTCCATGGCGGGGACTACGACACCATTGGCCGCACCATCACCAACACCCTCGCCAACGTTTCGGGCATTGTCTGCGACGGCGCCAAGGGGAGCTGTGCTGCTAAGATCGCCGCGTCGGTGGATGCCGCCATCCTGGCACATGAGATGTCCATGGACGGGAACACGTTCGGAGCTGGTGAAGGACTGGTGAAAGAGAGCGTAGAGCAGACCATTGCCAGCATTGGCCGGATGGCAGCGGAAGGAATGCGGGAAACTGACACCGAGATTTTGAAAATCATGATTGGTCAAGGGTCCGCCTGCTGAATTGAAAGATCCAGAGATCAACAGCTGATTCACATAGAGGATGGGGATGTCGACACCATCCCCATCCCGCCGCCCGTCGGACGGGCGAAGCGCCCCCGTACCCCCTATCAGGCCGCTCGAAAGGCAGCCCCTGGTGATACGGGGGCATTTTTCTGTTTTTGCACATAAATTGGGAAAAATAGCTATATGATGCGCATGGCAGGGAAATTCAGGCGTGTCGTATATTTGCACCTGCCTGCTCCATACTTTCAGTATGCGGTTGACCCGCAAGGAAAAAGAAAAGGCTGAAAGTTTATGAAAAAGATTACCTTTGCGAATAAATTTGGATATATGTTGGGTGACGTTGCAAACAATATGTCGTTTGCGATGTCCTCCACCTTCCTGCTCGCATTCTATACCGACGTAGCGGGGATTTCTGCGGCGGCGGCAGGTGTGCTGTTTTTGGTAGCGCGGTTCTGGGACGCGTTTAACGATCCATTCATGGGGATTCTCACGGATAAACTGTTCGCGCGCAGGCTGCGCCATCAGCGGGGAGGAGCAGTAGACAAATTCCGTCCGTTCCTGCTGCAAGGCTCCTGGATTGTAATTGCTTGCGCGATTTTGATGTTTTTTATGCCGTCTGGGCTGACGCCGGTCCAGAAGCTGGTCTGGGCCTATGCGACCTATATTTTATGGGGGATGGCATACACGTTTGTCAATATTCCATATGGCTCTCTGGCCGCGGTAATGACGCAGGATACCGCCGAGCGCGCTTCGCTTTCGGTGGCGCGCGGGATCGGAGGCACAGTGGGTAATCTTATCCCGCGGATGCTGGTGCCGCTGATCCTCAGCTATTTCGCAGAGGATCAGGCGAAGGGTTATCTGATGGCGATGGTGGCTATGGGTGCGATTGGGATTGCTTCCTATGTAATCGCTTATTTTACTGTGCAGGAGAATATCAGGTCGACTGGGCAGCCCAGGGCGCGGGAGGAGATACGGCCAGCCGAATATCTCCGGGTGATCGGACAGAACCGCCCGTTTATCTCGGTTTCGGTCGCTTCCCTCGCGATGATCTTCGGCACGATGATTAACGGCGCCATGTTGATCTATTATTTCAAGAACAACCTCAACGCATTCACACTGATGGGTGTCACGACGATTATCAGCATGGTACCGTCTCTGTTGATCGCTCCATTCCTTTCCAGGCTGGTCAAACGGTTTGGTATACAGGCGGTCACAGCGGTGGGAAGCCTGCTTTCGGCGGCTTTTTTCGGGTTGACCTTTCTGTTGCCTGACAACATCTGGTTGTATATTGTCCTGTCGTTCCTCTCTGCATTGACCATGAACATCCCCAATTCACTGGTCTGGGGGATGGTCTCCGACTGTATCGACTACAACCAGTATCTCACTGGGAACCGGCAGGAGGGGATTATCTATGGAACCTACAGCTTTGTCCGCAAGACCGGGCAGGCATTGGCCGGGTTCCTGGCAGGGCTGGGGTTGGACCTGGTTGGCTATAACGCCGATCTGGCGGTACAGACAACAGGGACCCTGTTCGGTATCAAATTTTTGACCCTGGGCCTGCCTGCAATCGGGATGCTGGTTGCGTGGTTCGCCTACCAGTTCATCTGGAACCTGAGCGCGGAGAAGAAGCAGGAGGTCTACCGTAGGATCAATGGTGAGGATAGGGGGGCAGCAGCATGAAGCAGACAGGGGAATATCTGACCGTCTGCACCATCGGTTCGCTCGGCTATGAGATCATCGAACTGGTTTGGCGGGGATTCACCCACTGGTCAATGGGGATTGCGGGCGGCGCGGGATTTCTGCTGCTCTACCTGGCAGACCTGCGGATGCAAGGGCGTTCACTTTTACGGCGCGCGCTGACCGGCTGTGCCATCCTCACCTCGGTCGAATTTGCAGCGGGCTGCGTGGTCAACAAGCTGCTGGGGCTGGATGTCTGGGATTACTCGGACGAGCAGGGCAACCTGTTTGGGCAGGTCTGCCCGCTGTATACCATCCTCTGGTTCCTGCTCTGTATCCTGGTGATGCCGTTGGGCAGGGTGCTGCGCAATCGTCTTTCTCCACCGCCGTTTGTCCGGCAGATTGCAGGCTGAGAAGCCTGCTTTTTTTCTTTATAGCGGAAGAATAGGCGCAAAAAAGCATCAGGCTGGCAGGCGTGGCCCGGCAGTCTGATGCCATATCACTTTTGTTCCGGTTCAGGATTTACCGCTGAACCGTGTCAGCAGGGAGACAACCCCAATGATAATGAGGATCACAGCAAAGATGCCGACCATTCCCAGCCCCATGATTTCCAACGAAATCAGGAAGTTGCCGATTGCCTGTGGACCAAACATTTACGATTCCTCCTTCTTTATTTCACAAACTGTGGGACCAGATAGAGGATGATGCCGCCCGCGATGACCGAACCAATCTGTCCGGAGACGTTTGCACCGATTGCGTGCATCAGCAGGTGATTCTGGTTATCCTCTTTCAATGCCATCTTTTGGATCACACGCGCGGACATCGGGAAAGCCGAAATGCCAGCCGCGCCGATCATCGGATTGATCTTCTCTTTGAGGAAGAGGTTGAGCAGCTTCGCGAATAGGCAGCCACCGATGCTGTCGAAGATAAACGCGACCAGCCCCAGCCCCATGAT
This sequence comes from Anaerotruncus sp., assembly GCA_021770005.1. GTDB lineage: Bacteria > Bacillota > Clostridia > Oscillospirales > Ruminococcaceae > Anaerotruncus. The sequence goes on along the minus strand of JAETRV010000024.1, from coordinate 12,653 downwards.
GAAGAAGGTCTCCCAAGTGACGAACTGTTCCGCCTGCATCGAAAATGAAATCGTGATACCGAGCAGCAGGGTGATGATGTTCGCAAACTCGTTTTGGGCGGTCTGGGCGAGCGAGTTGAGCACACCACATTCCCGTAGCAGGTTGCCGAACATCAGAAATCCGACCAGCGAGACCGACATCGGTGCGACCAGCCCGGCGATGATCGTTACAAGGATCGGGAAGAGGATGCGGGTGGTTTTGGTGATACTTTTCGGGTTGTAGTGCATCCGGATGCGGCGTTCCTTCTGGGTGGTGACCAGCTTAATCGCCATCGGCTGGATGATCGGCACCAGCGCCATATAGGAATAGGCGGCAACGGCGATGGCGCCCATATACCTGGATTTGAAGATCTGGGAAACCATGATCGAGGTCGGGCCGTCCGCCGCACCGATAATACCGATGCAGGCTGCATCCTTGAGATCGAAGCCAAAGAGCGCCGCCAGCGAGATCGTGAAAAAGATACCGAACTGTGCCGCCGCACCGAATACCATCATCTTCGGATTGGAAAGCAGAGGTCCAAAATCGATCATAGCACCAATTCCGATAAACAGCAGGATTGGGAGCGCTTCGGACGCCTCAATAGTGGTCTGGAATAGCCACTGGATGATGCCCTGTGCTTCGATGCCGCCTTGTAACACCTGGTCGAGCACGCCGGACAATGGCAGGTTCACCAGGATTGCGCCGAATCCCATCGGCATGAGCAGCGCAGGCTCGAATTCTTTTGCAATCGCCAGATAGATCAGCAGCCCGCCGATGCAGTACATGACGACCTGCTGCCATGTGACCGCCATGACGCCGGATAATAAGAAATCCATTTGATTTTCCCCTTTCGATTTGACTGGATTGTTTGCAGCTGTGCGCATAGGGACGCGGGGCAGGGACTCCAAAGGCCCCTGCTGTTTCCCGACAGTAAAAGGATGCCCAGTTTTTTTCGCGATAGAAAAAGACCTGCGTTCCACATCCATGAAACACAGGTCTTGCCATTTCAAGTTAAACCATGACCCGCAAGGGCCAATGCTGTTGATTTAACTGCACACCGAAATGTGCCGACTACTCCCCCGGACTATCCAGTTCACTTTGACGCTCTTACTATAGCATACTCGGTAAACGCTGTCAATCTTTTCAAGTTGATTTTTATGAAATTTTCTTCAGAGACCCACCACCGAACGGAATTCGGAAAGATGGGAGATCGAAAAGTCGCAGTCGGCGGTTGGCGTCCCGCCGTCCGGGCAATACCAGCAGGTTGCGATTCCCGCCGCCCGTCCGCCGCGCATGTCCGAGCTGAGCGAATCCCCGAGCAGGATGACCTGTTCACGCGGCGGGCTGCCGATCCTGTGCAGCACCTCATCAAAGTATTCCCGGCGGGGCTTGGAGAATCCGATCTCCTGCGAGACAAACATCTCCCGGATGTAGGGCCGCAGCGCGGAACGATTTAACCGGTTGGTCTGGATTTCCAGAATCCCGTTGGTGACGATGTAGAGTGGCAGGGATTTAGATAGGGTGCGGCAGAGGGGGAGCGCGCCGTCCCGCAGGAAAGCGCCTTCGCCGAGTGCCCGGCTGTAATCCTGGTTCAGGAGATCCGGGTCGAGCGGCAGGCCCAGTGCGCGGGAAAGCTCGGCAAACCGCTCCACCCGCAGTTCCGCTTGGGTGATCTCCCCCTGTTCCAGCCGTTTCCACAATGCAAGATTGATCCGGGAATAGAGCGGAGCAACTGCGTCTGCGTCCGGGATCCGGTGCAGTTCGCAGAGACGATGAATGGCGGCATCTTCCGCTTTCCGGAAGTCGAAGAGGGTGTCGTCTGCATCCATCAGGATGACACGGTAGTTCATTTGGACAGCTCCTTTGCTTTTTTCCTGTTGGGACGCTGGAAATAGTCCCGAGTGATTGTGAATACCTGCCCTGAGAGCAGGAGGATTGCAATCAAGTTGGGAATTGCCATCAGCCCATTGAAGGTATCCGAAAGACTCCAGACCAGCTCGAGATGGCCGATACATCCCACCGCGGTCATCCCGATAAACAGCAGCTTGTAGATACCGAGCGGTCTTTTGCCGAAGAGGTATTCGACCACCCGCTCGCCGTAGTAAGACCAGCCGAGGATCGAGGAGAATGCAAAAAACGCAATCGCCGCTGCGACAAACAGCCCACCGGCGTGTCCGAATACCCCCTCAAACGCCTCGATCGACATCCCCGCCCCCTCCGCGCCCGAGAGGTGCGCGCCTGAAACGATGATAGCCAGCGCGGTGATCGTACACATAACGATCGTGTCAGCGAACACCTCGAAGATGCCCCACATCCCCTGGCGGACCGGGTCCTTCACGTTGGAAGCCGAGTTGACGATCACCGAACTGCCCAGCCCGGCCTCGTTGGAAAAGATGCCGCGCGCCACTCCGTACCGGACTGCACGCATCATTGCGTAACCGCCTGCACCGCCGCCTGCCGCCCGAAGGCTGAACGCCTCCTGGAAGATTGCGGAGAACGCATCGGGAAGCCGGTCGCGGTGAAACCAAAGGATCACCGCGGCGCCCAGGGTGTAGACCACCGCCATCAATGGGACACAGCGTTCAGCGACCGAAGCGATCCGTTTAATCCCGCCGAGCACGACCAGCCCGCAGAGCAGGGCGACGACAATACCGGTCGAGAGGGGGGCAATCTGTAAGGAGGATTCGAACGCGCCAGCGATTGCGTTGGATTGGGTCATATTGCCGATTCCAAACGCCGCAAACATACAGAAGAGCGCGAACAATACCGCCAGCCACCGGCAGCCCAGCCCACGTTCGATATAGACCATCGGTCCGCCGACCCATGCACCCTGTTCGTCTCGATAGCGGTAGCGGTTCCCGAGGACGTTTTCGGCGTATTTGGTCATCATCCCAAAGAAAGCTGAAACCCACATCCAGAAGATCGAGCCAACCCCGCCAGCAGTGATCGCAGTTGCCACCCCGACGATATTTCCGGTGCCGAGCGTCCCGGCGAGCGCGGTTGAGAGCGCCTGGAACTGTGAGATCGAGTGGGGGTCCTGCTTGTCGTGGACCTCCCGGTCGAGAAAGATCGCGGCCAATGTTTCCCGCAGCAGCAGCCCAAAATGCCGCACCTGAAAAAAGCCGGTGCCGGCAGTGAAATAGATCCCGACCAGCAGCATGAACCCGACCATCGCCGGTCCCCAGACAATGCCGTTCAACAGGCTGTTCAGGCTGGTGAGCGTCCGAACCAGTCCCTCCATCCATCCGTCCCCTTTGACATCAAAATCATACCATCCGCCTTTCGGAAAGTCAATCAGAAAGGTGGGAATACAACAGTCTCCACGAAATCCATATGGAAAGGCGGGGGAGAATATGCTAGGGACATGCCCGGTTCTTTTGGAGATGCATCCCTGAAAAATTCACAATTTGTACTTGATTTTTCCGAAAACCGGGGGTACAATACAATTAGCACTCAGATATATAGAGTGCTAAATCATTTGTTTTCAATACATGCTATAAAATAGGAGGGTCGTTTATGAACGCTCAGAAATTTACCCAGAAGTCGCTCGAGGCTTTGCAGGCCGCACAGGATTTTGCAACCGAATATGAAAACATGCAGATCGAGCAGCCGCATCTGCTCGCCGCGCTGACCGCACAAGAGGACGGCCTGATTGGGCAGATGCTCAAAAAGATGGATGTGGATGTATCCGCTATGCAGGATGCGGTCAAGGCCGAGGTCGAACGGATTCCGCGGGTGAGCGGTCCTGGAAGGGAGCGGGACAAAATCTATGTGTCGCAGGAGGTGGACCGCACGCTCGTGCAGGCGGAAAAAACCGCAGACCGGATGAAGGATGAGTATGTCTCGGTCGAGCATCTGATGCTTGCCCTGCTCGAAACGCCGAATACCGCCCTCAAGCGGGTGTTTCAGCAGTTCGGCATCACCAAAGACAGCTTTTTGCAGGCGCTGGTCAGCGTCCGCGGGAACACCCGTGTGACCTCCGATAGCCCGGAATCCACCTACGATGCACTGAAAAAATATGGCTCCGATCTAGTCGAGATGGCGCGCAGCCAAAAGCTGGACCCGGTCATTGGGCGGGATCACGAGATCCGCAACGTCATCCGCATCCTCTCCCGCAAGACCAAAAACAATCCGGTCCTGATTGGTGAGCCAGGCGTCGGCAAAACCGCAATCGCCGAAGGGTTGGCGCTACGGATTGTCCGGGGGGATGTGCCTGAAAACCTGAAGGATCGGACCATCTTCTCGCTTGATATGGGCGCGCTGATTGCGGGGGCAAAGTTCCGCGGTGAGTTCGAGGAACGTCTGAAAGCGGTGTTGCAGGAGATCAAAAAGAGCGAGGGCAGGATTATCCTGTTTATCGACGAGCTGCATACCATCGTGGGGGCGGGCAAGACCGAGGGCAGCATGGATGCGGGCAACCTGCTCAAACCAATGTTGGCGCGCGGTGAGCTGCACTGTATCGGAGCGACCACCCTCAATGAGTACCGGCAGTATATCGAGAAGGACGCCGCACTTGAACGCCGGTTCCAGCCGGTGATGGTGCCAGAACCGACGGTAGAGGACACCATCTCGATCCTGCGTGGACTGAAAGAGCGGTATGAGGTATTCCACGGGGTGAAGATTCAGGACCAGGCGCTGATTGGGGCGGCGGTGCTCTCCAACCGCTACATCTCCGACCGGTTCCTGCCGGATAAGGCGATTGACCTTGTGGATGAGGCGTGCGCGATGATCCGGACCGAGATGGACTCGATGCCAACCGAGCTGGACGACATCTCCCGCAAGATCATGCAGCATGAAATCGAGGAAGCCGCACTGAAAAAGGAGAAAGACCAGCTTTCCCAGGAGCATCTCAAGGAGATTCAGAAAGAGCTTGCCGAGATGCGGGAACAGTTCAAAGGGATGAAGGCCCGTTGGGAGAACGAGAAAAATGCAATCGGTAAGGTGCAGAAGCTGCGTGAGGAGCTGGAACAGGTCAACGCCGACATCGAGAAGGCGGAGCGTGAATACGACCTGAACCGCGCCGCCGAGCTAAAATATGGCAAACTGCCTGCCCTCCAAAAGCAGTTGGAAGCCGAGGAGCAGATGGCGAGCCAGGCGGAGAAGGACACCACCCTGCTGCGGGATAAGGTCACCGAGGAGGAGATCGCGCGGATTGTCGGCCGGTGGACGGGGATACCGGTTGCCAAGCTGATGGAGGGAGAGCGGGATAAACTGCTCAACATGGAAAATATCCTGCACCAGCGGGTGATTGGGCAGGATGAGGCGGTCACCAAGGTCGCGGAAGCGATCTTGCGGTCGCGTGCGGGGATTCAGGACCGCAACCGCCCGATTGGCTCGTTCCTCTTCCTCGGTCCGACCGGTGTGGGCAAGACAGAACTTGCCAAAGCGTTGGCGCAGTCGCTCTTTGATGACGAGAAAAATATCGTCCGGATCGACATGAGCGAATATATGGAGAAGTACAGCGTGAGCCGCCTGATTGGAGCGCCTCCGGGATATGTCGGCTACGAGGAGGGCGGCCAGCTCACCGAGGCGGTGCGCCGCAAGCCGTATGCAGTGGTCCTGTTTGACGAGATCGAAAAGGCCCATCCGGACGTGTTCAACATCCTGCTCCAGGTGCTGGACGACGGACGGATCACCGATTCCCAGGGCCGGACGGTCGATTTCAAAAATACCATCATTATCCTGACCTCCAACCTCGGCTCGCCCTACATCCTGGACGGCATCGACCAGAATGGGCAGATCACCGAAGAGGCGCGGAAGAATGTGGACACCCTGCTCAAGCAGCAGTTCCGCCCCGAGTTCCTGAACCGGCTGGATGAGATCGTATTCTACAAGCCGCTGACCAAATCCGAAACGACCAAGATCGTCGATCTGCTTCTGGCGGACCTGCAAAGACGTCTGAACGACAAACAGCTACACCTCTCGGCGACCGATGCAGCGAAACAGAAGATTGTTGATTGCGGGTATGACCCGGTTTATGGTGCGCGTCCACTCAAACGGTTTTTACAGCATAAGGTGGAAACGATGCTGGCCCGGATGATGATTGCGAAAGACCTCGCACCCAATACCCGCTTGGAAATTGATGTGGAGAACGACGACCTCGTGATCCGGGAAAATCCGGAGGAATGATGCTTTCTACAACCGCTGTCCCGCCCGTTCGGCGCCGGGACAGCGGTTGTTTTTTTATTCCATGTATGGTATAGTACAGAAAAAGCGGGAGAGGGGATTTTTATGAGCAGACAGATTCGCATGATCCAGCCGGCGGATATCCCAGCGGTGCGGGAAATCTATGCACCGTATGTTGCCGGAACGACAGTCAGTTTTGAGTACCAGCCGCCCACCCTTGAGGAGTTTACTGCCCGTGTCGAGCGGACGGTTAAGCAATATCCTTGGTTGGTCTGCGAGGCAGACGGGGAAATCGTGGGCTATGCCTATGCGGGGGCATTGGGGGTCCGGAAGGCTTACCAGTGGTCGGTGGAGCTTTCGATCTATGTGCGTCAAGACCAGCGCGGGCAGGGGTTGGGGAGATGTCTCTACCGGACGCTGCTCGGCCTGCTGACCGAGCAGGGATACACCGGGGCATACGGCTCGGTGACCCAGCCCAACCCTGCAAGCGACCGGCTTCACCGGGAGATGGGGTTTGAGCTGGTAGGGGTCTGGAAAGATGCTGGTTACAAGCTGGGGACATGGCGGGATGTTGGATGGTATGAAAAGTTTCTGCGTCCTCGGGTCGAAAATCCGCCCGAACCGGTGAGCTGGCGGCTTCTTCCTCCGGAACTAGTACAGGAAATCTGTGAAAAAGGATGCGGATGAACGGCTGTCCGTTCCAGCAAAAAAGGAAATCCCAAAAAGAAAGGGATTTCCTTTTTGATTTTCGATGGCGTTCAATCAAGTTCGACCGCGCCGGTATAGAGCTGGTAGTACCGGCCCCGCTGGTCAAGCAGGTCGTGATGGGTGCCACGTTCGATGATCTGCCCATGCTCCATAACCATGATTGCCTTAGAATTGCGGACGGTTGAGAGCCGGTGCGCGATGACAAATGTCGTGCGCCCTTTCATCAGCCGGTCAAGCCCATGCTCAATATGCCGCTCGGTGCGGGTATCGACCGAGCTGGTTGCCTCATCCAGAATTAGGATTGGCGCATCCGCGACGGCTGCCCGCGCGATATTCAGCAGCTGCCGCTGTCCCTGGCTGAGGTTTGCGCCGTCCCCCTCAATCACTGTGTCGTAGCCGTGGGGCAGGCGGGTAATGAACGAATGCGCGCTTGCAAGGCGGGCAGCTTGTTCGACCTCCTCATCGGTGGCTGAGAGCCGCCCATAGCGGATGTTTTCCCGGACGGTGCCGGTAAACAGGTGGGTGTCCTGCAACACGACCGACATCGCATCGCGCAGACTGTCCTTACGGATGTCGCGTATGTCGATCCCATCGACCGTGATCCGGCCTTGGTCGATGTCATAAAACCGGGTGAGCAGGTTGATGATCGTGGTTTTACCCGCGCCGGTTGACCCAACAAACGCGATTTTCTGGCCAGGTTTGGCATAGAGGGAGATCTGCTTGAGAATCTGCTTTTCGGGGACATACCCGAACGAGACCTCCTCAAACCGCACATCCCCGGCAACCGGCACCCGCTCAGATGGTTTTCCGTCCTCTCCATACCGTTGCCAGAAAAAGTCGTGCCCCTCCTGCACCAAGGTGGCGGCATGCGGCGGGTCGGGCTCCTCAGCGGGTTCGAGCATGACCTCGTAAATCCGCTCGGCGCCCGCGATTGCGGTGATCACCGCGTTATACTGGCTGGAAGCCTCCGTAATCGGCCGCGAGAACTGGCGGGTGAGTTGGAGGAAAACGACCAGCCCGCCGACGCTCAGATATCCGAAGATAGCGAGTAGCCCGCCGATCATTGCGACAAGCGCATAGTTGATGGTGGAAATGTTCATCATGACCGGCATCATCAGGCCCGAGTAGGTGAGCGCGGTGGTGGCGGTCTGCCGGAGCGCCTCGTTGTATTCGTCAAACTCCGCAACCGCATCCTGCTCATGGCAGAACACCTTCACCACCTTCTGCCCGGTGATGATCTCTTCGACATATCCGTTGACCTTGCCGAGGTTGGCCTGCTGCGCGACAAAATATTTGCTGCTGCGTTTCATCAGGTTGCCCGCCGCAAGAAACATGACCGGCGTCATGGCGAGGGTGAGCAGGGTGAGCACCCAGCTTTGACGAAGCATCAGGAAGAGGATGCCCGACAGCGTAATCACGCTTGAAAAGAGGGAGGTCAGCGAGTTGGCGAGCGCGTCGTTGAGGGTATCCACGTCATTGGAAAACCGGCTCATCATTTCGCCATGGGTATGGGTATCGTAGTAGCGGACCGAGAGGTCCTGAAGGTGGTCGAACAGCTCCCGCCGCAGATCGTTGATCGAACGCTGGGTGGCGGAGAGCATCAGGCGGGTTTGCAGATAGCTTGCGCAGACGCCCGCCAGATAGATGCAAAGCAGGGTGATAACCCCTTTCAGCAGGCCGGACAGCCGCGCGGCAACCGGGATTTGCTCCACTGGCTGGAGAAAGTTGTCGATGATTGGCTGGAGCATGGCGGTCCCCGCCAGCGAGGCGCCGATATTCACAATCACCATCACCGCCGCGAGAAAGAGCATACCTTTTTTGCGTCTGAGATAGGACCAGACGAATGCGACCGATGCGCCGAAGTTTTTAGGCTTCCGGATGGCAGCGGGTTTCTTGTGAGGAGCCATTAAGCATCCGCCTCCTTTTCCTGCTGGGAGTAGTAGATTTCCTGGTATTCTTCGCTGGTTTGCATCAGCTCGTCATGGGTGCCGGTCGCAACGATCCGCCCATCGTCCAGGACGATGATTCGGTCGGCATCGCGCACCGAGCTGATCCTCTGTGCAATCAAGAAGGTGGTAGTGTGCGCGAGCATGGTATGGAACGATTCTCGGATTTTGCTTTCGGTGGCGGTATCGACCGCGCTGGTGCTGTCGTCTAAAATCAAGATGGGTGGCTTTTTGAGCATTGCCCGCGCGATGCAGAGCCGCTGCTTCTGCCCGCCCGACAGATTGACGCCGCCCTGCTCGACCCAGGTGTCATATCCATCCGGGAAACCGCTGACAAACTCGTGCGCCTGCGCGGCCTTTGCCGCCGCGATGACCTCTTCATCGGTGGCCTGCGAGTTGCCCCATTTTAGATTGTCGCGGATGGTGCCAGAAAAGAGTGTATTTTTTTGAAGCACCACACCGATTTGGCCGCGGAGGGAATCAAGCGAATAATCGCGCACATCCCGTCCGTCCACCAGGACCCGCCCGCCGGTGACATCGTACAGGCGAGGGATCAACTGGATCAACGAGCTTTTACCCGCGCCAGTCCCGCCGATAATCGCGACGACCTCACCCGGTTTTGCCTCAAAGCTGATATCCTCCAAAATATTCTTCGGATGGCTGGGATCATATTTGAAGGAGACCCCTTCAAATTTCACCTCTCCCTTGACCAGATATTCCCCGGCATGGATCGAATCGGTGAGATCAACCTCAGTGCGGAGCACCTCGGTGACACGCTTGAGCGACGCGGATGCGCGGGAAAGGAGCACAAACATCATCGAGAGCATCATCAAGGACATGAGGATATGGAAAATATAGTTGATGAACGCGGTCATCTGGGCGACATCGAGAGCCCCGCCGATCACCTGCTGACCTCCGAACCAGACGACCGAGAGGGTAGAGAGGTTCATGACCAGCATGAGCACCGGCATATTGAGGATGACAACGTTCATGGCGCGTAGGGACGCATCGGTTAAGCCATCGTTGGAGGTACGGAACTTCTGCTTTTCGAATTGCTGGCGGACGAACGACTTGACCACCCGCACGTTGGTGAGATTTTCCTGCACGCTGCCGTTCAGCCCATCAATCCGCTCCTGCATTTGGTTAAAGAGGGGGAAAGCGGTGCGGATAATCAGTCCAAGCGCGACCAAAAGCACCGGAATTGCGACCAGCAGAATGGTTGCCAATTCAGGGTTCATCCGCAGTGCCATCACCAACCCGAAAAGGAACATGAGCGGCGCGCGGATCAGGATGCGTAAGCCCATAATTGCGGAGTTTTGCAGCAGGGTTACGTCATTGGTGAGACGGGTCGCGAGCGAAGCAGTGGAAAAATCATCGATATTTTTAAACGAAAACTGCTGTACCTTGGTGAACAGCCCTTTTCGTAGGTTGGCGGCGAACCCCACCCCGGCGGTAGCGGAATGTTTGGCATTGCCGAATCCGGAGAAGATCGCGAAGCAGGCAAGTAGGAGCATCGCAGCGCCAGTCCCGAGGATGTAGGGGATGTTCTGGCTTTCGATGCCTTTACCGACGATATTCGCCATTAGGATCGGCTGGAGAATCTCGCAGATCACGTCAAAGAGCATGAATAGGATTGCGATGGTTACCGATTTCCGATAGGGTTTCAGATAAGGAACAAGCAGTTTCAATCGGATCCCTCCAGTTTTTCTTTATAGTCGGTCAGATTTTGCCGCATACGGCGGTAAAAATCCATCAGCTGCGAAAATTCTGTTTCCGAAAATCCGCAGTAGTTCTGCATGGAAACCTCCCGCAATCCCCATTCGGCGTAATCGGCGGAGGCTTTGCCCGTTTCGGTGAGTTCGATCCGGTTGGAACGAAGATCGTCCGGATCGGGCACCCGCATAATCAAGCCGGCTTTCTCCATCCGTTTGAGGGATACGGCGATCGAAGCAGGGGAGACGCACAATGATTTTGCGAGGTCTTTCTGGCTGCATCTTCCGAGCTGGCGCAGAGTAAAGAGCAGGGGCGGCTGTCCGAAATGGATGCCCCGGTCGGAGAGCAGCTTATTGAGGCATTGTTTTTGCAGCGCATGGATTTCCCAATCCATCTGCATGATACCGCGTTGTTTTTCCAAGCAGACCCTCCTTTCATAAGCAAAAAATTAAACGGCTAATAATTAACCGTCTAACAAAATTGTATCCAAACAGGGAGGAGAAGTCAAGAGAATACAAAAAAATTCACAAACAATTCAAGAGTTGTTTGTGAGCTTTTCCAAAAGGAACAGCCGGACGGCAAAAACCGTCCGGCTGTTTTCTGCAAAATGGGTGATGGGAAAATAAGAACTGTTTGGATTACTGGAGGAGCTGGAGCACGCTCTGCGGCTGCTGATTGGCCTGAGCCAGCATCGCCTGGGCCGACTGAGTGACCACGTTGACCTTGGTGTACTCCATCATCATCTTGGCCATATCGGTGTCGCGGATACGGCTGTTGGCCGACTGCATGTTCTCCGAAGTGGTGTCCAGGTTGTTGATGGTGTATTCCAAACGGTTCTGGATCGCACCAAGTTTTGCGCGCTCGGTAGAAACGGTGTCGATCGCGGTTTTGACCGTCTGAATTGCGTTCTGCGCACCGGTCAGAGTGCTGATATCCACAGCAGTGGCATCAACGCCGATCGATGCAGCGGTCATGCTCTTGATCGTGAATGTAAGCTGGTTATAGCCCGCCGCAGTATCACCGATCTGGAGGACAAAGGTGCTTCCGGCACCGCCTGCAGCGCCGTTGTTGGCGTCAGGCTTAGTTACAGTCGGGGCAGGTACCTTCCCAGGATCCTTTGCATCCGCCCAAGTAGTAGCTGCCGCGATTTCAGGCGCCGTATCACCCGCCGCGGCATCCGCCTTGGCTGTCAGGGTGAGAACGCCGTCTTTGGCAGTGACATCAAAATTCTTGGAGATGTCAGTGTCTGCCGCCATCGCCGCTGCCAGATTGTTGATTGTTGTCTCGATGTCGGCACCAATTTCGACTTTGCCTGCCGTAGCAGCGGCGGCAAACTCGAATTCTTTCCCAGCGATTGTAATTTTATTGGTGGCAGTCGGCTGACTTGCGTTGGTAAAGTTAAAGTCGTAGGTGGTGCCTTTGACATAGGCCGGATCAGCAGCCGCAGCCGCAGCAGCCGCAGCAGCGGGTTCTTTCGCGGTGATCGTGATTTTGTTGCCAGCATCCGCGCCGTTGTCGCCCGTACCGGTGCCATCCAGTTTCAAAGCATTTGCGCTACTGCCCGCTGTGAAGGTGACCCCAGTCTTATTGGCGTCGACCGCGCCCGTGAACGTTACCTCAGTGCCATTCTCATCTTTCACCTTGAAAGACAGCTTCGCAACCTCTTTTGCAAAGTCCTCATCGGTCATATCCTTGGTGATCTTGACAGTTCCGATTACCAAGTCTTTCGATTTGATCTCTACGTCACCTTCTTCTTTGCCAACGAAGCCTGCGAGATCAAACTTAATGGTTGCAGGAGTACCAGCAGTACCGTTTGTCGCCGTAGAAGTGTCAGCAGTCGGGGCTGTAAAGTCCGCTTTTGTAGCGCCGCCAGCGGCGTCGCTGCCGCCGGTGCCATCAAGCAGGTGGATGTCGTTGAAGGTGGTTGCCTGCGCGATACGGTCGATCTCGCTCTGGAGAGCGGTAACCTCTTCCTGGAGCGCCTCACGGTTCTGGTCTGCGTTGATGCCGTTCGCCGAACGGGTTGCCAGCTCGACCATACGGTTGAGCATGTTGTGGACCTCGGTCAGCGCGCCTTCAGCGGTCTGTACGACCGAGATACCGTCCTGTGCGTTCAGGGAAGCGGTGTCCAGACCTTTGAT
>JAETRV010000023.1 GCA_021770005.1 Anaerotruncus sp. | reverse complement strand
TAAAGCATCGCCGTTGGTCATATTGCTGATTACATTCCACGCTTCGGCCTGCGTTGTTTTTCCGGTGCCCCCATTTGCTACTGGGATTATGTCGGTTTTGCTCACCTTATTTGACATTTGCGTTGATATAGCATCAAACTGGCCAGCATAGGACTGCGTTAAAAATTGCAGATTTTCTCCATCAACGACCGCAACCACCTGCGTTCCCTGCGCAAATGCACCAGCGGGCAGAGCAGTCCCTTCAAGCGTGACCGGGTTCTTACCCAGTCCATTGACGGAGATTGTATCACCCGCCGCCCATCCTGCTGTCGCTGTAAACCGCATAATTGCCCCTTCGCCAGCCAGGGTATGAGCTGTTCCATTTTTGGTATGTACGTAGGTGTTCAGGATACCGCTGGATCTCGCAGCATTCATCTCCGCGCACAGGCCACCGATGTCCTGATTGTATTTCTCGTTCCAGTCCGGAGTTCCCTTTATCAATGGGCTAAATTCCATATCGTTTCATCCTTTCTTTCAGACGTTCAGCAATAATTTGATGTACAGGCTTTCCGCATTCTCAAAGGTCAGCGTATAGATGCGGTCGCTGATCTTATGCAATGTGGGGCTGCCCAGCCTTGTAAGCTCCTGGATGGTATACACTGTCAGGGTATCGGCGTCCGGATAACTCTGGCGGCAGGGGCATTGTACCAGCTCGGAGCCGCCCGCCGGGCCATCCCCCGCCCCGCCCGCGCCTGCGGTATACTCCCCCATGAGCAGCAGCACGTCCGGATAATCGCCCAGATCATGCCGGATTGTAACGAGCGGCCAGTCCGGGACGCTCGCCGCCAGATAATCCGCAAGCGGGACACCGTCCGGCATCAGTACCTGTCCAGCTGTGGTCAGCGGCGCATAGGGCACATCCCTGCCATCCTTACGCTCCCGCAGGACAAACGGGATCAGCCCTGTCCTATCTGCCATCTGCCGCCACCGCCTTACGATACATCGGGCGTGGAGGTGTCAAACCACCAATCCCCATCCTGTGCATCCGTTGGGGCAATGTCTCCGACTGTAATCTTCGCCCGACCCTTTACCTCATCCATGACCGCCTTAACCGCTTTTGGCGTCGCCGCCGTCGTCTCATCCTCACTGTCAGTGGCGCTGCTCAGCTGCACAACGCCTTTGGCATCCAGTGCGGCATCGGGTACCTCCAGATCATCCCATGTGATGGCAACCGCCCCTGTTTTGCCGTTGACCGAGATCACCGCGCCTCGTGTCGCGCTGTCGATCCAGCCTGCCGGTTCGCCGTCAGCGTCCCAAATCCAGACGGTATCTGTTGAGCCGACGACCGCAAAATCTCCGGCGATGGCGGAGGGATGCGCTTCTCTTAAGGCTTCCGGGGTCGCGTAGTAGCCCTTGTTATGCTCCAGCAGCGACGGGATCAGGGACAGCGGCAGCCGCCCTTCCTCATCCAGCCCCGCATAACCACCCGGCTTGTTTTTGCTGGCCGCATCCTCTTTGGCTTCAAAGGCCGCGATCTGACCGTCCGTCAAAAACCGGTGCTGCGGGTCGGTCTCGACCTGTGCCGCTACCGTTTTGGGATAACGGTCCTCCCATTTTCCGTTCACAAATACTCTCTGCGTGTAGTTCTGCGCCATGTCTACATTCCTCCTTTTTATCACAGCGCGCCCCAGATCACCGAGGTATCCCCGGGCGGGCCTGCGCTGAATACCATGTTTTTGACCGCAATTACGTCTGCTGGGACGGCGGGAGCACTTCCCCCTTCACCACACAGCAGCCGGAGATATATGGCTTCGAGTTCGTTGCCCTGATACAGGACCACATACTCGCCGTGGCTGAGCTGCCGAACCTCCTTAACCGCCTCAGGTTTTGCCGCCTCCTTTGTGGTATAGACGGCCAGCCTGTTTTTGTCGAGACATTCCGCCTTTACCGGTATCTGCATCAGGCTAGTCCCGCCTGCCGGGCCGCTGCCCGCTTCACCCATGCCCGCGCCATATTGGAAGGCAAACGCCAGCACCTGCGGATAGGTTCCCAACTGGTGATCCAGGACAACCAGCTCGGTCTCCGGATGGTCCGCTCGGTTGTGCTCCCGGATCACCTGCTTCAGCTCCGCTTCCAGCTCTTCGCGGGTCACGTTGTCCACCGACGCATCCACGACAAACTGCACCGCATCCACATTCGTAAACAGCACATGCAGCCAGAGGGTCAGCTTGGACGCGATCCCGTCCAGGATCAGGGCCTTGGCGGTATCCGGGAAGTTGCTGACTACAATCAGATTCCCCGCATCGTCCAACAGCCCGACCTCCCGGACAGTAAATCCGCCCACCGTCCCATCCAGTACGATCTTGACGTCCACCATGTTTGGTGACACGGCGTTGACCTTCTTTTCGGCGATCTCCCCGCGCCACACCTCGTTTTTGATTTCGGTCATGTCGGGTGTGGGGATGTAATAGCTTCCGCCGCCATCCCCAACCACCGCTGTGGTGATGTTGATTTTCGGTCCGTCCAGCGTATAACCGGCGAGCTTTTGGTTCCCCAGATCGGTGACCATGGTTTTATATTTCCGCTCATCGGTCGTAATGACCACATTCCCGTCTATGTCCGCCATTTCGCATCCATCCTTTCCTCGGGGTATAGTTCTACCGTTTGCTGCACAGAGACAAACCCGTCATTTCCGGCCCCGACGGCCAGCTCTGCCTGTTCGGCCAGGGCGGGCCAGATTTCCACCGTCTGCGCAGCCACTGCCGCAACCCCGATCTGATCGCTTCCGGCTCCGGTCAGCCCGACCGATACCGGCAGCTCCGGCCAGACCTCCACCGTATGAGCCGCGGTAACGTATGCTCCGGTATGGTTCGTCCCGGAAACCTCTCCCTCAAGGGAGATTCCCTCCAGATGGGAGCGCAGATTTTTGTAGTACCAGATCCGGCTCAACACCCGGCGCTGCCGGTCCTCTGAAACGCCGTCCTGCACCGGCAGGAATAACCGGAAACAGTAGGGGGATCCGCCATACTCAAACCATTCCTCCACCCAAGCCCCGGGAAAGATGTCCCCCAGGACCGTCTCCACCGCGTATTTCGTCCCCAGCGTCCGATGGACGTTCCAGTTATCCCGCAGCACCCGGCGTTTCTCCTCGAGGGAATATTCACTGTCCCACCAGTCCACCTTGAAGTCGTACGCCAGGATGTCGAGCAGCTTTTCATCCAGCCGGAAGATGTCCGGATAGATCCGCAGCCGGTCGATCTCCTCCGGCCGCTGTGACAGCATGCCGGCCATGGCGTCGGCCAGCGCAGCGACCGACCTGTCCAGCCGCAGGGCGACCGGCAGGGTCTCCAGCAGGTTTTCCCGCGTCAGCCCCCGGCTACTCATCCTCACAGCCTCCGTTCAGGACGGACACCCGCTGCACCTGCCCGACCTGCGGGACGGTCATGGTGATCTCGTATTCCTGTGTTCCCAGCGTCATCCGACCGTCCCGCAGCGGCTGAAAGGATGGGGCGCGTAGGTCCACCCGCTTGATCCCGGTCTGCATCAGCAGCTGATAAAGCTTGGACGGGTTGACGTCCCGCCCGAGCTTTGCACTTTGCCAGTCGATGTAATCCTGTACCGCCTGTTCTACTGCTTTTTGCATCCCGGCAGCGCTGACGGGGGAGTCCGCGTGGCTGTACCAGGTCAGGTCGACTTCGTAGGGGACAATCTCCGGGTCGCCCATCTGGACATGGTCGGTGAACGGCCGCACCCGGTCGGCGCTGCATCGCTCGTATACCGCCTTCTTGATCTCCTCCCCAGCCGGTCTCCCGCCCTTCATCAGGACGTAGAGGTAAACCTCCCCCGGCGACGGGGAATTCGGGACCACGTCCGCGATCTCGGTGGACACCTGCATGGCGTGATAAGTGTAACTCCCGGTACTGCCCGCGGTGCTCCATCCGTCCTGACTCAGCCGCAGCAGGTTGTAGTATTCCTCGTCGGTCGCGGCGTCGGCCCCGCCCTCCGATTCGGTGAGGTTGCGGCAGACGGTGCAGTAGCCATACAGGTCCACGATCGTGTCGATCTGCCCGGGGAGATACCCGTTCCCCACCGTCCCCGGCGTTTGACAGACCACCTCAACGTCCACCGACGTTTCCCCGACCGGGACGAGGGCGTCCTCCTCGGTCTCCCAGACCAGCACCCCGCCCGTGTCCGACACCCGTGTCCCCTTGGGGATCAGGATTGGGAACGGCTGCCCCTGGGAGATTTCAAACCGCACCCGGCACCGGGCAGATTTTGCGCCAGGCCGTTCGTGCTCCAGGAACAGCTCCCCCAGCGCGTCGAGATTCGCCCCTTCCGCCCGGCTCGGGATATTCTGGTTGCCTGTATAGTTGTTGAGCGCCCGTTCCTGTAGGATTGCCGCCGTGTGCCAGCGCAGGAGCAGCATTTCGGGGCTGGCCGGTTGGACGGTCATGCCGGTCAGCGTCTCATATGCCGCGATTGCCTGTGACAGGACTTCCTGTGCGTCCATGGATACAAACTCATATTCCGGATTCCTGCTCATCGTTGATCTCCACCTCCACCGTTGGTATCAGCTTCCCCGGGTCGGACGGGTCCTCCGCAAACTCCACATGCAGGACGGTAACCCGGGGTTCCCACTCCTCAACCGCCTCCCGGATGTCCGAAATCATCATGACTTTTGCCACTGGGATCGGGCGGTCCAGAATGCTGGCCGCAATCCCGAAATCCCGGTAGAACGGTACCGACCCCCGGGGAGTGGACAGCAGCACCGCGATATTTTGCAGGATCGAGGATAGCGTGTTCCGCTCCTGAAACCGGATGTTCCGAAGATCGGTCGCGCTCACAAGATAACTCATCTTTCACCGCCTCACATATTCCTGTAGATTGACAGATACCACGACCACCGACAGGTTCCCACGCCGGTCGAAGGTTTTCGCCTTGACGCTGTGCCCGGTAATCACCCACCGATAGGTCCCATAGACCTTGCTGCCGATGGTCAGCGGCAGGGTCCTACCCCGGCTCTCATACTTGGCGATTTTGGAGAGCTCCCGGGAGGGGGACGCGCCCAGCTGAACGGACAGGGTCATATCGAACGAGATTTTGTCCGGGTCCACGCCGGTAAATTCCAGCAGCCCCCGGCCCAGATGCCGCTGGTGGGCCACATACCGGGCAGAGCCTGACCACTGGAAGTTGTCCAGCGTGCGCACCACCGAGGAGGACACCGTAAACGCGATGTCCCCCAGACAGCCGATCATTGCCATGGCTGGTACGCCCCCAATACAAAGCCGTGCGCGTTCTCGACCGGCAGGAACAGCGTGACCACCTTGTCTCCCACATTGGGCAGCCACGGTTTAATTACCAGATCATGCTTGTGTTTCTCAAACTCCGCCGCCCCTGCACCGGCCGGCCCCTCGAACTCGGTCCGCTGCGGCTCGCCATCGTAATCCGGGATGTGCGGATGGGAGTCGAGCACTGCCAGCCAGTCGGAACTCATCTTGTCGCTGCTCTCAAACAGCACACGGGCGGTGCGGCTGCCCGGATTCACCGCCGTGACGGTGCCCACCCGCACCAGATTTTGCAGGACGTTTGCCTCATCCATCAGTATCCCTCCAATATGCTCCTCAGCTGGATTTTGGTCGTGTAGCCTGACCCATCTACCGTATGAATTGCCTGACTGATGATGTATTTGCAGTCCCAGCCTCCAAACCCCCGGAGCCGCACCGTAACGCCCGCCACCAGCGCGGGGTTTCCGACCATCGTGAAGCTGGCGGTCTTGGCGAACTTGTTGTGCAGCCGCAGCATCTTTTCCGCCAGTGTTTTTGCCTCTCCAGGGCTGGCCACCCGCGCGGCAATCTCCAGCCGCTGCCCGTTTTTGACCTTGTCGTCAGTGGCGATACCGGTGATGCACTGGCCTTTTGCGGGATTCTCGTACCGCACCCGGCAGGAGGAATACTGGGTATCCGCTGTGCCGGTCCCGATCTGGTACCGGGTGTAGGAGCCGTCCCCGCGCCGGATGGTCAGGACCTCGTTCTTTGCTTCATATTCCGCTTGGTCAAAGAGTACGAGAATCTTGTTGGTCGCCTTGAGGGAGATGCCCGCCTCATGGCAGAGCCTGCGCAGCAGGGCAATGTCGCTGGTCCGGATCTGCTCCACCCGGGCGTAATACGGGTTGGAGGCGGATTCGTACATACAGAGCATCCCGTTGTTTGCAGCCATCTCGTTGGCAATTCCGGATAGCGTGTACCCCTCCCACGCCTTTGACTTTTTGGTCTGCCGGATCGCGGCATGGAAGGGCAGCGAGGTCGCCTTGATGGTGATTTGATTCGGCGGCCCAGACGCTTCCACCGTATCCAGCTCGAACGTCCCGAACGGCAGCAGGACGTCCTTACCATTGCTGTGCTGGTTCTCCCGCAGAAGCACCGCTTCGATCGAGAGCTTTTCCGCCGCTGCCGCCTCAATCGCGTCCATTAGCCACTGTTCGGTCCAGATCCGCCCGCGGTCCTGTAGGGTGATCTGAAGGTCGTCGGTCTCGTCCTCTTCATTATCGGTGTAGGAGACCGACAAAAGATATGGCCGGATCGAGCTGGTGATGTCCACCCCGTCAAAGGCGATCTCCGCCACCGTCCGGCGGGCCAGATTCCGACTGCTCATTGATTCATCTCCTCTCATTTTTCATTAAATTTGCAATTTACTCTTGACTTTTGTATTACAATAATCTATGCTTATATTTAGAAAAGGGGGTGACAAGTTGAGTCCTAGGACGGGACGACCTACAGACAATCCCAAGCCTTATCTGACATCCATTCGCTTAGATCAAGAGTGCAAATCCATTCTGGACAGCTATTGCAACCAGAAAAAGGTCACTCTGAATGAAGCGGTTCGGCGTGGGATTAAGCGTCTGGAAAAAGACATAAAAAAATAGGAACGAAGCGCACAGACCCTACCAAGTCAACACTTCGTTCCTATAAACACCACAGAAGAAAACCTCTGCGATAAATCTATTATATCATGCGGGTTTTCTTCTGGCAAGACATAATAGAAAAGAGGAAACAAAGTGAATATTCTTGAACAGCTACATATGCATCTTGTAGGGGATCAGCAATATTTTAAGTTGTCTCAAACTACCGGATTAGATCAAAGACTTTCCAATCTGACGAAACCCTATTCCCGAGAAATCAGTGATGCGTTTACAACGCTGGCGGTAGATTATGAATGCTTCGGCTTTCAGTGCGGCTTTGCTTACGCTGTCCGCCTTCTGGCCGAATGCGGTTTCAAAACCCCGTCCGAGGTGCAGCCATGAACAATGACAAACTGTTTGAGCTGATTGACTCCACAGACGTTGGAAGTTATGGCATCTACTATCGGGATGCTGTGGCAATTGCCAAAAGAAACAGTTTCGGTACTCTTGAATGTATCGAAGATGCGTTTAAGTATGGCTTCGTCAAGGGCCAGCGCGCTGAAAAAGCGAAACAGGCTAGAAAAAGGAGAGGAACCGTATGAACGATCTGCAAATTTTCAAGAGCGAGCAGTTCGGGCAGGTGCGGATTCTCGAAGAAGATGGAAAGCTGCTTTTCTGCGCAAAAGATGTAGCCTTGGCGCTTGGCTACTCCGTCCCCAGAAAGGCGATTCACGATCATTGCAAGGGGGTTCTAAAACGGAACACCCTTACAAACGGCGGTATGCAGGAGCTTGCATTCATCCCCGAGGGAGATGTGTTCCGGCTGATTGTCCGCAGCCGCCTGCCCGCCGCGCAGGAGTTTGAACGCTGGGTCTTTGATGAGGTGCTTCCCTCCCTACGCCGGGATGGATTTTATGTCCCGGACAAGGATTTGCAGGCACTCCTGAAGTCAATCGCCAAGCTGGAAAATTTGCAGGACATGCTGGATGTCGTCACCCGGCGGCACGTCTACTATGAGACAGCGACCTCCATCTCCCGGCGCACCTACCGGCAAAACAAAGCGGAGCGGGATTCCTACCGAAAAATGAAGTCCGACTTGGAAGAGATTATCCGGGAACAGATACAGGAAATTTCAGCTCAAAGACAAAACCTTGAAAAGCTGGGGCAGCCCGCCCCCGAAAGCCTCCCGTAATGGGGGGCTTTCCTTTTATCCTCTCCTCTTCCATGGCGGAAGCCCGTCGCTCACCCTCTGCGGGATGTCCGGAATCGTGAGCTTTACACCTGCCGGAAAGAGGTAGGTCCCCAGCAGAACATGTCTCATATTGGCGCGCATCAACAGCCCGGTGTGGTCGGTACTGCCCATCTGGTCCTGTGCGATGCTGTCCCACATATCCCCCTGTGTTGTACTATAGCTTTTCATGCCATCCTCCGCCTTTCCCGATCCGCCAGCATACCCGACACGACATCCTGTACCCGCTGGGCGAAATCGTCCCCAAATTCCTGTAATGACGCCACCGCTTCGGGTGTCGCGTTCCCCTGGATGTTGAAAGAAATCTGGATGCTCACCGGGGAACCGTCCGCACTGCCGCCAACCGGTGCAACCAGTGCGGAGAGGGCGGGCTGTGCCCGCATGGAAGCGGTCTGCTCCGCGTCCATGACCTTTTCCCCGCCGTTGAACCAGACCAGCTCCGGCCCCTCCTCGCCGACCAGCGCGAAGCCGGGTTCGGCGCTCTGGGTGCCGGATGCATAGGCGTTCTGCGGGGCAATCGACACGCTGCCCCCGCCGCTGGAAAGCGCGGCAGCAGCCGCAGAACCCAGCCGCCCGTACGCCTCCCGCACCTGCGGCAGCATCCCTTCTGCCGCGTCCAGATACCCCTGAATGGTCGCCTGCCCGCTCTTGAGCGCTTCGTCCCCAAAATCCATGGCCGCGATCTGTTCGGCCAGGCTTTCCTGGATCGCGTCCATTTCGCTGCTGAACCCGGTTTGCAGGTCCGCGATGCTCTGCGCGGCCTCCGACTGCGCCGCTTGCAGCGCCTGCCACTGCCCCGCCATCTCCGCCAACGTGTCGGTGTCGCCTGCATTGACCGCATCGGCCAGCCCTGCAATCGCGTTGGCGCTGTCGGCGCTCCCATCCGCAAAGCTGGCCAGCATCGCGCCCAGCCCTTCGATCTCCGAGGTCTTTCCAAGGAGCAGGTCCATGTTGGCCGCGTAATCCTCCCAGTATTGGCGCTGCCCCTCGATATTGGAGGCCATGTTCGCCGCGCTGGTTGCGGATACGGCGGCTGCCTGGTCCCAGACCGCATACTGTCCCTCTACCGATTCCAGCGCCGCGGCGTAGGATTCGTTGTAGGCGTCCACCAGCAGCTGCACATGGCTGGCCGTGTTGTCGATTACGCCGGTCAAAAGGTTGATCTGGCCTGCCGCCTCCTGCGACACCCCAGCCTGTTCGGCAAGAACCGCGTTGTAATCCCGGAGCGCATCCTGTGCGGACAGCGCCGCGGTCTCCCCTTGCTCAATCGCGGTATCCAGATTTTTCAGGGTGTTTTCGGTCCGCTTCTGTTCCAGGTTCAGCTCCTCGAGCTGCTTTTTGGTTTCGATATACGCCTGAGAGAGGTTCCCTTCCCGCTGGCTCACGCCGACCGACAGCTCACTCAGCCGCTTTTGCAGCGGTTCCCGCTGTTTCTCGATCTCCGCGAGCCGGATCTCCGCCGCAGTCCGGTCCAGTTTATTTTGAGCCAGCTCCTGTTCTGCCGCCGCCTGCTTGGACAGTAGGTCGGTCAGCTTGTCCGCTCGGGCCTGCTCCTCCGCGTTTTTCTGCATGGCTGTGATCGACGCTTCGAGCGCGGCAGTGCCGCCCTCGATCGAGTTGGTGGTCAGGTCGATCTGGTCCGACAGCTCGGGCATGACCTGTGTCAGCAGGGTCAGCGTGTTCCGGTAATCCTCGTTTCCGGCCACGTTGCCGCCCGTTGCGGCTTCGATCTCCTTCAGCCGGGATATATACAGATTGGCGGTGTCGATGCCCGCCTGTGTTTCGGTGGCAACCAGCCCAATCGAAAGGCCCGCCTGCTGCGCCGCCTCGCCCAGATCACTTGCGGCCCGGGTAAGCTCGTTGACCTCCGGTACGCCCTCATGCGCCCGCTGGTACATCCCGTAGATCGCCCCGCCCAGAGCGCCGACTGCGGCACCCACCCCGAGGATGATCCCGGCCGGGCCGGTGAACATCGCCGCGAGATCAAGCGCTTTCGCCACCTTGGTGACTGCCGTATAGGCGGTTATCCCGGCGGTCAGGGCAGCCACCGAACCGACCACGCCGGTGACCGCTCCCACCACGCCCGGGGAGTCCTGCACAAACTGATCTACCTCAGTAAACACCTCGGTCCCGACCTTGTACAGGTCGCGCATGGCCGGGGTGAACTGCTCTCCGACCGAGGTTTTCAGCGCATCCCATGCGGATTTCATCAGGACCAGCTGCCCGTTCATGTTGTCCAGCTTGATCTCCGCCATCCGCTGTGCGGCTCCGGCGCTGCCGTAGATGCTCTGGGTCAGACTGTCCACGTCCGCCTGGCTGGCGTTGATGATGGCCAGCATCCCGGACATGGCCTCCTTGCCAAAGATGGTGCTTGCCGCCGCTGTCTGCTCCGCCTCGCTGAGTTCCGAAAAGGAGGACCGCAGGCTGGCGGTCAGCTGCGCCAGCGACTTCATGGTTCCGTCCGCGTTGGTCATTGAAATGCCAAGCCGCTCCATCTCTCCGGCCTGTGCTTTGGTTGGAGCGGACAAGTTGGCCAGCGCTGTTTTCAGGGTGGTGCCCGCCTGGCTGCTCTTGATGCCGCTGTTGGCCATGAGGCCCAGATTTACTGCCGCGTCCTGTGCCGAATAGCCCAGCGTCCCGCACAGGGGTGCCGCGTACTTGAACGATTCCCCCAGCATCGAGACGTTGGTATTGGACTTGGTTGCGGCCGCGGCCAGAATATCCACGAAACGGTTGGTGTCCTGCGCGGTCATCCCAAAGGCGGTGAGGGCGTCGGTCACGATGTCGGACACCGTCCCGAGCTCTTCTCCCGAAGCCGCCGCCAGCTGCATGACCCCATTAAGGCCGGCTGTCATGGATGCGGCGTCCCATCCGGCCATGCTCATATACTGCATGGCTTCGGATGCTTCCTGTGCGGTGAACTTGGTGGCCGCGCCCATCTCTTTTGCCTTGGCAGTCAGAGACTCCATCTCGTTGGCGGTCGCTCCGGAAAGCGCCTCCACTGTGGACATGGAGGACTGAAAATCCCCGGCGATGGTGATGCAGTCCATGTATGCGCCGCCGATTTCGTGCAGCGCGGCGGCGACCCCGGCGGCCGCAATGGCGCTCTGTACCGCCTCAAACGATTGGGCGGTCTTTTCCCCGAAGGTCAGCGCGCCCTTGGCTGCTTGCTCCTGTTGGGCGGTCAGCTCCGCAAGCTGGGCGGACAGCCTGATCTGCGCTTCCCCCAGATCATCTGTACTGATCTCCGCGCCTTTGAGCGCTTCAGCGGTCGTGCCCAGCTTCTGTTTCTGCCGGGTCAGGGCGTCCTCGGCGTTTTTGATCCGCTGTTCCAGCTTGAGCTTTTCCCGGCTGAGGGATGCGGTGGACCCGGTGGTTTCGTCGATCTCGGTTTGCAGCAGCGCGTACTGCTTTTTCAGGTTGGCCAGCTTGTCCTCGGTCGCGGCAATCGCGCCCTGCTGCTTCTGGTACGCCGCAACATTGGACTGGGCCTTGTGCAGCTCCGCAATCTCGCCGCTCAGCTTTGCAAACTCGGCCTGCGCTTTGGTGAACGTGCCATGAAAGCCGCTGTTCATCTGGGCATTCAGGATAAAATCAATCTCGTTAAGCTTTCTGCCCGCCATCAGCCGGTTTCCCTCCGCTCTGCTATTACAGCGTTATTCGCCTCGATCCACTTCCCCAGCTCCCACAGGGGGCAGTCCAGCCACCTGAAAACATCTGTGTGGTTGTTCTGCGCCAGTACCAGGCATTCCCGCCGGAGGTTCAGGACACCCCCGACGCGATTAAGAAAAAACGTGCCTGGCTGCAAATTTTCAGAAAGTCCGCGATGGGCAGCGCCTCCAGCATGCCGGTACTGATCCGCTGGCCAACCTGCCCGCGCCAGGTGCACGCCCGTACGGCCATCCCCGCCAGATAATCCTCCGACCAGAGCGCGTTGACCAGCGTTTTCTGCTTTTTCGCCAGCTCGGTCTCGATGGCAAGGCTGTCCTGGCCGGTGAGGATGGTCCAGTCAAACTCGAGCACCTCGAAGGTCGTCCCCTCATAACTGAGCGGCTTTGTAAGAGGGTGCTTATAGGTCTTGAAGTTAATTCCGGCCTCCTTCATCTCCTGTGTGATTTTGGACACCCTCGCTGCCTGGTCCACCGCTTTTTGTACGCTGGCGATCGCGTCCTGAAATTTTGGTTTGGTTTCTGGAGTCATTGAAATCTCTCCTTTAAAAAATATGTATTGATACGTGTTTTTCTATTGACACACGTGCTTGCACGTGCTATAATAGAATCAGGAGGTGAGGAAAGATGAAACGCAAGGACATCGACAAGGCGTTGAAAAAAGCCGGCTGGATCATCTCCCACGGCGGCAGTCACGACCTTGCCACCCACCCCCAGAAGCCGGGGATCAAGATTGCGATCCCCCGACATAAAGAAGTCCCTGAATTTACAGCACGGGGAATTCTGGAGGATGCAGGGCTGAAATAAGCCCTGCACCTCTTCTCAAAAATTTTTAGGAGGTGTATCTCGTGAAATACGCATATCCTGCAATTTTCACCCCGATTGAAGATGGAATGTTTGACGTAAAGGTTCCCGATCTTCCCGGATGTCGTACTTTCGGTACAAATCTGGCCGATGCGGTCTTTATGGCCGAGGATGCTGCATCCATGTGGCTATGGGATGCCGAGAACAAGAAGGAACCTATTCCCGCCGCTACAGAAGTCCCTCAGGTGGAAAGCCCGCAGTTTGTCAGTATTGTTGCAGCGGATACGGACGAATACCGTCGAAGGAATGATTCCCGCGCCGTTAAAAAAACCCTTACGCTGCCCAGTTGGCTGAACGCCCGGGCGGAGCAGGCGGGCGTCAACTTCTCGCAGGTCTTACAGGAAGCCCTGAAAGAACGTCTCGGCGTCCAATAACCCCTTTACAGCCTCCCTTGCCGGGGAGGCTGTTTTTTATGCCTTGCCCAGCGCCCGGCGCACATCTGCCATATAGTCAACGTCCCCGATGATACACCGCATGTTGCGTTTGTCGATCTCCCACAGCCGCTTTCCCTTGCGGTATGCGGCATAGTAATAGACCTCAAACTCCCCGGACACATCCGCGGCCGACATGGGCGCGACCGTCCCCGGCGCGATGCTCTTGGTCTGCACCAGCATGACGTATTTTTCCGCCCACATGCCCGATTCCGCCTTCTCGACCTCCCAGAACTCCTCCGCTACCCGCAGGTCGAGCAGATGCTGCCTCGGGGCCGCAAGGCTCGCGGCGGCCTGCGTCACGGTCAGGAAGTTGATGGTCGCGCTCATGGCGTCCACCATACCGATCAGGGGGACGTTCATGTTGCCCATCATCCCCGCGCCGCTGATGGACACGGTCGGATAGGCGATGGTGGGCAGCTGTACCTTGGCAACCCCCAACAGGTTCACGCTGTCCTCATAGACTTCCAGATTGATATAGGCTGCTGCCTGCTGACTCATTTACCGTCCCTCCTTATTCGGATAGTGCGGCCTGCACATAGTCCGGGTCATATTCCAGCGTGAAGTCGATCTCCTGCGCCGGGCTGGGCGGCGTGATGTAGATATGGATCCGCAGGATTCCCGCCATGAGATCCAGCAGCGGGTTTTCCTCCGCGAGCATCTCCGCCCGCGCGCCGAGCAGGCGTTCCGCGCTGACCAGCCCTGCCAGCCAGAGGTTGCAGGTGTCCAGGATACTGTCAACCAGCCGCCGGGTCATGGGCTTATCCAGCTTGGACCAGAAGGTCCGGATGAGGGTGTTGCCCACCCAATCGAACATCCGGGAAACCGGGATGAAATAATCTTTGACGTCGGTGTTCGCGGGATAACACCCCACATAGTTGCCCTTGGCCACCCAACCCATACTCATGAAGTTGAGGGCGGTCACGATCCCGTAGCTTCCGGCGATCAGCTGTACCTGCTCCCAGGTCAGGTTGATTTCGGTCCCGTCCGCTAGGCAGCAGCCGTCGATCTTGAGCGCCTTGTTGGAGGGCGACTCGTACGGGCATCCGGCGTTCCCGGTGTCCACCTTGGCCATCAGGCCCGCCAGCTGGGTGGACAGGTGGAACCGGTAATCCCCCAGCTTGACCATGGGCCAGCAGACAACCTGATTTTCGTCGATAAAGTTGTTTTTGTTCTTGTGCCAGGTCAGGCTGGAATATTCGGTACAGCCGTCCGGGCCGGAGTCGATGTCAATAAGCGCCTTGCCGCGGAACAGACCGTTGATCCCCGCGGCCTTGGTCGCCATGACTGCCGCGACGGTGGACAGGTGCGAATATCCGGGCGTGCAGATCAGGTCGGGGATCACTCCCACGACGGTCATACATTCGTCGACCACGCCAAGCCCCCGGATGATGTCCTTTTCGTCGATCTGGCCAAACTCCACGACCTGCCCCTCGACATGGAGCAGCTCTGCGGTCTGGTAGTAATCGCCGGAGGGCAACAGCTCGATGATGCAGGCGTCTTCGTCCGCGTCGTACAGGACGCTGTAATCCTCGTCCTCCGCCAGCTGGTTGTCCGCCGCGATCACCTCGTCCGAACCGGCTTTCTTTACGCAGGTCACCACCAGCTTGTCATCGTGGATAAATCCGAACGGGATGGAAATCCTGTGTTCCGCCACCGCATAGTCCTTGCCTTCTCCCGTCTTCTGCATGGCGGCGGGATCAAAAACGTTGCAGAAGAGCACCGGCTGACAACCGAACAGCTGAAAATGGCTGTACATGAATTCGCAGAGGGTGTAGGTTTCCCAGTCGTAGGAGAAGCCCAGCTTTTCCACCGCTTCTGTCCAGCTGGTGCAAAGGACCGGCGTATACGCTTTGCCCGGGCTGGATGCCGCGTGGGATGGGGCGACGCCCACCACATACGGGATCCCGGCATCCGCCACGACCGGCGTGCTGAGCGAAGTCGCCTGTTCATACACGTGCACTCCGAGATTGGCCATTTAGTTCCCCTCCCTTCCGGCTGCTACCTTCTGGTAGTTCGCATACAGGGCGTTACCGGGCTTTTTAACCTTGAGCCGGGCCTCCGGCAGGGCCGCGCCCGAGACAATCAGGGTTTTCACCAGCGGCTGTTTTTCAATCGCGCGGGCCGCTGCGGCGAGCGCTTCCTCTTTTGTGCCCATATAGATTGTCCCGCTCTGGATCAGGCCCGCAAGGTTGGGGCCGATGTAGCAGTAGAACCCGCCGTCATCCGGTTTGGGCCGGGCCGTTATCTTTCTTGCCATTGCGTCAACTTCCTTTCCACCGACTTTAATTTCCACTGGGAGATCATCTCCCCCGCATAGAACGGGGCAGAGTTCTCTGGATAGATCAGGCTTTCCAGCCCTTCCTGCAAATCCAGGGTGAACTGCTTGCCGATCACCACCTGCTGCATCAGGGCGATACGCATCCGCTCCATCAGGTTCAGCAGGGCCAATCCGCCCTCCTGTTCGTCCGGATGGTATACGCAGAACACCGAGCGGACGACAGCGGAGGAATCCGGCCATGGCCTGCCGGGCTGGTGCACATCCTTGCAGGTAACCACCTGGTGCAGGATGTAGGGGGCGTCCCGCATGTAGACTTTGCCGTCCGGCAGGCGGGTCAGGAACACCCTGACGGGCCGGGGCGCGGGCGGTTCGGTGTCCTCTTCCTGCATCTGCACCGGCAAAATGATATTTTTTGTGGCCTCAAGCGTGAAGGCTTTCAGCTGTTCGAGTAAAAGAATCCTTGTCATTCTGTCACCATCCCCATCCATTCATAAGCGCCATGATTTCATGGTCCAACTGCTTTTCAAACACCTGCTCCGCTCCTGCCGTCAGCCTCTCCGAAACCTCCGGGCTGTCCAGCATCTGGGCGACCGAAGGCCCAAACAACTCCTCGATCTCATCCTTGCTGCGGGAGGTCATGCCGCCGGTCCGCTCAAAGATGCCGACATGTCCGGTTTTCATCCGCGCGGCGAACGCGTTCGGGAAGGATTTGGCGGATGTCCCTTTCAGGACATGTCCATAGGCGGGACTGCCGGGATGCAGCAGCCGCCACTTGTCCGGGCCAAACATCACAGGGATCCAGCGGCTGGTATCGTAGGCAGGGTTAATCGGGCCGGATCCGTCGAACCGGTGCAGGGGAATCCGGTACCCGGCGAAGGTGATATATACCTGTACCCCGTTCTGGTAACTGTACCGGACTGAGACATTCTCGTTGGCCCGGATGCCAGCTGCGGAGATTGCGTACCGCTCCCGGATTGCCCGGGTGCTCTCTGTTTGCAGATGGGAGGTCGTCCTTGACATAGCCCTTTTCATTGCTTTTTCAAGCCCGCCCTCAATACCGGCCAGCAGGCCCGCCGCCCGATCCAGCACATCCTGTCCGGCTGTTACCGTTACGTCAATGTCCGCGCTCGCCGGCCCTTCCCAGGTCCCCCGGCCCGCGGGCCTGCGCGCCTCTCTGCTGATATTATCAAACCTCAATCCTGGATCGCCTCCAGTTCGATGCGCAGCATCCCCATTTCGCGGGCCGCTGCCGCCACGTAATAGCGCCGGAAATAGCCGCCGCCACCCTCGCAGTTGTTGATCTGCAAGGGGCAGCCTTGTCTCGGGAGCTTGCCGCCCAGGTCACTCTCGGCGCAGTGGAGGACCGCGCTGACCCGGTGCAGGCCCTGGATATGGTCGTCCCGGAGCTGTTCCCTCTCCTCGTTTACCGGCCCCTCCAGTACAACGGGAATATCCTGGTAGGTCTCCCCGTCATACCGGACGGTGCGCAGCTCCGCGAACTCCTCCAGATTCAGGAGCAGGCTAATGTCCTCCCGCATCTGCTCCTTGAATGTTGCCATCCGCTCACTTCCTTCCCTTGCGGCCGACCGGCAGCTCCTGCACGCCGGAAAGCTGGTCCGGCGCTTCCTCCGGTTCGGCCTCCTCTCCGGGTTTCTGCTCTGGCGCCTGTTTCGGTTCGATTTGCTCGAGCCAGCCCTCGCTCACATCCATCGCGACTACCCGTTTTCCGTTGCCCGCGGCCACGATCTTCTCTTCCAGCTCCTTGGGCAGACGGACGGTCTTTCCCGCCGGGATCAGGTATCCGTTATGCGTCAATGGGCAAAACAACCGGATCATCCTGCCACCCCCTCACAGTTTGCAGAGCGCGGCTGCGGCCTCCGCCGCCTTCGCCTCTGCCGCGTATCCCGCGAGGATTGCCCCGCTTGCCGCCTTCGTCGCGGTGAGCCGTTTGTTTTCCGCATCCCACCAAAGGGTCTGCCCCATCTGGAACGCGGTCCCGGTCTCCGCGGGCATCTCATAGACCCCGCTCACCCCGACCGTACCAAGGCTTCCCGCCGGGATGTCGATGCCCGCCACCCCGATCCGCTCTTCGAGCACCACGACTTCCCCGTATCGGATCAGTTCGCTGCCCTCGTTGCGGTAGTTTAAGCTCTCGCCCTTCTGTACAAATTCCGCCATCCGAATCCCTCCTTATGCCTTGCCCGGGTTCTTGAACAGGCCCCGGTAGCCCAGCAGCGTGACCCCCCGGTCGATATAGACCCGGTACTGCACGCCCAGTTCATCAAACGCCATCCGGCTCTCGACGATCGGCGTCTCGCTCCCGTTCAGGTAACAGACCTCGATCGTATCCGCCATACGCGGGTCAGCCACAAAATAGTAAGGCTGTGCGCCGCTGTCCACATCCAGCTCAGCGTCCACGATCAGCTGCATCCGGTTGCGGAACACGTTGGCCACCCCCGAATTGCCGCTCCCCGGATCGGCCAGTGAGGTCAGCAGCTTTTCGATCTCGGTCTCGTCCGCTGCGCTCGAAAGGATGTACGCGGGCGAAATGTTCAGGTAGGCGTTGTCGCTGAGGTCCCGCTGGGTGCGCATCTTTTTACGCGCCTCGGCGAACGTCGCGGTCGAGGGGGCTGCGCCGGTCCCAAGGTTCCGGTGCGCCGCGCTGAACAGCCGGTTCCCGTCGTACATGACCGGGTTCTGCTTCAGCAGATCGTACACCGCCGTATTGATCCCCCGCTGTGCCGCCAGCGAGAACCGGGTCAGTGTGCGCGATACCAGCCCGATGTCGTCGTTGATGAACAGCTGACGGGTAAAGGTGATCTTTCGCCCGAAGGTCAGCAGGCGGCGGGTGGCGACCGCTGCATCCGACAGCCGCGCCTCCTTGAGCTCCCCGTTCTGCGGCACCTCGAGCAGCTCGCCCGCCTCGCCGATCTCGTAGAATTCGGTCGGCTTGAAATCGGACGCGCTTGCCTTACTGGTCCAGAGCTGGAAGGTGGTCGGGACGGTGTCCCGGCTGCCCAGCACGATCCGGTTGGCCACATTGGACAGGATCGACACAAACGCGCTGTCCGGCGTCATCGACCGGCGGAACAGCTGCTCCGCGCTCATCCGGTTGGCATCCTCCACCCCCGACCGGGAGAGGCACTCCACCGCGATCCGCGAGAACGACATCCCCGCGAACTCCCCCGCGCCGTCCGCGGGTTTTTCGGGTGCGTATCCCGCCCGGATCAGCAGGCCGTCCGCTGCCGCCGCGCGCACCTTGTCCAGCTCGTCCATTGTGACGCCGGTCTCCCGGCCAATCCCCGCCGCCACCGGGGGGCGTTCTGCCGACAGCCGCTCGAGGATCGCTGCCCGTACCTGGTCCACCGTCTGCCCTTCGGACAGGTACTGCGACCGGGTCTTATCGTCGATCCCGAACCGGGTGCAGAGCGCGTCGATTTGGGTCGTGCGTTCCCGCTCCGCCTGCACCGCCTGGGTCAGTGCCCCGTCATCCTGCATGGGCGGGACCACTGCCGGTGCAGGCTCCTGTGTCCGCTGTCCTTCCTGCGGCAGGGCCTCCGCAGAGGTTCCCTCCTGATTCTCTTTCAATGCCATTTCACATGCCTCCTCCATCGTTCTGCCCACACCGACCGTCGGATCGGCGGGGATCGGTTCCAAGCTGATTTCATGCGGCTGCCACCGGGTCGCGACATACGCAGGCCCAGCAAACCGCCCGTTTGCACTGGTATCGCCCGCCTTCAGCTGCTGGTACGGGGTCAGCAGCCGGTACCCGATCGATACCCCGCTGAGCATCCCTTTTTCCAGCTTGCTTTTGAGCCGGGCGCTGTCCGGGTCGTCCTCGTCCATCTCGATGACTGCCCGGCACTGCCGTTTCTCCTCGTCCAGCCACGCCCGCACGATCTTCCCGACCGGCACCAGCCCATAGTTGACGTCCCGCCCGTGTGCGAAAAGCAGCGCACCGCCCCGGTTTAGGAGCGACAGGTCGATCGCCCCCGCGTCGTGCGAGAGGATCTCTCTGCCGTACCACCGGGCCGCGGGCGTCTCGCTCGAGATTGAAATCTCAAACTGTGCGGGCTGCCCCTCGATTGCCCGGCATTCCAGCTGTGCGCTCCGGTGCACCAGCTGTCCCACCGCGGGCAGGCTGTCCATCTGTTTTGCCATCCTTCATCCCTCCATTATCGAGCAGCCCCAGCTGCTCCAGATATGCCTGCTCCTGCGCCCGCTGCTCCGCGACCTCTTTCCAGTCGGTCCCGCGGGCCGCGCAGAGCGCCTGCATGGTGGTCTGTCCGGTCTCGAGCGCGATCCGGTTGGCGTTCGCCTCCTTGAGCGGGTCGATCCAGTCCCAGCCGCTGCACAGCCACACATGCTCCTGATACCGCTCCGCATCCCGTTCGTATCCCGGCAGGTCCAGTTGGCCGCTTAGCACCATCCAGTCGAGCCATTCCTCGTAGACCGTCTCGCATAGATGGTCGATCAGCCATGTTTGCAGGCCCCGATAGGTTTTCTGGTCCTCCAGCAGCCCCTGCCGCGCGGATGAGTAGGTCACCTGCGACATGTCCCGCGACGCGACCTCATAGCTCAGCCCCACGCTGCCGCCCGCTAGCCGCTGGGTGGTGCGCACCAGCGGGTCGACCGTCGAACTGGTGCCTGCCTGCGAGATTGGCTGAATCTCCTCCCCCGGGTTCAGGTAGACCACCGTCCCCTGCTCGAGCAGCTCGGTCGGCGGCTCCCGGTCTCCCGCCTGCTGCGCCTGCCCGAAGCCCCTGCCCAGCCCTGCCAGCCCCCCGGTGAGCGTGCCCTCTGTTTTTTTGACCGCCACCGAAAGGTGGCACTGCACCCGCTCCTTCTCCTCCGCCGCGTCCAGCAGCTCGTTGAGGTCGTCCACCCGCCCCACCGACGGCGCAGCAGGGGAGATCTCCCGAATCTGGCTGGTGCGGGTCAGATAGGACAGATAGCTCACCCGGTTTGCAGGGATGCGGCGGGTTTCGACCGGAAACCCCCACGCGTCATACACCCGGATGTAGTAGGCCAGCGCCCGCCGGTAGTCGTCCACCTCGATCCCGCCGATCACCCGGCGACCCTCGTATCCCTGTATGGTGGTGTCCAGATCGTCCACCTCGAGCAACTGGAGCTGGTACCGGCCCTCAAAGTAGGATCGGATAACCAGGATCCCGCCGTCCACCAGCCTCCGCCGCAGGCAGAGCACCAGCACCTCCCGGAACCCGAACCGGCCGGAAACCTCGCAGTTTCCCGGCCTGCACCACCTGCGCCACAGCCGCTCGATCCGGCTGTTGAGCGGTTCCTCCTCCGTGCCGTCCGTGCTGCGGACCTTCGCCTGTAAGACGATCCCGTTCCCGATTACATTGCGCTCGAACGCGAGCAGCAGGCTGTTCATGACATCCGAGTTGCGCTCAAGGTCCCGGGCGCGCGCCCGCACGATCTCCCGCGCCCCCTGGTTGGCCTGTTCCCCGGTCGTGTTGGACTGCGCCATCCCCGCGCTGCGGGGGCTGCGGTCGGCCGCCGCGTAGAAATTCCGCTGCGCGTGCCGCCGCCACGCCTCCCGTTCGCAGGCCAGCCTCGGTGCGACCGGCAGCAACATCCGATTGAGCAGGCTCATCTTCTGTTTCATCCGCCCCGCCTCCGTCCCAGCACCGCCACCGTACAGGTGGGGCGCTCAATCCGGCTGATCCGGCTGGTAAGCTGTTCATACTGCGCATACAGTGTCCCGAGGTCGGCGCGCCTGAGCGAGCGCGACCCCAGTCGGTATTCCTGCGCCCCATTTTCGATTTTGCTGATCGCATTCAGGAGTGCGGCGCGCCGCTCCTTGAGTTCCGACAGTTCACTCATACCGATCCCCTCCGTCTAAATGATTTTCCATGCCTGCGCGGCCGTTCCGGGCGGTGTTCCGGCTGCGGCGAAGGCTGATCCGCCTGTGCCTGCCTGCTGTAGATGGTGCGCAGCCCATAGACGTCCGCCGCACAGGCCGCGTAGACCTCGCAGTCCAGGTAATGGTTGTCCCCGCCCGAAACCTTCTGTTCCCACCGGCTGACCAGATGTCCCCGTCTGCGCTCGATCACCTTGTGTTCCGCGGTGATCTGCTCGGCGTATTCCGGGTCGCACCCGTCGTGCAGGAACCAGCCTCCATTCTCCACCTCCCGGAACAGCCGGGAAAAGATCATGTCTTTGTAGAAGTCGGTATCCACCCAGAGCATCAGCTGGCCGTCCGCCATCCCGTTGCGCTCAATCCGGCCCGCCCGGTATTTGCTCTGCATCCGGGAGGATGACCCGCGGCTCGCCACCGCCCAGCTGCTGTTGACCGCGCAGAAGTCGAACACCGTGTCGGTCTCGTATCCCGCGTCCACCAGACACAGGTTCACCTGATACTTCCCGCCCTGCGCGTCCTCGTACCAGGCGTTCATGACCCGTTCCAGCTCGCCCCAGGAGAACGCCTGCCCATGCGCCACGTTGAAGCTGGTCATATTGACCCGCCACGCCCGGACCGTCCAATAGAGGCACCGTTTCTGCACATCCACCCCGCCGGTCAGCATGACCGTATCGGGCGGAACCCTCCCTGCCGGGTACTGCCCCTGCCGCGTTTCGAGCAGGGTTTCGGCATCCATCTGCCGGTCGATCTCCTTGTACGGCTCGGCCAGCCAGGAGTTGATAAAATTCTGACGCAGCTCGGGCGCGCTTTCGCTCTCGATCCAGTTGGCCGCGACCTCCCCCAGCCGCACCCACGGCGAATAGAATACGTTGAGCCGGAACGCAATCCTGCGGCGGCTCCCGTTAGTATCGACCGCCTTCCACCGGCAGCTCCGGAGCATCTCCGCCCGGTCGGCTTCACTGATAACCGCATCGCATTCCTCGCAGAGGTAGACCGCCTGGGTCAGCGCCTGGTCTGCGGTCGCTCCCTCCGGCCACTTGAGCCGTCCGAACTTGTAGGTCCATTCGGCGCGGCAGTGCGGGCAGGTCACGAAGCATTCCATCCGGGTGTCCGCCCGTAACCATGCCTGCCAGGTCGGGCCGTCCTCAAAGACCGGTGTGGACATGCGCACCATCTTTTTGCTGCCCGGATAGGTCTTGAGCCGCTCTCTGGCCAGCGCCGCCGGAGCCGACTCCTTCCCGGACCGCGCCGGGAACTTGTCCTCCTCATCCAGAAACAGGTATCTGACCGGGCGGCTCGCAAGATCGCTCGGGGAGTTCGCGCCCACGATCCCGATCGATACACCGCTGCGGAACCCCAGGTCGTTCCACTTGCTCTCCTCCAGGTACTGCCGCTCCAGCTCCCGACAGCTCCGGATCATCGGCTGGATCCGCCGTTCTGACACCAGCTGCGCCAGCTCCTTCTGCGGCAGCACCATCAGGATAGGGGCGGGGTCGTTGCAGAGCGCGGCCCCGATCATGTTCAGCTCCGCCTCGGTGCCGCCGACCTGTGTGCACTTCACGAACGAGATTTCCTCCACCTCCGGGTCGTTGAACGCGTCCATGAGCTCCCGCAGGTAGGGGGTGTAGGAGGTGCGCCACTGGCCGGGCTTGCTCGACTGCCCTTCGCCAAGGATGCGGCACCGGTCCGCCCACTCGCTGACCCGCTCCCGCCGGGGCGGGCGCAGCGCTTCAAGCGCTTCCCGGATCCAGCCGGGCGGGCTGTACCGGTTATCCGCCATCTGTGTCCAGCTCCTCCCGCGCGATCCCGCCCACCGCAATCTGCTCGAGCCCCTCTCGGATCCGCTCGTCGATCGTGTGGCTGAGCTTCCGGGCGGTGCTGCTGTCCACATAGGGCGACACCAGCAGCCCCAGTTCCCGGCCCAGCCCGGTGACCGCTGTTTTTAAGACCATCAGGAATCGGGAGAGGTCCCGCACCACCTGCACACGGGGGAGGTATTCCCCCGCAGCCAGCCGGTTCTGGAACTGCCGGGCCTCAAACTGTGCCTGTTTGAGCTGAGCGTCGTAGTGCAGCCGCAGTTCCCCCGCGCTCATCTGCTCCGGATTGGACGGCATCTCCGGACGCTCCTCCCGTCTGGCCCGCCAGTCAAGCACCGCTTTGAGGTCGTAGTACCCGCGTCTGAGCTGCGGGCATCCGCTGCGCGTCCAGTTGCTCAGGGTCGCGGCGGTCACCCCGAAGTATGCGGCGGTCAGGCGGGTGCAGAGCACCACCGTTCCGTCCTCGAAATACAGCTCCGCTTTCTCCGTCATAGACCCCTCCCTCTGCTTCGTCATTTTGACAGGATTTTTCCGGCATCCTGCTCCGGCTGCCTGGAAATCCCGTCATTCTGCACAATCCCCTGCGCCCATACCCGCGCTCCGGCAACCTGCACAAGATTTCTGACGATCTGGGCAGGATTGGAAAATCAAAAGATCAAACCGGATTTTTCGGGTTTTACGGAGCTTTTTTTCGCGCTCAACGGACCCGCGCACAAGCCGCCCCGTCAGGAGTACCTTTGCCCGGCGGGCCGCGCAGACTGCGAAGCCCGGATCAAAAGCCCTGCCATGCAGGGCCGCCCAGCCGCCTCTGCGTGGACGCTGTGGAGCCGCTTCCGGCAGCGCATTGCCCCGCTTGATTTTGCGCCGGGGATTTGATTTGCGTACAAAAAAAGAGACGCACCCTTTCGGGTACATCTCTACAGGTTTATTATACGTCAAGAATGGTGCCCTTTTCAAGGTGAACTTTTGTAAGAAAAACTACATAAAAGGTGAACTAATTAAAAAATTTTCGGCTTACAGGTCAAGCGCATCCAATGCCCGAGCTTTGAGTTGCAGCGTATATCGCTTGGACCACCCCTTCTGCCTGCAAAAGTCCTCAACCGAATCCCCTGCCAGATAGAGCGCTTCGAGCACCTCTCTGTATTTCTCGTTGTTCATCCCGCCTATGGCCCGCATCAGATCCCCCCGAAGTTCCTGCACCTGACAGGTCAGCTCCTCGCACTCGGCGCGGATATGCAGCGCGGCCACCTTGACCTGGTTTTTCCCGCCCGGATCGCTCCCCTCGGCGATCGACTCCCAGCGCGCCGCCTCCTCGCATTTCCGCTCGAGCCTTGCCAGCGCGAGCAGATACCTCTGCGCCCGGCGCTGCTTCTCTTTTCTATCCATTCTTTTCTCCTTTTTCCCTTTTAAAAAATAAATATAAAAGATAAATAATAGATATGGTGTATCTTTGGATGGTGCATATGGTAGATATGGAGTCAATGTTAAGAAATTCCCTAAAGAAACATAGGGGAAAGTTTACGCAAACGCCTGCAATCCGCCATATCCGCCATCAGCCGGTGGGGGATTGCGGGGCCATCGCGAGGT
Source organism: Anaerotruncus sp. (assembly GCA_021770005.1). Taxonomy (GTDB): domain Bacteria; phylum Bacillota; class Clostridia; order Oscillospirales; family Ruminococcaceae; genus Anaerotruncus. The sequence goes on along the minus strand of JAETRV010000023.1, from coordinate 18,183 downwards.
ATTCGCGCCCGATCGCGGAAAACTCCACATCCAGAAACTCCGAGAACCGCATGGTTTTCCGCCGAAAAAACCGATGGTTGTCCACCAGCTCGGTCGAAAACTTCTTCTGCCCCAGCGGATACCGCTCCCCATTTTCCTCCGCCCACGCCCGGTAAACCGCATAGATGCGGTGGCTCGGCAGCGCACTCCCCTGTGTGCGCACCAGACAATCGTCTATAAACTCCTTGACCCGATCCATCTCGTTGCGGTAGTCCTCGTTGGCGTTATCCACCCGCAGACACCGCGGCATCCCGTACCGGTACCAGTCGATTGCCCCCTGTACCGCCCAGCGGAAGATGCCCGGCCGCTCCGCGGCCAGACGGTCCCCGAGATCCCGGTCCTGCTTTTCCGGCGGGAACTGCGCGGTGAATGGGATCAGCCGCACCCGCCGCCAGATTCCCTGGTCACTGCCGGTAATCACCGGCTTGGCGTTAGTGCTCATCACCACCTTGAATTCCGGTTTATAGTCGAACGACGCCTTATAGAGCAACCGCGCGGTTACCACATCCTCACCCGTGATCCGTTTGACCATCCCCTCCGCCAGACGACAGCCTCCGTCCGGCTCCGAGGTGGTCAGCAGGCGCACGCTTTTCATCCGCGCCAGCTCGGCTGTAGAGGTGTTCGGGCTGCTGCGGTCCTTGACGATGATCGCTTCGGGCGGGCTGTTTTTGGTGTAATCCCCAAGCAGCGAGGTGACCGCCTCGACAAACCGGCTCTTGCCGTTGCCGCCCGAACCCCACAGGAAAAAGATGCATTGTTCCCGGGTTGAGGCGGTCAGGCAGTAGCCCACCATCCGCTGGAGGTAGAGCGCGAGGTCCACGTCCCCACAGGTGATCTCGTCCAGGAACTGCATCCAGCGGGGGCATTCCGCCGCCGGGTCATACTCCACCGCCGCGATCATCGAGAGCATATACTCCCGCTTGTGCGGCAGCAGCTCGCCGGTCTTGAGGTTGAGCACCCCGTTCTGTACGTTCAGCAGCGCCTGGTACAGGTCCAGCTCGCCCGGCAGCACAGGAATCCCCTCCAGCGGCTGCGCCTCCCGGATCATCGCTTCCTTGTATTTGCTGCTGCGGGTCTTGCGGACATGCTTGAGCAGGCCCCCGTCGTCATAGAGCGAGCGTGCCTCCTCTTCCATCCGCTCAAGCAGCGCGTTCGCCCGCCGCTTGACCTCCCCTGTTTCATCCACCGCCCACCGCTTGCCGGTCCAGTACATCCAACGGCCATTGACATGGTCGTATCTGAGGTCCCGCCAGAAGGCGTCCCGGAACCGGTAGGCGTTGCCGGTGTCGTCCAGCGTATACCGCCCCGGGTCCGGCTTGACCTGTGCCGGTTGAGAGGGCTGCGCGCCCCCAGAAAGCGGCCCCTGCTTTCTCGAAGAAGATTCCGGGGGCGGTTCCGGAAGCGGCTTCTCGCCGCCTCTGGGCCGGTCATACGGGACAAACGTCCGGGTCGCCCCCTTGACCGCCGCGGCAATCGTCTTCTGGCCGTAGGTCTGCGCGCCCCGTTTCTCGTCCCACTTCTTGCGGTACAGCCCCGAAGCACGGAACACCGCATCCATCCGGGCGCTGTCGCGGTCAAACCAGAACGCCAGATGCCCACAGAACAACAGGTCCGCCTCGCTCTGGCTCTTACCCGAAAGCTGCGGCAGGCTGCTCCAGTCCCCCGCGTAAAGCCGCCGTATATCATCCCCGGTCTCCTTATTCCGGAACGCAATCTCAAGAATCTCCTGATCCGAAAGGTCACGGACCGCCTGACGGGAATTCGGCGTCCTTGCCGCGGCGGGCTTTGGCGCGTCCAACCTGGTCTGCTCGACCGGTTCGGGCGTCAGATATTTCCGGTGGATTTCGTCCAGCTCCCTGGTGCAGTCCCGGAGCGGGTACGGCCTGCCGGACGGGTCGAGGTACGCAGATCCGGTTACCGTAAAATACCGCCCGGTATCGTACATCTCGAGACCGAGCGAGCTGTCCCGCCTGCCCTCCCGGGCAGGCAGGCGTCCCTTGCAGAGGATATGGATGCCCGTCCCGGAGGGGGAAACCTCGGTATAGCTGCGCATTGTCTCGACGATCTCCCGCGCAAATGCGGTCAGTTCTCCGCCGTCCACGCAGTCGTCGATGTCGATGCCGCAAATTCCGTTTGCAAACTGGATGCCGATGCCGGTCGCACCGTGTTCCTTCACCGCCCTGACCGCTTGTCCAAAGCTGGACCAGGTGGCCGGTTTGTTGCAGCTCGCCGGATGCAGGATGCCACCTGCATCCGGGCATGCGCACAGGGGGGTCTTGCTCGGGTACTTGTGGCAGACCCACTGGGAGAGCTGCCTCAGCTCCTCCGGTATGTATTCATACATGGCGGACCGCAGTCGAAAGCTCCATGACCGCCTGCTCCAGATGCATCCGGGCCGCTCCATCTAACGCAGGAAGAGCGGCTTTCGCCTCCTCCAACAGCTTCTCGACCGGATTACGGTACTGAGGCCGGTATTCACGCAGGACCACATTTCCCTGCTCATCCAGCCAGATTTCGATGGATGAGCCGTTCTCCCAGCCGTGCGTGCTTCGGATTTCTTTTGGGATCACCAGCCGCCCCAGCTCGTCTATTTTGCGTACAATACCCGTTGCTTTCATCTCTTTAACCTCCTGTTTACAGATCTGGCGGCAGATCTATCTCCTGCTGGCTAATCAGCTGGTTGGACATCAGCCGGATTTCCTGCCGGATTTCGTCTATCTCTTCCGCCGCCTCTTTGAGCGCGTTCAATGCCAGCGTTCCTTCTGTACGGCTGAGGAGCGCGGTGAACTGTTCAAAGCTCGACCAGAGTGCTCCTGCAAACCGTTCCCAGGCGTCGTCCGCCTCCTCCGCAGTATAGGCCGCCTCCGACCGGACCGGCTGCTGCCTGAGCTTCTGTTCCGCGGCTTCCGCCCGCTGGCGTTCGGCGGCGATCTGGCCGCAGTATTTCTGCTCGGCCTTTGCCTTCTCCTGCTGCCGGATCTCCTCGATCTGCTCCTCGCTGACCTCCGCCACTGCGACCTCGACCGGGCGGTGCTGAAGTTCTATGACCTGCCCTTGCAGGTCGTCCACGCAGCGCTGTGCCTGCTCCGCACGCTTTCTCTGTGCCGCGGCTTCTCCCTCAGCGATTTTCAGACGTTCATCTGCTTTTTCTTTCGCGACAAGCGCGTTCATATAGTTGTCATACTCCCGTTTGGCGCGGACTTTCTGCTCCGCGGCCTCCTTGCGGGCCTGGTCCCGCTCGCGGATCGCCTGATTCAGCTCGCGTTTAGACATCTCCTCCACCGTTTTGGGCACCCCGTTGACCAGGTGGCTTTCCGCCAAAAATGCTTCCCGATCCTCTTCCGGGACCTGCAACAATGCTAACATTTTGGTGTAGCTCAAATTCGTCACCGGTGACGAATTTGAATACTCTCGAGCAATTCTCATGAATCGGTTGGCCGTTTCCTGGCTAAATTCAACCGCGTCTTTTAGCCAGTCCGCCCACGCCCCATGCGGCAGGTGCTCCTTGGCTTCAATCAGCCGCTTACCGATCTCGATGATATTCTGGACTGTCTGCGCCTTATAGAAATTGATCTCCACCGCGATCTGCTCCACAGTGCGTGGCCTGTCCACTGTTTCTGTGTTGGATTCTTTCGGAGCCATCATCTCCCGGACGTTAAACTTCCCCACCTGCGCCCTCCTTTCTCTGCGCCAGATACTCCGCAACCAGCGAAACGTAGTCCTGCGCCGCTGTGCTGCGGGGCGCATGAACCAGCAGCGGTTTGCCCTCGTAGGTTGTCTCAGTGACCTTGACGGTGCTCCGGATGCGGGTTTTGAAGATGGGATAGCTTCCATCATCATGCAGCCAGTCATCCCCGCGCTGATTGGCCTTGTTGCGCTGGTACATGGTAAAAAAACAGCCCGCAAACCGCAGGCTGGGGTTGCTCTCCCGGATCTCATCCACCTGCTCGATCAGCTCCGCAAGACCATCAAACGCAAACTGGTCGATCTTGACCGGTACGAGCACATCGTCTGCGGCCATAAGCGCATTGATGACGCCCACGTTGATGTCAGGGGCATTGTCGATCACGCAGAAGTCGTACGCATCCCGCACCGGGTCGAGCGCCCGTCGGAGCCGGTAGTCCCTGCCCCGGCTCATGTTGATGAGCAGCGAGCTGTTCGCCGAAAGCAGGGACATGTTTGCGGGGATCAGGTCGATCCCCGCGATCCCGGTTGGTCGGATCACCTGCCGGACGTCCAGCCCGGGTTGGGTAAGCAGCTCGGCGATGCCGGGCCGGTCATAGCTGTGCAGTCCCCAGAATTTGGTCGTGTTGCCCTGCTTGTCGTTGTCGATCATCAGGATGCGCTTGCGATGGATCGCAGCCAGCACATGGGCAATATTAATCGCGCTGATCGTCTTGGCGACCCCGCCCTTCAGGTTGATAATGTCAATCACTCTCATGCTGCCACCTCTAAAACGGAAGATCGTCGCCTGGATCCATCTCGGTGAAGTCTTCCTGCTCTGTCTGCTTGGGCGCTGGTGGTGCCTCCGGAAATCCTTTGTCTGTCTTACTGCCGTCCCCGCAGAACCGGACGTTCTGGGCAATCACCTCATAGAGTTTTCGCTTGATCCCGTTCTTGTCTGTATAGGTGCGGGTTTCAATCCGGCCGTCCACCAGGCACGGCTTGCCCTTGCAGAAATACTTGGTGACAAACTCCCCGAGTTCCCGCCAGGCGACGATGTCGAAAAAGTCCGCCTGGCGCTTGCCATCCTTGTCCGCATACTGGCGGTCCACTGCAATCGCGAAGGTCGCAACACTGACCCCGCTGGGCGTCTGTCGAAGCTCCGGATCCGCCGCCAGACGCCCCATCATGATTACTTTTTGGTACACCCGTCTACCTCCTCCGAAACCATTTTAGGACATACCGGTCTTGATGTATACGGCGGATGAGCAGGAGGTACACCGATGCATCTGCCGCCTACATACGATGGACAGGCGGTTTTCTGGTCGGTAAACGCCATTCTGACCCGTCCATCCACCGGGCAGCTGCCATCCGATACAGGTAGCGCGAGCACCTGCAAAATCAGCTGTAAATCATCCAAAGCCAGGGCCTTTCTTTCGATCAGGCTGCCGAGCTTCACCAGATCTTCCGGCGATCCAGTGGGAACAAACCGACGCCAGGCCAATCCTTTCGCTGCCTTGACTTCCTCTCTGGCCAGCTCCATCTGCTGCTGACGCACCTCCACAAACAGGTCCTCCATTTTCTGATTCTCTTCTTTCATAAACTTCATCTTAATCCTCCTATCGCCTTTCTTCATTCTCTGAATCCGACTTCCCGCGCATAAAGCGTAAAAACGCCTGCTTGGGAATCTTAACCCGGGAGCCCACACAAATGACAGGGAACCCTAAACGCGCCGGATTCTGACGCGCCTCAAACCGAATAAAATTGGGATCGCAGCCGATGCATTGAGCCACTTCCGTGGCCAAGAGTGTCTCTCTCGGGATCGCTTCAACTTCTTCTAATGTCATGGGATCGCTCCTTTCTTCTCTTGCGAGGGGGCTTCTTGTTTAGCTTGCGAGACTTAATCTACCAACTCGTTAAAATCGGCGATCTTGCACTGTAACTCCGTGTCCAGACGTATGTACTTTTGCTCATGCATCTCCAGCACTTTGTAACCATGCTTCCGTAGCACCTTACACAGGGTGCTTTTTCCTGTCGGGCCTTGTCTTCCGTCGATGATGATATACCGCTGCTCCTTCTCCTGACTGTTCATTGAAAGGATCTCTCTGGCCGCATGAAGTCCAAGCATTTCTGTCAGGTAAGCACGTAGCGAGATCCCAAGGGCGGCCTCCTGCTCTATGGTCAATTTGTCTTTTTCGAGCTGTTCGTTCATAGCTTCTCCTGCTTCCGGATAAAATCTGCGTACACTCTGGGCAATGAATTGCAGGCCGCGCTCCAGGTCTTCCTGCACAGAGCACGACGTTTCCACCTGAAACGCCGTCTCTGTTCCATTCTCACTTTTAAAGCTTCCGCGATACTTCATTTTTTACTCCTTTCGTACCGTCAGCCGATCTATAAAGGCATCGGCAAAGGCATGCACAGCGGATCCGGGGGTCACGTAATGACCAACCAGTGCAAAAGGACCCTTGCTAAAGCCCCTGATGTAAACAGCATAGGCAGCAGGGCAGGTTGAGGAGCCATCTTCCACCAACAGGCAGCTGTCGCCAAGCACCCCTACGACCCGGCATCCATCAGGCAGATAGTCTTCAAACCCTGGGATTCGCTGAGACAAACGCTCCATGTCTTTTCACTCCTTTTCGGTTATCGTTTTGAATGAGGGCCATACCAGATATAGAATAGGATCATGGTGGTGATATTACATACCGCTGTTATGGCACTAAAGATCGTTGCGATAATCTGTCCTTCCATCTCATGAGCCTCCTTTTGACCGATCGTCGGATCCTTGGGCCAGATATTGATCTATGAGTTTTATTGCCTCCAGAATAATTTGATCTCTCTTCGCTTCAGGCAGCTCATCGAGGTAAAGAAACAGCCTGCCTCCGCAGTGGCGGCAGTACCGGTCCTCCGGATCATATTGATAACCACACGCGAGACATCTTCCGTCCGAAGTTGCCATTAAAGGCCGACGCCCATCTGCATTCCTGTTCATAGCTTACAGAACAGATGCGATAGATTTTTGCTCGCCGTTTCGAACGCCATCTCGAAATTCCTTCAATGCAGATAGGCGATGTTCCAAGGTTCGAATCATCGATTCGACGTCTGCTTCCTTCGTCCGAACGCAGGTCTCTATACGCTTTTGGGGGTTCTCCCTGGCAGCTGCTTTAGTAGGATAAATGCGGAGTGTCGGTACATCAGCCTGCATCTGCACCTCAATAGTAAGCGGCTCGACGTCCCCTTCTCTCGTTTCGATGACGATTTTCATAACAAAAAGTCACATCCCTTCAATTAGTAGCATCTGTATATGAACTTGTCCGATTTTGACGTATGTACTCACGGAACGCGTCCTTTTCGAATCGCCATTCGCTTCCATCTTTAAAGGCCGGTAAAAGGCCTTTCTGACAGCGACGCGAAATCCAATCTCGGGATTTGCCCAGCAATCGAGAGGCCATAGGAATATCAAAAATCACCGGGACTTCATCCCAACTTGTTACCGGCCTTACCGGAGTGATATATTTCATTCTCGGCACAGCAATTCTCCTTTCCGCTGCCCGTTATGGGCGGCTTTTCCTTGCATTTTTAACCACTCTGTGGTATTCTTGGATTGTACCTACTTCATCGGATTACTGAGTGACTTTTTTATTTGCACAATCTTTTTCACATGGTACAATTCAAGAGAAAGAAGGTATACGCATGATTTTTAAAGAGTGGTTGAAACAACACAAAGACGATCCGTCTGCAATTGGAGATATTGCAAAAGATATGCTTGCGGACCCTCATTTTACCGAATCTCAAAAGAAAGAGGATATCTTAGAATATCTCCAAAAGGCAGGCGCGATACAAGATGCTTTAGATGCCTTTAATCTCGCTTGGAAGGAATACTCTCGTGAGCAGAAGCGGTAAATGACAATTCTGTGTTACAGCGTACCCATTCGTCCGTATAGGGCTTGCGGTACCAACCTGAGCAGTTTTTATTCCAGCTTTGAAGTTTTTCCACGAATTTCGCAATTTCCTGAGCATCACCTTTAATAATAATTTCCATAAAAATCTCCTTATAATTTAGTCATCGGTTGTCCGAAGCGGTGCAGGTTCTTGCAAGAGTTCTGCCAGATCACCTGCTGAAATAGGGTATACTTCGCTCAAGGATACTGGATAAGTAGCTGCAACTGCTTATCCAGTATTCCTTTTGTTTTTTCGCTTAACGCAATGGAAACACTCCCTTCTCTGCCCGCCGGGCGGCTTTTTTGTTTGATGCAATGTCAAGCCCCAGACAGATAATCTGACGCCTCAAACGAATCATCCTTTCAGCCCATTGTGCGAATCGCTTTGATATTCTATCCCGTCCCAGAGGAACTGTATAACAAGAGAATTAAGAGAAACCCCCATTTCTCGACTACGAGCTTCGAGCTTGGATTTCAATCCCTTAGGGAGACGAAGTGTGAAGCGTTCGATCTCTTTTGTCATATAATTGACACCACCTTTCTTGTATATAATATCACGTCTTATATTTGGTGTCAATAAGGTGTCTTTACTTTTTTCATATATGGTGTCATAATGACATTGAAAGGAGGATTAACCTGTGAAAAAAAACGATCCCTTCACCAGAGAAGACCAAACCCGCTTTACTATGCGTATTGATTCAGATTTACTAGATCAAATAAAAGCGGAAGCAGAAAAAACAAGCGCTCAACAGCCAAAGAAATTGAATTCATTTTGGAGCAGTACGTTGCAGCCCTTCCCAAAGATTAAACACAATCAGATCGTGAAGCGTGATCCCTTTTCGGTTTGCTTCTTGTTGCAAACATTCTTTTAGCTCAATAGGTAAACGAATAGTTATCCTCTCGCTCTCCACCGAATTTCCCCTTTCCGCCGCCCTTGGGCGGCTTTTTTAATAGTTGCCCTCTGCCTCGCCCTCTGCTATACTATTCCTAATGGCGTTATTTCGCCATTAACATTCGGAAGGGAGGATAGCTTCAAAAGCAAAAATCTGAAGGGGGGTGTTTTTTTGGATGTTTACGAAGCCTTTGAAAAAAAGGTTCTCGAGGAGTTTGTTAAACCCGGTCCAGCTCTAGTTAAAAAAATGGCTCAAGAGTGCGTGGAGTTTGCCGGTGATTCTTTGGACCCTCAAGAAGTGTTCGATGTTCAAATGCCAATAGTGTCTCAACATCGTCAGGTAACTCTTGCCCTGCAAGAATATCACAAAGCTTTATCGCGTGCTCTGTCGGAATCAGGAATAATTTTGCCATCCTTTGAATCTCTAATCGCTTCTGCGCTTGAACCGCAAGAATAATTTTATTTTTCGTTTGCCACCCACGAGCTTCTTTCTCGTGGGTGATACTTTTTAGATTTTTCATTCTTATGTTTCCTCCCTTGAACTATCATGAATATAAAAATAATCATATGGAGCACCTATCGCCTCGCAAATTGCTCCGTATTCATCTGCGCCGATTTTTTGTCCTCCACGTAAAATGCGATTGACCTTTTGCTTTGACCAACCACACTTTTCTGCAATGAATGTTTGCTTGATGCCCTTATCAACTACATAGTTTCTGATAGCGAGTCCAATATTCAAAATACCACCCCCTGTTTCATATAAAGTAGCGAATTTCTTTACTTCAACCATAATAGCACCGAATTTCGCTACTGTCAATAGAAAGTATCGAATTTCTTGACTTTTAAGTTTGATTGTGTTACTATCGCATTAAAAGGTGGTGATTTAATGGCTTGGATGCCAGAAATATCTTTAAGGGAAAGTATACGTTTAAATTTAATCGCCGCGATGGAAAAAGCAAATATAAATCAGACTCAACTGGCCGACAAGCTTGGGATCAGCAAAGGAACTATAAACAATTGGGTTAGAGGAAACAACTCTCCTGATGTTGATACGGTACCGAAGATTTGTAAAGTTTTAGGGGTTTCTGTTTTAGATCTATACTCTCCTGCAAAAATGGGGCAAAGAAAAGATTTAAAAGGAACCCAGACAGTTTCATTCTGTTCGAACGAAGCAATAAAGTTAGCTCAGGATTACGATGAAAAGCTAGATAACTGGGGGCGCAAACAGGTAAGAGCTGTTGCAGACAATGAGATCGCACGCCGCGCGGCTGAAATAGAAGAGCAAAAAAAACAGGCACCTTCTCCGATTGAACCAAGGATCGTCAAAGTGCTATATCTGCCACACCCGATCCAGCGGGCATCCGCGGGCTACGGCGATCCTGCGGATGATGAATCTGCCGAGCGGGTATGCGTCCTTCACAATCCCCTCACGCAGATGGCCGACTACATTATGACTGCTCATGGGGACAGCATGGAGCCAGACATACATAGCGGAGATATGCTGCTGGTAAGGCGTCAGCCGGCCGTGGAAGTTGGCGAAACCGGTATCTTTATCCACCGTGGTGAGCGGTACGTTAAAATATTCCGTGGAGAATCCCTCCACAGCGCAAATCCTGATTATCCAGACATCCCCACTAACGAGGACACCCGCTGCATCGGCCGGGTCGTCGGGACCTTGGATCCTGACTGGATCGTCATGAATGAATAAGAAAAGGCGGCATTTAAAGTGAAAATATGTTACTCTAAGCAAGCACTTAAATTTCTTGAAAAACAAGAAAAATCCATATGTAGCCGCATCAAAAATGCAATTGAAAAACTTCCGGCCGGAGACGTAAAAAAATTAGCTGGTCAGCCATACTATCGACTTCGAGTCGGTGATTTTCGGATATTATTTACCCGCGATGGGTATATTATAGAAGTTTTCAAGATTGACAATCGTGGGCAAATCTATAAGTAATGGGAGGTAGCAAAGCATGAGCGAAACCAAAGCACGTCTGATCGGAGCTATTACTGTCATGAACGAGTCTGATGCACAACGTTTATGGAAATTGATCGAACGTCTGTATGATACCGGCGATTGGGATTCAATTGAAGAAACCGAACCGGATGAAATCGACCTTCAAATGATTCATGAAGCACAATCTGACCCCGACTGTAACGAGTTTGCTTCCGATGCGGAAGTCCGGGCTGTTTTTGGATGAGATCAGTTTGGACAATTCACACAATGAAGAAGGGATTGCGAAATGATTTGTCGTAAATGCTCCGCTACAATCCCGGAAGGATCTAAATTCTGCAATTTATGTGGGTGGAATCAAAGCAAAGCTCCATCTGGCAAACGGACAAAAAGCCGAGGCAACGGTACGGGCTCTGTCTACCAGCTCCCTGATGGCCGGTGGAAGGTCGAAGTTGTGCAGGGCTGGATCCGAGATGAACATGGGCAGCGCTTAAAAAAGAAACGGCGGACGGGAGTATTTGACAGAAAAAAGGACGCCCTCGCCGCGATTGAATCACTGAAAAACAAAACTGACCATGTGAGCCTTTTGTTTCACGATCTTTATACGTTATGGTCAAAAAAGCACTATGCAAATTTAAGCAAATCCAAAGAAACAGCATATACCATAGCCTATAAAAAGTGTGATGCGTTATACTGGCTCAATATCCAAGACATCAAACTCTCTGATATGCAGTCCGTCGTAGATGAGCGGGGAAGTAGTTACTACACCAAAAAAGATATACGCGATCTATTAAGCCTGATGTGGCAATATGCCTGTCAAAATGACTATGTCACTAAAAATTATGCAGATTATATCGAGCTTCCACCACAAGCAAAATCCAACAAAGACGCTTTCACTTCCGAAGAAATCCAGAAATTATGGGATGATTACCATGCATCCCCAGCAGAGCATGCAGTTACCGGTTACATACTGACTATGATTTATACGGGCATGAGATACGGGGAAATCTCTAAAATCAGACTGAAGAATATCCATTTACAGGAACAGTACATGATTGGCGGCATAAAAACTGATGCAGGAAAGAACAGGGAAATCCTCATTTGCAATAAACTTGTGCCTGTGATTCAAGGCTTGATAGAGGGTAAAAAGAAAAAACTTTTGGAAATGAATGAGGATAATTTTCGTGCCCAGTATAAATCCACATTGGCCCGGGCAGGAGTTCGACCTCTCACACCTCACTGTTGCAGACACACTACCGCGACAGCATTGACGCTAGCTGGTATCCCGCCTGCGATCATCAAGGACATTATGGGACACGCGAATTTCTCAACAACAGTTGGGTATACCCATATAAAATTACAGGAAAAGCTCGAGGCCATTAACCAGATATGACTTAACAAGAGGAAATAAAAAATGCATTATTCCCATTCTATTCCCACTCGCTGTGGATAAACCGCTTTTATTTAAGCATTTTTTAGTCTTCTGCTAAGGGAGTAGGTCGGGAAACCGGCGCAAGGGTTCAAATCCCTTCATCTCCGCCAAACCGGAGCAGGCAGTCAAAGCCTGCTCCGGTTTTCTATATAGCATTCAAGATACGCCTATCCCGATTTCTCTCCTTTCCAAAATCGGGATGGGCTGTTTTTGTTGTTACCAGGTTTCGCCCGGGAGAGTTTGCGATCAGCCAAAATCTCCCGGAAATTGCCGGATTGCTTGGTAATAAGGCATTCCGAAGTGTGCGTAAACAGCAAGATAGAGGATCAGGTCTCTTGGGGCATGCAGCTCCTCGCAGGGTTCCCCGATCACCTCCTGTCGGATCCAGGACTCCTTGGATTTCCAACATTTCTGAGATGCCCGCGCAATATTTCTGGCGACGCTCGCCGGTTGGGTTTCCATCCGTTTTGCGACTTCCGGATAAATGTCTTTGGTCACCTGTATGTCGTAAATCGACTTGCGCCCTTCGAACAACAGCCGCTCCATAACGGTGACAGCACAGGATAATGCTTTGGCCTCCTTCCCGCCTTTCCCCAGTATTTCATAGATACGTGCATCCGCGATGGTCATAAAACCACTCCTTTCCGTTTTTACAAGAATAATAAAAATGGAAACGGGAGGACAGACAAAATATACCGTTTTTTGATTAAAAGATGGTGATATGTCAGAAAAAGTGATATTTTTGCTGTTTTATTCAACATTAGTGCAAATAAAACGGCGGTAAGAATCGATGCTCCCTTTTTTGCAGGCGGACGCTCGGCAGAAAAACAGCTTCCCATCCTGTCGATAAAACCCGCAGGATGATGAATGAAGAAAATTCCTGAAAGTGCTTGACATCTGCGGATGGATACGCTATAATAATCAAGCAATCTCAAATTGATTCGCGGGTATGGCGGAATTGGCAGACGCGTTAGATTCAGGTTCTAATGGTCGCAAGGCTGTGCAGGTTCAAGTCCTGTTACCCGCACCATCAGGCAAGGGCCTGGAGTCGTTTCGTGCTCCGGGCCTTTTCCTATATCCAAACAGTTGCCCACGCCCGGGATGGTTCCAAACTGAATGGGTTCACCAATTTAAGAAAAATCACAAGGGGAGGAAAACCATGCAAAAAGTAGTCTACATAAGTAACAGCCGTGATTATACTGAGCAGAATGATATTAACGACAATAAATATCTTGTTCGTATTAATAAATTGTTAGAAGATGGTTGGGCCATTTCGCAGATGAATACGCAAACAGTAGACGTCGATCCTAAACTTGAAAATTATTTGCATAAAGAAACGCTTGTGTCGTTTGTGATTCTTGAAAAACCCGGAAAAGACGAATAATTTTCGATGCCTAATTTGAGAAATTCTCATAAAATGTTTGGTTCCGGGGATAAGTTGGTTCTTGTTTAAGTGACAGCTGTTTTGAACAGATATTAAAAATTTGGAACTTAAAAATCATAAAAAGTAAAAATCAGAAAATTGCAATGTAAAAATAAAATATAGCTTGATCTGGACTGGGATGTCCTATTTTTTATAGTTTAGATGGGTATCTATTTTGTAACCCAAACTCATTATACCGCTGTAAGTGTCAACACTTACAGCGGTATTTTTATATCATCCAGAAAATAACGGGGCATTGTCTACTGGATAAATTTGTGGTATAATATCCGCAACGCGGATATTATACCAGATTATGGCCAGAACGATCCGCGGGCGGTTGCCCGCTCCCGTTCGGATGGCCAATTACATCAAATCGCTCCGCGATTTGGTGTAATATCCGCAACGCGGATATTATACCGGATTATGGCCAGAACGATCCGCGGGCGGTTGCCCGCTCCCGTTCGGATGGCCAATTACACCAAATTGCTCCGCGATTTGGTGTAATAGCCGCAAAGCAGCTATTATACCGGGTTATGGCCAGGATACTCCGTGGGCGGTTGAAGGGTTTCTGGATAATAAAGGAGAGGCATGGAGATATGGGATGGGAAATGGCCTGCGGGTTGGCCTATCTGATGATTGTCAACCTGACAGGATTGGTTCTTTGCGGGCTCGACAAACGCAGGGCAAAACGGAAACGCTGGCGGATTGCTGAGCGCAGCTTTTTCCTGACTGCGCTGGTTGGCGGCGGGCCAGGCGTCTGGGCAGGGATGTACCTGTTCCGGCATAAGACCAAACACTGGTATTTTGTGTGGGGCATACCGCTGATTACCTTGGCGGAATGTGCTCTGCTGATATGGTTTTTCTGGAGATACTGAAGACAGGAGGAAGCGAATATGGCAAAAAGAATCGGTATTTTGACAGCGGGCGGAGACTGCCCGGGGCTGAATGCGACCATCCGTGGCGTGGCGAAGGCGATGTACCAGAAGATGGATGATGTGCAGATGGTGGGAATCGTCGACGGGTACAAGGGCCTGATTGAAGGGGAGTACCACGAGATGAAGCCATCCGATTTCTCTGGGATTCTCACCAGAGGCGGCACCATCCTCGGCACTGCGCGCACCCCTTACAAGAGCATGAAGGTCGTCGAGAACGAAGTGGATAAAGTCGCGCAGATGAAGGAAAACTATAAGCGGATGAAGCTCGACTGCCTGCTCACCCTTGGAGGGAACGGCACCCACAAGACCGCCAATCTGCTCTCTCAGGAGGGGATGAACATCATCGGGCTGCCCAAGACGATCGACAACGATATCTGGGGAACGGATGTAACCTTTGGATTCCACACCGCGGTGGATATCGGAACCGAGGTTGTTGACCGGATTCATACCACCGCCAGCAGCCACAAACGGGTCATGGTCATCGAGATCATGGGCAACAAGGCAGGGTGGCTCACCCTCTATACCGGGATTGCAGGCGGCGCGGATATCATCCTGATCCCGGAAATCCCGTACGATATTAAAAAGGTGGTCAAAGCGGTGGAGCGGCGCGCCAGCGACGGCAAAAGCTTTTCGATCATCACAGTGGCGGAAGGCGCGTTCGACACCGCCGAGGCCAAGATGAAAAAGAAAGAGCGCGCCGAGCGGCGGGCGGCTGCGGGAGAGACAACCGCTACCAACCGGATCGCGCGGCAGATTGCAGAAGCCACTGGATTTGATACCCGCGTGGTCGTACCGGGGCATTATCTGCGCGGCGGTTCTCCTTCGTCCTATGACAGGGTGCTCGCTTCCCAATTCGGGGTGTACGCCGCCGAGCTGGTCAGCAAGAAGATCTTCGGAGTTGCAGTCGCGGAGCAGAACAATCGGGTGATGCACAATAGTCTTGCCGATGTAGCGGGTAAGACCAAGTTTGTCACTCCGGACGATCAGATGGTTTTTACCGCGCGGAGCCTGGGCATCTCGTTTGGGGATTAAAAAACAGGAAAAGGGTTGCCGCACGTCCCGGCAATCCTTTTTCGTTTTAAAATGCAGGGGACAAAGCGGGGCTGGCGGCTGTCCCTTGCAGGCATTTTGTAATGTTATTTATGAAAGGTTTTGTATTCACCGCCATTTGATACCACCTGAGTGGGTTTTTGACTCGCACAGCATCCCTTGATGGTGAGTACAGGTTTAAAAACAGGGACAGGAAGAGCGCAATCTTCCCGTCCGGACGAAAGAAGGTCTTGACTTTTATGAAGTGCTTCCAATCAATCCCTCTGCTGCTTGCGGCATTGGTGGCGTTCTCTTCCTGTGCACCGGTTCAAAAGGGACAGCAGGGGGATTCTTCTGCGGCATCCTTGGTATCCGACGTATCCGAACCGGGTGCAGCCTCTGTCCCGGAGGCCCCTGCGGGCCCGCTTTTGGCGGGACGCGCGCCCAACCTCAAACCGTTTCCTTATGAGCAGGAGGCCGACCCCGGGGAGGTGGTTGACCAGCTTTCCCAGCTGACTGGCTGGGACCTCACCTTGACCCAGCCGCCTGTTTCGAAAGGGGAGGGTCTGGCAGTCTCGTTTGCGCCGGAAAGTTCTCTGTTTGCCGGGCCGCCCAACCCGCAGAAGGACGAATTCCATGTCTTTGATGCCCAGGATTTGGTCTATAGCATCCTGGATAGCGTTTCCGCTTCATTGGAAAGTGTCTGCGGGGTTTCGGAAGTCTATTTTACAGATGCAGACGGAAATGATCTGCGGTTTGAGGCGGGCGGCTATTCGTTTGAGTTCTTCGCGGATCAACCGTATGAGGTGGCCGTCCCGGAGGGGGCAGCCCCTGCCGGTTACATACGGCACACCATTCGGTTCCCTGCCTATCAGGGCGGACGCACCGAAGCAAATGCCAAGATTTACGATATACCGCCGTTTCAGCTCTCGATCGACCTGCCCGAAAGCTGGACAGTGCGGAATCCCGACGAGGAGCTTTTCTCGATCCCGACTACCCCGGTAGAATTTTATGAGGGGGACACGCTGGCGGGATCGGCGGGCTATCATGTTTTCACGATTCCCGAGGGGATAGATGAACAGTCCGAGGCGTATTACCGCGGCATCTATAACCAGATTATGCTGGGGAGCCGGGCAACCTGGGACATCGAATACACGCCTGTCTCAGAAACCCAATCGGGCGTAACCGCGACCTGCTATGCAGGGTATGTCCCCGCCGAGGAGACGGATGGTCAACCGGCGGAGGAGGGGGACTGGGTACGCCGGCAGGCGGTCCTTTCGTATAACAGCGACCTGTTGGTTTATATCGCAGTCGCATTCGGAGAAGAGGAAATTCCCGAGGAACAGTGGCAGGCAATCGCGAAGTCGGTCCGAATCGAAGCCCTATAATTAAGAAATCAACGTATGCCCGCGGCCAAAAGGCCGCGGGCATACGTGTTGAACAAAGGATTGTAGGCATCCGTTCGCCGGTAAAAGAATGGAAACCGGGAATTACATCCGGATCAGGCTGGAGAAGAGGATGCCCAGCGCGTTGAAGAAGGTCATCCGCTCAACCGAGCCCGCAGCAACCAGCCGGTATTCGCAGAGGTCACTTTCCCCGACCTTGACGACCACCTTGCCGACTGTCTGCCCAGACTCGACCGGGGCTTCCAGCTCAGGCAGAAGGTCCGCCTGCTGGGTAATCGCGTCCTTATCTGCGATCCGCACAACCACGGCTCCAGGCGGTTCACACACGACGTCCACCATCTGGGAAATCCCGTGTTTGACCGGGACCGGTTCGATCCCCTCGACCACCGGCAGTTCGACCCGCGCATAGTTGGCGAACCCGTAGTCGAGCAGGCCGCGCGCTGCGGAAAACCGCTCGGCGCTCGTTGCACTCCCGAGCGTTACCGCCACCAGCGAAAGCCCCCCACGGGTCGCGCTCGCCGAAAGACAGCTTCCCGCGCCGTCGGTTGTGCCGGTTTTCAGGCCGGTACATCCGTCATAAAACCGCACCAACTTATTGGTGTTCACAAGCTGGGTTTCCCCGCCCCGCAGCTCGCTCATCCAGACACTCGAATACTCCGAGATCAATGGATAGCGCAGCAGCACCCGGCTCATCTCAGCGATATCCCGCGCGGTGGTGATGTGCCCCTGTGCGTCCAAACCGGTCGCGTTAACAAAATGGGTGTTGGACATCCCCAAGCTCTGCGCCCGCTCGTTCATCATCTCAACGAATGCCGCTTCGCTCCCCGCGACCGCTTCGGCCAGTGCAACCGCTGCATCATTCGCGCTCGAGATCGCCGTCGCTTTGAGCAGGTCATCGACCGAGAGCTGCTCCCCCTCCTCAAACCAGATCTGGCTTCCGCCCATTGAGGATGCGTGTGCCGAGCAGGTAATCATGTCGTTCAGCGTGAGCTTGCCCTGTTCGATTGCTTCCATCGTCAGCAGTAGGGTCATCACCTTGGTGATCGATGCTGGCGGAAGCTGTTCGTCCGCATTTTTCTCAAACAGCACGCGCCCGCTTTCCTGTTCAATCAGGATGGCCGAACGTGCGGGAAGCCCGTCGTTGACCGGGGCGGCAGTTTCGAGAGCGGTCATATCGGGCAGGTCCTCCGCGCGGACCATCATCCCTGGAATACATGAAAAACAGAGCATCAGACAGATCAGCCATATAGCCAGCCGTTTCCCCATAATTTTACACCTCGTTACAGTTCAGAATACTAAAGGTATATGCATGGACGTGCGGAGAAATGAGCTTTTCCGGACTTTTTCTCCCGGTACTAGGGCTTGTTTGAAAAATAGTGAAGACTGGGCTAAATCAACAGAATAGAAATAGAAGCGAGGTAAACAAAAGCGAGAAAAGAAACATCCAACTTGTCATATCTGGTGGCAATTCT
>JAETRV010000075.1 GCA_021770005.1 Anaerotruncus sp. | reverse complement strand
GAGGAACAGACCGCCGCCTATACGGTGGAGATTTGGAAGCGGTTCCGCAAATGGGGCGGCATCCCCACCGGCATCACGCAGAACGTGAAGGACCTGCTGGCCTCCCGCGAGATCGAAAATATCTTTGAAAACAGCGATTTCCTCTATCTGCTCAATCAGGCGGGCGGCGACAGGCAAATCCTCGCCAAACAGCTCAATATCTCCCCCCACCAGCTTTCGTATGTGACGAACAGCAACGCCGGTGAGGGGCTTTTGTTTTATGGGAATGTGATTATCCCCTTTGTAGACCACTTCCCCAAGGACACCGAGCTCTACCGCATTATGACCACCCGCTTGGAAGATTTGGCGGAACAGGGCTGACAGGAGGTGAACGGCAAAAATGGATATGGAAAAATCCCCGACATTCCAGGAATTATTGAAGCTGCTGAATGAAAACGGCAGAGCTGACCAGGCGCAGAACCTGTCCCTTTTGGCGTGGTATCTGAACGGTATGGAAAATCAGCTTGACTCCGTTCTGCGGGAGCTGCGGAATGTCAAAGCAGAACTGGCGCAGGTGACGGAACAGCGGGCCCCGGACAAACCTATCCTCACGAAAATGGTGGAGTCATTGGAGGAAAAGGTGGGCCAAGCGCGGGAACGGTTGGCGGCATTCCAGAACAAGATCATGGAGTGTACGAAAAACGCGATAGACCGCTTCAAGGATGCTGGAGTATCGGCACTGGATAACGCTGTTGCCGCTATGGGGGTAAAAAAGGGCCTGGAGCATCTGGAAACAGGGCTGAAAAACTCCCTTATCAGTCTGGAAAATACTATTGGAAAAGCAGAAGAAATGGGTACACAGCTACGCAGAGGGTTTCGGAACATTGCGAACGCTGGCCGTATTGCCGTCAATAAGGAGTTAGACTTTGACCCCAAAATTGAGGAAGGCCGTTTCCAGTCGGCTGTCCTGGCCCCCATGCGCGCCATCCAAATAGTGATGTCTGATATGCGCAACAGCACCCTTGCCGCCATTGGCGGCCTGGAAAACCTCGAAATGTCAGCAGAGGCCGCACGGGAAGCCCAGGCGGAGCGGGCAGCGCAAAGGCCGGGGAAGCGTCTGGAGAAAAAGCCCTCTATCCGTCAGGCACTCCAGAAAAATCAGGCCGAGATCGCCGCCAAGTCCGCCCCCGCCCCGGATCAGGAGAAAAAACAGGAGGCCGCTCTATGAACGGGCAGGAGTTCCGGGCGCGGGATAAAAAAGTCCAGGAGCTGGGCCGGGATGGGCTGGCGGAACAAAACGAAGCCGCCGGCGAGGGATGCCAGGTCAGCCAGCGAACGGCGGATATATCTTTTCCCCTGGACAATATGGGCGGACTGAGCAGCCATGAAGCGGTTACGGAGCTGCTTTCATTGATGAAGGAAAATGGCCGCAGGCCGCAGGCAAAGGAACTGTCCTATATGCTCTCTGCAATAGACAACATGGATAAACAGTACCGTGAACTGCTGTCCACGGTGCGGGATATGAGGGAGCAGCTTGGCGAAGCGGTTGAGCAAAATTACGCGCCCACGGAAAAACGCCCTGACCTCAGTATATATCGGGAGATACAGAACGAGGTAGAGCAGGTTCTCACCCAGCTTGCCGCCGCAGAGGATAAAATCATTGTCTGGGCTAAAACTGCTGGGGAGGATTGCAGACAGATGGGGAAAGACGGCTTAAATGAAGCCCTTTCCACCCTGGATATTCGCGGCGTAGTAAGAACGCTGAGAAAACAAGTCCATGGTTCCGCGTGGAATATCATTGACACAATGCTTTTGGCAGAAAAGGAGGGTAAATTTCAGTCTCCCCTTCTCGTTTTCATCCGTCCCATACGGGCCTCCAATAAAATACTTTCCCATGTGAGCAATACCATCCGCACCGCCCTTGGCGGTGTGAATCATTTGGCAGAACCAGCAGAATCGGTACAAAAGGCTCACACAGAACAGACGGTTCAAAAGCAGGGAAAGCGCCTGGAGGAAAAGCCCTCTATCCGTCAGGCGCTCCATAAGAATCAGGCCGAGATCGCCGCCAAGCCCGCACCCGCCCCGGATCAGGAGAGGAAACAGGAGGCCGTTCTATGAGGGGCCGGGAGTTCCGGGCGCGGGATAAAAAAGTCCAGAAGATGGGCCGGGATGGGCTGGTGGAACAAAACAAGGCCACCGGAGAGGAACGCCGGGTCAGCCAGCGGACGGCGGATATATCCTTTGGGCCAGAGCGTAAGCAGGATCAGCGGTTGGGGCGGCAGGTGCCTAAACGGTCAAAGAAACGCTCCATCAGATCAGAATTGCAGTCGCTAAAGCCTGATGTGGGCCAAGCCGCGCCCCCTGCGGAGGGCGTAGAACCCACGGAGGGGCTGGAGAAACCACTGGAGGACTATGTGGAAGCAGCGCCAGTGGAGCAGGAATCGGCGCCTGTTATCCGGGATACACGGGGTGTCCCCGCCCCACCTCCCGGCAGGACGGTAAGGCAGCGAAACCGCCGCCCCAGGGATGGCCCTGCGCCAGCGCCGCGACCTCCCTCCGATCATCCGACACGCAAGCGGTGGCAGCAAAATCAGCGGCATACCGGCGATCCCCCGCCGAAATCCACCGACGGCCAGGAAGCACCGCAACAGGGACGATTACACTTTGAGGGTGAGGACACACCCTCTCCCACCGACAGAACGCAGGGGAAGCGCCGGGTGCGCCCTTCAACCACTGCGGGCAGGACGGCTCCAGCGCAATTTGAGAATACCGGCCCCACCCGGCAGGACAGTACAGCGGATAGGGCCGCGCCGGAAAGCGCCCAGCGCCGTGACGGTATACCATCCCCTGATGCCAGCGGTGCCGATGAACATGATAAGTCCCCGGATACAAAGGCGGAACCGCCTCTGTGGGGTCGTCTCTGTTTTGAAGATCAACCCACGCCGGAGGCTGACAGCGAATTGCCGCACCGCCAGCAGAGGCGGTATGAAAAAGCGGAGCGGCGTGTGGAGCAGGCCAGCCGGAAGCTGGAAAAGGCCCAGGAGAAGATACCCACCCAGCGCCGCGCACATTTGGAGAGGCAGTATGACAGTGAGAGCGGCAAGGTGCGCCGCCATTTGCGGTTTGAGAAAGAGGCGGTTCCAGAAAACGCAAAACCCGCCCTCCCCAAACGGGCGGGCGGTGCTATGGTACGGACGGCGCGGACGGCGGCGGTACTGAAAGCCCATCAAAAGCTGCGGGAAGCAGAGCGGGACAATACTGGCGTGGAGGCGGCGCACAAGATCGAATTTGTGGCCGAGCGCGGCGCTGGCCGCTTCCTGCGCTGGAACAAGAACCGTCTGCACTCCAAGCCATACCGGGCTGTGCGTCAGGCGCAGAGCCGTTTGCAGACAGAGCAGACCCAGCTTGCGTGGCAGACCGCCCTTCGGGATCACCCTGAGTTACAGCGGAAAAGCGCATTGTCCAAGTGGTATCAGAAGCAGAAAATCAAGCGCAAGTACGCACAGGCGGCGAGGGAGGCCCAAAAGACCGCCCAGCAGACGCAAACTGTCCTGACTGCCTCTGGCAAGATCGCCCGAGCCATGGCTCAGACGGTATCGGCGCACAAGACGGTATTGGCTTTTATCGCGCTGCTGGCGTTGGTTATCATGCTGTTTTCCACGGGCCTTTCCTCCTGTACGGCTATGCTCTCCGGCTTTCAGTCCACCTATATTTCGGCTACCTATCTGGCGAATGAGCAGGATATTTGCAACTCCGACCTCTATTATACCGAACTGGAGACAGATTTGCAGATCGGCATTGACAACACGGAAACCAACTATCCCGGCTATGACGAATACCGCTACAACATCGGGGAGATCAGCCATAACCCCTATGTGCTGATGGGCTATCTCTCCGCCGCCTATGACGCTTTTACCTTTGAACAGGTAAAGCCGGAGATTGAACGGCTGTTTGGACAGCAGTACACCCTCACCAGAACGCCGGTCACCGAAACCCGCTATGACGGTAACGAGGAACCCTATGAGTGGACCGTCCTGCAAACGACTCTGACGGTACGCCCGCTCTCACAGGTGATCGCCGCAAGCCTGACCCCCGGCGACCAGACAGACCGATATGGCGTGTATATGCAGACCTACGGCAACCGGCAGGCATACGGGAATCCCTTTGACTTTCCCTGGTTGGGTTATGTGTCCAGCAGCTACGGCTACCGGGTGCATCCCATTGACGGCGGGAAAAATCTGCACCGTGGTGTGGATATTGCCGTACCGCAAGGGACGGCGATTCACGCAGTCCAGGATGGCCGGGTGGTGTCCGCTGGCAATGCCGGGGATTATGGCCTGTGCGTAGTGATTGAGGATGACAAGGGGTATCAATCCCGATATGCCCACTGTTCCAGCCTCTCCGTTGCCGCTGGGCAGGAGGTCAAGCGCGGGGATGTGATCGCCGCCGTAGGCAGTACCGGCAACAGCACGGGGCCGCACCTCCATTTGGAGGTCATGCTGGACGGCGAGTATCTGAATCCCTACTACTTTGTGGACACCGGCGATGACGGCACAGGCGGCGCAATCCCCGGCGCACCGGGCGGCGTGGAGATACCCGCCTACCCTGGGGAGCCGGTAACGGACGAAACCTATGCCGCTATGCTGGCCGAAGCACAGAAATATCTCGGTTATCCCTATGTTTGGGGCGGCAGCTCCCCCTCCACCTCGTTTGACTGCTCCGGTTTTGTGAGCTGGGTGGTCAATCACAGCGGATGGAGTGTAGGGCGGCTGGGAGCACAGGGACTTTATAACATCTGTACGCCTGTGTCGGCGGCGAATGTCCAGCCCGGTGATCTGGTATTTTTCTGGCACACCTACGACGCGCCAAACCCCAACGGCGTGACCCATGTGGGCATCTATGTGGGCAACGGGCAGATGATCCACTGCGGCGACCCGATCTCTTACGCAAATATCAACACAAACTACTGGACACAGCATTTCTATTCTTTTGGCAGAATGCCAGCGCAATAACGAAGTCAGGAGGCGATAGGAGACATTGTCTGAAAAAAACCAGCTTACATTAGGTTCCTTGTTTGACGGCATAGGGGGATTTCCCTATGCCGCCTCTTTTTATGGAATCCGCCCCCTGTGGGCCAGCGAGATCGTCCCGGAGTGCGTTGCCGTTACCAAGCGGCACTTCCCGGATATGGCCCACCTGGGGGACATTACCCAGCTTCACGAAGATACCCACAATTCGCAATTTTCGAGAACGTCCCCGGCGCTCTGTCGTCCAATGGACGGCGTGACTATCAAGCTGTGCTTGAGGCGTTCACAGGCGCCAAAGTTCCAATGCCTCGATCTGGACGATGGGCCAACGCCGGAATGGCGCGAGGGCGAGGCGTTGATCTCGCTTGGATCATATACGATGCC
Source organism: Anaerotruncus sp. (assembly GCA_021770005.1). Classification (GTDB taxonomy): domain Bacteria; phylum Bacillota; class Clostridia; order Oscillospirales; family Ruminococcaceae; genus Anaerotruncus. Next base: position 1,801 of record JAETRV010000075.1, on the reverse strand, counting down.
CAGCATTTTGGGACTGCCCAGCGGCGGCGGCGCCTGTTTCTTGTCGCAGATTTTAGAGGAAAACGCGCCGGAGAAATACTCTTTGTCCCCAAAAGCCTGCGCGGGTATTTTGAGACGGGCGGAACGCCGCGGCAAGGAATTACCGCCTTTACTTCGACTGGCGCTAACGCAGCAGGCGGGGCTGTCGAAGTCCTAAACGATCAGGGCGGCGACTCCATCACCGTGGAGCGGACCGGCCTTTCCCCTACCCTCCGCAGCCAGACCCACGGCAATCTGCCTATTGTGGCGGCTGGCTTTGACCTGCAGCAGATCACCAGCAAAACCAACCGCTCCGCGCTGAAACCTGTCCAGCCCACTCTTTGCGGCACGGGAAATCCTCATGTGATTATCCGCCCTGTGTGCATGGCCACCGGGCAGGCCAACGCTGCCACTCTGGACGATCAGGCACCTACCCTCACCGCCGCCCATGAGCGGCCCCTTTTGGTTCATCCCCAGCTTGCGGGGACGCTGTGCGCCTCCGGCGCCGGCCTTTCCAGACCGGCGGGCATGGGGAGCGAGCTGGATTTCTGCATCGTCAGCGCAGGTTTTAAGCACAAGGCCAGCGCCGCAGCGGGGAGCATCGGTTATCAGGAAGAAACCGCCCCAACGCTGGTTGCCGGGCAGGAGAGCAGCGTGATAAAAGCGTATGTGATCGGGGCCTATTACTCCGGGGGGATGCTGTCGGATAATCCGCACAGCGGCATCTATGAGGCGGAAACCTCCCGGACGCTGGACTTGAACGGAGGCAACCCCTGCTGTCAGCAGGGCGGGACGGTCATTGTAGAGGTTCCCGGTGGTGAGGCGCTTATGGACGCTGCGGCTGTTGACTGCCGCAACCATCGGGAAACCCCTGGGATCAGCGGCACTCTGCAAGCCAAGGCCAAATCAGGCGGCTATTCGCTGAACTATCAAAACCCCATCCGCATTGGCTGCCATGTGCGCCGCCTAACCCCCACCGAGGCCGAGAGGTTAATGGGGTTCCCCGATTTTTGGACGGCATACGGCTGTGACGGCAAGGACATCAGCGATAGTAAGCGATATTCCATGCTCGGTAACAGCATCGCCGTCCCGTGTGTTGCCTACATCATGCAGGGCATTACCGATGTGCTGGGAAGGGGCGGTGTCCTGTGAGAGTGGCCCTTTGTGACGTGGACGGCCACCGCTGGCCTAACCTGTGCCTGATGAAACTCTCCGCTTACCATAAAAAGCGGGGTGACCTTGTGGAGTGGTGGACATCGGAAGGACACTATGATCTCGCCTACAAAAGCCGGGTGTTTACGGATTTGTACTCCAAGGACACCATCATTGTGGACAACGCCGACCAGGTGATTTGCGGCGGCACCGGCTACGGCCTGGACAACCGTCTGCCAGACGTGGTGGAACACACATATCCCGATTACAGCATCTATCCAGAGTTCCAATCCACGGCCTACGGCTTTTTAAGCCGGGGATGCCCAAGAGCGTGTGGATTCTGTATCGTGAGCAGGAAGGAGGGGCGCGGGTCTGTGGCTGTGGCCGATCTTGCGGAGTTCTGGAACGGACAGAAGGAAATCAAACTGCTGGACGCCAATCTTCTGGCCTGCCCCGACCATGAGCGGCTCCTGCGCCAGCTTGCGGACAGTCATGCGTGGGTGGACTTCACCCAGGGCTTGGATGTGCGCCTGATTACCCCGGACAACGCCGCCCTTTTGAACCAGGTAAAGACAAAGGCGGTTCACTTCGCATGGGATAACCCCAATGACGATTTAACCCCCTACTTTCG
>JAETRV010000074.1 GCA_021770005.1 Anaerotruncus sp. | reverse complement strand
CATCCGCAAAATCTCACAGCAGCTTTACCGGCAGCTCCAGCAGGGGCGGCGGGCAAACGGGTATTCGTAAAGGAGGGATGCATGGATGGGATTTTCTTTTGACGGCGTCACATCAAGGAGCATGGGGATTGCAAGCCGGATGACAACGGAGAACCGGGTGCCGGAACTGAAAAACCGCACCATTTCCATGGCGGGCAGGGACGGCCTGATTGACCTTGGCGCGTCCCTTTCCGAGCGGGTGATAGAGATATCCTGCTTCATCCCTCCCAGGCGGACGATGGCGGCGCTCCTGGAATGCAAGGATGAGATTGTAAGCTGGTTAAGTCCAGACAAAGGGGTGTGCGAACTGAAGCTGGACACGGAGCCTGGGCGGGTGTATTACGCAAGGCTCCAGAGCGGCGTCACCTTTGAACGGGTGGTGCGGCTGGCGGCAGCCTTCGACCTTGCTTTTTTCTGCCCGGACCCCTTCGGCTACGCTGCGGAGGATGAGGTCTTTACCATCACGGAAGCGGGAAGCCATACGGTGAGGCGGAGGCTTGGGAACTTATACTCCAACCCTGTCTACCGGCTGAAAGGCGTCCTGGCATCCGGGGCGGGCAGATACATCAGCATCACCACAAACGGGGCGGAACTGAAAATAGCAAGCGCCACGCTCTCGGAAGGGGAAACGCTGGTAATCGATACGGCGAAAATGACGGCATGGGTGGAGGATGCGGAGGGGAACACGCTCCGCAACGCCCTGCCATATATCGGAGAGCTGAACTTTCCCACGCTTGGGGCGGGGCTGAATACGGTGGAGGTGGAGGTATCGAACGCCGCATTTACGGAACTTGAAATACAGGCAAAGAGCCGGTGGAGGTGATTTTTTATGGGCTTGCAGGCAGTCTTAAACACACAGACGGATTTCACGGGGGAGTTCCCAGTGGAATATGCAAAGGACGGATTATGGCGCTTCAATGAGAATGCCCCGGATGCGGACACGATGCTTTCTGATTCTTCCGGCAGGGACAGGAAGATGTTTGTTTCCGGCTGGTCGGGTACAAGCGCCGGCTTCCGTAACGGGCAGAAGGGGCGGCATTTCCGCATGAACATCACAAACCCCGCCTCGGAGAAAACCTATCTGAAGGCAGCGAATGACGGCTCCATCTTCCAGAGCCTTGGGGAGCGGATCATTGTGGGCGGCTGGATGAACCCCACCACTTATTCGGTGGGCAACACCTACACGCCGATTTTTAATACGAGGCAGGGGCCGGGGCAGCCGATTTTCTATTTGTCTTTAATCCGGGGAAAGCCGAGGATCATGCTTTACAATTCCTCCGGCTCCCTAATACTGGATGAGTCGGTGACGCCGCCTTTTTCCTTTGTGAACAACGGGTGGTATTTCATTGCCTGTGTGATAGAGCCGGACAATAAAAAGGCGCAGTATGTCATAGGCGACCGGGGAAGCGGGGCGGTATGGATTTCTGCGGCTCTGTCCTTTACGGGGGAGCTGAACCGCTCCTGCACGGCAGACCTCATCATGGGGATGCACGCCAATTCCTACTGGTATGCGGGAGGCATTGACGACTGGTTCCTGGATTGCGATTCGCAGCTTACCGCAGAGGATTTGGCGGATTATTTCCGTGCCACGATTTTTGCCAACGGCGGCGATACAGCAGGGGAAGTGGATGCCCTGGCAGAGCCGGGGTATGTGACGCTCCGGAAAACCAATGGGGCATACTCGGAAAGCGGCGTGCTTTATACACGAGCCGTGGAATACGGGCTTTCCGGCGCGGGCAAGGTGTCTGTTTCCAGCGAGTGCATTCCCGGCGTGACGGACATTCCCCTTGTGGAAACCTCCACGAGCAATGACCTCATTAGCTGGAGCGATTGGGCGGCGGTGGGCGCGGATGGGAAGATGCCCTCCCCTGCCCGTGCATACATCCGTTTCCGGGTGACGCTCACGACAGCAGACACGGCGCGGACGCCGAAGCTGACGGACATCCAGATTTTTGACATACCGAAGTCCCCCTACGAGAAGATTGGCTATGCCCGCCCGGTTGTCCTGGACTCAAACGGTGCATGGGAGGCGGTGCTGGAAAACGCCTACGGCATCATCGTGACGGGCGAGGTCAACGGCGAGGATACACTTTCCTTCTCCATCCCCTTTGCCGACGCCAAGCGGAAGTATATCGACAACGAGAAGAAAATCCAGATCGTGGATGATATATACATCATCCGAACGGTCACGGACAGCAAGGATGCCTCCGGCAACGCCGTGACGGAGGTGTACGCCGAGGCGGAGTTTTACAACCTTGCCTATTCCGTCCGGAAGGAGGAGAAAGCCTTTGACGCGGAGACGGCGGATGCAGCCATGGCCTACGCCCTTTCCGGCACGGAATGGAAGGTCGGGACGGTCACGGTCACAACGAAGCGCACATGGACCTCCACGGAGAAAAATGCACTGTCTATTTTAAGGGCGGTGGCAGACCTCCACGGCGGTGACCTGGTCTTTGACTGCCCGAACCGGCTGGTGCATCTCCTGATTCTGAACGGGAAGGACAGCGGCGCGCTGTTCATGTACGGGAAGAACATGAAGGACATTGAGCGGACGGTGGACACCACGGGGCTTGTTACGAGGCTGTATGCCGTCGGTGCGGACGGCATGACCTTTGCCAGCATCAACGGCGGGAAGCCCTATGTGGAGGATTTCACTTATTCCAAGGAGGTGCGTGTTTCCTCCCTGGACTGCTCCGCATTCACGAACCCTTACCAGATGCTGGAATTTACCCGCATGAGGCTTGCGGATTACTGCAGGCCGACCGTCTCCTATGTGCTGAACGCCATGGATTTATCTGTGCTGACGGGATATGAGCATGAGGCGTGGGAGCTTGGGGATTATGTGCGGGTGGAGGATAAGGACCTGGGGCTTTCGGTCACCACGAGGATTGTGCGGAGGGAATACAACCTGCAGGAGCCGTGGAACACGGTGCTGGAGCTTTCCACGGTGCTGAAGAACCTGGGCAGCTCCACGAGCAAGTGGGACAATGCCGCCGATTCCTTAGAGGGCGTCAGCGTGGTGTCCAGCGAGGACATCGCGGAGCTGGTGCCGTTCAACCTCCTTAGAAAGTCCCGGGCCGATGACGGGCTTGCCTATTGGGTGTCCTCCGGCTTCGAGGCGGACGGGGAAAACGGGGCGAGCGGCACGGCATCTTTTAAAGCGGAGGGCGTGGCGGGGATGACCATGAGCCTGTCGCAGACGGTGTACCCCGCCAGCCGGGACAGCTATACCATCTCGGCACAGATTGCGTCCGAGAATTTAAAGAAACTGAGCGGCAATTCGCAGGTCGGCATTGAGATCGTGCTGGAATATGAGGACGGCAGCACGGAATCAAGGTTCATTGATTTATATTGATGGGAGGGATTTGTGTGGCATATTTTTCAAGGACAATCGCAAAGATTACCCCGGAAAACTTCTCATCCGAAAGGCTGAAATCCGTCACCGTCCGTATCTGCATCACAGACTGCACGGGGGATTTTTACATCACCGACCTTCTCCTGCAGGGAGGGCCGGTGGCAATGGGATGGGTGGGGCATCCCTCGGAACTGAGGTGGACGCTGGATGGCTGAGTTTGTCAGGCTTGCGGAAGTGGTCAATAAAAAGAAGGATATGCGTATCGTGAGCGTGACGGTGATCCCCGCCATTGCCGACTGCTCCGGGCGTATCTGGTTTACCGACCTCCAGCTTCAGGAAGGCTCTGCGTTAAGCGGCTATGCTCCGCACACGGAAACCTGTCTGAAAAAATCGGGAAATGCTCCCGTGTGGTTCAACGGCGTGGTGCGCTCGGAAGAAACGGTGGTTATTTTCAACATGGGGAAAACATCCGCTCCGTTAGACATCCACATCTACCCAAAGTCGGACATGGCGGCGGGGACGGTGCGGCTCGCCCAGGGCGTGGGCGGCCAGAGGGCGGTGTTCCCGGAGGCCGTGAAAGCGGAGGATGACATCGCACTGCTTGCTGAAAGCAGGGAGTGTACACGGAACGGTGCAGCATTTAAGAAAGACGGTTTTTACCAGTACAGCGCCGCATGGGATTCCAAGCACAAGGTAACGCTGGAGGGCGGGAAAACGGCGAGGCTGTTATTTACGATGCAGGAAATGGAGGAAGGGGGCGGGACATTCTGATGGACACACTGAAAGGGAAACAGATCATGGTCTGGACGTTCATGGGCAACACGAGGATGTACCAGGCGCTCCGGGATTATGGCGACCGTATCAGCCAGATCGGGCTTTTCTCCTTCAAGGTCAGGGCGACCGGGGAAATCTACGAGAGCGGCGTTTCCATTGCGGAAGGCTCCACCATGCGGACGTATATCAGGAAGTGGCCGCACATCAAATGGCTGCTGACCGTGGCGAATGACGGAACGAACAGCATTTTCAAGGCGCTGCGGGAGAACACGGACGGGGCGCAGGATAAGTTCCTCTCGGAGATTGTGCGGATTATGGAGAAATACCCGTGGTGCGACGGCGTGGACATTGACCTGGAAAAAGGGGACGATTACTCCACGGCGGCGAAGTCCACGGCCATGTTCCGCAACATTTACAATACTGTGAAATCCTACAACCCGGCAAAGCTGATGAACATCTGCCTGCCGGGGATGGACAGCGTGGGCGGCTCTGTCGGCGGCGAGAACTGGTGCGTCTACGGCGACCTGAACAATTACTGCGACACGGCCTCCATCATGAGCTACGGCATGGCATGGGCGGGCAGCGCGCCGGGGCCGGTGTCCCCGCGTTCCTGGCTGGAGGGCATCTATAATTACGCCGTAAAGGTCATGAATCCGGACAAAGTGTTCCTGGGGATGCCCGCCTACGGGTGGAACTGGCGGATACACGACACGCCAAAGAACATGGGAGTCACCTACCGGGGGACTTCCAACACCTACTATGCGGCGCAGCTATGGATGAAGGGCGGCTACAACTTCACGGACGACAAGCCGCCGCAGCCGTTCATCCCCATCGTGGCCTATTGGGATGACTACGACAAGGTGCCGTGGGCGCTCCCTCATGTGTATGATTACATGGAGGGGCGGGATGCGGTTTCTCACGATTACCCGCTGCTTTCCGGCACATACAACCGCAGGCATTACCTTACCGCCTACGGCAAGGAGCAGAAGACACAGTTTGAAAACATCATTGTTGACCGTAACGGCGGGAACCCGGACAGCTATTCCGGTATCGTGTCCGTTTCGGAGGGGATGGTGACGATGGGGGATAACGGCTCCGCCACTTATAGATTTTCCGTATCATCGGCGGGGACTTATGATGTGGCGGTGCGCTTGTGCTTCCCTTTCTGGGATAAGAACGGGATATACATTTCCATTGACGGGAGCAGGAAGCATTTCACGGAAAGCCGCCTGTGGTGGCCGTACTGGAGGACTACCTTCTGGTCGGCGTTGGCAGAGGGGATTTCCCTCTCCGCAGGGATGCATACCATCACGGTCTCGGTGGATGTGAAAGGGGTGCAGTTTTACGGCTTCCGTGTCTGCCAGTCCTTCTCTGAAGAACCAAGCGCCGGCTCCGCCACCTACACGCTTGCGCCGCGGAAATTTAAAGATGTGGACGGGAACATGGCACAGCCGGACAGGGGCTTCAAGCTGACGCTGGAGATGCTCCGCAGGAAGCCGGACTCGGCGCTCATCTGGTATGAGGACTTCCGTGACGAGAACCCCCTGCCGGAAACCTACTGGACGACGCTTTCCGGCAAGTGGCAGGTGTGGCGGGAGGGCTATGAGAACCGGCCGTATTCACA
>JAETRV010000022.1 GCA_021770005.1 Anaerotruncus sp. | reverse complement strand
CTTGCAAAAAGCCCCCTCTTGCCGCTTTGCGGCAATTCACCCCCAAAATGCGCTTCTCAGGATAAAGTGTTCCGCCGCGTGCGCGCGGCGGCGGGGGCTCTGCCCCTCGACCCTGCGATTTTTTGAAAAAAATCGAGTAAAACTTTTGGTTTGGGTTTCTCTTGAACTAAAAGTTTCGTCCACCTTTTCAAAGGTGGCGGGGCCGAGGGGCGGAGCCCCCGGTCACTCAGGAAGGGGCGGAGGTTTTGGAGCGTTCGGCGCGGATGCGCACGATCCGCCGGTCGGAGACGCTCACCACCGTAAATTTCACCTCACCGAGCGCCACCGTCGGATGCTCTCCAGGGGCGGGAATCCGCTCGAGCACGTCGGTCAACAGGCCGCCGATCGTGTCATACTCCGAGTCCTCCGCAAGGGTGATCCCAAACAGCCGTTCGACATCGCCAATCAGGACGGTGCCGCCGATTGCATAGCAGTCCTCCCCCAGCTTGAAGATTTCCTCCTCCTCGTCGTCATATTCGTCCTGGATGTTCCCCACGATCGATTCGAGTAGGTCCTCCATGCTCACGATTCCGGCAGTGCCGCCATATTCGTCCACCACAATCGCAACCTGTACCTTTTTCACCTTGAACTGGGTGAACAGATCGATGCAGCTCATGCTTTCGGGGACAAACAGTGCCGGGCGCATATAGCTCTGCGGGTCGAAGGTGTCCCGATCCTGCTCGATCAGCCGCAGCAGGTCTTTGACATAAACAATCCCGAGGATGGCGTCCACATTGTCATCATAAACCGGGATGCGGGAATACCCGCTTTCGAGCGCGAGCGCCGCGACTTCGGAGAGGGTCGCGGTCTTGGGGATAGCGCACATATCGGTGCGGTGGGTCATGACCTCGGAAACACACCGGTCGTCAAATTCAAAAATATTGTTAATCATCTCTTTTTCGCTCGGCTCGATCTCCCCTTTTTCACTGCCCACATCCACCATCATCCGGATTTCTTCCTCGGCAGCCTGCCCTGATTCGAGCGGTTCCGGGCAGCCGACCGCCCGGGCCAACAGCTCGGCGAGCGCGCCGTTGAACGCGACAAACGGGCGGAAGAGCAGGGCGACGGTCCGGCAGAACCCGGCGAGCGCGGCCGCGATCGGCTGTGGGTGACGGCAGGCGATCCGGTAAGGCAGCAACAGACAGAGCACGTCCAGGATCAGCACCTGCACCGCACAGGCGAGAAAGACCGCTGTGTACCGCAGAAAAACCGGGGCGCCATCCACAGGGAAAAGCGCCGACAGGCTGCGCGCCAGATACGACCAGAGCAGCAGCGAGGTCACAACTGTGCAGGAGAATCCCGCCAGCTTACAGCCCTCAAGCAGTGCGGCGGGTTTTTCGAGGTCGTGCGCGATCCGGCGGTCTTTTTTCCGCTCGGAGGCGGCAAGCTTTTTGACCTCTGCATCAGGCAGCTGGGTGAGGGCGGTGCGCCCGGCGGTTAAAAAGGCATTACAGAATGCCAGGAACAGGATCAACGGCCAACTGGGATAGTCTCCCATCATCTCAATTCCTCCAAAGTTTTCCTGAAAGACAGGTTTGATTACCTCTAATATAAACATTTTCAGGGCGGCTGTCAATTTTTTGCGGTAGATTGGGCAGGATAAGAAAAAAGCGTGCAAAAAGATCGTGCAAATAAACAGTAAATTTCCATTTTATCTGCGCTTTTTTGCGGAAAATTATCATAAATTTTGTTCCACATGCTGTTTACAACGGTGGACAAAGATGGTAAAATCTAAAGAAGATGGATTCTTTCGCGGGAAGTGACCGCGGGGGGTCTTGTCTCCATGACTAATTTCCAATTAGTTACTATTTTTAATAGGGAGGAAATACAAACATGGCAATCGTAAGGAAAAAGAAAACCATGGACGGCAATACTGCGGCAGCGCATGTCAGCTATGCGTTTACCGAAGTAGCGGGCATCTACCCGATCACACCGTCCAGCCCGATGGCGGACAATGTCGACCAGTGGGCGGCAAAAGGCCAGAAGAACATCTTCGGCACCGAGGTAAAGGTCGTCGAGATGCAGTCCGAGGCGGGTGCTGCGGGCACCGTCCACGGCTCTCTGGCCGCTGGCGCACTGACCACCACCTACACCGCTTCGCAGGGCCTGCTGCTGATGATCCCGAATATGTACAAGATCGCCGGCGAGCTGCTCCCCTGCGTGTTCCACGTTTCGGCGAGAACGGTTGCGTCCCATGCGCTGAACATCTTCGGCGACCATTCGGACGTTTATGCCTGCCGTCAGACCGGTTTTGCGATGCTGGCTGAGACCAATACCCAGGAGGTTATGGATCTGGGCGCAGTCGCACATCTGGCGACGATCAAAGGCCGTGTCCCGTTCATCAACTTCTTCGATGGTTTCCGCACTTCCCACGAGATTCAGAAGATTGATATCTGGGATTACAAAGACCTGGCGGACATGCTCGATTTCGACGCAGTGGAAGCGTTCCGCAAACGCGCTCTGAACCCCGAGCGCCCGGTGATGCGCGGTTCCCACGAGAACGGCGACATCTTCTTCCAGCATCGTGAAGCCTGCAACGAGTACTATGAGAAACTGCCCGCGGTGGTCGAGGAGTACATGGGCAAGGTCAACGAGAAACTGGGTACCGACTACAAACTCTTCAACTACTACGGCGCACCGGATGCAGAGCGCGTCATCATTGCGATGGGCTCGATCTGCGACGTTGCGGAAGAGGTTATCGACTATCTGACCGCTGCCGGCGAGAAGGTCGGTCTGGTCAAGGTACGCCTCTACCGTCCGTTTGTTTCCTCCAAACTGATCGAAGCGATCCCCTCCACCGCAAAAGCGATTGCTGTCCTCGACAGAACCAAAGAGCCGGGCGCACTGGGCGAGCCGCTCTATCTGGATGTTGTCACCTCCCTCGCAAACGCGGGCATCTCGACCAAGGTGATCGGCGGCCGTTACGGCCTCGGCTCCAAGGATACCCCGCCCTCTAGCGTATTCGCAGTCTATAAAGAGCTTGCGAAAGCGGATCCGAAGCCGCAGTTCACCATTGGTATCACCGACGATGTGACCAACCTCTCGCTCGAGGAAGAGGTTTCTCCGAACACCGCCGCAGAAGGCACCATCGAGTGCAAATTCTGGGGTCTGGGCGGCGACGGTACGGTCGGCGCGAACAAGAACTCGATCAAGATCATCGGCGACCACACCGACAAATATGTACAGGCTTACTTCCAGTACGACTCCAAAAAGACCGGCGGTATCACTGTTTCGCACCTGCGCTTTGGCGACAAGCCGATCAAGAGCCCGTACTACATCAACAAAGCGGACTTTGTTGCCTGCCACAACCCGTCTTATGTGGTCAAGGGCTACAAGATGGTCAACGATGTCAAACCGGGCGGCGTGTTCCTGATCAACTGCCAGTGGAGCCCCGAGGAGCTTGACCACCATATGCCTGCCGAGGCGAAACGCTATATTGCCAAGAACAACATCCAGCTCTATACCGTCAACGCGATCGACCTCGCGATCAAGATCGGTATGGGCAAGCGCACCAACACCATCCTCCAAGCGGCGTTCTTCGCACTGGCGAAGGTCATGCCCGCTGAGGACGCGATCAAATATATGAAGGACGCGGCCCTGCATTCGTATGAGAAGAAGGGCATGGACGTTGTCAACATGAACTATGCTGCGATCGATGCGGGCGGCACTGCGTTCGTCAAGATCGACGTCCCGGCATCCTGGGCGGATGCACAGGATGCAAATGACAATGCTCCGCTTGAGGGCAAATCCGAGCTGGTCAAGATGGTCAAGGACATCATGGAGCCGGTCTCCAAGATGAACGGCGACAGCCTGCCGGTCAGCGCGTTTGTCCCGCATGCAGACGGCACCTTCGAGCAGGGCGCTTCGGCTTACGAGAAACGCGGCGTTGCGGTGGCGGTCCCCGAGTGGCTGCCTGAGAACTGCATCCAGTGTAACCGCTGCTCGTATGTCTGCCCGCATGCAACCATCCGTCCGTTTGCACTCACCGAGGAAGAAGTGGCGGCCGCTCCGGAGGCAACCAAGACCCTCGAGATGACCGGTGCAAAACAGTACAGATTTGCGATGAGCGTTTCCCCGCTCGATTGTATGGGATGCGGCGTCTGCGTCAGCGTCTGCCCGGGCAAGAAGGGCGTCAAAGCGCTCGAGATGAAGCCGATGGAGAGCCAGGCGGCACAGCAGCCGGTATTCGATTACATGGTTGCGAAGGTTGCGCCCAAGGCGGATATGCCGGTAGCGGTCGAGACAGTCAAGGGCAGCCAGTTCAAACAGCCGCTGCTTGAATTCTCCGGCTCGTGCGCAGGCTGCGCGGAGACCGCGTATGCACGCCTCATCACCCAGCTGTTCGGCGACAGAATGTATATCTCCAACGCGACCGGATGCTCCTCGATCTGGGGTGGCCCGGCAGCAACCTCGCCGTACACCGTCAACAAAGAGGGCCATGGCCCGGCATGGGCGAACTCGCTGTTCGAGGACAACGCAGAGCATGGCTTCGGTATGCTGCTCGGTCAGAACGCGATCCGTGACCGTATGATCGCTAAAACCAAAGAGCTGATCGCGGTTGAGCACACCTATGCACCGCTCAAGGAAGCTGCACAGGCGTGGCTGGATACCGTCAACGACGGCAAGGCCAACGCGGAAGCGACCAAGAAATATATCGCGGCTCTGGAAGAGGGCCTCATGACGATTGACGATGTGTTGGCATTCATCGCCAGCCCGGCCAGCAAAGAGGTGTTTGGCGACAAACACGGCGAGATGCAGGCACATGCACAGGCTCTGAAGGAGTCCGGCGCGGCCTATTGCGATTGCGCGGCTTGCGCGCTGGTTCAGGAAATCCTGGCGCACAAAGAGTACCTCTCCAAGAAATCGGTCTGGGTATTCGGCGGCGACGGCTGGGCATACGACATCGGCTTCGGCGGTGTTGACCATGTTCTGGCTTCCGGTCAGGATATCAACATCATGGTCTTTGATACCGAGGTCTATTCCAATACTGGCGGCCAGGCATCCAAGTCCTCTCAGATCGGCCAGGTAGCGCAGTTCGCGGCTTCCGGTAAGGCGATTGCGAAGAAGAGCCTTGCAGAGATCGCAATGTCCTATGGTTATGTCTACGTCGCGCAGATTGCGATGGGCGCTGACATGAACCAGACGATCAAAGCGCTGACTGAGGCAGAGGCTTATCCGGGTCCGTCGCTGATCATCGGTTACTCGCCCTGCGAGATGCACAGCATCAAGGGCGGCATGACCAACTGCCAGAGCGAGATGAAGAAAGCGGTAGACGCTGGTTACTGGAATATGTTCCGGTTCAACCCTGCCAACAAGGCAGAGGGCAAGAACCCGTTCACGCTGGATAGCAAAGCCCCGTCGGCGAGCTACAGAGACTTCATCATGAGCGAGGCACGTTACTCGTCGCTGACGAGAGCGTTCCCGGAGCGTGCGGAGACCCTGTTCACCGAGGCGGAGAAGAATTCTCTGGCGCGGTACGAGCACCTGCTGCGGCTCCAGAAACTCTACGAAGTGGAATAATTCTGCAAAATGCAGTTCCGCCGGCCCTGTTGAAAAACAGGGCCGGCGGTTTTTTTATCCCTTCTATGCAAAGAGGATATACACATATTTCACATCCTTTTCGTTGAGCTTGGCGACCCGCCCATAAACGGCTTGCGGGACATTGAGCGCGGTAAAAGCGGTATCTCCGGCATTCAGCATCAATCCCTGTGAGCAGCCGGTCTGGGAGAAGAACCCGGAATAAACATCGACCGTCCCAGAAGAGGTGCTTGCACCGATCGGCACCTTGTCAACCGCATATAGGATGCCAAACCGGGGAACAACCCCCATCTCGACCGCCCGCATGGGGGTACCGTCCCCGGTGTATCCCCCCACAATCGGGATTGCCTTGTTCCATGCCGTACGTTCGGCCGCTGTGAGATGCACCGCCTGATCTGCGGTGTGGCTTCCGACCGCCTGATCCACCTTGAGGTTGTCGGCATTGAAATCAGCCATCTTGGGCTTGTCGGAACCAATCCACTGGTTCAGCTTGAGATGTTCGGTCCTATTTGTGCTTGCCATGAATAACCCTCCTTTTCGATGATTATCAAAAGTTTCGTCCACCTTTGCTCCGGCCTAAGAGCCGCCTTCGGCGGTTGGCCTCTGCACGCCACTGCGGTGGCAGTCAAAGGTGGCGGGGTCGAGGGGCAGCGCCCCCGCCGCCACGCGCACTGCAAGCCATGGCGGGCGAAGCCTTTCAGAGCAGATGCGCGAACGTCTCGAACCAGTTCCAGGTCATATCGCGGTCATCGAGCATCTGTGCGGTATATGCTTTCCGGTCGAGCGCATCCCAGCTCAACCCGTAGAGATCGTTCGCAACCTCAAGTCCGGCAGGGACAAACTGCTCGATCGTATGCAGCAAAGTTTCCACATCCGGGAAAAAACAGGGGGAAAAGTCCCCGCGCACCATCAAGCGCCCCGGCTGCTCTTCGATCGAAACGGCCGCTCCAAGCCGCCTCAGGAACCCCTCAATTTCGGGGACTGTCCACCCACATCCCCGAATAGATTCGATGAGCGCCCGGCGCACCTCCCCCTCTTCCATCCCCTCCGGGGGCACAATCCCATAGAGCGCACACCACTGACCGAGCAATTTGGGCGGCATCCGGCCGGGCAGACTGGAAACAAACGCAATCTGGGGAGCAAGGAGATCAAGCGCGGCCTGGTAGGTTTCAATCTCACAGCGGATCATACTGCCCGCCCGCAGATCGTAGATGCCAAGGGCGGCGGTTTCCGAAAGCAGGCTCATCCGACCATCTCCCCCACCGTGATTTCCCCTGCCCGTAACAGTTGGGAACCGTTGGGCTTGCGGTCGGCCGTGGGTTGAACAAACCGGTAATTTTCGGCCAATCCGCTATCCATAATCAGCTGTCCCAGGCGTGCGAGGGTGCAGCCCTGCCCGATCCGGAGACGGTTCAGCTCCCCGGCAAGCAACCCGGCAATCCGCTCCCGCCCAGCAGCATCAGCGGCGACTTCCACCTCGACCGCGACCGGAACCACCTCCGCGCGCTCGACAGTAACGGTGCAGCAAGGTTCCCGGAGTTGGTTGAGCTGTTCCGCAAGCGTGGAGAGGATGCTGTCGGGGATCTGTGCATCCCCTTCGGCGGCGAGTAGGACGGTGACAACGCCCCCCTGTCCGCTGACCACCGCGTCATATACCCCGGGATAGGCGAGCGCATGTTTCAGATAGAACCCCTTGTTCGCACCATTATTCGGCTCCTGGCAGGCCGATTCGAGACGGGCACGCAGATGCACGTCATCCTCACAGTCGGAACCGCCCGTAAAAGGCTCGGGGTTGCCGACCTCGGAGACCTCCCCGCAGTAGGAGCGGAGCAGGCAGACCGCCCCCGGTACCGCGTTTCCAGCGGTACCGGGCCGAACTGCCTGTGCCGGAACCAGCAGTTCGGAAACGCCCGGTTCCATCCGACCCTCCGCAGTGGTCTCATACTCGGTCCCGTCAGCAGCCGCGCAGAGACATCCAGCGGGAATCACACAGACGTTTTCTGTCTGCGTGCGAGAGAACCGCAGCATCCCGCGGGCGGGACATGCTTCCCGACGGGACAGCCCCCGGAGCGCAGCGTGAGCGTCGAGCGCGCTCCCGGAAGCGGTTGCCGGGAACGCCTCCAAACGGGCCTCTTCGACCTGCCCCGAGAGGGCAGAGAGCTGGACAGCAAGCGCGCGGAACCGGAACGCGACATCCGAGGCGGGATTAGGGCGGAACCCGGTCAAACCGGCATAGGTCTCGGCCATCTTTTCGTAGTAATATTCCTGATCGTAGTTCATACAGTCACCTCCAGATGGTAATTCTGACGGTTGACCTCCAGCCCGACCCGGACGGACAGCCGTCCGGCGTCGGGGGAGAGGCGGCAGTCAGCGGAGCGGACGCGCACACCGGACATAGGTGCAAGCGCCTCCCGGCAGGCGGCGAGCGCCTTTTGGTTGAGGGAACTGCCCGCTCCGCCGAGCTGATGCAGCCGGCTCCCGAAAGTAGGGTCGTGCGGTAGGCTGCCCCGGCGGACCGCGAGCCGCAGCACCGCGCGTTGAAGCAGTTCACGCACCCCACTGACCTGAAGGGCGGAACCATCGTGCCCGATCACCATATCCCCGTCCTGCAACAAGACATCCAAAAAATCTCCCCCTTTCACACATAGTTGATATCCAGCAAGGTCAGCGTAGTGGTGTAGCCCCCTTCGCTGAGGCGGTGTCGCACCTGCTGGACAAACAGCCCGCTTCTGGTGGTATACCCGTCGTCCAGGTCGACCCGGTCGCCGAACGCGGCTTCGAGCAGGCCGGGGCAGGTCACGGTAACGACCAGCTTGCCAAGCATCGACCTTCTCACCCGCAGCCTGCCGTCCAGCCAGCCGCCCTCGGTTCCCGCGCTGTATTCGGGGCCAGGGATCAGGCAGCGGATCCGCTGGATGTTGAGTGTCTCGGCCTCGGGGTTGGTGTAGCTGTAGCTGTAAGCGCCGTCGTTGTCCCGGATGCGGAACTTGCTGACCGGCGCATACCGGTTGTTGAGCACCCGCAGGCTTGCGTAGTGGGTAGCATCCTCCTGACGGTTAGAGATGTTCCATGTTTTCCCGCGCGGCGGGTTGACAGTGCAGATCACATCCCCCTCGTCGTTGAGGTAGGCAGTACCGCGTGCGGCACTGCGGCAGAAGTTGGAGAATGCTTCCCATTCGCTGGTCCCCTTGACAACCTGGTACCGGTTGAAAAACGGGTTATCGATCCCGATAACCGTGGGGAACCCATATGGGCTGAGGTGGTCGGAGATGATCTCCCGCAGGTAGACATTGGTGTAGAGCTTAGGGGTCGCCTCGTTGTCGAGCAGGAGCGCGCCGACACTGCGGGCGGCAATTTTGAGCCGGCGTCCCTCGTCGGTGTGGGAGAGGCAGGTCTCGTCCACCAGCCCATAGAACAGCCGCTGTTCCCCGTGGAAGAGGAGCAGACGCATCAGCTCGGCGTCCATCGCCTGTTCGCAGGGAAACACCGCCTCAAGCGACTGGGCGGGCGAGTCGTAGGATTTTACCAACTCGAACTCAATCGGGTGGTCAAAAGTGAAGGTGTCTTTTGCGCTGTAGGCGATAAACCGCAGGTTTGCCGGATCGATCATTCCTCCTGTACCTCCTTCCGCTCGGACTCGGTGAATTCAATCGCATAGCTGAGGATCCGCCCATCCCCCTGTGCGGTGTAGCTGAACCGGGAGACAGCCGCCTCGAACTGCTGGCCGGTGGGCAGATAGAGCATCCCGGAGGCGCTGTCATCGCAGAGGGCGGCGATCGCGCGCAGTTTGGCAGCGGCGGAGTCTGCGTTCGCAGTGTCAAACACCTCACCCTCGCACCGCACGACCCGGCAGCGCGGGCCGAGCGGCTGGGAGAGGGTGCCATAGGCGGGCAGCAGATGCGCGGCGATATTCTGCACATAGGAAACACTGATCCTACGGGGATTGGGCTGGAAGGTGTAGGTTTTATACTGCAAATTGGTCAAGCAAATTTTCCTCCTTTACCCGAATGCATCCATCTCGTTTGAGAGCGGATGTGGATACCGGCGCGCTTGGGTCTTGAGGCGGTCGTTGACCAAGCCCAGCAGATCGAGGTCACCGCTGACCGGGGTGCGGTAGGTCACCGAGACAGCGGTTTCGGCGGCTTCCGCCCCGGGATCCGCAAATGCGAGCGGTTCCCCCGGCCCGGCGGCCGCCTGTGCCGAGAAGGCGAGCGGTTCCGGACGCCGGGTTTCCTGTATCACAGCGGGCAGCGTGTCAGGAACCTGTGCATCCTGCATCGAAACAGAGAGCAGGCTGGGAATCTGGCTATCCCGCGCGGCGGCAGACAACCTGCCGGGCCGCCGGCTCTCCTGGACCGGGGTAGAAAGCGGCTGTGGAGCCGCTGCGCTGAACCCCTCGGCGGAGAGGCGGCTTTTTCCGCCGACCGGGCGGGTGGTATCGAGATACATCCCCCACACCATGGGGACATCCAGTTTTTCCGGGGTGGTGACCGAGGAACGCGCCTCGATAAACCGGGCATAAACCTCAAGGTTTTTCGCGAGATCCGCATTGACGTTATAGCCGTTCAAACCGTCCCCTCCTCACCGGGAAACCCCGCATTCACGCCGCACTCATCGTACCAGACCTCCCCGCCGCTGTCCGGCTCAAAATAGAGCCGGACAAGGTCCGCGATCTGGCCGACGCTGAACCGGTAGAGGACCTCTTCGGGGGAACCGGCGGCGTCCGGGCCATCGAGCGCCTGCCAGAGCAGGACCGCATTCCCCGCAACCGCCTGTTTCTGCCTGCCGGGAAGGTCCGCCCCCGGGAGATGTTCCAGCAGGCGTTCGACCGCACCGGGAAACTGCAATTCCTGCCAAGCGCAGCGGCGGCGAAACCGGAAGTCCCGCCCCAGATAGGGGACAGAGAACCGGTTTTCGGGGAGACAACCGGCCCGGCTCAAAGTGCAACCTCCATCCGCGAGGAAGCGACCGCGGTGACCGTCTCATAGACAAGGTCGTTCAGGCCGATTGCCTCATCGACCCCCGACCATTCACACCCGGAGTAGATGATCTTGCGGTCGGGGCGCACCACCACGATATTGAAGTTGGAAAGGTTGTGGAACCGGACCTCGGCAGCGGAGCCGCCGCAGATGACCACGCGGGAGAGCTCGACCAGGTATTTGACCCGCCCGCCGACCGTCCCGACCGGCTCATCCGAGCCGAACGCCTCAACAAACCGGCTTTCGCGGGAGGTTTTGGCCTTATAGCTCTGTGCGGCAGCGAGCCGCTTGCCATCTACCTCGATATAGACATCCTTGCTGGTGGGGAAAGAAACCAATGACATATAGGCACCTCCATTCAGATAGAAATTTCAGCCGCGATTACGATCTGGCTGATCTCGGGCGCGATCGAAAATGAGAGGGTGGCCACACAGACCGACGGGTCCTTCGGGTGTGCCGCAACGACAGGCGGCAAAAAGCTGTCGATCACCCCTTCGAGACGCTTTGCCTCGAGTTCGACGGTCAGCTGGGAGGCGATGCTTTCGCGGGTGGCGGAAGAATTTTTCATCCCCCGCAGACGGGCGCGCACTGCCTGCCGCAGCCCGGACACCACCTCGTCCACCGAAAGTACGGTGGAAACAGCCGAGAAGGTGCGGTCGGCCACCCCATCCGAGCGGGTGCGGGAGGTCACCGCGCGGATACACGCAACCGCGCCGCCCACCTGCTCAAACGGTGTGACTCCGGCAGCGAGCAGTGCCCCCACCTGCCCGTCCGAGAGAACCCCATCAAAGGTGCCGGAGAAGGGCAGCTCCGCGCCGTTGTAACAGCCTGCGGCCCCTTCCCGAGCGATCAACGCGGCGAATGCGGCAGCGGTAGGCAGGGTGCAGGACCCGCCGTCACAAGCGATCGCCAGCCGCTCACAGTTGAGCTGCTGTGCGATGGCGGCAGCCTCCTCAGGATCGGAGACCGCGAGCACCCCGAACCGTTCCCGGCCGGCGTTGCGGCATCCGGCGAGGTGGGCGGTAAACGCCTCTCCCCCTCCATCCGAAACGACCACCCGGACCTCTTCGATCCCGGCAATTGCGTCGAACGCCTCCGCATAGTCCTCCCCGGCGGGGACCGCCCGCACCGGCGCACACCCCGCGTCAAGCAGGGCAAAAACCATCTGCTGGAGCGCGGAATTTTCGCCGAGCGCGGCGGCATCCTCCCGGGTATGGACGACTGTACAGCCTTGCGGCGCATCCGCACCGGCCTGCCCCACAGCGGCAACGGTCCTGACCGTGTTTCCGGAAGCGGAAGCGCGCACCGAGCTGCTGATGAACACACCCGGCCGCATGGTATTGGGAATCTGGATCATAAAACCCCTCCTGTCATCTGATGTTTGCACGAATGATGATCTTGTCGAATGAGCCGCTGTCAGAGTCGGACCCGACGAGAATGCCATCCAGGGCAGCGGTAGCGGTCATGCAGAATGCGTCGAACCCCCTGTCGTACGAGACAGACCCACAGTGCATCTCGCGGATACCGAGCTTGGGGACGAGCACCCCACAAAGCAGCTCGAATACCTCATGGCAGCCGGGCGAAGCCCCCGCCGGGCAGAGGATGTCAAACCGCAGGGTGAGCTGGACCTGTCCCCCGCCGGACGGGGCCGATGGGAACCCAACCCCCTCGATCCCGACCGCGAGCGCGCAGCCGCCCGGCCTGCGGTGGGATTCTGCGGGAAACTCCCCGGTCACCCGCACCCCATAAGGGGTGAACTGCTTACCGAGCAGTTCCACAAACTCACGTTTAATGGATAAGAACTGTTCCATCCTCCACCTCCTCATCTGCCGGTTTGAGGGAAGCCCACCGGTAGACCGCTTCCCCACGAAACCGGAATTCATGGCAGGTCACGACGAGATAGCGGGCGGACGCCGTCTCGAGGATGACCCCGCATTCGACCTGTTCCCCGCCCCCGTCGGGCGGGCCATAGTAGTAGAACTGCCGCGGGTCCTCCCGCCCGAACCGGGAATGGAGGACCGGCTCACCGGTGCCGAGCTGGTTGCTGTGAGGGCGGGGCTGGATACAGGCGAGGAAGGAAAAGACCTCCCCGCCCCGGACGATGCGGACCGGCTCCCCACACCGTTCGATCGCCCCACGCAGTGCGGCGGGGTTCATCCTTCCACCTGCCAGAGGCCCGCGAACCCGGGTTCGAGCAGGCCGGCGGCGCCGGCGAGCAACGTATCCCGCAGGGCGCGCGCCCCCGAGCTTCCCCCGTTCCCGCTCGATTCGGAGACCGAAATATCCCCGATCTTGAGGCTCTGCACCTCCCCGCCGGAGGCGGCCAGCGTATACCGGTAAAACGCTTCCCCGGCGGCAGCCAGCACCAGACGGGGATCATCCGCCGGTTCGGGAACCTCCTCTTCCCCACCTGCCGGGGGGATTCCTTCCAGAGGGGGCGCTTGCTCGCCCTGCGCAAGCGGAGCCTCTTCCTCCGGCCCGTTCCCCTCCTCCGGTGGGTCGTCTGGCTTGCGCATCGACTCGATCCATGCGACCGCAGCCTCACAGAGCGGAACCCACGGGGCTGCGGACTCCTCATCCAGACGAGCGAATTGCGCAAACTGGCGGACAACCGGTTCCAACAGCATATGGAAAACACCTCCTTCTTACGCTTTGAGTTTGAGCACCTTGCAGGCATCCGGGAAGATTTTTGCAAACCCGGAAGTTGCGGTCACAGCGGCGCGCTCGAGCTGGGAATCGATCAGCCGGTCGGCGTCAACGGCGATCTCGCCCGCGGTGACCATCTCGAGGGCAAAGTTCTTGTCAAGTGCAACGATGGTACCCGCAGGCACCGCCTTGGAGCGGATCACATTCGCGCCCAGCGGGGTGCCGATCATACCGCTGCCGGTAAAGTTCAGCCCAGCGACCGGGTCGCGCAGCTCGGTGAGGGTGAGCAGCTTCTGCATCATATCCGGGGAAGCGATCAGGGTGTTCATCTGGAATTCATCGAACGCAGACCAGAGGCTGAGCAGGTCGGCATAGGTGAGGGTACCGGAGCCAGCGGTTTCGACCACCGCGGCGGGGTTGCTGTTGGCGTGGTTGGGTCCATCGCCGTTGATGAGCACATCCACTGCATCGGCGAGCTGGGCCTTGGTGATATACGCGCCGATCTGCTTGAGGGTGACGGTGAACAGATCGATCCGCTGGAACCGGACCGCCTCATAGGAGGCGACGAGCATCCTCCCGCGCTTGACCATCTTCACCAGGTTATCCTTGAGCTTGACGACTGTCTCGGGGATTTCGGCCCCCTCCCCGACCACCTTCGCCTCCACATCGTGACCGGCAGCGGTGGTGATGGTGCGGTAATCGAGGGAGTTGATGACCGTTCGGGAAGCGATGATGTTGTTAATGACAGCGGTCTCGTCCGCCCCCTGCATGACCGCCCGCGCGACATATTCCGGAAAGAGGGCGGCAGAATCAGCAGTACTGAAAAATTTGGAAACCGGGTCGCTGTTTGCGCCGCTGACTCGGATGTCGAACCGTTTGAGCTGGCGCTGGAAAGCGTCCATCCCGGCGAGATCGGTCCCGGCATAGTTGGCGGAGGGGTCGAGCTTTTCGAGCTGGGCGGAGAACGGCACGCCGGATTTGTACATCGACTTATCAAGTTTGATATTCTGGTAGTTCATAAAAAAGATACCTCCATTTTAAAAGTTTCATCCACCTTTGCAGCGGAACGCTTGTCAGATACAAAACGCCTGGTTGTCCGAAGCGGGTGCAGGCTCCCCACCGAGCTGCAAACTGGGCGGTATCCCCTGCATCCTGGAAAGCCCGCGGCAGAACGCCTCGAGCTGCTCCGCGTCCATCCCCTTTGCGACCTCACCAACCGTACCGGCAGGCACAGACGGCAGGGCGAAAGCGGCGAGAGAGACCATCTTGCGGCGGAGCTGGTCGAGACGGGCGCGGCCACCTTCAGCGAGTGACTCGAGCGACCGGAGCTGTTCCGCGAGCGCAGCCGCCTGCACCGGGTCGAGCAGCAGTTCCCGGCCGCTTTCGAGCGCTTTGCGCAGCCCGTCCGGCTCTGTGGCAGAGAACCGCTTGGTCACCCCAGCATCGCGCTGGGCGGGCACCGCCACAAACGACCATTCGTAAGCGTCGGTCGGCTCCTCCAGCTCTCTCCAACACTGGACGCCGTTATAAACCTCACCCGGGCGGTGCCCACAAGGCTGTTCGCGCAGGTCGGCGCCGCAGACCGAGCAAACGACCTTCCCGATTGCGCACCCGACACTGACCTCTTTTTTGATCCCCGCGTCGATCTCGAGGATGAGGTCCTCATTTTTTTGGCACCGCACCATGTAAGCCCACGCGCGCAGCGCCTGATACGGCTCCCCATTCTCGACCACCCGCCCCTCATCGGTTTCGACCGCCGTCTCAAAGATGCGGGCGGTCTGGTTCTGCCCCTTGGGGTCATGGTTGAAGATACCGGTTTTTCCGACAAAGAGTGTCGCGAGCTTTTGGAGCGCGCCGGACGAGAACCGCTCCCCATCGCGGTCAACCGCGTTGTCGCAGAGCAGGAGCGAAAAGACGTAGACCTCATCCGCCCCCAGCTCCCGCCTGGAAAACCGGTTGATTGCCTCGAGCTGGGCGGCAGAGACCTCTCCACCCGCATGTTTCTGTATCATAGCCTGTTTCATACCTGTGCTCCCTCCTTTTGAAGCTGCCGTTCGAGCTGGTCGGCCTGCAAATTGGTCAAACGGGCGTTGGCGAGTTCCAGCTCATCCTGTAAATTGATGTTGTCCCACTCGATCCCTGCCTCGCAGGTGTACCCCCGGAGCCGCAGGAAGAGGTTGCAGATTTTGAGGATAGCGGGCTCCACCAGCCTCCGGTAGCTTTCCAGCTCGGAGGTGAGGATGTCCGCCTGCTGGGCGCTCATCCGCTCGGTCGTGGACCAGTTCAGCCCGAGCAGGAAGGGCGGGATCCCCAGCTTGGCGACGATCTGTTCGAGCATCTGCCGCACCGGCACCTCGGTGTCGATCATCTGGTTGTCAGCGCCGATCACCTTGATGTCAACATCCCCCACCGCGACAAAATCCTTGATATTCCCGGCCTTGCTGGAAGCCATCGCCTCCCCCCATTCGCGTGCAATGCTCCCGGCAATCTCCTTGGCATACGCGCGGTCGAGGGAACCAGCCCCCGGCTTGTAGGTGACGGCATACCGCAGATTAGCAATCCGCTCGAAGTTCTGCCCCATCGAAGCATAGATTTTCATAAGCACGTCGCAGACGAACGGCAGGCCGCTCAAAATCGACTCCCCCCGCAGCTGACCGGCGGGCGGGTTCAGAGCGGTGCAGACAATCAGCTGGGGGTAAGGCGCCGGTACCGGGACCGCCCCATTTTTAGCGGTGCAGACCCGCACCTCAAACGGCGAACTTCCCTCCTGAAAATGCAGGTTTCGCACCGAAGCATTGTAAAGCCCAGCGATCGATTCCCCATCACGGGAGAGGACGATCTCACCGACCGCGTTGCCATAGAGGAGCAGGCTGTCGAGGTATTGCCGCAAAAACGCCTCAAACCCCTGGGACATACCGCCCACCGGTACTTCGCGGAACAGCTGTTCCAGCTCGGACTGGGCGCGCGGATTGGAGCAGACCGGCCTGCATCCACCGGTAAGCCGGCCGATCTTGTCGATCGCAGCGTCGACCACCGGGATCGAGCGGCGCAGTCCATCGTAGACCGCGCAGTCACGTGTGTAAAGGGGGAGCATCCCATCCCAGGCGGCGCACGGCTCCCGCGCGGTCTGAACAGAGCGTGCCGCCTCCCCCCTTTTCCATAGGTTCGAAAATTTCATTTCAGAATCCCTCCCTAGAGCCTGTTTAAAACCAAAAGCTTTACTCAATTTTTCTGCTCCGGCCCAAGAGCCGACGCTTCGCATCGGTTGGCCTATGCACGCCGATCTACGCGCTAAGTGCCGCCTTCGGCGGTTGCGCTCCGAAACGCTCGCTGCGGCTCGCAGTGCGGCGGCAGTCAAAGGCTGCGGGGTCGAGGGGCAGAGCCCCCGCTGCCGCGGCTGCACGCAGCAAAGAAAGCGCCCCCCTTCGGCTGGTCGAGGACGGTGGCGGCAAAATACCGCATATCGTCCATCGCGTGGTCATGTTCCTTGACAGGGCAGTCCCGTCCGGCGCGGCCATCCCAGCGGTAGAGGGAGAACTCACGGATCAACCCTTCACACCGGCGGGAGAACCGGAGCCGCCCCTGTTTGAGCAGGCTGCCAACCAGCCGGATCCCGTCCGCGACATTGTTTTTGGCAGGGATGACAAAAAACCTTCCGTGTCTGCGGATGCAGGCAATGAAGCTGGCAGCCGATGGATCGACGATGACCGCTTCCATCTCCCGCGTGCCCGCAAGACGTTCGAGCGCCTGGTAGTATTCCTCATCGGTCATCTGCCGCCCCTCCCTGCGGGAATCGTAGTAGAACTCCTCCAGCCGGTACCATACCCCATCCCGCTCTCCCCACAACCCCATAGAAGTGGGGTTGACAGTGCCATAATCGCAGGAGAGGAAAAACCTTCCGCAGGCAGGCGGATGATCGAACAGATGTACCGCAGGGTCGAACATCGGGTAGACAGCCCCCTGGGCCGCGACCCATTTCCCCAGCACAAACCGCTCGTAAAAGCTGCCTGAATAGAGGGCCTCATAGCGGGCGAGCACAGCCGGCGAAAGGGACGGGTTGTCGCGCATGGTGAAATGCAGATAGAGGGCGTTCCGCTCCTCTGCGCGGCAGATCCACTCGGTGTAAAACCAGTGGGAGGGGTGTTCGGGATTGCAGCTAAACCAGAACCGCGCGCCCTCCACCGAGCATCTGGCGAGCGCCTGCTCGACAAACGAGCGCGGCATCAGCGCGACCTCATCAAAGAGCACTCCCGCAAGGGTAGCCCCCTGTATCAGGGCAGCGCTCCCCTCATCCCGCCCGCCGAACAGGTAGAACCGGTTGGACCGCCTGCCGCAGGAGATTTCAAGGTATCCCCTCGAAGGCCGGTCAACACACCGGAACCCCAGTTCCGCCAAACAGGCGGTCAGCGGGGTGACAAGGTTCCGCCGGAGCGAGAGGACGGTACGCCCGCAGAGCGCGAAGCTTTGGCGGTCGAAGCAGGCCATGGCCCAGCTTACGAACCCAACCGAGAGGCAGAAGGTCTTGCCGCTGCGCACCGCCCCGTCACAGATGACCGCACAGCATCCGGTGTGCGGGCTGTCAGGGTGCCACCAGCTGATAGCGGCGAGCTGTTTTTTTGAAAACCGTTCAATCTTCACCGCCCTGCTCCCCCTTGGCTCCCGCGAGCACGCTTGCCGAACGGGAGAGCGCGTTCAGCAGCGGGGACCCGGCTTCCCCTCCCTCCTCCTCCAGACTGGCGAGGAGGGAAAGCGCCTTGAGCCGGTCAAAGAATTTCAGCTCCACCCC
The DNA here is from genome assembly GCA_021770005.1 of Anaerotruncus sp. Classification (GTDB taxonomy): domain Bacteria; phylum Bacillota; class Clostridia; order Oscillospirales; family Ruminococcaceae; genus Anaerotruncus. Next base: position 26,979 of record JAETRV010000022.1, on the reverse strand, counting down.
GCCGCCCTTGGGATACTTCACCTCCGCGAGATGGAACAGCAGCCCGGACGGGAGCGGTTCCCCTTCCTCCGCCAGCCGCACTTCTTCCCGACCACAGCCGGACCCGAGCGCGAGCCGTTCAAGCCCGGCCCTTGCGCGCGCCGCCGGGGAGCAGAAAGCGAGCGCCTTGGCCAGCCGGGCAATCCTTCTGCGCAGGCCGTAGTCCCCGAGCAGCAAGCAGGCCGTTCGTGCGGGATCCCCATCGGAGGGGATGCCGGCACGCAGGACAGCCTCTTCCGGCTCGAAGCCGCGCGCCACAAAGATGCAGAATAATTTTTTTGCCTGCACCAGATCAACCTGATCCGTAACCATCAACTCCTTTCACCCTTCCGCACAAAAACGAAAAAGGTGCAGAAAAACTGCACCTTTCCAGAAATTTTAAAAAAACAGACAAAAAAATCTGCGGAGAAAATACGAAAGGTATTTCTCCGCAGAATGGGTTCCGATTTTATAAAGTGACGCCATCCTTGAAAATTGCGAGGTCACGCATCCCGTGTTGTTCACCAACGGTCCGTTCGCCGCTTGCCACCCGCAGGATATAGTCAAAGAAATCTTTTGAAAGCTGGTCCATCGAAACACCCTCGACATACTGCCCGGCATTGAAGTCGATCCATCCCGCCTTTTTCCGGCTGAGGGCGCTGTTGCTCGCGATCTTGACGGTGGGGACCGGGCATCCAAACGGCGTCCCTCGTCCGGTGGTAAAGAGTACGATCTGCGCACCCGAAACCGCCAGCGCGGTTGACGCGACGAGGTCATTTCCCGGCGCTTGGAGCAGGTTCAGCCCGCGTTCACAGATGGGGTCGCCGTAGGAAAGCACATCGACCACCGTACTGCTGCCGCCCTTCTGGGTGCATCCGAGCGATTTGTCCTCAAGGGTGGAAATGCCGCCCGCTTTATTTCCGGGGGAGGGATTTTCATAGATGGTCTGATGGTAACGGATAAAATAGTCCTTAAACCCATCGATCAGCGCAACGGTTTTTTGGAAGGTTGTTTCATCCTTACAGCGGTTCATCAGGATGGTTTCCGCGCCGAACATTTCTGGAACCTCGGTCAGGATCGAGCTGCCCCCTCGGGCAATCAGCATATCCGAGAAAACCCCGACCAAGGGATTGGCGGTGATGCCCGAAAGCCCGTCCGAGCCGCCGCATTTCAGCCCAATCACCAGCTCCTGGGAGGAACAGGTCTGACGCTTAAAGCTCCCCGCATAGTTGGCGAGCTGTTCGAGCAAGGCGAGCGCATCGGCAACTTCATCATCACTCTCCTGGCAGACAAGGAATTTTACCCGATTTGGGTCGGTTTCACCGAGCACCTTTTTGAATGCACCGAGATTGTTGTTTTCGCAGCCAAGCCCGAGCACCAGTACGCCGCCGGCATTCGGGTGACGCACCAGCCCCGCCAGCGCTTTCTGGGTATTGAGATGATCCCCTCCGAGCTGGGAGCAGCCGTAAGGATGGGGGAACGCATAGACCCCGTCGATGCTTCCGCCAACCAAAGCCTGTGCTTCCCGCTCGATCAAGCGGGCGATCGAGTTGACGCATCCTACCGTTGGGATGATCCAAAGCTCATTCCGCACGCCGGCCCGCCCATCCTCACGCAAAAATCCCTCAAAGGTGGCGGGCGGCAGAGGCGCGGGCGGGGTGAGCGCGGGTTCATAGTGGTACGCTAGCTTGTCATCCAGGTTGGTTTTTAGATTATGGGTGTGTACCCAGCTCCCTAAAGGGATATCCGATTTTGCCGAACCGATCGTATAGCCGTATTTGGTCACACATTCGCCTGTGGAGATTGGGCGGATTGCCATCTTATGGCCGGTCGCGATCTCTTCAAGCGCGGTCACGAATCTCCCGTTCGCCTCCACGGTTTCCCCTTTGGCGATCGTCCGAAGCGCAACGCCTACGTTATCCGCCGGGTTGATGACCAGAAATTTCAGCAGATTCATCCGACCGTCTCCCCCTGTTTGACCAACGCATGAACGGTTGCTTTCATCCCTTTGTCCTTGATCTCATCCAAATACCCGGCGACCATCGGGACAAACCCGTCATATTGGGTGAGGTCCTCGCCCCAGAATTCGGTATGAGCAGCCAATGCCTGCACAAATTCCCCGGAGGACAGGCGGGTAGAATGTGCAGCGAAAAACGCGAGCGCGGCAGCATCGTCCTTGATCTCATAGGGCTGTCCATTCCGGCTTCCCTGAAGGACACCGTTTTCGAGCCTGTCCGAGGTGTAAAACGCCATCAGGGCAGCAAAGGAGAAGGTCAATAGGCGCGGGAGTCTTCCGGAGGTATGATAGAAATCACGCAAAGAGGGGAGGATACGGGATTTCCACTTGGATACCGAGTTGAGGGAGATGTCGAGCAGGCGGTGCTTGATAAACGGATTTTCAAACCGCTCAAATACCGAATTGGCGAACGCAAGCACCTCATCCCGCGGCAGTTTGACCCCCGGGACGATCTCCTCCAAGACCACCTGATTCATAAAGGCTCTCAAATCGGGGTCTTTCATGATCTCCCCGACAATCTCAAAGCCTGCCAGATAACCCGCCAAAACGGTCGAGGTATGCGCACCGTTCAGAATGCGGACCTTGCGTTCGCGGTAAGGGGTCTGGTCGTCGGTGAAGATGACCGGAAGCCCGGCCTTTTCGAGCGGCAGCAAGCCCGAAATATCCCGCTTGCTCTCGATGACCCACAGACCGAACGGCTCTGCGGTGTCCACCAGCTCGTCGATATAGCCAAGCTGCGCGGTCGTCTCCTCGAGATTGTCGCGGGGGTAACCGGTTACAATCCGGTCGACCAGCGTGCAGCAGAAGGTACAGGATTCCTCCACCCACTTCTGAAACGCTTCCCCCAGCCCCCAAAGCGAACTGTACTGGTTGACACAGTCATGCAGCCGGTCCCCGTTGTGCTCGATCAGTTCGCATGGGATGATGACCAGGCCTTTGTCAGCAGCGCCTTCGAACTTCCGGAACCGCTCAAACAACAGCTTGGTCAGCTTACCGGGATAGGTGGACGGCGGCTCACACGCAAACCGGTCCTCGGGGTCAAATACGATACCGGCTTCGGTTGTGTTTGAAACGACGATCTGAAGGCTTTCCAGACAGGCGGTTTCCACCAGCTCCCCATAGGATTCATAGGCATCAATGGTTTTCTGTACACTGGTGATGATTCGTGCGTCGTTTACAACCTTGCCATCCATCTGCCCGCGCAGGATGACGGTATAAAGGTTGTCCTGATGACGGAAACGCTCCAAGCTTCCGAACGGGATCGGCTTGACAACTGCAATTCCAATGTCTGTCACGCCTTTTTCGTTGGAAATATCAATCATGTAGTCTACGAATGCCCGCAAAAAGTTGCCTTCGCCAAACTGCATCAACCGCAGAGGATGCTGCCGAGCAGCCGCCATCTCCTTGTTAAGCGTTTTCATCCATCTATCCCCTTTTCTACAAAATTTTATAGTTTTGTCGTGACGTAAGCGCTTACATAACTATAATAGTTATAAATTTTGAAAATGTCAAGTAAAAAGAGATATTTTATCTTTTTTTCTTCACAATATTATCATTTTATGTAGAAAAGGGCGAAAAATCCGCCTGGCCTATTGAATTTATCAATAAAGTGAAAAAACTATTGTAAAGCGCTTACGATTCCCTTATAATGCTACTATAAGAACCTGTATTCATAATCGGGGGATGTCGGATGGACGAGGCATTTTTTCGCTCTGCAAGGCGAAAAAACGCAGACAATACTTTGTGTATTGCAAGGTTTTTCAACGCAGCAGGTCGGAAAAAGGCCCGTTCAGACGGCGTCAAACGGTTGTGAATATGGGTTCTAAGGGACAAAAAGCGAAGAACCTGTTTCATGGCGCTGATAAGAGGCTTTTTCTCCTGTAAAAAGCCTCGCTTGCCGCTCCTCGAGCGGCAAACGCCCTTAACGGAGGCAAAACATGGCGGCAGCTTTTGGCTGTGGCTTTGCAGACGGCCCTGGGAAGCAAACGGGTTTTCAGATTTGATAAAGACGGATGCACAGGTTTTTTGTGGCTGTTCGTTACAACAGGAGGCTGACAGATGACGATTTATGACATTTCCAAAAAATCAGGCGTTTCGATTGCGACCGTCTCGCGGGTCATCAACGGGAAAAAAGGGGTCAGCGACGCGACCCGCCGGCGGGTGCTCAGCGTCATGAATGAAAAGGGCTACACCCCGAATGCGTTTGCCCGGGGCTTGGGCCTGCGCTCGATCAAGACGGTCGGGGTCATGTGTATGGACGTTGCAGATATCTACCTTGCCGCTGCGGTTTCATCGATCGAGCGGGAACTGCGCCGCCGGGGCTACGACTCCCTGCTCTGCTGTACCGGCAACGAGCCAGAGGATAAAAAGAGTGGATTCCGTATGCTGATCTCCAAAAAGGTCGATGCAATCATCCTTGTAGGTTCGCATTTTATGACCAGCGATACGGTTTTTATCGGACAGGCCGCCCAGCAGCTCCCGGTGATCCTGATTAACGGCTATCTCAAGGCGCCCAACGTCTACTGTGTGCTCTGCGACGACTTTGGCGCGGTCCACGATGCAGTCAGCGCGCTGCTCGAAAAGGGCCGGCGCAGAATTCTCTATCTCTATGATTCGACCACCTACAGCGGGCAGAAAAAGCTGGATGGCTACCGGTTCGCGCTCGGGCAGGCGGACGTGCCGTTTGACCCGCAGCTGGTGTTCCGCTGTCCCCGGCAGATTGATCAGGCGCTGCCCGCGATCAACCAGCTCTATGATTCCAATCTATTGTTTGACGCGGTGATGGCCTCGGAGGATGAACTAGCAATCGCAGCAATCAAATCTTCGCTTGCCCATGGGCGGATGGTGCCGCGTGATGTGGACATCATAGGATATAACAACTCCCTGCTTTCCCGCTGTTGTGAGCCGGAACTGACGACAGTGGATAGCCGGGTGGAAGCGCTCTGTATGACAGCAATCTCGACCCTGTTCGGAGTGATCGAAGGGAAGGATTTCCCGGATCAGACGTTGCTTTCGGGCCAACTCATCAAGCGCAGAACCACCCGCTTTTGAAGGCTGGCTCCCTTTCGGGATGTAGCCGCCGTCGAGGCTTCTCGGGTCATAGGCCCAAAGCCCCTTGTAAAAGAGTTTGAACAGCCCCTAAATATAATTTAGAAAGAAGGGTTTCAACACAATGACAAAGCCTTTTATGGATGCGGATTTCCTGCTGACCAACGAGGTGGCGAAGGAGCTTTTCCACAACCACGCGGAAAAGATGCCAGTGATCGATTATCACTGCCACATCAACCCCGCTGAAATCGCCGAGGACAAGCGGTATGAAAACATCGCGCAGCCGTGGCTGGCTGGGGACCACTACAAATGGCGGCAGATGCGCACCAATGGAGTGCCGGAGGAGCGGGTCACCGGCGGCGCAAGCGACCGCGAGAAGTTTCAGGCGTGGGCCGAAACCCTCGACCGGGCGATCGGCAACCCGCTTTACCATTGGTCACACCTGGAGCTACAGCGCTATTTTGATTACCATGGCCGTCTCGGAAAGGAAACCGCCGGGCAGGTCTGGGAGCTTTGCAACCGAAAACTAGCTGAACCGGGCATGAGTGTGCGCGGGATCATCGAACGGTCAAATGTCCGGTTGATCTGCACCACCGACGACCCGATTGACGATCTGCGTTACCATAAGCAGCTCCGGGAGGACCCCTCCTGCAAGGTGAAGGTTCTCCCCGCATGGAGGCCCGACCGGGCAATGAATATTGAACAGGCGCCCTATGCAGGCTATCTTGGCCAGCTTTCCAAGGCGTCCGGAATCGAGGTCAGAGATTTTGACTCACTCTGCGCGGCGCTCTCCAACCGCCTGGACTATTTTGCCCAAAACGGCTGCTGTGCCTCCGACCACGCTCCGGACAGCGCATTCTACTGCCCCGCCTCAAGGGAAGAGCTGGACCGGATCATGGCGGATGTATTGGCCGGAAAACCGGTATCCGATGAGGACGCGCGGAAATATAAAACCGAGTTCCTGCTGTTCCTCGGGCGACAGTACGCCAAGCGGGGGTGGGTGATGCAGCTCCACTTTGGGGCGGTCCGCAACACCAATTCCAGAAAGTTTGCCCAGCTCGGCGCGGACACCGGGTTTGACTGCATGGGCAACACCCTCGATGCACCAGCGCTCGCCGGTTTTCTGGATGCGCTTGACCGGACCGGGGAACTTCCCAAGATGGTCCTCTATTCGCTCAACAACAGCGACAACGAGATGATTGACACGGTGATCGGCTGCTTCCAGGGGGAGGGGCTTGCAGGAAAACTCCAGCATGGCGCAGCGTGGTGGTTCAATGATACCAAAACCGGCATGGAACAGCAGCTCACCAGCCTTGCCAACCTTTCGCTGCTCGGCAACTTTATCGGGATGCTGACCGATTCCCGCAGCTATCTGAGTTATACCCGTCATGAATATTTCCGGCGCATCCTCTGCAACCTGATTGGCAGGTGGGTGGAGGAAGGCGAGTTCCCGGATGACCGCGCCCTGCTCGGCCGAATGGTGGAGGACATCTGCTACAACAACGTCAGGGCGTTTTTTGGCTTCGATATCTGATGATATTTTAACCCCCCCGCTGGTTTTACCAGCGGGGGTTTTATCGTAAGACCGGTCATGCAGAGGAATCAAACGTTTCGTCCACCTTTTCAAAGGTGGCGGGGTCGAGGGGCAGAGCCCCCGTCGCCGCGCGCACACGGCGGAGCATTTTCTCCTGAAAAGCCCCCTGTCTCCTCCGGCGGTTGTGGCTGCTGACTGATTCCGGAATAAGTAGATAAAAATAGGGCAAAATACTGCACAAAATCCCCCGCCAAAATGCGCCAAATTTTTTTGTAGGTTTTTACGAAAAATCTGAAAAAAATGCTTGCAATCACAAAAATGGTATGGTATTATAATCAAGCATGACTGCACAAGATATGCGATGATGCGGGAGGTGGCCGCCCATTGAGGCGGGAAATTTCCGCGGAGTATGTCCGATTTTAAACCGGGCGACTTTAATACTGAACATTCCCTGCATAGCCCCAAGGGGGCTGGTGCGCGGCGGACAGTATCTAAAGTCCGGCGGAACCACAAGCATGGTTTCCCGGATTTTTTGTATGCCGGAGCGCGAAACACCCGGAGCGGTGTGCAGAGGTCATCAGTCCTAAAGCGCCTCAAGCAGAACTTTAAGGAGGCGATGTTTCGTGGCAGTCAAGGAAAAAATCAGAATCAGGCTCAAAGGGTACGATCATCAGTTGGTTGACACCGCGGCGGAAAAGATTGTGGAGACCGCCAAGCGCACCGGCGCTCGGGTTTCCGGTCCGATCCCGCTGCCGACCGAGAAAGAGATCGTCACCATTCTCCGGGCAGTCCATAAATACAAGGACAGCCGTGAACAGTTCGAAATGAGGACCCATAAGCGCCTCATCGACATCCTCAGGCCCTCCAACAAGACCGTTGAGGCCCTGACCGGACTTGAGCTGCCTGCCGGCGTAGAGATTGAGATCAAGCTCTAAAAAAGAGGCAGGAAAACCCCGACGACGGCAAGCCGCCGTCAGGTCATGTCGGCAGCAGCCGACCAATAACCGTAGGAGGTAAAGAAAGGTATGCAAAAGTGCATCGTAGGCAAAAAGATTGGCATGACCCAGCTTTTTGACGAGAACGGCAAAGTGATCCCTGTAACAGTCGTTGAGGCAGGCCCGTGTGTTGTTGTCCAGAAGAAGACAACCGAAAACGACGGCTATGAAGCCGTGCAGATCGGTTTCGGCGACATCAGCGACAAGGCTGTCAACAAACCCCGCAAGGGCCACTTCGCCAAAGCCGGCGTGGCGAACAAACGCGAACTGCGCGAGTTCCGCCTGGCGGACTGCTCGGTCCTGAGCGTCGGCGACATCATCAAAGCGGACACCTTCGCAGTGGGCGACGCGATCGACGTTGTGGGCATCTCGAAAGGTAAAGGCTACGCCGGTACCATCAAGCGCTACAACTTCGGACGCCTCAAAGAGACCCACGGCAGCGGCCCGGTTGCACGCCACCAGGGTTCGCTGGGCGCCTGCTCCGACCCGTCCCGCGTTATGAAGGGCAAAAAGCTCCCGGGCCATCTGGGTGCAGAGCGGGTCACCGTTCAGAATCTGGAAATCGTCAAGATTGACGCCGAAAACAATCTGATCGCGATCAAAGGTGCGATCCCCGGCCCCAAGGGCGGAGTCGTCAGCATCTTTGACAGCGTTAAGGCGTAAGGGAAGGAGGATACACAAATGCCAAAGGTTAATGTATACGATATGGCCGGCAAGGTCGTTTCGGAAATGGAACTCTCCGAGGCTGTGTTCGGTATCGAGCCCAACCCTGTGGTGGTTCACCAGGTTGTTGTGAACTACCTCGCCAACCAGCGTCAGGGCACTCAGTCGACCCTGACCCGGACCGAGGTCTCCGGCGGCGGCAAAAAGCCGTGGAGACAGAAGGGCACCGGCCACGCAAGACAGGGTTCGATCCGCGCTCCTCAGTGGAGAAAGGGCGGCATCGCGCTCGGCCCCAAGCCCCGCGACTATAGCTACTCCCTCAATAAGAAGGTCCGCCGTCTGGCGATCAAGTCGGTCTTTTCGGATAAGGTCGCGACCAGTGACCTGATCGTGGTTGACAACATCTCGGTTGACAGCTACAAGACCAAGGTGATTGTCGAGATGCTCAAGGCGCTCGGCGTCGAGAAAAAAGCGCTGATCGTCATGCCCGAGCACAACGACAAGTTCATCAAGAGCGCGGCCAATATCCCGGGCGTCAAGACCGCCCTGGTCAACACCATCAACGTCTATGACATCGTGAACTGCGACAAGTTCATCGTTTCGAAAGACGCCATCGCCAAAATCGAGGAGGTGTACGCATAATGAAAGCACCGCAGGATATTATCCTCCGCCCGGTCATCACCGAAGCTTCGATGGAGAATGTGCAGTCCAGAAAGTACACCTTCAAGGTTGCCAAAGACGCGAACAAGATCGAGATCGCCAAAGCGGTTGAGGGGCTGTTCCCCGGCGTGAAAGTCGCCAAGGTCAACACGATCTCCTGCCGCGGCAAGTTCAAGAGAATGGGCCGCACCGCAGGCTATACCGCTTCGTCCAAGAAGGCGATCGTCACGCTGACCGAAGGCTCTAAGACCATCGAGTTCTTCGACAGCATGATTTAATGGCTCCCGTCTGAGCCGCGTATGGGGTACTCATAGCCCCGCCAACACAATAATGAGGAGTGAAACCGCATGGCTATCAAAAGCTATAAGCCGACAACCCCGTCGCGCAGGCAGATGACCTGCACCGACTACAGCGGGCTGTCGAAGGTTGCACCGGAAAAGAGCCTGCTCGAAACCCTGAAAAAGCACTCCGGCCGCAACAACCTGGGCCGCATCACCGTCCGCCACCGCGGCGGCGGCAACCGCCGCAAATACCGCGTGATCGACTTCAAGCGGGACAAGGCGGACATGAATGCAACCGTCCTGACCCTCGAGTACGACCCCAACCGCACCGCGCACATCGCGCTCGTGCAGTATGAGGACGGCGAGAAACGCTATATCATCGCCCCCAACGGCCTGAAGGTCGGGGATACCGTCGTCTCGGGCAAACAGGCGGACATCAAGCCGGGCAACGCGCTGCCGATGGCAAGCATCCCGACCGGTACCTTCATCCACAACATCGAGCTTTACCCCGGCAAGGGCGCGCAGCTGGCGCGTTCGGCGGGCGTTATGGCACAGCTCATGGCGAAAGAAAACGGCATGGCGCTGGTGCGGCTGCCCTCCGGCGAGCTGCGCAACATCCCCGAGATCTGCATCGCGACGATCGGCCAGGTCGGCAATGTCGATTCTGAGAACGTCAACTACGGTAAAGCGGGACGCCGCCGCCACATGGGCTGGAGACCGACCGTACGCGGCTCGGTCATGAACCCCTGCGACCATCCGCACGGCGGTGGTGAGGGCAAGAGCCCGGTCGGACGTCCGGGACCTGTTACCCCGTGGGGCAAACCCGCACTGGGCTACAAGACCCGTGCAAAACACAACCGTTCTGACAAATTCATTGTCAAACGCCGCAACGCGAAGTAAAGCGGGCTGAAAGGAGGCAGATGCATCAATGGGAAGAAGCATTAAAAAAGGACCTTTCGTGCAGCCCGTTCTGCTTGAGAGAGTTCAGAAGATGAACGAGAGCGGCGAGAAAAAGCAGGTTCTCAAAACCTGGAGCCGTTCCTCGACGATTTTCCCCGATTTTGTCGGGCACACCTTTGCGGTCCATGACGGACGCAAACACGTGCCGGTTTATGTGACCGAGGACATGGTTGGACACAAGCTCGGCGAGTTTGCTCCCACCCGGACCTATCGCGGCCATGCCGGCGCGAAGAAAACCAAATAAACGTGGCCGAAAGGAGGACATCAGCAATGGAAGCAAAAGCTTCGTTGAGACATGCTCGTATCGCGCCCCGTAAGGTGCAGATCGTGCTGGATCTTATTCGAAACAAGCCCGCCGATCAGGCGATGGCAATTCTCAAGCACACTCCCAAGGCCGCCTGCGAGCCGCTGGAGAAGCTGCTGAAATCGGCCGTGGCAAACGCGGAGAACAACTTCGATATGGATAGGGAGAACCTCTATGTCTCGGAGTGCTACGTAGTTCCCGGCCCCACAATGAAACGTATCCGCCCCCGCGCGCAGGGACGTGCGTTCCAGGTGCTCAAGAGAACTTCACATGTTTTCATCACCGTTGCAGAACGGGAATAAGCCGAAGGAGGAGGTAAATCATGGGACAAAAAGTAAATCCGCACGGTCTGCGTGTCGGAGTCATTAAGGATTGGGATTCCCGCTGGTTTGCTAAGGACGCTGCTTTCGGCGATATCCTTGTCGAGGATTACAAGCTGCGCAAGTTCTTAAAGAAAACCCTGTATGATGCAGGAGTCCCCAGAATTGAAATCGAGCGGGATGCCACAAAAGTGCGCATCCATGTTCACTGCGCCCGCCCGGGCATCGTCATCGGCAAGGGCGGCGCCGAGATCGAGCGTGTACGCAAGCTCTGCGATCAGATGATCAACAAGGGCAAGGCTGCCGCCGACCGCAAGCAGGTCTTTATCAATGTGGTAGAGGTCAAGAGCCCGGATAAGAACGCGCAGCTGGTTGCCGAGTCGATCGCCGCACAGCTTGAAGGGCGCGTTTCCTTCCGCCGCGCGATGAAACAGGCGATCGGCCGCGCCATGAAGTTCGGCGCACGCGGCATCAAGATTGCGGTTTCCGGACGCCTCGGCGGCGCGGACATCGCGAGAAGCGAGCACTACCACGAGGGCACCATCCCCCTGCAAACCATCCGCGCGGACATCGACTACGGCTTCGCGGAGGCCGACACCACCTACGGCAAGACCGGCGTCAAGGTCTGGATCTACACCGGGGAGGTACTTGGGGGCAGCAAAGGTTCCCGCAAGGAAGGAGGCAATAAATAATGCTTCTGCCGAAAAGAGTAAAGTACCGCAGGGTACAGAGAGGCCGCCTGAAAGGAAAGGCCACTAGAGGCAACACCGTGACCTATGGCGAGTATGGCCTCCAGGCGCTCGAGCCGGCTTGGATCACCTCCAACCAGATCGAGGCCGCGCGTATCGCCATGACCCGTTACATCAAACGTGGCGGTCAGGTATGGATCAAGATTTTCCCGGATAAGCCGATCACCGAAAAGCCGGCTGAAACCCGAATGGGTTCCGGTAAGGGCAGCCCGGAGTACTGGGTCGCAGTCGTGAAGCCCGGCCGCGTCATGTTTGAGATCGGCGGCGTTTCCGAGGAGCTGGCCCGCGAGGCGATGCGTCTTGCGATGCACAAGCTGCCGGTAAAATGCAAATTCGTTACCAAAGAGACTGAAGAAAAGGGGAGTGAAGCGGAATGAAGGCAAGCGAGATGAAAGACATGACCGCGGCTGAGCTGACCGAGAAGCTGTCTGACCTCAAAGCCGAGCTTTTCAACCTTCGCTTCCAGCACGCGATCAACCAGCTCGAAAACCCGGTCCGTCTGAGCGCGGTGAAAAAGGACATCGCCCGCGTCAAGACCCTGCTCCGGCAGAATGAGCTCAAGAGCGCGCAGTAAGCGGAAGGGAGGACGAAAGGTATTATGAGCGAGAGAAACCTCAGAAAAACCCGTGTCGGCATGGTCGTCAGCGACAAGATGGACAAAACCGTTGTCGTGGCCATTCAGGATAACGTGAAGCACCCCCTTTACAAAAAGATCATCAAGCGCACCGTGAAGTTCAAAGCGCATGACGAGAAGAACGAGTGCGGCATCGGCGACAAGGTTGAGATCATGGAGACCCGCCCCCTGTCCAAAGACAAACGGTGGAGAGTGACCCAGATCATCGCAAAAGCGAAATAAGATTTTTTGGATAGATAGATTATTCCGACTGAAAGGAGGAACGCACTGTGATTCAGATGCAGACCTATCTCAAGGTAGCCGACAACACCGGCGCAAAAGAGCTGATGTGCATCCGCGTGCTCGGCGGCTCCCGCAGAAGATACGCGAATATCGGCGATGTAATCGTCGCTTCTGTTAAGAAAGCCGCTCCGGGCGGTCAGGTGAAAAAGGGCGACGTTGTCAAAGCAGTTGTCGTTCGTTCCGCAAAGGGTGTTCGCCGCGACGACGGTACCTACATCCGCTTTGACGAGAACGCAGCGGTTATCATCAGAGAAGACAAAAACCCCAGAGGTACCCGTATCTTTGGACCGGTAGCGAGGGAGCTCCGTGAGAAGGAGTACCTCAAGATATTAAGCCTCGCTCCTGAGGTGCTGTAATGGAGGGCTCGAAAGTGAATAAGCTTCACGTCAAAAAGGGCGATACAGTCATCGTTCTGTCCGGCAAGGACAAGGGCAAAAAGGGCAAGGTTTTGGAGGTTTCCCCCAAGGAGCGCAAGGTTATCGTTGAGAATGTCAACATGGTTACCAAGCATGTCAAGCCCCGCAAGATGGGCGACCAGGGCGGCATCGTAAAGGCCGAAGGCGCGATGTATGCCAGCAAGGTCATGCTCGTCTGCCCCAAATGCGGCAAGCCGACCCGGATTGCCCACAAGATTTTGAACGACGGCACAAAACAACGCCTGTGCAAAAACACCGGATGCGGTGAAACTTTTTAAGTGAGGAGGAGAGATCATGGCAAGAATGAAGGACCAGTACAGGAACGAATACGCCCCTGCACTGATGAAAAAATTTGGTTACACCTCTGTCATGCAGATCCCCAAGCTTGATAAGGTTGTCATCAATGTGGGTTGCGGCGAAGCGCGCGACAACCCGAAGATTATCGACGCAATCATGGGCGACCTTTCCAAGATCACCGGCCAGAAGCCGATTGTCTGCAAGGCGAAAAAGTCCGTCGCGAACTTCAAGCTCCGCGAGGGGATGAACATCGGCGCAAAGGTCACCCTGCGCGGTGATACGATGTATGAGTTTGTCGACCGGCTGTTCAATGTGGCGCTGCCCCGCGTGCGCGACTTCCGCGGCATCAACCCCAACGGGTTCGACGGGCGCGGCAACTACAACATGGGCCTGCGCGAGCAGCTGATCTTCCCCGAGATCGACTACGACAAGATCGACAAGGTGCGCGGCATGGACATCTGCTTTGTCACCACTGCGAAAACCGATGAAGAGTCCCGCGAGCTGCTCACGCTTCTGGGCGCTCCATTTGCGAAGTAAGGAGGAATTACCGTGGCGAAAACATCTATGAAGATTAAGCAGCAGCGTCCGGCGAAATTCTCCACAAGAGAATACACCAGATGCAAGATCTGCGGCCGCCCGCACGCTTACCTTCGCAAATTCGGTATCTGCCGCATCTGCTTCAGAGAGCTGGCATATAAAGGGCAGATCCCGGGCGTAAGGAAAGCAAGCTGGTAAAAAACAAAGCTGAGCCAAAAGGAGGTTGACGGCATGCATATCACCGATACCATCGCTGACATGCTGACACGTATCAGAAATGCGAACAATGCAAAACACGATACTGTCGATATTCCTGCTTCCAACATGAAGAAAGCAATCGCTCAGATTTTGTTGGATGAGGGATATATCAAAAACTTCACCGTCGTGGAAGACGGCAAGCAGGGCACCATCAAGGTTACCCTGAAATACGGGCAGGGCAAAACCCCGGTGATCCAGGGGCTTCGCAGGGTTTCCAAACCCGGCCTGCGCATCTACACCAACTGTGAGGATATGCCCCGCGTGATGAAGGGTCTCGGCACCGCGATCCTTTCCACCAATAAGGGCGTCATGACCGACAAGCAGGCCAGAGCGGCGCATGTCGGCGGCGAAGTCCTCGCGTTTGTCTGGTAAGGGAGGTACGGCAGAAATGAGCAGAATTGGTAGAAAGCCCATCGCTGTACCGGCGGGCGTCGAAGTGAAGATCGACGGCCACACTGTCACAGTCAAGGGCCCGAAAGGCACCCTGACCCAGACCTTCCGCCCCGAGATCGGCATTGCGCTCGAGGGCAGCGAGATCATTGTGACCCGCCCCAACGATGAGAAAATCGAAAAGAGCATGCATGGACTCACCCGCACGCTGATTGCCAATATGGTCCACGGTGTCACCGAGGAGTTCAAAAAGGAACTTGAGATCAACGGCGTCGGCTACCGCGCCGCCAAGCAGGGCAAACAGCTCGTGCTGACCCTCGGATTCTCCCACCAGGTATTCTTCGAGGACAATGCGGACATCACGATCGACGTGCCTGCGCCCAACAAGATCATCGTCCACGGCCCGGACAAACAGAAGGTCGGGCAGTTCGCGGCGGAGATCCGCGAGAAACGCCCGCCGGAGCCTTATAAGGGCAAGGGCATCAAGTATGTTGACGAGGTCATCATCCGCAAGGAAGGCAAAGCAGGTAAGGGCAAGAAGTAAGTAAAGGAGTGAACCACCATGATTACAAAGCCTGACAAGAACAAAGCACGGCTGAAACGCCATGTCCGTGTCAGAGCCAAGATCAGCGGCACCCCCGAGTGCCCGCGTCTTGATGTTTTCCGCTCCGCAAAACACATTTATGCCCAGATCATTGACGATGTGAACGGCGTCACCCTGTGCGCAGCCTCGTCGATGGATAAGGACTTCGAAGGTTTTGGCGGGAACAAGGAAGCAGCGAAAAAGGTCGGCAGCGCAATCGCGAAGAAAGCAGCCGATAAAGGCATCACCGAGGTTGTGTTCGACCGCGGCGGATATATCTACCACGGGCGCGTGAAAGAGCTTGCGGAAGCAGCCCGTGAAGGCGGCCTCAAATTCTAAGTAAGGAGGGATACTTTTGGCTCTTATTGATGCAACAAATCTCGATCTGAAAGAGAGAGTAGTAGCGATCAACCGCGTTTCCAAAACGGTAAAAGGCGGTCGTATCTTTAAGTTTGCGGCTCTGGTCGTAGTCGGCGACGGCAACGGCATTGTGGGCTTCGGGCTTGGCAAAGCGGGCGAGGTACCCGACGCAATCCGCAAGGGTATTGAGGACGCAAAGAAAAACCTGCACAAGATCTCGCTCAAAGGCACCACCATTCCGCACGAGATCATCGGCGTGTTTGGCGCGGGCAGAGTCCTGATGAAACCGGCTCCGCAAGGTACCGGCGTTATCGCAGGCGGCCCGGTGCGTGCGGTGCTCGAGGTTGCGGGCATCCGGGACATCCGTACCAAGTCCCTGCGCTCCAACAACCCCTGCAACGTGGTTTCCGCAACCATCCAGGGGCTGTGTGCCCTGCGTGACGCGGAGCAGGTCGCAGCCACCCGCGGCAAAGCCGTGAAGGATATTATAGGATAAGGAGGCGGGCAAGATGGCACAGCTCAAAATCAAGCTCGTGAAGAGCCTTGTCGGCAGAAAAGACGATCAGATTGCCACCGCCGAGTCCCTCGGGCTGCGTAAGATCGGCAACGAGACTGTCCAGCCGGACAATGCTGCCACCAAAGGCAAAATCGCGAAAATTTCCCACCTCATTGAGGTTACCGAAAACTAAGCAAGGAGGTGCAGCCAAACATGAAATTGCATGAACTTTCTCCGGCGCCCGGCTCCAACCGCGACGTATTCCGCAAAGGCCGCGGCCACGGTTCCGGCAACGGAAAGACCGCCGGTAAAGGCCACAAAGGCCAGAAGGCCCGTTCGGGCGGCGGCGTGCGGCCTGGTTTCGAGGGCGGTCAGATGCCGCTTCAGAGACGTGTTCCGAAGCGCGGCTTTAACAATATCTTTGCAACCCGGTATGCAACGGTCAACGTCTCCGACCTCGAGCAGCGGTTCGAGGATGGCGCGGTTGTCGATGAGCAGGCGATCGTTGAGGCGGGCCTGCTGAAAAAGACGCTCGACGGCGTCAAGGTCCTCGGGAACGGCGAACTGACCAAAAAACTTACTGTCAACTGTGCAGCTTTTTCTGCGTCTGCCAAAGAGAAAATCGAGAAAGCAGGCGGGAAGGCCGAGGTGAAGTAAGATGTTCACAACCCTGAGGAATGCGTGGCGTATCCCGGAGCTGAAAAAGAAGATCGTCTATACCCTGATGATCATCATCCTGTTCCGGCTTGGCGCGGCCGTACCGGTGCCGTTCCTCGACGCCTCTGCGCTCAACCAGATGGTTTCGGCGGGCAGCCTGCTCGGTTACCTCGATATCCTCTCGGGCGGTGCATTCGCCAGCGCGACCATCTTCGCACTTTCCATCACCCCGTATATCACCTCGTCGATCGTCATCCAGCTGCTCACCGTCGCGATCCCTGCACTTGAACGGCTGGCCAAAGAGGGCGAGGACGGGCGCAAAAAGATCAACAAGATCACCCGGTATACCACCCTTGGGCTTGCCCTGCTCCAGGCGTTCGCCTACTACACCATGCTGCGCAACCAGTTCCATGCGGTCAACTACACCGACGGCTTTGCCGGGGTGTTCTCCGCGCTGGTCATCATCAGCACCTTTGTCGGCGGCGCGCTGCTCATCGTCTATCTCGGCGAGCGGATCGACGAAAACGGGATCGGGAACGGCATCTCGCTCATCCTCTTCTCGGGCATCGTCTCCCGCGGGCCTGCCGCTGTGGTTGGGTTCGGACGGTATATCCGCCTGAACGAGTACAGCTTTTCGAGCATGGTCGCGGTCGTCTTTATGATTGCACTCTTCCTGGTGCTGATCGTGGCGATTATCATTATGACCAATGCCGAGCGCCGGATCCCGGTGCAGTACGCCAAACGGGTGGTCGGCCGCAAGATGTACGGTGGCCAATCCACGTTTATCCCTGTGAAGGTGAATATGTCGGGCGTTATGCCGATCATCTTCGCTTCCTCTCTGCTCGCGATCCCGGGCACCATCGCGGCTTTCACCAGCCCAGATCCCACCAGCTTTGCGGGCAGGTTACTTTATTCGTTCAATACCAACACCATCCTTTATGCAGTGCTCTATTTCGTACTGATCCTGGCGTTCAACTACTTCTATGTTGCGATCCAGTATAACCCGATCGAGATGAGCAACAACCTGCGCAACAACAGCGGTACCATCCCGGGCATCCGTCCGGGCCGGCCCACTTCCGATTTTATCGCAAGGATCATCGCGAAAATTACCCTGATCGGCGGCCTGTTCCTTGGCGTTGTCGCCACCCTGCCGATCCTGCTCGGGAAGTTTACCCCGGGGCTGAACGTTTCGCTCGGCGGTACTTCGGTCATCATCGTGGTTGGCGTTGCACTCGACACCTTCCGCCAGCTCGAATCCCAGATGATGATGCGTCACTACAAAGGTTTCCTTGAATAGAAAAGTGAGGTTAGGGTTATGAAACTGATTCTCCTCGGCGCTCCGGGTGCCGGCAAGGGCACACAGGCGGAGGTCATCCGTGAACATTTGCAGATTCCGGCGGTCAGCACAGGGAACATCATCCGTGAGGCGCTCCGGAACGGGACCGAAATGGGCCTGAAAGCCAAGTCCTATATGGATAGCGGCGCACTGGTGCCCGATGAGGTCGTAATCGGGATCATTGAAGAGCGGCTCCAGCAGGACGATTGCAAAAACGGGTTTATCCTCGACGGGTTCCCGCGCACCGTCCCGCAGGCAGAAGCGCTCGACCGGATGGGGATCAATATCGACCGGGTGGTTGATATCGAGGTCCCCGACGAGGCGATCATCCAGCGGCTCTCGGGCAGGCGCGTCTGCGAGAAGTGCGGCGCGAGCTACCATGTAGAGCATAACCCCTCCAAGCAGGAGGGACTCTGCGACAAGTGCGGCGGGAATACGGTGGTCCGCAAGGACGACAAGCCCGAAACTGTGCTCGAACGTCTCGAAACCTACCACCAGCAGACCGAACCGCTCAAGGCATTCTACGAAAAGGCGGGCAAGCTGGTCATCGTGCAGGGACAGGGTGAGGTCGCCGATACGTCCCGGCTGGTTCTGGCCGCGCTGGAGGCTTAACGGCATGGCGATGGTCACACTGAAAACTTCCAAAGAGCTTGCCAAGATGCGCAAGGCGGGCGCGATCACCGCGCAGGCTTTGCAGGTAGGCGGCGCGGCAATCCGTCCGGGGGTCACCACCGGCGAGGTTGACCGGGCCATCAAAAGGTTTATCGTTTCCAAGGGAGCCAAACCCTCGTTTCTGGGGTATGGTGGTTTTCCGGGCAGCGCGTGCATCTCGGTGAATGAGGAGGTCATCCACGGGATTCCCGGCAAGCGGGTGCTCAGAGAGGGTGACATTGTCAGCATCGACGTGGGCGCCCTGTATGATGGGTACCACGGGGACACGGCCGCGACCTTCGCGGTCGGGGCGGTGGACACGCAAGCCCAGGCGCTGATGGATGCCACCCGCGAGAGCCTGCAAGCCGCGCTCGCGGTGATGCGGGTGGGCGCGCGGATCGGCGACATTGGCCACGCGGTGCAGTCCTATGTGGAGGAGCGCGGGTTCGGCGTGGTGCGCGAGTATGTCGGGCATGGCGTCGGCCGGAGTCTGCATGAGGCCCCGGAGGTGCCCAACTACGGGCGCCCGGGACATGGGGTACGGCTGGTCGCGGGCATGGTGCTCGCGGTGGAGCCGATGATTACCCAGCACTCCCCTGCGATCCGCGAACTCTCCGACGGGTGGACGATCGTCACCGCCGATAAGGGGCTGGCCGCGCATTTCGAACACACCATCGCGATCACCGAAAGCGGCCCGGTGATCCTGACACAGCCTGAATAGGGGGTGCCGGGAATGCCGATCCAGACGGGCAGCGTGGTCGAGTCGATTGCAGGGCATGACGCCGGGCGGTTCTATGTGGTCGTCTCGGTGGAAAAAAGGCATGTCGCGATTGCTGACGGCAAGGTGCGGCTGCTGGAAAAGCCAAAGCGCAAGAGTGTCAAACACGTCCGGAAGACCAATGCCGTGCTGGACCTTTCCAGCGGGGCCACCAATAAAAAGCTGCGGGCGTTCCTGCGGGAATGCCGCGGTGAGAGCGAGGGAGGAAAAGAGCTTGTCTAAGGAAGATGTCATCGAGATTGAAGGCACCGTCGTAGAGAGCCTGCCCAACGCGCAGTTCCGGGTGGAGCTGCCAAATGGGCACCAGCTTTTAGCGCATATATCAGGTAAGCTGCGGATGAACTTTATCCGTATCCTGCCGGGAGATAAGGTCACATTGGAGATGTCTCCGTACGACCTGACCAAGGGGCGCATCACCTGGCGCTCCAAGTAAGCTAAGAAACATCCAAGGGAGCATAAGGAGGTAATTTCTCATGAAAGTAAGACCTTCCGTTAAGCCCATCTGTGAAAAGTGCAAGATCATCAAGCGCAAAGGCCGTATCATGGTCATCTGCTCAAACCCCAAGCACAAACAGCGTCAGGGCTAAGTGTAAAACCGAATAATGGAGGTGTAACAGAAGTATGGCTCGTATAGCTGGCGTTGACCTGCCGAGAGAAAAGCGGGTCGAGATCGGTTTGACCTATATCTTTGGTATAGGCCGCAAGACCGCTCAGCAAATCCTTGCGTCCACCGGCGTGAATCCGGACATCCGTGTCAAGGATCTTTCCGAGGAGGACGTTTCCAAGCTGCGTGATTATATCGACCACAACCTGCACGTCGAGGGTGACCTCCGCCGTGAGGTCGCGCTGAACATCAAGCGCATGGTTGAGATCGGGTGCTACCGCGGCGTGCGCCATAGAAAGGGTCTGCCTGTCCACGGACAGAGAACCAAGACCAATGCGCGCACCAGAAAAGGCCCCAAAAAGACTATCGCCAACAAGAAGAAATAATCAGGGAGGGATATAGACGATGGCAAAAGCAACTGCCAGAAAGACAGCCACTCGCAGACGCCGCGAGCGCAAAAACATCGAGCGCGGAGCGGCGCATATCCAGTCCACGTTCAACAACACGATCGTCACCATTACCGACACCCAGGGCAACGCGCTTTCGTGGGCTTCGGCGGGCGGACTTGGCTTCAGAGGCTCCAGAAAGAGCACTCCGTATGCCGCGCAGACCGCTGCGGAAACCGCTGCAAAGGCTGCCATGGAGCATGGGCTCAAGACGGTCGAAGTGTTCGTAAAGGGACCTGGCTCGGGCCGTGAAGCCGCGATCCGCGCATTGCAGGCGGCGGGCCTCGAGGTCAACATGATTAAGGACGTGACCCCCATCCCGCACAACGGATGCCGTCCGCCTAAGAGAAGACGCGTCTAATCGCATCTGATCTCCCGCAGCGTGCCCATGGGCACGTCTGCCCAAACCATTCAGGAGGTGCAATCAATGGCAAGATATACCGGCGCTGTATGCAGACTCTGCCGCCGTGAGAACAAAAAGCTGTTCCTCAAGGGCGAGAGATGCTACACCGATAAGTGTGCCGTCACCCGCAGGGCTTCAGTTCCCGGGCAACACGGCAAGGCGCGCAAGAAGATCTCCGAATATGGAATCCAGCTCCGCGCCAAACAGCAGGCCAAGCGTTATTATGGGGTTCTCGAGAGCCAGTTTGAGAAATATTTCGATATGGCGGAGCGCCAGTCCGGCATGACCGGTGAAAACCTGCTGCGTATCTGCGAGAGCCGTCTGGATAACGTGGTCTACCGCCTGGGCTTTGCCGCTTCCCGCAAAGAGGCGCGCCAGCTGGTCCGGCACAACCATTTCACCGTCAACGGCAAAAAGGCCAACATCCCCTCGATCCTGCTCAAGTCCGGCGACCTGGTTGCGGTATCTTCCAAGAGCGACAAGCTCAAAGAGGTTGTTGAAGCAATGTCCGCACGCCCGGTTGCAAAATGGCTGGACTGCGATAAGACCAAAATGACCGGCCGCGTCATCGAACTCCCGCACCGCGAGGACATCGACCTCGACGTTGAGGAGCACCTGATCGTCGAGTTGTACAGCAAGTAATCATGTGGGGGTGCGCAGTAATACGCGCCCGCCGCATGGCCACGCAAGGTTTTAGGGAAACGAGAATGACAAGGCGGGGATTGAGTTTCCGCCGGAGAAGGAGGGTCCATTATGGTCAAAATCATAGAGCCCAAGATTGAGACGGTTGAGCTCAAGTCTGACGGTAGTTACGGCAAATTTGTGGCGGAACCGCTGGACAGAGGTTTCGGTACCACGCTGGGAAACGCCCTGCGCCGTGTGCTGCTTTCCTCTCTTCCTGGTGTTGCGGTCATCTCTGTGAAGATCGACGGCGTCCAGCACGAATTCTCGACAATCCCGGGAGTGAAAGAAGACGTAACTGAGATTATTCTCAACATCAAGGGCCTCACCGCAAAGCTGTATTGCGATGAACCCAAGACGGTGAGGATAGATGCGCAGGGCGAGTGCGAAGTGACCGCCGGAAGCATCGAATGCGATTCGGAGGTTGAGATCCTCGACCCGAGTATGCACATCGCCACGCTGGATGCGGGCGCCAAGCTCTCGATGGAGATTACGCTGCGCAAAGGGCAGGGCTATGTGTCCGCCGACCGCAACAAGCATACCGAGCTTGAGAAAGCTCCGATCGGAACCATCGCGGTTGACAGTATCTACACCCCGGTGCTGAAGGTCAACTATACGGTGGAGAACACCCGGGTAGAACAGATAACCGACTATGATAAACTCACGATAGAAGTCTGGACAGACGGTACCATCTCTGCAAAGGAGGCGGTGAGTCTGGCGGCCAAGATCCTCAATAGACAACTCAATCACTTCGTCGACCTTTCGGACGAGGTGAGCACCACCGAGATCATGGACAAAAAAGAGGATACCGGTAAGGATAAACTGCTTGAGATGACCATTGAAGAGCTTGACTTATCTGTTCGCGCGTTTAACTGTCTGAAGAGAGCCAGCGTCAATACCGTGGCAGACCTCATCAACAAGTCCCCGGACGAGATGATGAAGGTGCGCAACCTCGGAAAGAAATCGTTGGAAGAGGTTATTTGTAAGTTACAGTCACTGGGATTTGACCTTTCTAATGACGAAGAATAATCCGGGCGCCAGGCGCCTGCAAAGTTTTGGGTAAGGAGTGAAATTCGATGCCAGGAACCAGAAAACTCGGCAGAACTTCCAGCCATAGAATGGCGATGCTCAGGGCGATGGTCACTTTCCTGCTGGAAAACGGCAAGATCGAGACCACTGTCACGCGGGCAAAAGAAGTTCGTGCAATGACCGAGAAGATGATTACAACGGCTAAAACCAACGACCTCCACTCCAAGCGTCAGATCTTCTCTTTCGTTACGAAGGAGGATGTCGCGAAGAAGCTGTTTGACGAGATCGCCCCCAAGTATCAGGATACCAAGGGCGGGTATACCAGAATCGTCAAGATCGGCCCTCGCCGCGGTGACGCCGCAGAGATGGCAATAATCGAGCTGGTTTAAACCGGAACGGATAGGAAAACGCAGAGGGTGCAATCCCTCTGCGTTTTTTACATTTTGCAATATTTAATCCAAAAACAACAATCTGGATTTCTGTTGTGAGCACAAAGCGCGCTTCACGTCTGCGGCTTCGTCTTTTGCGAAAAATCCGTCCATCTCTCTATTTTCAACAAGCCCTCAAAAAGTTTCGTCCACCTTTGCTCCGGCACAAGAGCCGCCTTCGGCGGTTGGCCTCTGCACGCCGATCTACGCGCTAAGAGCCGCCTTCGGCGGTTGCGCTTCGAAACGCTCGCTGTGGCTCGCAGTGCGGCGGCAGTCAAAGGGTGGCGGGGTCGAGGGGCAAAGCCCCCATCCAAGCTTATACCATCGAGACCTTGCCGCGCTGGGAGGCACGCCTCCAAATCGACGGAAGCAGCAGCGTCAGCATGGGGAAGATTTCGAGCCTGCCGAAGAGCATGTCCATAGTCAGAACGAGCTTGCTCAGGTTGGAATAGAGCGAAAAGTTCTCCATCGGCCCGACCGCTCCCAGCCCCGGGCCGATGTTGTTGAGGCAGGAGAGCACAGCCGTGATATTGGATTCGAGTGAAAAGTTATCCTTGGAGATGATGAGGAGGGAAACGACCCCGATCAAACAGTAGAAGGTCATATAGACGTTGACGCCATGCAAGGTGTCCTCACCGACCGTCTCCTGATCCATCCGCACCAGGTTGACCTCACGGGGGTTAATCATCCGGCGGATGGTCTGCCTTGCGTTTTTAATCAGGAGCAGCCCGCGCGAAACCTTGATCCCCCCTCCGGTAGAACCAGCGGACGCACCGATGACCATCAGCACAACGAGGATGGTGCGGGAGAGCTCGGGCCAGAGGTTAAAATCGGTGGTAGCGAATCCAGAGGTGGTCATGATCGACGAGACCTGAAAAAAGGCGTGATGCAGCGCATCTCCAAAATTCCCGCCAAACAGCGGCAGGGTATTCCAGCCGATCACCAGCGTAGCCGCTATCACGATACCGAGGTAGGCGCGCAGCTCCTCATTGAAGAGCACGCGGGAAAACTCCCGGAGCAGCAGCATGTAGTAGATGCTGAAATTGACCCCAAACAGTACCATAAACACCGCAATGATGTTCTGCTGCAAAAAGGTGTACCGCACACAGCTGTCGTTGAGCACCCCAAATCCACCGGTACCGGCAGTACCGAACGAGATGCAAACGCTGTCAAAGAGCGGCATCCCGCTCAACAGCAGCAGGAGCATCTGGACCAGCGTCATGACGCAGTAAATCGCATAGAGGATAACAGCGGTTTTGCGCATCTTGGGGGCGAGCTTGCCGACCTCAGGGCCGGGGCTTTCAGCGCGCATGAGGTGGAGGGAGGAGCCCGATCCCTGGGCCATTGGCAGGATTGCGAGCAGGAAGACCAGCACCCCCATACCGCCCAGCCAGTGGGTAAAGCTGCGCCAATAAAGCAGCCCGCGCGGCATGGCCTCCACGCTGGTCAGGATACTTGCACCGGTGGTGGTGAATCCGGAAACGGTTTCAAACAGCGCATCGACGAAGTGCGGGATTGCGCGGCTGATGAAGAAGGGCAGAGCTCCAAATACCGACATGACGATCCAGACCAGCGCAACAATGACCAGCCCATCGCGCGCATAGAAATGGCGTTCCCTGGGCTTAAAGAAGAAGCTCACCGCACTGACTGCGAGCAGCAGCAAGATAGTGACAAAAAAGCCGTGGACAGCGTCCAACTCACCGCAGGCGAGGGCGATCGCCAGCCCCGGCAGCATAAATAGAGCCTGAATCCGTAGGATATATCCCAGAATATAGGCCAGCATCCGATAATTCATCTGTACATTCCCCCTGGCTCAGCTCCGGTTGGGATCGGTAGTCCCATAGGTGTTGGCGGGGACAGGCCCATCCAAAAAGATGTCGTTGAGGTCTTTGTACAACCGGTCGGAGGTGGTGACCACAACAACAGTATCGTTCAGCTCGATCGTATCGCTTCCCTTGGGGATGATGACCTGCCCATACCGGGTGATGCAGGCGATCAGGATTCCCTTTTTGAGCTGGATCTGCGCGAGGGTTTCCCCGAGATGGCGGGTGGTTGCATTGGCGCGGAACTCGAGCGCCTCGACCATATCGTCCACCAGCCGGTGGAGGGTGAGCACCGAACCGCCGCTGGTGTTCTGCATCGCGCGGACATACCGGACAATATCATTTGCGGTGATCTGCTTGGGGCTGATGACGCAGTCGATCCCCTTGTCCCGGAAAACCTCGGTATATTCGGTGCGGTTGATCTTGGTGACCACCTTGGGCACGCCCAGATGGTTGGCATACATCGAGACGATTAGGTTTTCCTCGTCCATATCCGTGAGGGTGACCACCGCATCGGTCTCACGGATGCCCTCTTCGAGCAGGACCTCCTGGTTTGCGCCCGCTCCATGGATGATGGTGGCTTTGGGGAGCATCTCGGCGAGCTCGAGGCAACGTTCGCGTTTCTGCTCGATGATTTTGACCGATACCCCGGCGCCAATCAGACGCATTGCGAGGTAGTAGGCGATCCGGCTCCCGCCGATGATCATGACCTCCCGCACCTTATGGGTCACCAGCCCGAGGTGTTTAATCAGGGAAGTCAGCTCATTGGAGGGCGCGGTCACATAGATTTTATCCTTTTTCTGCAACCGGAAATTACCATCCGGGATATAGGCTTTCCCCTCCCGCTCGACCGCGCAGACGAGCACGTTGACCTTGGCAATCTTATAAAGCTCGGAGAGCTTCTGCCCGTCGAGCAGGCCGCCTTCCCGCAGGATCAATTCCACAATCTCCACTTTCCCTTTGGCGAACGAGTCCCGCCGCAGGAACGACGGGAACTGGAGCAGTTTAAATGTCTCCCTGGCGGCAGCAAGCTCGGGGTTGATGGTCAAGCTCAACCCCAGCTCCTCCTTGAGGAAGATCAACTGCTCCGCGTATTCGGGGTTGCGGACACGGGCAATCGTGTGCGCGTCGCCGAGTTTGCGTGCAACGATGCAGCAGAGCATATTCAGCTCATCCGCAGAGGTCGCCGCAATCAACAGGTCACAGTTTGCGACATTCGCCTGTTTCTGCACCTTGAGGCTTGCGCCGTTCCCATGTACGACCATCACGTCGAGCGTCTCGACCGATTCCTGTAAAACGTCTTTATTACTGTCGATGACCACAATATCGTGGCCTTCTTTTGAGAGCTG
Organism: Anaerotruncus sp.; assembly: GCA_021770005.1. GTDB lineage: Bacteria > Bacillota > Clostridia > Oscillospirales > Ruminococcaceae > Anaerotruncus. The sequence goes on along the minus strand of JAETRV010000022.1, from coordinate 992 downwards.
TTTGGTCAGGTTGTATCCCACCTTACCGTCCCCAACAATTACGATCTTCATCCAATGGGCCTCCTGTTTTAGACGCGGCTTGCAAGTCCGCATCCCTGTCGTCAAATCATTTTCCAATAACACGTTAATAGTAGCATGTAATCGCCAAAGATACAAGGAAAATCTTTCTCGGAGAGGCTACGATCTCCCACTGAAAGCATGACTCGATTTTTTTGCGCCGGACAAAGCAAGGGAACCAATCTTAAAACAGAAAAAATGACCTGTGAAAGGGATGCACGAAAAGCACCCTTTTCACAGGTTTTTACACTTGTATATTCCTTGCCGGTTGATCCGGTCACTGTGCTTCAACGTTTTGACGAAACTGCTCTTCTCTATACGAATTGTAGAATTGATTCCAGCCAAAGACCATAAGACTATACGCCTGTTCGAGCAGACGCACCGACTGCGGGGTGGTCAAACTGGCGTAGGATTTGCGCCCTTGTTCAAGCTGGTTGAAGGGGGCGAGCGAGAAGGTGTAGTCCTGCCCGAGCAGCTGGGCGGTCCAGTCGAGCTGGGCGGTCTGAGAAAGGGCGAGCGCGGGGGTGGGAGCGGTATTTTCATATTGGGAGTTGGTGGAGTCGACCCAGAAAAAGAGCGCGACCCAGCCTGCCGCCATGAGGGTCAGCAGGAAGGACGCAAAAAATAGCCGGAAATCCTTTGAGGTTGACATCTTTTTCACTTCCTTAAAATTTGAGGTTGGTTCTTAGAACCTGTTTAAAATCGAAAGCTTTACTCAATTTTTCTTGAAAAATTGCGGGGGTCAAGACAGCGGGACGTTTGGCCCCAGACCAAACGTCCGGGCGCAAAGCGCCCTCCTCGGGGCTGCTCGGGCTTTCAGCCCGAAGCGCGGCATCCGCCGCGACGCCCCTGCGGGCTGTCTTACGGGTTAGGGGGCAGCGCCCCCTCCCCGTAGGCCCCACCCCGGCAAGACTGAGGCGGTTCGATCCGTTTCT
>JAETRV010000021.1 GCA_021770005.1 Anaerotruncus sp. | reverse complement strand
AAGACAGCCCGCAGGGGCGTCGCGCGAAGCGCGCTTCGGGCCGTAGCAGGCCCGAGCAGCCCCGAGGAGGGCGCGAGCGCCCAGAAGTTTGGTCTGGAACCAAACTTCCTGCTGTCACACTGCCCCTCGACCCTGCAATTTTTCGAGAAAAATTGAGTAAAGCTTACGATTTTGAACAGCCCCTAGACAGGTTCTTGGGGTTTATCTTGAAAAAAGCCCTCTTACAGGGAGAGATGAGAAGCCTTATGCCGGGCAGAGGACAAACCGGTCGATTGCCTGCGCAACCCCGCAGTCATCGTTGGAAGCGGTCACAAAATCCGCGAGCGCCCGGATTTCAGGCAGGGCATTCTCCGGGGCGGCCGCCAGACCAGCAAACTGCAGCATCTCACGATCGTTGCCGTTATCCCCGATCGCCAGGACCTCCGCTGGATGGATTCCAAGCCGTCCGCATAGATGGGAAAGCCCGTCCCCTTTGTTGGCAGTTGCGGCGTTGATCTCCGCATTTCCCGCGACTGACGAGGTGACCGCCAGCCCGCCGATCGAATCGAGGAGCGCCCAGACCGTTTCGATCTGATGCGGCGGGAGGAACGGCAGGTTGATCTTTTCCACACAGGCGTCCGGTTGGGCGGCAAGGGCAGACAGGCTCTCAACCTGCTCCCTGCTCGAGCGGATCATTGTCCGCCGCCCCTCGGAGACCGGGACCCGGGAGAGAATCTCGTCCCCCCGCCGGTCCACATAAGAGCAGCCGTTGCAGTAGAGCTCGGTATAAAGCCCAAACGGTTTGATCTCCCGCAGTACCCGCAGAGCGAGGCTCTGTGGGATCGGATTGGAGTAGAGGGTCTCACCGGTGAGGAGATCGCAGACTGCGGCGCCATTCGAGGTTACCGCGTAACGCAGGCCGGGAATCTCCCGCAGCTGTGCGGGGATCCGCCCGCGGATCCGTCCGGTGGCAACCACCACCTGCACCCCCTGTGCCGCGGCCCGCTCAATCGCGCTTCGGTTGGGTGCAGGCAGGGTGAGGTGGTCGCTGCAAAGGGTGGTGCCGTCCAAATCCAGTGCAATCAATCTGATTTGCATTTCAAAAACTCCTGTCGGTTGATGTTGTAAGAACCAGTTCAAACAGCCCCTAGGTTCTCAAACAGGCTCTAATAGCTATAGTCCGGCTCTATGCCATATTTTTTGATGTACCGCCAGAGGGTTGTCTTGCTGACACCCAGTTCCTCGGCTACCTTTTCCCGATTGCCCGAATATCTGCGCAGCAGCGCGGCGATCTCCACCGCTTTCTGGTCCTTGTAGAGAACCACCTTTTCGGTCCCAGGCAGCGTCTTAGGGGTGATCTGCTCGACCTGACGCCGCAGGAACACCTCGTCAATATTGCGTTTCTCGGTGAGCAACACGATCCGTTCACAGACCCGGCTGAGCTGGTCGAGGTTGCCCGGCCAGTCGTAATTGAGCAGGAACTGACGCGCGCCTTGGGTCAGGTGCACATAGCGCTTGTACTTTTCCTGCCATTCGTCCAGATAAAATTCTGCCCATGGCAGGATATCCTCTCTGCGGCGGCGCAGCGGAAGAAGTTCCAGGCTCAAGACGCTCAAAGCGTAGTAGAGGTCGCTCCGGAATTCGTTGCGCTCCACCCGCGCCGCCAGATTCACACAGCTGGAGACGATCACCCGTACATTGGCGGCGACCGGACGGTTGGAACCATTGTGCAGGAATTTACCTTGTAAGAGGTTGAGCAGCTTGTACTGCATCTCAAATGGAAGCTCCTCCACATGGCTCAGATAAAGGGTGCCATCCTGTGCCAGCTCTGCCATACTGGTGGGGGTCTCCTTTTTGGTGGTGTAGTTGCCGAACAACATGGTGTCCAGCGTGTCGGGCAGCCAGGCGCTGCAATCCAAGGGGACGAATGCATTGTTGCGGGCAAGGCTCTCGTTGTGCAGGCACTGTGCCATGATATCTTTCCCGGTGCCAGCCTCCCCGACCAGCAGTACCGGCGCATTATATTTGGCGATCCGCCGGGCCAGCGCAATGGTTGCCTGCACCTCCTTATTGCACGCCTGTGTCTTATCAAATGTGTATTTCGCAATATAGCCGCGCTGATAGAGTTCCCGGCGCAGTTCGCCGTCCATCTCGATGACCCGCTTGCCCTCCTGAAAGGTCAGGATTGCACCGTCAATCTCCCCATCCACCCGGATCGGCGCAAGGTTGACGATCGCCACCTTATGTTTGATGTCCATCAGGAAAGCGTACGCTTCTTTGCCCTGGAAGAGGGTGTCCTCCAACACCTTGCGGTTGAAGTTGGGCAGGACGGTGGTCAATGTTTGCCCTAGAAGGTCGCTGGGACGCCTTTCCAACAGGTCAAACCCTGCGCGGTTAACCCGCAGAATGACCCCGTTGCGGTCGATCTGCATGATCCCGTTAAAGGTATAGTTCAGCATGGTGTCCATTTCAGCACTGTTATGCTTTTCCAGGTCGATGGCGTAGCAGACCCGCCCGGCGGTCTCCAATGCGGTCCGGAGGCTCTCTTCCCCTGATGGGATGAACCGGCAGACCATCCCCATATGGCGCGCGTGCTCGCAGGAGATGTCGCCGCCGATCACCGCGTTGCAGCCCTCCCGATATGCCTGCTCGGTAGCGGGGGCTAGGCCGGCTGTGTCATCCACCATATAGAGGCGTAGATCTACGCCGAACAGCTGGTTGAACTGGGAGGTGTCGCAGAACATGTTGGCAAAACCGACCAACCCCAACCGCGGGCATTCGAGTCCCAGTTCTTTTTTCAGGTCGAGCATCACGGTACCCAGCTCCTGTGTGGTCACTCGGATTTCAACCAGCGGCATACGCAGATTGCTTCGTTTGATGATCTGTGCTTGCGCACCGCGTGCAACCAGCAGTTCACAGCCCTGGGCTTCCAGCTCCCGCACACGGGATTCGATCAGTTCGGTTTTTGTGAACTCCAAGCACATCACCGTAAAATGCTTGGATGCCTTTTCAGCCAGGGGGCGCGCCAGCTCGCACATCTCCCGATAGGGGACCAGAATCGCCACTTTTGCCATGGGGATTCTCCTTTCCCTAAAAAATTTGGACAGGCTCTTGGGCTCTGGAATCATTTTACCCTGTCGGCCTGCCCGCTGTCAACCGCATCAGCAGACAGAAAAAGCCGGGTGCAGAACACCCGGCTTTTCGTTGGTTAGGAGGACCAACTTTATGAAGAAAGAGAACGAGCGGAGGAAACGGGATCAGCGGCCGAGTTTGAGACCGGTCAGGTGCTCGTAATACTGAGCGATTGCGCTGTGATCCTTCTGGCCGCCCTCGTTGTTGTGCAGCCACTGCATGATCTCCTGCACCTCGGCGGTCATCGGGACCGGCGCGCCTACGGTGTGGGCGCAGTCAAGCGCATTGTTCAGGTCCTTGATGTGCAGATCGATCTTGAAGCCCGGTTTGTCGTTGCCTTCAATCATCATCGGGGCTTTCGCATTCATGACAGTCGAACCAGCCAGACCGCCGCGGATCGCCTCAAACACCAGCTGCGGGTCCACACCGGCTTTCTGTGCCAGTGTCAGAGCCTCGGCCAGCGCCTGGATGTTGCACGCAACGATGATCTGGTTGGCCAGCTTGGTGGTGTTGCCCGCGCCGACATCGCCGCAGCGGACAACCGAAGCGCCCATCGTCTCGAGCAGGGGTTTGAACTTGTCAAAAACCTCCTGCTTGCCGCCGACCATGAAGCTCAGGGAGCCGTCGATCGCTTTCGGCTCGCCGCCCGAAACCGGAGCATCCAGCATGTCGATATTTTTTTCAGCCAACACCGCAGCAATCTCCTTGCTGGCAACCGGATTGATCGAGCTCATATCAATGAATACGGCGCCCGGCTTCATATAACCGGCGACACCGTTTTCGCCCAGCATAACGCTCTTTACGTGAGGGGAGTTCGGCAGCATGGTCAGAACGACATCGCAGCTCTCGCCGATCTCTTTGTTGGTGGCAGATTTGGCGCCAGCCGCTACAACTTCCTCCACAGCGGCGGTATTCAGATCGCTGACCAGCAGGTCGGTGTAGCCGCCCTTCAGGATATTTTTCGCCATCGGTTTGCCCATGATTCCAAGACCAATCAGACCAATTTTCATAGTTGCTTACCTCCATTATTTTTGCGGATTTTTCCTTGCTGTTCCCCATTATAAGGAATCTGCACCAGCATCTCAAGGCTCAAAATTACCAAATTCACATCCTTTATTTTTATCATTCGATAAACCTTTCAAATTCTAAAAATATTTTTTCAAAATTGCGGAATAACAGTTTCATATTTATCTAAAATGGGTTTGCATCCACCTTTGGGGTAAGGTATAATCAGAATAGGAGAAAGGCTTGGAGCCGCCCCCTCCAAGCTTCTGGACCGTGAACGCATGGGACCGATAGAAACCAAAACCGAAAGAAGGTAGATTTTTATGACATTTATCACACAGAGCGGTGCGCCTGCTGGCCCGGTTGGGCAGGGGACATGGTACCTCGGGGAAAACCCCTCCACATTTGCAGATGAGCGCAACGCCCTGCGCACCGGTATCGAAGCGGGTATGACCCTGATTGACACTGCTGAGATGTACGGAGAGGGCGCCGCCGAGGAATTGGTAGGCAGCGCGATTCAGGGGCTCGCGCGAGAAACCCTCTATCTTGTGAGCAAGGTCTATCCGCACAACGCCGGACGCGCGCATATCTTCACCTGTTGTGAAAATTCCCTGCGCCGGATGCGCACCGATTATCTGGACCTCTATCTGCTCCATTGGCGCGGCTCGATCCCGTTTGCCGAGACGGTCGAGTGTATGGAGGAGCTGAAAGCCAAAGGCCGGATTCGCGCGTGGGGGGTAAGCAATCTGGACACCCGCGATATGAAGGAATTGATGGCGCTGCCCAACGGGGATGGCTGCGCGACCGATCAGGTGCTCTACCATCTGGGAAGCCGCGGAATCGAATACGATCTGCTGCCGTTTTTGCGGGAGCGCCAGGTCCCTGTGATGGCGTACTGCCCGCTGGCGCAGGCTGGACGGCTGCGGCGCGGCCTGCTCGCCAATCCGTCTGTGCAGAAGATCGCTTTTGCGCATGATGCCAGCCCCGCGCAGGTTTTGCTTGCCTTTTTGTTGGCACAGCCGGGAGTGGTACCGATCCCCCGCACCGGGCGCGCCGTCCATACGCTGGAAAATGCGGCCGCTGCGGAACTGAAGCTGACCAGTAAGGAGTTCGCCGCGCTGGATAAGGCATTCCCCGCGCCCACGCGGAAGGTCCCGCTGGATATCCAATAATAAAAAGGGTTCCGCTTGATCCCCGCGCGAAGAGCTGCCTGCGGCGGCTGCGCTCCGATTGGTTGGAGCACTCTGCCCGGAAAGGGGCGAACGTGTTCCTTTGCCCCTTGACCCAGCAATTTTTCGAGAAAATGCGTAAAGCTTAAAAAAATCCGGATGGGACACCATCCGGATTTCTATTTCTGCATCACTATTCTTCAACGATAGGGGGGATCTGCGAAATCATATTATCAATATCCTCGAACATGGCGCTTTTGGTGGTGCCCAGGCTGCTGGCCCGCCCAATATGCTTTACGACCTCCTGATACCGCTCTTTCACCCTATCGAAGAAGCTGCGGACAGCGGTAAGGGACGCCTGGGATTTGGCGACTACATCCGAGATTTCACTCTGAACCAACGCGGCCCCATCTGCCGCTTGTATGATCTGATCGAACATTTGGGAGGTTTCCTGGACCTTTTCCACGCTTTCGCCCAATGTCTGCTGCGAGGCGACGATACTGTCGTTGAGCCGGTCTGTGCCATGCTCCACCGCCTTGACGCTCGAATCAACCTCGGCAACCAGACCTTTGATCTCGTCCGCCAGTTTTTTGACCTCTGTCGCAACCACTGCAAATCCTTTTCCCTGCTCTCCCGCCCGGGCAGCTTCGATGGATGCATTGATTGCAAGGATATTTGTCTGATCAGCGATCGAGATGATTTTGCTCATGCACTGCTTGATCTTCCCCATGTCCTCCTGTAGGGCAGAAAAGGTGTTGCCCATCTCACCAAAATGGGCTTCTACCTCCTGCGAGACATTTCTCAGGTCCTCTACCTCAGCCTGCGCCTGTAGCACCGATTGGGAAATTTCCGTTTTTACGGTCGAGAATTCGTCTGCCACCTGACTGATGCTTGCAAACTGCTCCCCAAAGTCCTCCAGCTTGGACTGAAAGTTTTCTGTCTCTCCCAGAACCCCATCGAAGGAATTGCTGATTAACCCCAACTCCTGCAGGGCCTCCACTTCCTTTTTAGCGAGTTCTCTCTGGTAGTCTTTCAGGCTATTGGTCACATGGATCAAAGGATACAGGTTTTTCTCTGCCCGCGCCTGCCGGCGCAGCGGTTTCTGTTTTGGACTTTTTTTCAGAAAGAGCATCTCTCTTCCCCCCTCATTCAAATACAACACACGACATCGACTGGTTTACAAACTGGTTGTTGAAATGTTCCCCATATCCAACCAGCCCGGCATGGCTGCCTAATGCACTCATCTCCTTGAGATAGTCCTGCATGTAGTTTTCCTCACTGAACAACTTGTACCGGAACAGGCAGTTGACCGAAAAGACAGCCGAAACTTTTGGGAAATCTTGACGGATCGAACGGATGGTATCTTTCACGATCGCCCGATAATCCCCCAATTCCAGCAGGGCGAGAACGTCGGAATCGTTCACCTGCCGGAAACAGGCCAGCGCGCTCCCGTTGACCTCTTTGATGGAAACGATACAGGTATCGCCCCCGTTGAGCTTGCCAAACGGGTTTTTGAATGTCTGCGTCAGGATCTCCTGCTCGCTCACATGGAGAATCCGCTGATAGACCTGTTTTGCGGGCTGTCCGTTTAGCGCTCCGATTATGTATCTGGCTTTGTCGGTCCCGGAAGCGATGAACCGGTACTTTCCCATCTGGTGGTAGATGTTTTCTTTATAGGCTTTGACCTTTCCGTGGTTGTTCCGGACCAACGCATAGGCAACCGCATCCTCATAGACCTTCCCGTTTGCAGAAACCTTGCCCGCATCCCCGGTGCCGCCAACCAGGGAAATATGCAAAGGCTTCAGGACAGTGTACATGGTTGTCAATACACAGGCGTCGTTCCCCGAGCAGAAGTCAAGGCAGATGGTGTCCCGCTGCGACGCCCCCACCATCCGGACATCCCGTTGCAGGCGTTCGATGTATTTTACCGGCATGGTGGAAACCTGTTCCAACACATTGGCGACAGCGCTCACGCCTTCGCAGAAAGCGACTACGCCAACGCCCTTTTCCACGACTTTGGTATCATAACTCATGCCAATGCATCCGATGCTGGGAACCCGGGGGTAGAGCTTTTCCAATTCCTGTACATGCATTTCGAACTGCTCTTGATTGGACATCAACAGAATCAGCTGTGGATTTTGCAGCCCCCGGACGGCTTCTTTTAAGTCTCCGCGTTGACTGCTTCCGAAAAACTGTTTCATTGCGGTTCTCCTCCTGTGTCGCATATATTATATAATATAAAGAATCATAAAAAACATTTTATAATCATGCGGCGGGGCTTGCCGTAGCGGCGTCCCCATAAAAGCTTCGATTGCCAGCCGCAGGCTTTCCATGCTTTTGTACGCCGCTTTGAAGCGATAGATTTTTTGCAGGATTCACCCCTATTGCAAAAAAATCCACTTTGTATTATACTCCGATCTCATTACGGGGTCAAGGGCTTCTGCCTGCATTTATGGCGCCTCTGGACATTTTTTGACCAGTCGGATACAATAGTAAAAAATAGGAGGGATGCAGGATGGGGTTGAAAAGCCCGGGTCGGGACGATGTCCTGAACTATGCGAAAGAGACGTTCGGAACCGAACCGGAATATCTCTGGATGAAATTCCCGCGGGATGCGGTTCTACGGCATCGGGGCAATGCGAAATGGTATGCGCTGGTCCTGGAGGTTCCCAGGCAGAAGGTCGGACTGGAAGGGGAGGGCACGATTGATATTCTGGACCTCAAGTGCGACCCGATCCTGATCGGCTCGCTGCTGCACGAGCAGGGATTCCGGCCCGCCTACCATATGAATAAAGCCAACTGGATCACCATTCTGCTGGATGGGTCGCTCCCGGCAGCACAGGTTTTTGATCTTTTGCACCTCAGTTTTGAGTTGACACAGAAGAAGCCGCAAATCCGCTGAGCAGGGGAAAATCCCTATATTTTCCCGAAAAAGCGGATTTTTTTGCCATTGTGCATGGCAAACCCGAATTATTTGTGGAATATGACGATCTGTTCCGCTGTACAAAGACATAATTATCGTTATTGTGTCTTTTGAAAGTACAAACCAAAGTGGAATCGAGGAAAAATATTAGTGAAGATTTTGTTGGGAGTTCTCCTTTTCAAAAAATGGAGATAGACAACACCGCTTTGATGTGATAAAATAACTCATCATAAACAAACAGTGAATAGACTGTGACCAGATTTTCAAGGAGAGAAGGCACTGCTTTATGAATGAACAGCGCTTGCTGGACCGCTTTTTACGCTATATCGCCTGTCCCAGTGAATCCGGCAGTGAGCGCGGTTTCTGCGAACTGATCGAGCGGGAGCTGGTGGCGCTCGGCCTCGAGGTCAAGCGCGGAGAGGTCGGGGAACACTGTGGTTCCAACGGTTTTAACCTTTATGCATTTTTACCGGGTGAGGGGGAACCTTTGCTTCTCTCCGCCCATCTTGATACAGTATCCCCCGGCGTGGACATCCGTCCGGTGATCGAGGACGGAGTGATCCGCTCGGCGGGCGATACCATCCTCGGCGCAGATGACAAGTCCGGCGTTGCCGCCATCCTCGAAGCGCTCGAAACGATCCGGGAAGGCGGGCTGCACCACCGGCCGGTTGAGGTGCTTTTCTCGATCTGCGAGGAATTGGGGCTGCTCGGCGCCAAATATGCGGATTACAGCCTTTTCCGCAGCAAGCAAGCGATCGTGTTCGACTCAAGCGCAAACGGTGCAATCGTCAATCGTTCGCCGGCCAATGTGGTTTTGCATATTGCTTTTGAGGGAAAGAGCGCCCATGCGGGCGTTGCTCCCGAACAGGGAATCCATGCGCTCAAGGCTGCGGTCGAAGCGGTTTCCCATATCCCTTGTGGGCATGTGGATGAACGGACTGTGATGAATGTGGCAAACTTCCTTGCGCCGGGCAAAACCAATGTCGTACCCGCCGAGGCTTCGTTTGATATGGAAATCCGCTCGTTCGAGGAGGAAACCCTGCAAAGGCATCTGCGTGAAACCGAGCAGGCGCTCAAAGATGCCTGTGACAAGTTCGGTACCCAATACACCCTTGCAGTGGACCGCCACTCGGATGTGCTCCATGTCCCGGAGGACTGCAAGTTGGTGACCGACCTGTTTGAGGTCTACCGCAGACTGGGCGCAGAGCCGTTCTGCAAGAGCACCTACGGCGGATGTGATGCCACATGGCTGTTCGCCAACGGGATCGACGCGGTCAACGTCGGCACTGGCATGACCAATGCGCACAGCACAAGCGAGCTGATTGCGGTCAGCGACCTGGAGCGTACCGCCAAACTGGTGGTTGAGATGCTCACCACAACCTGATTGTTGATGGTTTCTGCGCGGCTCATATAATTAGGGAATAGGGCTTGCGTTTGAAATAAGTGCATAAGCACAAAAAGCATTAAGGAGGAATAAAACGAATGAAAAGAAGGCTGATGTGTCTCGCACTCGCTGCGTTGATGACGATTAGTGCAGCAGGATGCCGTGGTTCTGAGCCGGCGGCGTCTTCTTCCGCTCCGGCTCCGGCAGCGCCCGCAGCGTCGAGCGAAGCTCCGGCAGCGTCCTCGGGTAGTGAGGCTCCGGCAGCTCCTGCGGAGAACTTCAAGATCGGTATCATCACCGGTACCGCTTCCCAGGGCGATGAGGAGATCACCCAGGCGAACAAGATGAAGGAAAAATACGGCGATATGATCGTTACCGCGACCTATCCCGACAACTTTGACAAAGAGACCGAGACGGTCATCTCCAATGCGGTTGCAATGGCTTCCGATCCGGATGTCAAAGCGATTGTCTGGTGCCAGGCGATCCCCGGTACTTCCGCGGCGATTGACAAGGTCCGTGAGACCCGTCCGGACATGATCTTCATCGCGGGTACTCCCGGTGAGGACCCCGGCGTTATCGACCCGAAAGCGGACATTGTTCTGCAGGTTGACGAGCCGGGCTGCGGCATCACCATCCCGCCCCAGGCTGCAAAGCAGGGCGCAAAGACCATGATCCACTACTCGTTCCCGCGCCACATGAGCTATGCTCTGATCGTTGCGCGTCACGAGAACCTCAAAAAATACTGCGCTGAGAACGGCATCGAGCTGGTCGACGTGACCGCTCCCGACCCGACCGGCGACTCCGGTATCACCGGCGCACAGCAGTTCATCCTTGAGGATGTTCCGCGCCAGATCGAGAAATACGGCAAAGACACCGTGTTCTTCACCACCAACTGCGGTATGCAGGAGCCTCTGATCCGCAAGGTCTTTGAAGAAGGCGCGATCTACACCCTGCAGTGCTGCCCGTCCCCGTTCCATGCATTCCCGGCTGCCCTGAATATCGATATGTCCGGCCATGAGGCGGATGTCAGCTACATGATGGAGCAGCTCAAGGCGAAAGCCGAAGAGGCTGGCATGCAGGGCCGTGTCTCCACTTGGGGTGTCCCCTGCAACATGCTCTTCATCTCCGCTGGCGTTGAGTATGCCAAGAAGGTTCTCGAGGGCCAGACCAATGGCGTTGTCCTCGACGATGCTGTTCTGCGCGAGACCATTCAGGAGTGTGCGAATGACTTTACCGAGGGCATGGAAATGACCCTTGTCAACTATGAGGAGAATGGCGCTACCGTTGATAACCACTATCTGGTTACTGCTGACTTCGTCAACTTCTAATCCAGCAACAATGCGGGCTGCAACCCGCTGAAAACGAGTATGCAGCTCCGTTGGCTTGCTTCCGGCATGCCGGCGGAGCTGCGTTTGTTTTTGTTTCCCCTATGCATACCCGTCCATGCGAGGGGAACTCTTTTTAGGATGGGCTGCCGGGGTGTTCCCGGCTGTTGGGCTACGAACAAAACAGTTTTTTCTGATTTCATAAAGGGGGTATAGGATTGGACCCTACCCGTTACATCCTGAAAATGGAGAACATAGTCAAAGAATATTCCGGCAACCGGGTCCTCAAAGGGGTTAACCTGAGCGTGCATCCCGGCGAGATTCATGCGCTGATGGGCGAAAACGGCGCCGGAAAGTCCACATTAATGAATATCCTATTCGGTATGCCGGTCATCCACGGAACCGGGGGATTTGAGGGAAGCATTGAGGTGGACGGTCAGAAGGTCACGATTGACACGCCGCTAAAGGCGATGGAGCTTGGCATCGGCATGGTGCATCAGGAATTCATGTTGATCCCCGGCTTTACTGTCACTGAGAATATCAAAGTGGGGCGTGAGATCAGCCATCCCACCCTGCTCAGCCGGCTGGCCGGCCGCTCGATGGAGCTGCTCGATTTCGACATGATGGCAAGGGACGCCCGCAAAGCGCTCAAGACGATCGGGCTCAAGGTGGATGAGAACAGCCTTGTCAAGGGCATGCCGGTCGGTTATATGCAGTTTATCGAGATCGCCCGCGAAATCGATAAGACCGGTATCCAGCTGCTTGTGTTCGACGAGCCGACTGCGGTGCTCACCGAGAGCGAGGCCGCCCGGTTGCTTGATGCGATGCGTACAATCGCCTCGCAGGGGATCGCGATTATCTTCATCACCCACCGTCTGGACGAGGTGATGGAGGTTGCCGACAGCATGACCATCCTGCGGGATGGTGAGTTCGTTGCACGCAAAGAGATTGCGGGCAGCAGCGTGGTCGAGATCGCAGAGCTGATGATCGGGCGCAAGGTGGAAAAGCTGGTCGACGACACCCTCGAGGACAACCGTATCATCAAAGAGGATGATCTGGCGGTGCGGTTGCGCAACTTCCAGGTCGCAATGCCGGGAGAGGCGGTCAAGGGGGTAGACCTTGAGATCCGCAAAGGCGAGATTTTCGGGATCGGCGGGTTGGCTGGTCAAGGTAAATTAGGTATCCCCAACGGGATTATGGGGCTTTATCCGGCCGAAGGCGAAGTGCAGATCTTCGGCGAAACCCTCAACCTCAAGCGGCTGGGAGAGGCGCTCAACCATCGGGTGGCGTTTGTCTCGGAGGACCGGCGCGGCGTCGGGCTTCTGCTGGAGGAGAGCATTGAGCAGAATATCGTCTTTTCTGCGATGCAGGTCAACAACAAATTCCTGAAAAAATACGGTTGGTTCCGGCTTTACGATGCGAAACAGGCACATGATTGGTCGGAAGAGATGGTCAAGCGCCTGGATATCCGCTGCACAGGCATCAAGCAGGCAGCGGGTCGGCTCTCGGGCGGCAACCAACAGAAGGTCTGCCTTGCGCGGGCGCTTACGCTCGGTCCGGATGTGCTGTTTGTCTCGGAGCCGACCCGCGGTATCGACATCGGCGCAAAAAAGCTGGTGCTCGAGTATCTGGTCAAACTCAACCGGGAGGAAGGGATGACGGTGATTATCGTCTCTTCCGAGCTGGTCGAGCTGCGTTCGATCAGCGACCGGATCGCGATTATCTCGGACGGCAAACTTGCCTGCATCCTCAAACCGGACGATTCAGATGCGGAATACGGGCTTGCAATGTCCGGCGCATATAAGAAGAAGGGGGGCGGAGAGCATGCGTGACAATGTCAAAGGGGTCGTGCGCCAGGTAGGTCTGCCCCGTATCATCATTGGAGGGTTCTTCCTGCTCCTGCTGTTTACAGCCAGTGGGTTCGGCATGGATCTGATGCAGATTGTGAGCGACATTATCCGCCGCTGGGGCATGTATGGGGTGCTTGCGCTCGCAATGGTACCAGCGGTTCAGTGCGGCATCGGCCTGAACTTTGGAATTTCGATGGGCATTGTCGGCGGCCTGCTCGGCGGCCTGATCGTCATTGAATGGAAGATTGCCGAGATGCCCTCCCTGGTGGCCATCCATCCGCTTTTTGCCATGTGGGTTGCGATTCTGATCGCTATCGTGATCGGCGTTGTCCTCTCCACCGGCATCGGCTGGCTTTATGGGCTGCTGCTCAACCGGGTCAAAGGATCGGAGATGACGGTCACCACCTATGTCGGCTTCTCAATCATCGCATTCATGAACATCGCGTGGACCGTTCTGCCGTTCAAAAGCGGTGAGCTGATCTTCCCCAATGCGGGCGAGGGGCTTCGTAATACCATCTCGCTTGCATCTTCTTACAGTGGGGTCATGAACAACACCTTCAAATTTTCGATCAAGCTGCCGTTTGGCGCGATCGAGATTCCAACCGGTCTGCTGCTCTTCTTTTTCCTGATGTGTCTGCTCGTTTGGCTGTTCATGCGTTCCAAAACCGGGGCGGCGATGAGCGCGGCAGGTGCAAACCCGATGTTTGCGCAGGCTTCCGGTATCAATGTCAACCGGATGCGTTTGATTGGGACCACCCTCTCCACAGTGATTGCGGCGGTGGGAATCCTCGTCTATGCGCAGGGGTTCGGATTTATGCAGCTCTACAACGGCCCGATGATGATGGGCTTTACCTCGGTTGCGGCGGTGCTGATCGGCGGCGCATCCGCAACCCGCGCAAAGATTTCCCATGTTTTGATCGGTACCTTCCTCTATCAGGGGATTATGGCGCTGGGACTTCCGGTCATCAACCTGTTCATCCCGGAGGGCAACCTTTCGGAGGTCATGCGGTTGATTATCTCCAACGGAATTATCATCTATGCGCTGGCCCAGACAGGAGGTGAGAGCCGTGACTAAAAACAAAATCACCTCTTTCCTGTTTGAAAACAAGGTCGTTGTCCTGTTCGTGTTCCTCTGTATCGGCGGCACCATTGCTTCCGGGCAGTCGATGAACTTCGTTGTGAGCGAGCTGCTCACGCGTATTGCGCGCAACAGTTTCCTTGTCCTCGCGCTGATTATCCCGGTTCTCGCGGGCCTGGGGCTCAACTTTGGTATCGTTATCGGCGCAATGGCGGCGCAGATTGCAATTTTCTTCACCACCCACTGGGGATTCACCGGCGTTGGCGGCTTTTTGCTCACCGCGCTGCTCTCCACCCCGCTGGCAGTCTTTTTCGGCTACCTCGTGGGCAAGCTGTTCAACAATATGAAAGGCGCGGAGATGATCGGCGGCTTGGTGCTCGGGTATTTTACCGACGGCCTTTATCAGCTCTTCTTCCTCTTCATCCTCGGCGGCGTGATTCCGATTGACAACCCCAAGCTGATGATCTCGACCGGGGTCGGTGTCAAAAACACAATCGACCTCAAGGATACGATCAAGTATTCGCTGGATACGGTCCCGATGCTGACCATCATCGAATTCGGGTTTTATATCGCGGTTGCTGTGATGGTCATTTCGGCGGTCGTCAAGCTGGCCAAAAAACAGGAGGTCAACTGGAAACGGACAGCGGTCTCGCTGGTTGGCCTGGTGGTGGTCTATGCGCTGACCTTCCTCCCGGCGGTCGAGCAGTTCCTTTCGTCTGACCGCCTGCGCCTGCTCAATGCGGTGGAGCTGGCCTGCTTCGGCACACTCATCTGGCAGGCTGTGAAGTTTGCGCTCTGCAAGGCGCGCAAAACCGATTGGCCTCGCAACCGCGCAATCGCGGCCTGCATTGTGGCGGTGGTGGTCTATGCGCTGACCTATGTGCCTGCCATCTATAATGTGATGGTCTATGTACAGCTTCCGGTGCTGACCTACCTTTGCATCGCCGCGCTCTGCTTCTTTAACACCGCGCTGATGAAAACCCGTCTTGGGCAGAACATGCGCACAGTTGGACAGAGCCGCGTTGTGGCGAATGCCGCGGGCATCAACGTTGACCGGACCCGTATCATCGCGATGATCTTTTCGACCGTCCTCGCGAGCTGGGGACAGCTGATCTTCCTTCAGAATGTCGGCACCTTCTCGACCTATGGCGCACATACCCAGGTCGGGCAGTTTGCGATTGCGTCCCTGGTGGTCGGCGGCGCTTCGGTCCAGAAGGCCACCAACAAACAGGCGATTATCGGAGTTATCCTGTTCCACACCCTCTTCATCGTTGCGCCGCTGGCAGGTAAAGAGCTGTTCGGCAACGCGATGATCGGTGAATATTTCCGCGTGTTTGTCTCGTACGGCGTCATTGCAATGTCCCTTGCGATGCATGCGTGGAAAAAGGTTGTCAAACCCAAGCTTGAAGCGAACGCTGCGGCAGGTGCTTCCCCGGCGGGAGAAGCGGCGCAGTAAGGTTCAAAAAATAGGTGGCCGCCGGGTGCGCAGACGCGCCCGGCGGCTATTTTTGGAGGGGATTTTTTATGTCAGACCGACCGCTCGAAGCATTGCGCGCACAGATGAAATCCTGTGGCGTGGATGCCTATATCGCTCCAAACTCGGATTTCCACGCTTCGGAGTACATTGGTGAAGCGTTCAAGACGGTGCGTTTTTTGACCGGGTTCACCGGAACCACCGCAACATTGGTAGTGCTGCCCGACCGGGCGGCGCTCTGGACCGATGAAGGTTACTTTTTACAGGCAAAACAGGAGCTAGAGGGGAGCGGGATCACCCTGTATCACACCGGCTATGTGGATAGCCCGACGGTCGCGGATTACCTAAAAGCGGGGATACCGGCGGACGGCCTGCTCGCCGGGGACGGGCGCACGCTGACCGCGCGCCAGGCGCTTGACCTGCTTAACGCACTGGGCGGGCAGGCGCGGTTCCTCGACCGCGACCTCGCGGGGGAGCTTTGGAAAGACCGCCCTCCGCTGCCCAATGCGCCGGTCTGGGTGTTGTCCGAGCAGTATGCAGGGGAGTCGGCGGAGCGCAAACTCGCCTGGCTGCGGGAGCAGGTTGCCGCCCGCGCGGACGGGCATCTGATCGCAACCCTTGATGACATCGCATGGCTGCTCAATCTGCGCGGGGGAGACATCGCCTATAACCCGGTTGCGCTCGCCTATCTGGCTTTGCTGCCTGACCGCGCGCTGCTTTTTATCGACTCTGCCAAGCTGGATCGACAGGTTCAGGCGCATCTCGGTCGTCTGGGGGTCGAAGTTCTGCCCTACGAGGCAGCTCAGGAAACGGTGGAGCAGGTGTTTGCCGGGAAACGGGTATTGCTGATGCCCGAACGGGTCGGCTACGCATTTTATCTGCGGCTTGCAGCGGCAGGGGCGCAGATTGTCGCAACGGAGAACCCGTCGATCCTGCGCAAATCGGTCAAAAATGAAACCCAGTTGGAGCATCTGCGCCAGGCCCACCTCAAGGACGGGGTTGCAGTAACCAAGCTGTTGTTCTGGCTCAAGACCGGTATGGGCGGCGAACATCCAACCGAGGCGCAGATTGCGGAAAAGCTCGACGGATTGCGTCTCGAGCAGGAGGGGTGCCTCGGGCCGAGCTTCATCACAATCAGCGGATTCGGGGCGCATGGGGCGATTGTCCATTACCATGTGACGCCCGAAAGCGATATCCCGGTCGGGCCGGACGGGCTGCTCCTGCTCGACTCGGGCGGGCAGTATCTCGAAGGTACCACCGACCTTACTCGTACAGTCGTGATCGGTTCCGCCACTGCCGAGCAGAAGCGGTGTTTCACCCTGGTCCTACAGGGGATGCTCAACCTTTCGGCAGCAGTGTTCCCGGTTGGGGTCTGCGGGCGGCACCTGGACGTGCTTGCGCGCGGCCCGCTCTGGGCCAACGGCCTGGATTATGGGCACGGCACCGGGCATGGGATCGGCTCGCTGCTCTGTGTGCATGAGCCGCCCATTGGCTTCAACTGGCGGATCACTGCCCGCAATGACACCGCCCCCTTTGCGCCCGGTATGGTGGTTTCGGACGAGCCGGGGGTCTATCTTCCCGGTCAATTCGGGGTACGGATCGAAAATCAGCTCGCCTGCCGCGCGGCGGAGACAGACGGTTTCCTGCGGTTTGAAACGTTGACCCTCGCACCGATCGACCTGGATGCGGTAGAACCCGCCCTGCTCGACGCCCGCGGCCGCGAACAGCTCAACGCTTATCATAGGCGGGTATATGAACAGATCGGCCCTTTGCTGGCCGAAGAGGAACAGCGCTGGCTGCGGGAGGCGACCCGCCCAATTTGACCGGCGGGGCTCCTTAAAGCTTAGAACCCGTATTCACAACCGGTTGACGCCGTCTGAACGGGTCTTTTTCCGACCTGCTGCGTTGAAAAACCTTGCAATACACAAAGTATTGTCTGCATTTTTTCGCCTTGCAGGGCGAAAAAATACCTCGTCCATCCGACATCCTCCGATTATGAATATAGGTTCTTATTCAAGATTCTAATCGCAAGCGGTGGGGCAGGGAAAAGAAAACCGGTTAAGAGGGCTGTCATCCGCCGCGATTCTGTGCTATCATATCTATAAGGGGGGGATTTCTATGTGGAATCGTGCATTGATTAAATCCGAAGCAAAGTCCAGGCTGAAACGGTATTACTGGATGGCGCTGCTTGTCTGCCTGGTGGGAAACCTGGTGGGCGGTTTTGTTGGCGGGACCTCGAGAGGGGTTTCCGGCAGTATTGATCTGGATGGGGAGTTCTTTTACAATCCTATCTTCTGGTCTACCGTGATCGGGGTCGGGCTCATAGGGGTGCTGTTCTCGCTGGCGGCGAAAGTTTTTTTAAGCAACCCGATCGAGATGGGACGGAACCGCTATTTTCTCGAAAGCCGGGAGGCGCCGAGCATTTTTGAGCGGCTCTTCTTTGCGTTTACGGGCGGGGGGCAGCGATACAAGAATGTCATCCTGACCCTCTTCATGCGGGATTTCAAGCTCTTTCTTTGGCGGGTGCTCAACCGGCTTCCTGGGGTGGCTCTGGCCTCCCTGTTGGTAATGATGGACAGCGCATGGACTGACATGACGATGATTTCTTTGCTGGGGTTGGGGCTGGTCGTCCTTCTGGTGGAAGAGTCGTTTCTGGTGGTGATCTGTCTGTGCCTGTTTTTTATGGAGCTTCTATTTGGAGCGTTGGCTGTTGGAATCTTTCTGCCGGTTGTTGCGGGGGGAATCCTCTTCTCGATTCTCCCGATCATCAAGCGCTATGAATACCGCATGGTTCCTTATATCCTCTCCGAACGCCCCGATCTGCCACAGCAGCGGGTGTTTGAGCTCAGCCGCAAGATGACGCATGGGGAGAAGTGGAAGATGTTCCTACTGGACCTCTCGTTCCTTGGCTGGTATCTGCTTGCGCTCTTAAGCTGCTGTATCGGCTGGCTCTTTTTGCAGCCGTACATTGAGGCAACTTATGCCGAACTTTACACCGCTCTGCGGGAAAAGGCATTTGGGATGGGCTTCTCCGATCGTGCCGAGCTGCCCGGTTTCCCGCATTGACCCGCTCCCGACAGAACAAAACAAAAAACCCGTACACCGGTGGTATCCCCGGTGTACGGGTTTTTATCTGCGGGGGCTCCGCCCCTCAACCTCGCAGCCTTTGAAAAGGCTGGCGAAACTTTTTCATGATTCCCTGTTTAGGGGCTGTTTGAAAAATCGAAATCACCGTCTTTTTCTGCAAAAAGCGGCATCTGCTGCGTCAAAAATGCGCGGAATACATCAAGTATTCCTGTGCGTTTTTCCTTTCAGCTGCTCATTTTTTGCGAAAAATCCGTCCATTTCTCTATTTTCAAACAAGCCCTAAAGTTTTACTCGATTTTTTTCAAAAAATCGCGGGGTCGAGGGGCAGCGCCCCCGTTGCCGAAGCGGTCGATAAATTCCCGGAAAGACTGTAAATTCCGGTCCTTTTCAGAGAGGATCACCTGGTTTCCAACCCGGTCCAACGGCCACGCCACCCCGATATCCGGGTCATCCCAGCGGATCCCATCGTCATATTCCGCGTAAAAACGCTCGGAACATTTATAGGAAACGATGGATGGTTCCAGTACGAGATACCCGTGTGCACAGCCCGCCGGGATCAGCAGCTCCTGATGGGTTTCCCCATCCAGCTCAAAGGCACGCCATTTTTGGAACATGGGGGAATCTTGGCGCAGATCGACAACAACGTCAAAAATCCTGCCGGAGATACACCGAACCAGTTTAGGCTGCTGCTTTTCCCGCTGGAAATGCAGTGCGCGGATGACGCCCTTGTGCGAACGGGTGTAGAACACCTCCTGAAGATCGTGGGAAATCCCATTCTGCTCAAAAAGCTCACGGGAATAGTCCTTCAGAAAATATCCGCGTTCATCCTCAGCGCAGAATGCCTGAATTAGGATTAACCCCGGAATCTCGGTAGTGGAAAATGAGAATTTCTGTGTCAAAAAAGTCCCTCCTCCTGATTTCTGAGCCAATCCACCGTTTCACGTATCCCTGTTTCGAAAGAGACTTGGGGATGGTAACCGGTATCGTCACAGAGTTTGGAACAGTCGAACGCCGATACAGGCAAGCTAACCCCGTTGAACGGGATGGCCCCAAGGTGCAGCGGGATAGCCGGGTCTACAGTGTCCCGGATTTTCAGGATGAACCGTTTGAGCTGCTCCGGCTTTGCGCTCCCAACGTAGTAGGAATGGTTTTTCTGCCCAGATTCCCCGATGCAGAAGAGCGCCTGAGCCACATCGGATGCATGTACAAAATCATACATCTGCTCGCCGCTGGTAAAGTTGGCAGGTTTTCCGGACAGCATTGTATGAACTGCAAAGTTGATAAAATTCTGTGTATGGTTTCCGCTGCCGTAAGTATTGGAAATCTGGGCCCAGAGATGGTCGATCCCTAACTGACCACAGACTGCTTTGCTCATGTAATGCGCGGCGATCTTTGCAGTGCCATAACAGCTCACCGGATTTGGGGAAGAACCATCCAGAGGGATATAACTGCCGCAGTCCAGTTCAGCCAGCGTACCCGCGCCCACAAACCGCCTGCATCCCAGCGCGGCGGCGGCTTTGACCGTATCCAGCGTATGGCGCACGTTGCGCAACTGAAGGGCATAATCCGCCCGTTCTAACCCTGTGGACCCTTCCCACGCGAGATGGAAAAAGACATCCGCTTTGCAGCCGGGCAGGAGCTCCGGAAGCGCCTGAACCTGCTCCATCGGGCAGATAACGGTCTGAAGTCCGGGTGCGTCTGCGGCGACCCGTTGGCGGCTGTTTTCATCTCGCAGGACGGCGATGCTCTGTACACCTCTGGAAGATAGTTCCCGCAAGAGCCATCCGCCGAGGAAACCGCTGGCGCCGGTTATGATTGCCTGCTTCATCGTTCACGCTCCCATATATTCCCGTATTTGTGCTTCCATAAGCGGCTCTACCGGGTTTCCACCCAGATATGCCCGGTTCCATTCCACCGTTTTTTCCATTGCCTGCCGGACATTCCACTTTGGCTGCCAGCCAAAAACAGAAGAAATACGGGAATGGTCGAGCTGTAAAAAGTTGGCTTCATGCGGTTCGCTGCTGTCCCGCTGGGTTTTCCATTGAAGCCCCTCCCCCCATAAGGTACAGAACAGCTCCACCAGCTTTCCGGTTTCCATGCAGTCCTCGGGGTTGGGGCCGACGTTGTAGCAGCCTTGAAACCGGGTTTTATCCCGGTATTGCTCCTGTGCAATCAGCAGATAGGCAAAGACCGGTTCCAGCACATGCTGGTAGGGACGGCAGGAATGGGGATTGCGTACCGGAATATCACTTTTCCGCTCGACCGCCCGGAGGCAGTCGGGAAGGATGCGGTCAACAGTGAAATCCCCTCCGCCAATTACGTTACCGGCGCGGGCGGTCGAGATTGCGGGGCATCCCTCCCCGGAGAAAAACGAGCGGCGATAGGTAGCAGTCACCAGCTCGGAGCAGCTTTTGCTGTTGGAGTAGGGGTCGTACCCATCCAGCGTATCCTGCTCACGGTACCCCCATTCCCATTCCCGGTTCAGATAGACCTTGTCGGTGGTCACATTTAGGAACGATCGCACCGACGGGCATTCCCGTACAGCCTCCAACAGATAGACCGTCCCCATTACATTGGTTTCGTAGGTGTATGCGGGGTTCCGGTAGCCCTCCCGCACAATCGGCTGGGCCGCCATATGGATCACTAGGTCGGGGGAAAACCGCAGCACAGCCTGTCGGAGCGCGTTGCTGTCGCGGATGTCCCCGATGATGGATTCCATGTTTGCGTCAAGCTCCAACATGCGAAACAGGCTTGGCGTCGTAGAGGGTTCCAGCGCATATCCACAGACCTGCGCACCCAGCATCTGTAAGGCTTTGCAGAGCCAACTTCCTTTAAAACCGGTGTGCCCGGTGACGAAAATCCGTTTCCCTTTGTAAAAATCCCGGTCGATCACACGCTTCATTGATAATCACTCCGAATTTTTTTCAGACATCGTTCGATCTCGTCCTGATGTTCGGTGGCTGCACCCTGTGCATATGTGGTCCAAACCTCCAAGTCTGGATTCTGGAACCGGTCAAACCCGTCTGCGAGTACACATTTTTGTTCTTCCGGCCAAAAATGGAGGAATTCCTCCCAGGATGCACAGTGGGCAATCCCATCAAAGCCCGCCTGCCGGAGCGCTTTCGCCCGCCGGTAGAACAGCCAGCCATTCCCGTCCGGCCCCTCGATTCGATAGAGTACCTCCGGATTTAGGACCACCTTTTTCAGCCGCTCGATAAGCTGTCCATCCAGATGGGATTCGGGGGAGGCGGGAAGAAATAGCCAATCCGCTTCTGCCTGTGCGAGCATCTGGTTCCTCTGCACGCCGGACGCACCGTCAGATGCGGGCAGGAGAGAAGCAATTCCCTCGGGATAGATGGCCTGATTGCAGGCTGAAACACGTTTGGTGAAATCGCTGAGGTAGCGTCTCCGGATGTTTGGCATCTCCTTGCCGTCATATGCGGGGATGCTCTGCAAAACCGATACCGCCCCCCGCCGGAGCTTGGGACTGCCGATCTCCTCCAGTTTTTTCAGGAGGGAAGGGGAGACGTCGTCGATCTCTTCGCTCGAAAGCCGGCCCTGTTGGAACAGCGCGCCGCCGCAGAGTTCACACCATTGCAGCTGGTCGCCGAATTCGTCCGGGGTGCGCTTCCACCAGCCCGGTTCCACCTTCCAGCCGCCCGGCCCGTTGAACAGCATATCCAGCGCCCCCGCGACTTCGCAGAAGAACGCTCCCTTCGGCGTGATGGACGCACTCCACTGGTTTTGGAAAAAACAGTTATCCCGCATAGGGAACCACGCTTCGTCTGGAATCCCCAGGTCTTTCCGGCTGACCAGAACCGGCTGGTGTAGGCTGGGGTTATTGTGGTCGTTGATGCTCTGATAACTGAAGAGTTTCTGGATCAGGTCAAAATGCTGGAAATATCGCTTACTGGTAGCACTCATCAAACCAGGGCCTCTGTGCCGGTTCAGGCATTCATGCTGCAGATAGTTTTTATCTCGGATATAGTTAGAAAATACGGGAATCGGCTGATTGCTGGCAGGGACATGGTGTTGTCCGGGGTAGACCTCTGCCAGATAGCGTGCGAACCTTTCAAATTGTGGATGCAGGGTTGGTTCGCCACCCATCATCCCAATACATCTTCCATATTCAAGAAGGGAATCTACGCTCTTTTTAAACATTTCCCATTCCATAAAATAGGGAGTCTTATGATGCCCACAGAATCTTGTGCAGTTGGAGCACTGATGGATACAGGCATTGGTAATATCAATTTCAATAATCCGCATCTCACTTGGTGAACGCATAAAGTAACCTCCTTTTAGATATGCTTGAACGGTTCGATGGGAACTGCATAGAACACTGTCTGGTCCACATAATCGCTGTGATGCCTTAAATGATACCGGTACCCTAATCCCAGACTATGGATATAACCCGGGATTTCCACCAAATCCTCCTTTTTGTGGTAAACACAAATTGCGAGCACAGGCCGGTATTTGCAGATTAGGTTTTTGGCGCCCTTCAGCGCTTTCAGCTCAGAGCCTTCGATATCCATTTTAATAAAGCTGACCGGTTCCATGATGCAGTCATCCAAAGCGGTAGTTTCCACGACAAAGTCTTTTTTGCCCGCCTCGGTGCTTAGGTAAGATCCAGCCCCGTTTTCCACCAGGTAAAGGGTCTCTTTACTATCCCAAAGGCATTTTTGAAAAAGTACAAGACGGCCTTGTGCAAGCATATCCGGGTATGTCCTATGAATTTGATCATATTGTTCCTGATTCGGTTCAAATCCGAATATTTTTTTAAAATTCCGGTTTGTCTTTTCCAGAAAGACCTGAATGGTATCCCCGTTATAACTGCCAACATCCACAAATACCTCGTCCTGCTGGAGTTGAACAAGGTCGCTTGGAAAATATTCATCGGGCTGCATGACCCGGCGAAAACAGGTGATATCCCCATTGATTCTCCCAAGGATAACCTCACGGAATGTTTTGCGGGACAAATCGTCTGCCAGATTTTCGGCTAACCAGTTAAATGCGTCTAAATGCTCGATCAGATAATTCCGATATGCACCCCCGACACTCGCGGGCCGGTAGGTCAGAAGAAGACCGTGAAGAGAGCAAACCTGGTCTTCTGGAAGATCAGGCGGAAAAGATGCTTTTATTTCATCGTAAAAAGAAAAGGAAGCAATTATGATGAAAGCAGAAGGATATTTCTCCAACGCTTCTGAAAGGGATTGGATGTTTCCAAGCCCCGCAGGAAGGGGTTTCCCTGCTTTATAGGTATCGCAAACCGCCGCAACTGGAATCTGTAGCCGTTTCAACTCGTTGAAATACCAGTTTCCCAGCTCCCCCGCACCATAAATAATGACAGGCCTGCCCTGCAGGATGTTTCTATAGTAATTGGAAGTTGTTTCCTCCAAAGCGTTGGCAGGAATACCGCCGCAGTATAAATTTTTTCCATCAAACTGGATCAGTTTTGGCATATGAGCCCCTCCTAATGCAAAACATATTGTGCCATGAGCCGACGTTCGCGGTCGGTAGTCCATTCCATTCGCAGAAAATATTCTGCGTTCTCCCGCAGAGCCTCTTTCATTTTGGTCAGGTAGGCTTCACAACCCTCGGACTCCCCCTTTTCGATCCGTTCGACCATTGAAATCAGATAGGAATATTTTGCGTAGACGGTCTGTTCTGCCAAGGCGGGCAGATTTTCAGAGATGTAGGCAATCCGTTCATCCTGCATATTCAGATAATCCTCCAGAACTTCCGGCCGCAGAAGCGATCCAGAGAGAAACCCGGTGGCGTTCCCGATGTGTTTGCAGTAGTGGTAGTCCGGTTTTCCCTGCACAACCGTCCGGTTGGCAGCGACAAACAGTTTGTAGATCGTGTGAATATCGTCAATCAGCACACCTTTGGGAAAGCGGATACCGTCAAACAGACGGTAGCGGAACAGCTTGGTGCCGGGGGAGGTGTGGAATTTTTCCCGCTTTAAAAACTCTGAAACGCCCTCTTCCCGGCTCAGGAGGTACTGCTCCTCAAATTGGTATTTGGGGACAATCCGACCATCCGGGTATTCGTCCACGCAACCTGTAATTGCAATATCAGCTTGGAAGTCCTGCACCATACTGTAAAGATGGGCGAGCATATCCGGTTCAATAAAATCATCATCGTCAATAAAGATGCAAAATTCGGTCTGCACCTGATCCAATGCAAAATTCCGGGCTGCGGAGATTCCCTGGTTAGGGGAAAGCGTAAACACCCGGACTGCTTCCTTTTTTTTCGCGTATTCATCACAGAGTGCGGCTGTATTGTCAGTCGAGCCGTTGTTAATCAGAAGCAGCTCATATTCCTGAAAGCTCTGGGCAAGGACACTGTCCACCGCCCGGCTTAACATCCCCGCCCGGTTATAGGTGAGGATCATTACCGTAATTTTTGTCTGCATATCGTCCCTCCGGATTCTTTGTTTGCTCATCGTATGAAGATGTTTTCTTCTGGAATTCCCATTTCTAGGAGCTGGTGCCGCAAAACAGGGGAAAGCCTTGGATAAGAGGTTGCGATTACAACCGCAGTGTTTCGTTTGTCCCTATCGCTGTATCCCTGCAATTTTTTTGGGACGCTGCACATCCTGCCGCGAATAGTCAATCCGTCTTTGGAGGGGTCGTTATCCAAAAAACCGGACACAGAAATCCCTTGGGTGGTAAGGAGTTCGGCTGTTGCTTCCCCACAGAGCCCTGTCGGGAAAATATAAATGGACTTACTTGAAAACCCTTTGCATCCTGCCATCAGTTTTTCGGTCTGCTGTTCCCGGTAAGCGGCTAGGCCGTCTGCGGCTCCAAGCAGCTGAATTTGTTCGCAAAGCGCGTGCAGTTCGGCCGTATCACAGTTTTTCAGATACCTTAGGGGTTTCTTATAAATTTGGATGACTTCAGCCATTTGTTCCTCTTCAAGGGTGGTATTTAAAAAGCAGAGTTGGCGATAAAGCTCCATAAATTCAATGCAGATTTTGTTTCGGAATGCAGAATGCTTTACCCATTGGTCGCGCTCCACAATCCACAGGATTGTGAGGAGCCTGGACCCGGCAAGGAAGTGTCCCGAACGCATAGAGAGAGGGGAGACGGAGATGCTTCCGGCTCTTTGCCGGTAAATATAGAAGGGTTTTTCCAGAAAACAGATGCTTTGTCCGCTTTCAAAAATTGTGACAATCAGCTTGGCCTCTCCGTGTGCTCCCAGATTCCAATTGTAATGTTTTTTACAGTATGGAGGGATGTCGTTTTTGTTCCGAAGGATCTGCCATTTTTTATTAATTCTTTTTTTTCGGTGCAGCCGGCTTTTACCGGTCGCAAATTTGGGAATGATGTGCCTTTTTAAAATATAGCGCCAAGGTGCAATATGAAACTGGGGAAGCTCAGATAAATATGCGACAGCTTCCTCATACGAGACATCATTGATTTTTTCGGGCTCAAATACAGCGTCATTTCTGTTAATGGCATTTGGCTCAACATCAGAAATGAAAGAGCCGGCCACAATATCCGGCTGTTTTTCCAGGATAGCATTAGAAATCTGCTGCAAGGCTCCGGGCGCCAAATAATCGTCGCCATCTACCTGCATGAAGTAGCGCCCCCGCATTCTGTTGCCTGCCAATGCATGAGGGCGGCCAACCACAGTGGGGCGGGGAAGCTTGTAATAACGGATTTTATCGGGGTGTCTCTGCGCATAGCCCTCACAAATTTCGATGCTGCGGTCGACCGATCCGTTGTCGAACAGTAAAATTTCATAGTCCTGAAATGGTTGCTGCAAGATGCTGTCCAGACATTGTTCAATATAGCTTTCCAGATTATATACAGAGACAAAGATGCTCAAT
The DNA here is from genome assembly GCA_021770005.1 of Anaerotruncus sp. Lineage (GTDB taxonomy): Bacteria > Bacillota > Clostridia > Oscillospirales > Ruminococcaceae > Anaerotruncus. The sequence goes on along the minus strand of JAETRV010000021.1, from coordinate 20,982 downwards.
AAAGGCCGCTTCGCGTCCTGCATACGCCTTTTCCTTCTACCCATTCAAACTTCTCCTTCTTCATTATCGGCTCTCCAAACTTTCGGCCAGCTTTCCGATTGCCGCATTCTCAGGGTAAACCAGCCGGGCAATCTGCGCGGCATAACAGGCAGTTTCCCATGTTTCTCCACAGGCCGCCATCCGGTACAGGCGGAGATGAAGCAGTTCCTCATCCAGCGGGCATTGTGCCACCAACGCCGCTGCAATCCTGCGGGACTGCTCCCACTCATTCCTTTCCAGCAGATGAAGAAGCTGTTTTTTGAGTGTGTCCTGTTGCGCGCTGTCCTGCCGGTGGAGCAGGGAAAGGCAGTGTTCCATTGGGAGCGGCGGCTCAGGCATCAATAGTTTGAGGAGCATCTGGTCGATCAGATACACCATCCTGTCGGAGGTCTCGCCAATCTGCGCAAAGAGCGGCGCGTCCAGCACCGTCCGGAAATAGGACACCTTGCTTTCGGGGGACATGGTAGAATTATCCAGCAGGGATGCGAGCAGGTCGTGGATATGGTAATAGTACACGTCATACAAAAAATGCATGGTTTCCCAGTCCAGACAAGCATAGGCCCTGGCGGTCTGGCACGCTGCAAGAAAAAGCTGCTCCCCCTCTCGGACACGGTTGGGAGACAGCTCGCCCTGTGTACCCTGATAGACCGAAGCGCTCCTGATCCGATAGGTATGCAGGCTTTGAGGGACCGAAACAAACCGGGTGATTTTGCGCATCAGGTAGAGGACGCAGAAGGTGTCCCCACCGTTGCGTATCTGTAGGGAAGCGGCCTGCGTAAATCCATTGCCATATTCCCAGAGGAGGGAGGCGCGGAAGAGCTTCCCCCATAGCGAACGGAAGGAGCCGTATTCCTGTGTAAACTGGCACGCGGACATCTTCCGGTTGTCCAGAGCGAGTGCAGGCGGGAGCCGTTCCCGCAGGGTCTTTTGCCCAGATTCATCCACCATGGTGGTGCCGCATACAACAAGGTCTGCCTGCTTTTCGGTTGCTGTCCGGTACATCACCTCGAGGAAATCCGGGGCATAGGCGTCATCCGAATCCAGAACGGCGAAATATTCGCTTTTCAGTTCGAGCGTATACCGGCAGACCAAATTCCACCAAGCCGCGTTTTCCTCGGGGGTGATCGCATTGTTTACCGCATTCCGACACACCATGATCCGGTCGTCTTTGCCGGCATATTCCCGGAGAATTTCAGTGGTTCGGCCGGTGGAACCGTTGTCCTGAATCAGGAGATACAAATCCGGGCAGGTTTGGTGCAGGATGCTTTCAATCGCCTGACGAAGCCAGTCCTCCGGCGTATTGTAGATCATCATCATAAAAACGGCTTTTGCCTGATGCATACAGTTGCCCTCGCCTTTCAAAGATAACGATAGTCGAGTACCTTGTCCGGGATACTCGCTTTCACCGCTTTAAATTCCGGCCAGCCGGTTAGGATCACCAGTTTGTCCGAGCAGCCGCAGATTTCGTCCAGAGAGCCGGCATACTGGATTTCAAGCGGGTAACACGCCTGGAATTCGGAGATTGCGATGGGGTCATAGGCAGTGATCCGCTGATAACCGTGTTCCAGAAGCAGCCGGATCACCTTGGCGGAGGTGCAGTCCCGAACATCATTGGAACCGGGTTTGAATGACAGCCCCAGGATGCCGACCTGCTGTTCCGGAGAAACCCGCTGCATGATCCGTTTGGCGATCACCTCCGGCATCTGCTCGTTGGTTCGGATGACACTCCCCAGAAGCGGCAGCTCCAGCCCCATGCTGTTGGCCAGCGCGTAGAGCGCCTTGGTATCCTTGGGCAGACAGTACCCGCCGTATCCACAGCCCGGATACACATAGGAAGCCATCTCCGCCCCTGCCCAGCGGCGGTCCATATGTAGGATATGGAACGCCCCGGCAGTATCGATCCCGCCGATCCGTTCGGCAACCTCAGACATCTCGTTGGCATAGCTAATCATCGTCGCAAGCAGGCTGTTGGATAGATATTTGATAAATTCAGCCGTGGAGCGTGAAACCGCGCATACAGGCGCTTCCAGCTTTGCATAGAGCGCCTGGAGCTTCTGTTCAGACCAGCTGTCCGCGCAGCCGATTACCACCCGGTCTGCATGGATAAAATCCTCCCAGCAATGGCCTTCCCGCAGAAATTCTGGATTGTTGGCAAGGGAAAAATCCACGCCGTTTTTCCAGCCTCGTGCTTCCAGGTAGGGGAGGATACGGTTTTCGGCAGTCCCGGGCGGGACTGTCGATTTAATCACAAGCAGGAGTTTTTTACCCTCCTGCTTGTGCAGCATCGTCTCGTCCAGCGCGGAAAACAGGTCGGTCAAATCTGCCGCTCCATCCGCCCCGCAAGGCGTTCCCACACAATAATAGACGATTTCGCTGTTGACGACCGCCTCCTGTGCCGACTCGGTGAGCCGGAACCGTCCATCCAGATGTGTTTCCAGCTGTTCTGGCAGATGGGGTTCTGCAAAAGGAATTCTTTTTTCGTGGAGCATCTGCTTTCTGGATGCGTTTTTTTCCACGCCATAGACCTGAAATCCCAACTGCGCAAATCCCAGAGCGGTGGTCAGGCCCACAAAACCCAGCCCAAATACAGAGATCATGTATGAGACCCCTCCATTTCCAGAAGATGCTCCAGATAACGGCCGATCCCCTGGCGGGTATCGATCTGTGGAGCGTAATGGAGCAGCGTTCTGGCGCGGGAGAGGTCCGGGCGCCGCCGCTGCGGATTGTCGGTCAGGTAGTGGACGTCGCTATGGGTCCGGTAGCAGATCCGGCCCTGATAGCCGGTCCGCTCCGCCGCCACATCATGGTAAAACTGTGCAAGACCATCGATCGAAAGCTCCTCCTGATCGGAACCGATGTTGAAAATCCCGTAAGCGCCATAGAGCGCACACTTCAACATCCCAGTGACCGTATCCGAGGCATAACAGAACGTCCGGGTGGCTTTCCCATCGCTGTAGATAATGAGGTCCTCATTTTTGAGGATGTTGCTTGCGAAATCGGCCACAACCCGCTGGTCATTGGTGCGCAAGCCGGGACCGAAGCTGTTGAACGGGCGGATTACCGTGAGCGGCATTCCATATTGGTGGTGATAGTTATAGCAGAGGGTCTCTCCGAACCGCTTGGATTCGTCGTAACAGGCGCGGGGCCCGGAAGTATTGACATAACCGAAATAGGTTTCTGGTGTCGGAATCTGGTCCGGTGCGGGATTCCCGTAGATTTCGCTGGTAGAAAAAAAGAGCAGGCTGTGGATTTTCCGGTCCTTGTAAAAATCCAACAGCCGCCTCAGCCCGATCACATCCGCATCGATCGTTTCGATCGGGTGCAGACGGTAGTAGACTGGGGAAGCAAGGGACGCCATATGCAGGATGAGCTGGGCATCGGCGGCAGGGGAGAGGTCACAGGCGGTGATGTCCCCCTCGATCAACTGGAAACGGGGATCGGACCGCAGCTCATCCGCCCAGACGGGCCTGCCGAACTGGAAATTGTCGATCCCAACTACGCGGGGAATCCCCAAAGAATCCCCATATGTCCGCAAAAACTGCATCAGCAGATAGCCCAAAGAGCCTGCATAACCGGTCACAAGGACGGTTTTTCCGGAGAGGGTGTGCCGCTCCGTTTCCGAAAGCCCCTCATAAATCCGCTGTATATCTTCCTGAACAATTCTTGTCATCCCAGGTACCTCCCTTTACCAGACTTTCCAGGGAGCGATTCCGCTTCCCCAAAGATGCTCCAACATACCCTTGTCCCGCTGGGTGTCCATGCACTGCCAGAAATCGGTGTGCTCATACGCCCCCAGCTTGCCTTCGCGGCTGAGCCGCTCGAGCGGTTCCCGCTCAAAGACACACGGCTCCTCGTTTTTGACATAGGAAAAGACTTCGGGTTCCATCACCATAAAGCCGGCGCTGATCCAGCCGCCGTCCTCCTTGGCCTTTTCCTTGAACCCGTCGACAGTGCCGGTGGCGTGGTCGAGCTGGAGCACACCGAACCGCCCGCCCGGCTGGATTGCGGTCAGGGTGACCACCTTGCCGGAATTGCGGTGGCAGCGCAGCAGTGCCTGTAGGTCGACATTGGAAACACCGTCGCCATAGGTCATCATAAACGTTTCGTTCCCGATGTATTTCTGAACACGCTTGATCCGGCAGCCGGTCTGCGCGTGCAGGCCGGTGTCTACGAGCGTAACTTTCCACGGTTCCGCGATATTATTATGGATGGTCATCCGGTTCTCGGCGGAAAAATCAAAGGTCACATCCGAACAGTGCAGGTAATATTGTGCGAAATATTCCTTAATCATATACCCCTTATAGCCGCAGCAGACGACAAATTCGTTGAAGCCGTAATGGGAATAGATTTTCATGATATGCCAAAGGATGGGGAACCCACCAATTTCGATCATAGGTTTGGGGCGGAGATGGCTTTCCTCCGAAATCCGGGTCCCCAGGCCGCCCGCCAGAATGACAACCTTCACGACAGCGTCCCTCCCTGCGGCTGGATCAGCATGATCCGCATCATAGCAATTTCGGGATCATCCCCGTTGAGCTGCTGGTATCTGGAAAGGATCTCCTGTGCCTCCGCCTGTTTGCCCTCCTGCAAAGCGTCGTAAAACGCCGTTTTCACCGCCTGTGCGAGCGCTTCGAACTCTTCGCGGTTTTTACGCTCCTGTTTGCGGCTCTCGTCGATGGGGGCGAGCAGGACGGAAATCTCCTGGCTGCGCTCGGGATGCTGCTTCAGCAGGGCTTGCAGGGAACAGAAATATCCCTCGTGGTTCTGCTGGTCATAGAGCGCGAGCGCATTTTCTGCGTCCAGCATAAAGGCGTATTCACCCGGCAAAAGATACCGGTTTTCAGGCGTGCAGACCTCCGGGCGCAGAAGCAGGCGGCAGAACCGGGCATCCCAGCGGATATACCGGCAGACCAGCGGGAAAAGCTCCTCGAGCAGGTTCTTGTCCGAGACGTCCCAGAGGGTGGAAATCAGCTGCAACTGGGCGCGGCAGAGTCCGGGATCATCCGGCGGTGCGGAAAAACCATCGAAATAGCGCTCAAAGGCGGGCATAAGCTGTTTTGCGTTCTGTGCAAAAACCTGTAAGAATTCCACCAGCGGTTCCCGGTCGGGAAGCTGTTGCAGCCAGTGGCAGGTCTCCCCAAGGCGGGAAACATCTCCGCTTTCGGCGGCATAAATCACATCGACCACCGCCGATAATTTCCAATGGCTCGGCAGGAGGTCTTTCCGGTTGGTACGTTCAAGGTAGGTATGCGCGGCCTGGTATTCCCCTAGCTTGGTATAGTCAAATGCCAGCAGGAAGGTGGACAACATCCACTCATGTTTTCCGGCCGAGGTCAACATCACGCCACCCATATCCAAGGTATAGAGCTTTCCGGCATGGTACTGCACATAGAGCGCCTGATACTGTTCCAGCGGCTTGACCGCCCGGGAAAAAGCGTCCTGATTGTGCAGGCTAAGCCCAAGGATATAATACATCTCCATGTCGGACATCATGGGCGGCTGTTCTGTGCGGCGGGCGAAATAGCGTTTGGCGACCAGCTCGGCCTCGGGGTATTCCTGCAAAAAGAGGCAGAGGTTGCCCAGCGACATATAAGCCGCAGAATAGAGTTCGGGGGAACCGCTCTGCTCGTCCAGTTCGACCGCCTGACAGAGCAGTTCCTTTTTCTTTTCCACCTCCCATGGAATATCCGCAGCATAAGTGTCCGAGAGCTCGCGCAGGCGCTTTGGGGTCATCGGGCCGGGCTCCTGCTCGAGCAGGGGGCGGTTGCGGAGCTGTTTTTCCCGGATGACTTCATCCTGATACCCGCTGTGGTGCACCACAGTGGGGAGCTGGCAGATTGGCAGATTCGCGACCAGGGTTTCGTGAATGCTCCGGTTAAAACGGTTTTCCGGGACCCGGCGGTGGATGCGCAGATAATGGGTGGTGGAATAGTCCGAATGGGTGTTGTCGGTGTATTCATACCGCACCATCGAAATTGTCTGATATTTTTCCGCTTCGCTGCTCTGCAAAAGGCGGATCAACGCGCTGCAATCTGCGTCAAGCACCTCGTCCGCATCAATATAGAAGAACCATTCGCCGCGTGCGCGGTCTAAAGTTTCATTTCTGGCCGCACCAAAATCCCCGTTCCAAGGGATTTGAAACAGGGTGTCCGCATATTTTTCCGCAATTTCTATAGTGCGGTCGGTCGAGCCGGTATCCGCAATAATCAGTTCGCAGGGGAGCGCTTTACGCAGCGGCTCGAGCGCCTGCAAACATTCCTCAAGGATTTTTTCCTCGTTTTTTACGATCATGCCGATCGAAAGGCAAAGCTTTTCCTGCCTGCCTTGCGCTTTTACGCGTGCTTTCAAACCTTCCACAGCTCCTTTTCTTTCCCTTTCAGGTTGTTTGGAAACCGGGAAACGCCTGTTTTTCCGGTCTCCAAGCAGTCTTAAACAGAGGAAGGGACAGACAGACAATCTGCCTGTCTGTCCCTTTCCATTGGAAATGAGACGCTTCTGAAAGAAGCTGTGAAATTACTGGAGCAGCTGGAGCACGCTCTGCGGCTGCTGATTGGCCTGAGCCAGCATCGCCTGGGCGGACTGGGTCAGAACGTTGACTTTGGTGTACTCCATCATCATCTTCGCCATGTCGGTGTCGCGGATACGGCTGTTGGCCGACTGCAGGTTCTCCGACGCGGTGTCGAGGTTGTTGATGGTGTATTCGAGACGGTTCTGGGTTGCGCCCAGGACGCCGCGCTGCTCGGAAACCTTGTCGATCGCGTTGCGGATCGTGTCGATCGCGTCAGCCGCGCCAGGTTTGGTCGAGATGTCGAGCGACTTGATGCCCAAGCCCTTGCAGCTCATGTCTTTGACGCCGACGTTGATCTTATTGTAGTGGTCCGCAGTATCGCCGATCTGGAGGGTCAGGCCGCCCGCAGCAGCGGTACCGTCGCCCTTCGAGAATTCGAGGCCAGTGCCCGCTGTATCGACTTTGACATCGATGCCCTTCTCACGGAGCTGGCTCGCGACACGGTTGACCGCGTCTTTGTTAGCAGCAGTTCCATCCTGGGTGTAGATCGCGGTGTAGCCGAGGTCAGCCTCGTTGCCGTCCTTGACGATCTGGAACTTCTGCCCATCAACCTCGAAGTAGTTCTTCTGGTTTGCCTGAAGGCCGCTCAGGTCCATAGCAAAGATCTCGTTTGTACCAGCGGTAACCGCACCAACGGTGGTCTCAGTCGGGGAAACAGCGACATCGTTGACCGTCTGGGTGATCTCAAGAATCTTCATGTGGGTCTCACCCTTATCCTTCATCTCGAAGCCGATATTACCAGCAGTAAGGGTCAGGGTCTGATCCTTGAAGTCTTTGTTCGCCTTGATCGCCGCCTCCACCTCGGTCTGCAGTTTGGTGCCGTCGGTGACGCTGACGGTGATCGTGTTGATGCTGCCCTGCGCGTTCATATACTTGATCGAGACGGTCGAGCTGTCAGCCGCGGTCAGACCAGTGGACTTATAGGTGGAAGCTGCCTGCGACTGCTTGGTACCGCCCGAAGCAGCGGTCGCGCTCATCGGAGCGCCTTTCAGGCCGTTCTGCACCTTGGTCGCGCCAACGCCGGTCGCCATCGAACCATCGAGCAGTTTGATGCCGTTGAAGTTGGTGGACTCGGAGATACGGTCAATTTCCTCTTTCAGCTTGTCAACCTCCTGCTGGAGCGACTCACGGTTGAGGTCGGCGTTGATGCCGTTCGCCGAACGGGTTGCCAGCTCGGTCATACGGTTGAGCATGTTGTGAACCTCAGTCAGCGCACCCTCAGCCGTCTGCACGACAGAAATACCGTCCTGGGCGTTCAACGAAGCGGTGTCGAGGCCTTTGATCTGGGATTTCATCTTTTCAGAGATCGCCAGACCGGAAGCGTCGTCGCCCGCGCGGTTGATACGATAACCGGAGGACAGTTTCTCAAGAGCTTTGGAAACCTGATTGTTGTTCATGCCCAGCTGACGCTGAGAGTTGACTGCCATAATGTTGCTTCTTACTACCATTCCCATGGTGATACCTCCTTGAAATTACGCGAACACCATCCATTGTGTCCGTTGAAAATAAATATTTATTTTCAAGATTCCCTGCTCCGCGGCACAGAGAATCCGAAAACCATATTTTCAAACGCCCGCCCCTCTTGGGCGAAAGCGCGCCCGGCCTCTTGCCGGAAGTAAAAAGCGACCTTGGAAAATACCTTTCTGATTTGGTTGTCTCAGGTTTTTCAGGCCCTTCTATCTCTGATATTCGCACGCCCAGCGGAAAACTAAACCCCTTCCCCAAAAAAAATTTTTCCTGCGGCAGGCAGGCGCAAATGTTGAGATTTATGGAAAACCGTGTTATAATATACGCAAAAGCCGCTTGCGTCAGATTGCGCGATCTTGCAGCATGTTCCGCATTTTTTTGAAAGGGGGCTTTTTCACTTGTAAAAAGCCCCCTCTTGCCACCCTTTCGGGCGGCAATTCACCCCTAAAAATACGCTTCACAGGATAAAGCGTTCCGCCGCGTGCGCGCGGCGGCGGGGGCTCTGCCCCTCGACCCCGCCGCCTTTGACTGCCGCCGCAGCGGCGTGCAGAGGCCAACCGACGCGGAGCGGCGGCTCTTAGGCCGGAGCAAAGGCGGGCGAAACTTTTTGCTTTTGGGACTATACTATAGGGGTGGTTATAATAATAAGTACGCGAGCGCGGCAAGCAGGGTATTGTCCGCTTTCTCATTGTATAGGACAAACATCAGCCCCATAATTAAAAGGGTTTCGCTGTCCAGGCTGAACCGGTCCAGCAGGCCCTTGATCGGGTCCTGTGGGTGCATGGGGGTCTGCATGGGCAGGTTCTGCTGCTGTGGGAACGGCTGTTGGGGCTGTTGGCCTTGAGGCTGCGGCGTTTCCGGCGGGGGTGCAGCGGGCGATTCCGGTTCCTCCACCACCCGGGACTGTGCTTCAATCACCGGCGCGGCTGCGGGGAGCTCGCCAATCGGCGTTTCCTCCCCGTAGAAGGTGGGTGCCTGTGCCCGCGCCTGAAATTCGTGCACCCGGTTTACCGCCTCCTGCTGCATCCGGAGCATATCTTCTTCTGTATAAGTTTTGGTGCTGTTCCAGCGCATCATCTGCGGCCACCTCCAAATAGATTGCCCAGCCCGCTGAGCAGTCCGCTGTCACGCAGTGCGGGCCATGCGCGCATTAGCTGCATGATCCGCACCGCGTCGTCAATCCGCCCTGCACGTGTCTCCGAAAAATGCGGTTTGAGCGAGCGCAGCAGATCGATATTTTTGTCGCTCTGGTTAAATGTACCCATGATCCCTGCGATCTTTGAGACCGCGTCGAGATTTGACGCGCCCGTGTTTCCTGTGTTTCCGGCGCTGGCCGCGGCAGTGTTTCCGCCGGAGGAGCCGCCGCCCGCATTCTGGAAGTTTTGCAGGATGGACGCGATGGCCCCCGGGTCGATCCCCCCGCTGGACGCCTGCTGTCCGCCCGCTGGAGGGGCTTGTTCAGTGCCCCCTGTATTGATTCCCAGCGACTGCGCCACCTGGCGGAGCTGTTCCATCTTATTCGGATCACCAAGGATCGAGCTGATTGTGGAATTCAGATCGTCCATTTCCATACGAAGCCTCCCTTTAACCGGCTGGTTATTTCCCCATCAATCCTTTCAGGAGCATCTGCACCTTGGGGCTTGCGACCAGTTTTTCGATCGCCGCAGGATTATTCATCAGGTTGTTGATCTGCGCCTGCTGGCTGGGGGACAGATTTTGTAACAAACCGTCCATATTTCCGCTCTGCATCTGCTCCTTGAGCTTTTGCGGATCGGTTCCCATCTTCTGACTGGCCATCTGCATCAAAGAATCCATCTGATCGGGGGAAATGTTAAAATTGTTGCCCAATTTGATTCACCGCCTGTTTCATTTCAATTCATAGTATGTTATATTAGTAGCAGATATTCTCAAAAGTGTGACAGGAGGGCCCTGTCTGCTCCGCTGGGGAGCGGGGATTGGAGGAGAGAGAAGCATGAGAATTATTGTGATGTCGGATACACACCGGGATTTTTTTGCGATTCAGGAGCTGGTCCAAAAGCATCAGGACGCGGAAATTTTCATCCATCTGGGGGACGGTGCAAGTGAATTTTCACAGATTGTCACCCTCTACCCCAACCATAAATTTTTGAATGTGCGGGGAAATTGCGATTTTGGCGTGGAGGCAACATTGGCGGGGTGCTTTTCCTGTGGGATCGCCAAGATTTTTTATACGCATGGACATATGTACAGCGTAAAGTACGATTTGGATAGCCTTTTGGATGCGGGAAAAGAAGTTGGGGCAAATGTTGTATTGTTTGGGCATACCCATGTCCCGCTATGTACCTATCGGGATGGTATCCATCTGATGAATCCCGGAAGCTTGGGGATGCCGCGCGGTAATAACCCGAGCTATGGCGTGATCGATATTACCGAAAAGGAGATCGTCTGTTTCGTCAACGAACTGTGACACTGCCTGCAAACCAAAAGTTTCACCCGCCTTTTCCCTGCAAACCAAAAGTTTCGCCCGCCTTTTCAAAGGCGGCGGGGCCGAGGGGCAGAGCCCCCGTCGCCGCGCGCACGCGGCGGAACTCCTGCTTGGGCGCCGGGCGCCCGCCTGAGAAGCGTATTTTTCGGGTGAATTGCCGCCCAAAGGGCGGCAAGGGGGGCTTTTTACAAGAGAAAAAGCTCCCATGTCTGCGTGCTCTTATCTATTGAAATACCAAACCGGAGGAATTTATGATTACAGTCAGCAATGTGAGCTTGATGTTCGGAGGAACCAAACTCTTCGCCGGGGCAGACCTCAAGTTTACCCCCGGCAACTGTTATGGGATCATCGGCGCGAATGGAGCGGGGAAGTCCACCTTTCTGAAAATCCTATCGGGGGAGCTGGAACCGACCACCGGAGAGGTGGTCATCCCGGAAAAATGCCGGATTTCAGTGCTGAAACAGGACCAGTTCCAGTATGACGCCTATCCGGTGATCGACACGGTCATCATGGGAAATCCGCGGCTTTACCAGGTGATGAAAGAGAAGGACGCGCTCTACGAAAAGCCGGACTTCTCGGATGAAGACGGGGAACGCGCTGCCGAACTGGAAGGGGAGTTTGCCGAGATGAACGGCTGGGAGGCCGAGTCCGATTCGGGACGGCTGCTGCAAGGGCTTGGCATCTCCACCGAGCTGTACGGCGTCCCGATGGGCGAGCTGAAAGGCGGGGAAAAGGTCAAGGTGCTGCTGGCACAGGCCCTGTTCGGGCAGCCGGATATCCTGCTGCTCGACGAGCCGACCAACAACCTCGATATCCGGTCGATCGACTGGCTGGAAGATTTTCTGCTCGATTTCCCCGGTACGGTGATTGTGGTCTCGCATGACCGGCATTTCCTCAATACGATCTGCACCCACATCGTGGATATTGACTTTAACCAGTGCCGGATGTATGTCGGCAACTACGATTTCTGGTACGAGTCGAGTAAACTGATGCAGTCGATCCTCAAGGATCAGAACAAACGGCGTGAGGATCAGATCAAGGAACTGCAAAACTTCATTGCGCGGTTTTCGGCGAACAAGTCCAAGTCAAAGCAGGCGACCTCCCGCCGGAAACTGCTCGAGAAGCTCACTGTAGACGAAATACCGGTCAGTTCGCGGCGGTATCCATGGGTCGGCTTCAAGCCTGACCGCGAGGTGGGCAAGGATATCCTGGAAGTCAAGGAGCTCTCCAAGACGATCGACGGTGTCAAGGTGCTCGACCGGGTTTCGTTCCTCGTCAACCGCGGGGATAAGATCGCGTTGGTCGGCGAAAATGAGCAGGGACAGACCGCCCTGTTCCGGATTCTGGCGGGGGAGTTGGAACCGGACAGCGGTAGCTATAAATGGGGGCAGACAGCGACATTCTCCTATTTCCCCAAGGACAACTCCTCCTATTTTAATAACAGTGAGCTGACCATGCTTCAGTGGTTCGCGCAGTACTCCCCCGACGACACCGAGACGTTTATGCGTGGATTTCTTGGACGAATGCTCTTTTCGGGAGACGATGTGTACAAACAGGTCAAGGTGCTTTCGGGCGGGGAAAAGGTGCGGTGTATGCTTTCGCGGATGATGCTCACCGGCGCGAATGTGCTGCTGCTCGACCAGCCGACCAACCATCTGGACCTTGAGTCGATCACCGCGGTCAACAACGGCTTGACCGACTTCCCGGGAAACCTGCTGTTCTCATCGCAGGACCACCAGTTCATCCAAACGATCGCCAACCGGATCATCGAAATCCACGCGGACGGGACGGTTACTGACCGGATGATGACGTTTGATGAATACTTGGAGTATAAAAAATTACAGGAAAAATGACAGAAGAGGGGGCTTCTCATTTACAAAAGCTCCCTCTTTCCGTTTCTCAGGCGGAAGCAGTTTGGGATGCGCTCCCGACGCGGAAGGCATCCTTTTTTGATTCGCCGAAAGAGGACTGTTTTTTACGGGCGGGACATGCTATAATAAACACAGATCGAACAGTAAAACTGTTTGTAGCAGCACTTTATGCAGCGTGAAGCCGGCCTTGCCGACTTTCACGCTGCTCTGGTGCTTGCAGTGATGCAATTACGGTCCAAAGCATACTGCGCTTGAAAGGAGAACAAGATGAAGCTGTTGGCAATCGATGGGAACAGCATCCTGAACCGGGCTTATTATGGGGTCAAGGCACTTACTACCAAAAATGGGGAATTTACCAATGGAATCTACGGCTTTTTGAATATTCTGCTTAAACTGCTCGACGAGGTACAGCCTGACGCGGTCGCCTGCGCATTCGATCTACGCGCCCCAACCTTTCGTCACAAGATGTACGAGGGGTACAAGGCTCAGCGGAAAGGGATGCCAAACGAGCTTGCGTCCCAGTTGCAGCCGCTCAAGGATCTTTTGCGGGCGCTGGGTTATGTGATTGTTGAATGCGAGGGATACGAAGCGGACGACATCTTGGGCACACTGGCGAAAGCGTGCGGGGATGCAGGGAATGACTGCGTGATTGCCACCGGGGACCGGGACAGCTTGCAGCTGGTCGGGGAGCATGTGACCGTCCGGCTGGCCACAACCAAGATGGGGCAGGCATCTTCGACCCTCTATGACATAGAAGCGGTACAGGAGAAATACGGCGTGATGCCCGAAAAACTGGTTGATGTGAAAGCGCTGATGGGGGACGCCTCGGATAATATACCAGGAGTAGCAGGGGTGGGAGAAAAAACAGCATGTAGTCTGATTCAGCAATACCAGGACCTCGATTTTCTTTATGGACACCTCGACGAACTGGAACTCAAGCCCGCAGTGCGTAAAAAGCTGACCGAGGGCAAAGATTCCGCGTATATGAGCCGTACGCTTGCCAAAATCTGCTGCGAAGCCCCGATTGACACCGACCCGACCCATTATCTGCGCGGGGAGATCAACCATCCGGCGGCGGTCGCGCTGTTTGCGCGGCTCGAGATGTTCACCATGCAGGACCGCTGGAAGATTGACGGCTCGGTTGCACCAGCAGAAGCAGTGGAACCGTTGGAACCGGTGCGGGCAGTCTGCGACCCGGAGGACCTTTCAGAGATCATTGCGCGGGAAGGGAAAGCGGATTTGTTGGTTCAGATGGGCGCAGATGGGGAGCCGTCTGCGTTGGCGGCATGGTGTGGAGGGGCCCTCTTCCTCACGCGGGGGACCGAACTGCCAGAATTGCTCCGATCCGGGCTGCCGCTGCGGGTTTGGAGCAGTAAGCCGCTCTACAAATTCGGATACTGCAATCGGATCGAGCCAACAGGGATTGCCTTTGACGGGGAACTGGCGGCCTATCTGCTCAGCCCGACCAGCGCAACCTATGACCCGCTCCGGCTGGCAGCACAGTATGGAACCCCTGCACCGCCGGTTAAGCCAGCAGAGGGCACGCTGATGGGGGAGTATGCGGAGCTTGCACCACAGGCAGCGGCAATCCCCGCGCTCTTTGACCGCTTGGAGGAGGAGATTGCCGCGCATGAGCAGGGGAAACTGCTCCGGGAGATTGAGATGCCGCTTGCACAGGTGCTGGCGGTGATGGAGTGTGAAGGGTTTGCACTTGACAGCGCTGCACTGCGGGATTACGGTGAGGAGTTGGATGGACGGATCGCATCGCTTCAGGAAGGGATTTTTGAATATGCAGGGAGCCGGTTCAACCTGAACTCCCCCCGGCAGCTTGGGGATGTGCTGTTTGTGGATCTCGGTCTGCCCGCCAAGAAAAAGACCAAAACCGGCTATTCCACCAATGCGGATGTACTGGAATCATTGCGCGGAAAACACCCGATCATCGAGCTGATTTTGGAATATCGGAAGCTGTCCAAACTGAAATCGACCTATGTGGATGGGCTGCTCAAGGTTGTCGGGCCGGATGGGCGGGTGCGCTCCACCTTCCAGCAAACCGAAACCCGTACCGGCCGGATCAGCTCGACCGAACCGAACCTGCAAAATATCCCGGTGCGTACCAAAGAGGGGAGCCGTCTGCGGGCGTTTTTCAAAGCGCGGGAGGGCTGGAAGCTGATCGACGCGGACTATTCGCAGATCGAGCTGCGGGTATTAGCGGACATTTCTGGCGATCCGCAGATGATCGAAGCATTCCGCAGCGGGCAGGACATCCACACCCGCACCGCCGCACAGGTGCTGGGGCTTCCGGAACTGATGGTCACGCCCGAGATGCGTTCGCGGGCCAAGGCGGTCAATTTCGGTATTGTTTATGGGATCGGGGCGTTTTCCCTCTCGCAGGACATCGGGGTGACTGTTGCCGAGGCCGATCGATATATCAAGGGCTATTTAGAGACCTATGCCGGTGTGAAACGCTATATGGAGGAGACAATCCGCTCCGCGCGGGAGAATGGTTATGTCAAAACGCTGTTTGGCCGGCGCCGGTATCTGCCCGAGCTGGCGGCGTCCAACAAGGTCACACAGGCGTTCGGGGAACGGGTTGCGATGAACACGCCGATCCAGGGAACAGCGGCAGACATCATCAAAATTGCGATGATCCGGGTGTTTGAGCGGCTGAAAAAGGAGCGGATGCGTGCCCGACTGATTCTTCAGGTGCACGATGAACTGTTGGTAGAAGCGCCGGAAGAGGAGATCGCGCTGGCTACGATCATCCTCAAAGAGGAGATGGAAAACGCGATCCGGCTCAAGGTGCCGCTTGAAGCGGATACCAACGCGGGTTACAATTGGCTAGATGCGAAATAGAGGATGTGAACAGGCTCTTAGGCAGGAAAGAGAGGGATGGGCATGAAGGTCACCCGGATGACAGTGGGACAGATTCCCGCTGTTGCTGCGCTCGAACGCCAATGTTTCTCCGATCCGTGGAGCGAACGCACCCTGATGCAGGAACTGGAAAACCCGCGCGCGGCCTTCTGGACGGTTTCCGAAGGGGAACGGTTGGCGGGATATGTTGGGATGCATTGGGTGTTGGACGAGGGGTATATCGCGAATGTGGCGGTGGATCAGGCGTTCCGCCGCCAGGGATTGGCGACCTCCCTGTTCCAGACTCTATTGGAGGAGGCGCGGGCGCACAAGCTCTCGTTTGTCACCTTGGAGGTGCGGATAGGGAACCTTGCCGCGATTTCATTCTACCGGAAACTCGGATTTCAGGAGGTTGGCAGACGCAAGCGGTTTTATACAGAGCCGGAAGAGGATGCCGTTCTGATGACCTTGTTTCTGACCGAAAATTTGGCGGATTCCGCACGATAGGGTATGTTCTTTTTCGGGAAACTGTGGTATACTAAATTATTCTATTTCAGCGGCTTTCAAAATGCCTGCTAAGGAGGACTTTTCAGATGAACGGCCAAGGAAAAACATTCTATATCACAACACCGATCTATTATCCGTCGGACAAGCTGCACATCGGGCACAGCTACTGCACCGTTGCGACAGATGTTATGGCGCGCTATAAAAGGATGCAGGGATTTGATGTCCTGTTCCTCACCGGCACCGATGAACACGGACAGAAGATCGAACAGAAGGCAGAGGCGGCCGGTGTCACCCCGCAGCAGTATGTGGACCAGGTGGTCGCGGGCATCAAGGAGCTTTGGAAGCTGCTGAATATCTCGAACGACCGGTTTATCCGCACGACCGATGGTTACCATCAGGAGTCGGTACAAAAGATTTTCAAGGCGCTCTACGACAAGGGGCATATCTACAAGGGAGCTTATAAAGGGAAATACTGCACCCCTTGTGAGTCGTTCTGGACCGAGAGCCAGCTCAAGGACGGGAAATGCCCCGACTGCGGGCGGGAGGTTGTTGATGCGGAAGAAGAGGCGTACTTCTTCAAGCTGTCCGCGTTTGCCGACCGTCTAGTCAAACTCTACGAGGAAAACCCGCTCTTCATGGAGCCGCAGAGCCGCCTGAACGAGATGGTGAACAACTTTATCAAGCCGGGGCTGGAGGATCTGTGCGTCTCGCGCACCTCGTTTAAATGGGGGATCCCGGTCACCTTTGATCCGAAACACGTCGTCTACGTCTGGGTGGACGCACTCTCCAACTACATCACTGCGCTTGGCTACGGCAATGAGCAGTACCACGATTTTGAGAAATACTGGCCAGCCGATGTGCATTTTGTCGGCAAGGAGATCATGCGGTTCCATACGATCATCTGGCCCGCAATGCTGATGGCGCTCGACCTGCCGCTGCCCAAGAAGGTCTATGGGCATGGATGGCTGCTGCTCGAGGGAGGCAAGATGTCCAAGTCCAAGGGGAATGTGGTTGATCCGGTAGTGCTGGTCGAACGGTATGGGGTGGATGCAATCCGTTATTTCCTGCTGCGGGAGTTCCCGTTCGGCTCGGACGGCTTGTTCTCCAATGAAAGCCTGATTACCCGGATCAACGCCGATCTTGCCAACGATCTGGGAAACCTGGTGTCCCGTTCGGTTGCGATGGTTGGCAAATATTTTGACGGTACCCTGCCCGCTGAACGCCAAACTGAGCCGCTTGATGATGAGGTGACCTCGATTGCGAAATCCCTCAAGCAGAAGTATGAGGCCCAGATGGAAGCGTTCGCGTTCCAGAACGCGCTGATTGAGATTTTTAAACTGGTTTCCCGTACCAATAAGTACATTGATGAGACCGCGCCCTGGGTGCTTGCCAAGAATGAGGCCAACCGTCCGCGGCTTGCTTCGGTGCTTTATAACCTGCTCGAGTGCGTTCGGATTGCGGGTATCCTGCTTACCCCATTTATGCCCTCCACCGCGCCGAAGATTTTTGAGCAGATCGGTGCGGATGAGGGGATCACCGGCTATGAATCAGCGGGGACCTATGGTCTGCTGCCTGCAAATGTGACCGTTCACAAGGGCGAGGGGCTGTTCCCGCGGATTGATATGGCCAAAGAGCTTGCCACGCTTGGGGCCTCCAAAGAGAAGGCGGCGGAGAAAGCCCCAAAACAGGAGAAAAAATCCGCTCCGGTTAAAAAAGAGCAGCCGGTTGAAGGGGTGGCGTCGCTCATCACGATCGATGATTTTGCCAAGGTGCAGCTGCGGGTGGCGAAAGTGACCGCCTGTGAGCCGGTACCCAAGGCGGACAAACTGCTCCGGCTCCAGCTCGACGACGGCTCAGGTACTCCGCGGCAGGTGGTTTCGGGAATCCATCCGTGGTATGAGCCGGATGTACTTACAGGGAAAAAGGTGATTGTTGTGGCGAACCTGAAACCCGCAAAGCTGCGCGGGGTCGAATCCAATGGGATGATCCTTGCGGCGGATGCGGGGGAGAACGAGGTCAAAGTGGTCTTTGTGGACAATTCGGTCCCTTGCGGTTCGGTAGTCCGGTAATCCGCTCCGGGGATGGCTTTATGCCATCCCCGGATTCTGCTGTTCCCGGTGATATGATTCTATATAAAAAGTTTCGCCAGCGCTTTTTCAAAGGCTGCGAGGCCGAGGATCAGGGCCCCCGTCACGCTCCGCAGAGCGCGAAACACTTTATCCCGAGAAGCGCATTTTTCTGATGAATCGCCGCCTTTAGGCGGCAAGAGGGGGATTTTTGTAAGAGAAAAAGCCCTCTTCACAAGCTCCCATCCTTGGAGGGAGGACACCAAAAAAATTTGATTGAGAGGGTGCCCATGTATCAAAATATCTTCGATTCCCATGCCCATTATGATGACGAGAAATTCGATCCGGACCGCGCGGATGTAATCGCGCTCCTACCCGGAAAAGGGGTCTGCCACGTTGTGAATGTCGCCTGTGACATGCCCTCCTGCAAAACCAGTATCGCCCTAACCGAAGCATATCCATTTTTTTTCTGTTCGGTGGGGATCCACCCGCATGCCGCTAGTGCATTCGTCCCCGGCGATCTCGACACCCTCGCCGGTTATACAAGCTTGCACAAGGTGGTTGCGCTTGGTGAGATCGGCTTGGATTACCACTATGATTTTTCCCCGCGCGATGTCCAAAAACAGGTGTTTGAGGCCCAGCTCCGGCTCGCCTGCGACCTCGGGATTCCGGTCATTATCCACGACCGGGAGGCCCACGCCGACACGATGGGGTTGCTGAAGAAATACCGCCCACAGGGGATCGTACACTGTTACTCGGGCAGCGCGGAGATGGCGAAAGAGATTTTGAAGCTGGGGATGTATCTTGCATTCGGTGGCGCGGTGACCTTCAAAAATGCCCGGAAAACGCTCGAAGCGGCGGCTTCTGTCCCGCTTGACCGGCTGCTGGTGGAAACCGATTGCCCGTATATGTCACCGATCCCATTCCGGGGGCAGCGGTGCGATTCCTCCATGATCCCCCATACGGCGGAACGCCTTGCGGAGCTTCACAAGATCCCCCCACAGGAGCTGATCGACCAGACCTGTGAAAATGCCAAACGGGTCTACCGTTTGGCGGATGCACAGTGAAAAAAATCAGCCCTGTATTTGACATTTCGCCTAAAAAGAGTATAATAGACTTGTGCATCATGATTGGAGATCCGCTTTCGTTGGTAGGATAACTGGCCAGACTACTTGCTGCGGGACTGTTTTCGCCCGCCCTCTGCGGATCGTATTTCTAGAATTTAAGGAGTGAATCCCAATGTCTACATTAAAAACAAACGTCTATACGATTGTGCTTCACAATACCCAGAAGGCTCTCGGCATTGCAGACCCTTCCGCAGAAAATGGATGCCCGATCCTGATCC
Source organism: Anaerotruncus sp. (assembly GCA_021770005.1). Taxonomy (GTDB): domain Bacteria; phylum Bacillota; class Clostridia; order Oscillospirales; family Ruminococcaceae; genus Anaerotruncus. The sequence continues at coordinate 1,805 of JAETRV010000021.1, read as the reverse complement.
AGGATGCTGACGGTTCCACTTCCCAGCAGTGGGAGCTGATCCCGGTGGAAACAGGCTGCAAGCTGGTGCATAAAGCGTCCGGCAGGCTGCTCGACGTGATGCATGCCGGCACCGAGAACGGTTCACGGCTCCAGCTCTGGGAGGATGTGAATGGCGACAGCCAACTTTGGCAGACCGAAGAAACCAATGCAGGCTGCAAGCTAAAATCCTGCAAATCTGGCCGCTGCATGGATGCCGGAATGGAAGCGGCGGTAGGCGCGCCTATCCAGCTTTGGGATGATGTGAGCGGGGAAAACCAGCTTTGGGATCTCGTGCCGGTTCCTGCGCACAAACCTGCGGCGTCTAAAGCTGCGAAGCCGGAAACATCCAAAGCCAGCGAACCCGCAGCGGCGCCTAAGGCTGAAAAAGCATCGGTCAAAAAACCAGCCGCCAAAACTGGAACCCGCCGCACCCGCAAAACAAAATAAGCTGTTTTTGGTTGTTTTACCATGTTTTTGGGGATAGGAGTCCAAAAAAAGTATGAAATTTTGATTTTTTGTCGGATTTCTATTTGACTATTACTGGGGATGTGGTAAAATAGAAGTAATCATATTTCAATTTTCAGCTTTCCTTGCGGTAGGGCGCCTGTTTGTTGTGCCGTCGCGCCGCAGCAGCTCACGGGAGGGTCATTATGAGCAACGTTAACCAAACTGAAATCCTGTTGGAATCCGGTACCAATGAGCTTGAGATCATGGAATTCACGATTGACGGCGAGCTTTTTGGCATCAATGTCGCCAAGGTGCGTGAAATCATGAAATATAGCCCTGTCAAGCTAATGCAGAATGCCCACCCGGTGATCGAGGGCATCTTCAAGCCGCGCGACACTGTCATCACCGTCATTGATCTGGCACAATATCTTGGTCTGCCCCCCTCGCAGGACATTTCTCACGATATCTTTATCATCGCAAACTTCAACGACTTGAACTTCGCATTCCATGTACATGGGGTGGTTGGGATCAACCGGATTTCGTGGCGCAAAATCCAGAAGCCCGATAAGATCATTTATGGTGGGAATGAAGGCGTTGCGACAGGAATTGCGGAATTTAAGGATCATCTGATTACGATTTTGGATTTTGAGAAAATTATTGCGGAAATCTGTCCGGAAACCGGAATCCAGCTTGAGGATATTGATGACCTCGGCCCGCGGTTCCGTTCGGATCGGAAGATTTTGATTGCAGAAGATTCCATGCTGCTCTCCAAAATGATTGTCGAGTGCCTGCATCGTGCGGGGTATATCAACACGATCAAGACGGATAATGGCCAGGAAGCGTGGGATTATCTCTGCGAAGCCAAGGAGTCGGGCGACCCGATTGATATGCACGTCAATCTGGTGGTTACTGATATTGAGATGCCGCAGATGGATGGGCATCGCCTCACCAAGCTGATTAAAGAGGATCAGACCCTAAAAGTCCTGCCTGTGGTTCTCTTCTCTTCGCTGATTAACGAGGAGATGCGGATCAAAGGTGAGCAGCTCGGCGCTGACGAGCAGATCACCAAGCCGGAAATCGCCAATCTGGTTTCGATTATTGACCGTCTTACGGATAATGTTCCGGCGGAGTATTCGGAGGATTGACCCTTTTAAAAAGAATTGTTTTGTATGCCGTCCGGTATTGACCCGGGCGGCATTTTGTTTTGATGATCCCCTTTCTGAGCCTGTTTATGCAGGTTTTGGCATCCGGAAAAATTTTAAGAATTTTTTTGCAAAACCGCTTTGGTTTCGGTTGCGACGTACGAATATAAAGAGTAGAGACCTGTGACAAAAAGTA
>JAETRV010000073.1 GCA_021770005.1 Anaerotruncus sp. | reverse complement strand
CACAGGCTCGTCCCCCCTTCCCGCAGAAAGCGGAGCAGGGCTTCAACTTCGTCCTGATAGACCAATTTTATATCCAGACGGTTCCCATCATGGACTTCGATTCTGGAAACCAGCAGATGAATCAATTCTTCTGTCAAGCCCTCTGTATTACGCAAGGTCTGGCAGACTGCGAACATGGGATTGGACGGGCCATACCGTTCCAACTGCTGAAGCTGGGCGCCCAAATCCGCCAGCCGCAGCGTGGCATCATCAAACCGCTCCTGATAGTGACCCTTCATGGACAGATATTCCTCACGGGTCAGCATACCGTCCACCAAGTTTTGATATAAGCCATCCAGAAGGGTTTGACTGCGGGATTGTTCCTGCTTAACCTGGGCGATCTGGCGGTCAAGAGTGCGCCGCTTTTCTCTGGATGCGGACGCATATTCCTTCGATACACGCTTTTCCAACGCCGCAATCGTGTCCATGTGCCGGTGTACGGCGCTGGACACAACAGCCAGCAGTTCCGATTCCATCAGGTTCTTAGGCGAACAGGCACCCGGCAGCTTTTGAGAGGTCACACACTGATAACTGTAATAGTAAACCCTGCCCTCCGTTTTTCTGGAATAAAGATGGCGGCGGTTCATCGCCTTTCCGCAGTCGGCGCAGTAGATCAGCTTCTTGAACAGGTTGGGGGATTTCAGATCATCCGCCGCCCCCTTCCCCGGCATGGCCTCGAAGTTGGCCTTGCTCTGCTTGGCTAATTCCTGCACCGCCGCAAAGGTGGCTTCGTCAATGATAGGAGCGTGGGTATTCCGGGCAACACGCCATTCGTCAGCGGGGGCGTACCGTTCTTCCCGCTTGCGCTTGTAGGACACCTGAGTGCGCTTGCCTTGAATCAAGTGCCCTAAATAAACCTCGCTGTGAAGAATTGTTTTCATGTTCCAGGCCGTCCACAGCGCGTCCCGGTAGGTTTCCCGATCTGAAAGTCCCTTCTGATAGAGATATGCGCCAGGGGCCGGTATGCCCCGTTTGTTGAGCAGGCGGGCAATTCCCGTGTACCCCATCCCCTGCATCCGCAGGACAAATATCTCCATGACCACCGGGGCCGTTTCCGGGTTTATTTCCAGTCTGCCATGATCCGCAGGGCACTTGGAATAGCCGTATGGAGCAAACGGGCCTCTAAAGTCACCATGCAGCTCCTTCGTCTTGATGGCGCTGGATATTTTTCGGGATATATCCCGGCTGTAACTCTCGTTCAGAATGTTGGTCAGGGGAACAATGTAACCGTCATGGATGCCTTGGTCAGCAGTATCGAAATGGTCATTGATTGCCACAAAGCGCACTCCCAAATAGGGAAAGATATGTTCCAGATAGTGACCGGCCTCTTTGTAATTGCGGCCAAACCGGGACAAATCTTTGACAACGATGCAGTTGACCTTGCCAGACCGCACATCGTTCATCAGGCACTCAAATCCTGGCCGCTCAAAATTTGTCCCTGTCCATCCGTTGTCGCAGTATATCTTATGGAGCCGCATATCCGGCTGCTGTTCGATATAGCTTGCGACCATTTCCTTTTGCGCCTCTATCACATCCGCGCCCAATTTACCGCTGTCCTCCGTAGAGAGGCGTACATATCCCGCCACAAGGAAAGCAGACGGCGTTTCAAGCTCCACAGTGGGGGCCGGAATGATGGGGTTGACTTTCCGCTTTGTTCTTGCCACGTCAGACTGCCTCCCTTCCGGGGAGCTGGCCCTGCGCCCGCAGAAGCAGTTCCGTTTGCCACTGAAATTCATTCTGCCAGCGGTAGACAATATCTACACGGCGGTCACGGAAGATCAGGATGCGCTCAATCAGCCTCACAACGATGGAACGGTCAAGAACCTCTATGTTCTGATACCTGCGAAATTCCTCTATCCATCCAAGTCCCTGATCGGAGCGATTGATCTCCTGCTCCATTTCCCCCCGAATGGCGTCGGCCTGTTCCTCCGCCTGGGTGCGGCGATTCGTATAACTCTTTTTTAAGTTCTGGTACTCTGACTGGTCGATCAGGCCGTCCGCCAGACTTTCATAGAGAGAACAAAGGAGCCGGTGATAGCGGTCAATTTCCGCTTCTTTTGCGTCCAGGCGCTCCCGCAGCTTCTGAACCTTGGCCTTTTGAAGCTGGGCCGTGTCCGTCAATGCCAGCAGGTCCGCCAGGTCGATTACGTCACGGATGTGCTTTTTCAGAAATTCCAGCACGATCTCGGTGAGCGCCGTGTCTCGGATGCCGTGGGAAAAGCAAGTCTTTTCGTTTTTGTGGGTAGCGCAGACAAAATAGGTATACTTCTTTTTACCGGAGGGGACGGTCTTTTTTATCATGGCCCCGCCGCACTCGCCGCAGTTCACCATGCCGGAGAACAGGTCTACCGCCTTGCCGCTTTCCGTGGTCCGGGCATCCAGGGCAAGCGCCTTCTGGACGCTCTCAAAATCATAACCGCTGATGATCGCCTCGTGACAGTTCTCAACGATTGCCCATTCCTCGCGGGGCTTGTTGACCAGCCGCTTGACCCGATAGCTGGGGGTTGTCACCCGGCCCTGTTCCAGTATGCCGGTGTAGACCGGGTTTTTCAATATCCGCAGGATCATCCCGGCGCTCCACTCGGACTTTTCCTTGATACGGAAGGATGTGGAGTAGTTCATCCCCTGGGACTGCTTATAGTCCATGGGAGTGGGAATACCGGAGGCACTTAACCGGGCGGCAATATCCCCCGCACTCAATCCGTCCAGCTTCCACTGAAAAATATCCCGCACGACCTCGGCGGCGTAATCGTCTACCAGCAGGCGGTGGCGGTCTGACGGGTCTTTCCGGTAGCCAAAAACAGCAAAAGAGCCAATGAAATCTCCGCGTCTGCGTTTGATTTCAAGCTGGCTCCGAATTTTGACCGAGGTATCCCGGCAATATGCCTCGTTTATGAGGTTTTTGAACGGAACGATCAGCTCATCGGACTCCGCGTTGCTGTACAGACTGTCGTAGTTGTCATTGATGGCGATAAAGCGAACGCCCAGGAAGGGAAAAATCCGTTCCAGATATTCGCCCGCTTCCAGGTGGTCCCGGCCAAACCGGGACAAATCCTTGACAACGATGCAGTTGATCCTGCCAGCTTTGACCTCGGCCATCATCTCTTGAAAGGCTGGCCGGTCAAAATTGGAGCCGGTGAAACCATCGTCCACCTTCATGCCGCACTCCCGCAGTTCCGGGTGGCGCGTCATGTAGTCACGGATCAAGTCTTTCTGACCCGTGACGCTGTTGCTTTCCTCCTTGTCGCCGTCCTCGCGGGACAGGCGCACATAGCCGCAGGTATTCCATACCTGTTTATCAATGTGCTTCATATATACGCTCCTAACTGTTAAAGTCAAATCAGCAAAACACTTTAACAGCCAGGGGCGCGCTGGGTCGCCCTGTTTGCCGCTATGTTAACATAACTTTTCGGCAATGTCCAGAGTGTTTTGCAAAAAAGTTTTCAGCGGCATTTTGACCGTATGTAGGAGAGCAGCCTGTCCTCCAAGGTCACATCCGTGTCGGTAAAGCTGACCTTTACCACATATTTTCCGTGACGGTAGCAGTAAGGGTTGCCGATCTGACGCATGAAATCCAGGATTCGCTCCTGCTTGGGCAGGTCGGTATTGACCGTCACATCCCGAATATCCCGCAATGTGGCCGGGTCCACTGTCCGAACATCCACGGCCTGCATTGCTTTGAGCTGTTCTAACGTATAAGGGCACTGTTCCATGTTCCTGCCCCCTTTCAGCGTTTGAAGCGGTAGGGCAACTCCGCGCCCCCGCCGTTATACTTGTCCAGAATGATACGGGCGAAGCGGAGGCCCACGTCCGTTTCAATGCGGCCCAGCCGAATGATTTCCTCCGGGCTGACTGCGGACATCCGCCGGATAAAGGTCCGGTCGTGCAGCTCTGCCTCATAGGTCTTGACGAACAGGGCCATGCCGGAGAGCATGGAGGCCCGGAGAGAATTGGGCGTACCCTGCCACGCTCCAGCCATTAAGGACAGCATACGGGAAAAGGCATCACCGCCCAAAAGCTGGTAGGCGTTCATAAGGGCACGGATGGGAGCGATCTCAAAAGGTTCGCCAGTCGGCTCTTTCAGCGCCCATACAAAGCCCACATCTTCCACCAGCCGCTTGATCTCCATAACGCTTGCGTCTGAACCGGATTCAATCAGAGCCTTGGTGTGCTGGCGCGGGGTTAGGGGCCGCTTTCCTTTGTCCAGCTTGGCATATAGCTCGGCCTCCTGCTCATAGGTCATGCCGGTGTAGATCATGCAGGGAACGATCACATCCCCGCCGCCCGCCATCTGACGCATAGCGGCGATCCGGTTCTGCCCATCGACTACGTTAAACTTACCATCCCGAAAGCTCACAATGACAGGGTAGAGTTCCAGGCTGTTCCAGTGGTGAATCAGCTTATCAACATTCTTTTGCTCCACAGGCCGCTGATAGTGCAGGCCGGAGGTCAGTCTGCTGGTGGAGAGAGTGCGGATAGCGCCGGGATTGCTATACTCCACTTCGGCGGGAGGGAGAAAGGTCTGCTGCCCTGTCTTGGGTGGTTCGTGCCTCTTACGGTAGCTCATTTTTTCATGCTCCTTTTCATTTGTTGCAGTAAGTCATGTATGGCAGTCGAGATCGTGCCAAACCGTTTTTGCAGGTAGTCAAATTGCACTTGGGATATGTCTGGGAAAACGACTGTGCAGAAGGGGTCGCTGTACCATTCAAATTCCCGGCGGAATTTCTGGATGAAAGAATCCAACTCTGCCAGCAGAGAATCCGGGGTGTAACTGCAATCCTTGTCTGGATTTTTCAAATCAGCTATGGATTCTTCAATGGTTGCGAAGTGCCTGCCGCTGGACGAGTAGGGAACGGAGGGCGGCGGGGCCTCCGCTGGTGCTTCCGGCTCCGCTGGTTCCAGGGCTACCGGTGGCGGCTGGTACTCGTCTATGGAGCGAATATCGCCCGATACTAACCGGCTGGCCGCTGCTGTCTGCCGCTCCGGGGCCAGCCGGGACAGTTTCAGCGCATCCGATTTTGTAACCTTGGCGCCTTTGATGATCTTCTTTGCCTCTGGTGTCAAATTTTTTGCGGTCTGAATTTGGAGTTCTACCGTCCGTGGGCTGACACCAAGTTTATCTGCCGTATCCTGGACAAATGATTTTGTGGTGGCCGAAAAATTTTCGCCCACCACATTCTGATGCTGATTGCCACGGAAAACGCCGCCATCATAGGTTGCCTTTGTTTCCGGGTGCAGGCTTTCGTATATTTCCTTCCGCCGCAGAAGCAGCTCCCGAAATTCATCGTCAGATAAATCCTTGCGGACAAAATTCTCGTCTATCTCCGCCAGTTCCACTTGCAGGCCGTCCAAATCGCTGACGGTACACTCGATCTCCGTCCGGCCCAGCAGCTTCATAGCTTCCAGCCGATGCAGTCCGGCAATCAGGGTATGGGCCTGATCTACCATGATGGGGTTAATCAGCCCCACCTCTAAAATGCTGTCAGCCAGCTCCTTCACGTCTCCCGGCGCGGCCTCCCGCCGTCCGGGATTAACCGTGATCTCGCTGATAGGAACAAGCAATATCCTCACCTCCCCGGCCATGGGCCGCAGTTTCGTTCATCCTCGCCGGATGGAACACCTAAAGCCACAGTTGCCTATGGCGTCAGGTCTTTCATCCGGCTGACGGGCGGGAAACACCGCGCCGGTCCTGGTTGTGTCCTCATTTTGCGAGGAAATGTGACCGGCGCGGGTTCCCTGATTACCCTTTCTAAAGAATGTGTGCCGTATTATCAGGCGGCATGACCGCCCTGCTGCTCTCCCCCGGCACGGGAGTATGTAAGCCCACCTTTGGCGTGGCGGCGCGATACCAACAGACGGTGGCGGCAGGTGACTAAGCTGCCCAGGCCGTTCCCCCAGCATCTCCCTTTTACCCTGCGATACGGGTGTTTGCGGTGCTTCCCGCGTCTGCGGCGTTGCCAATGCCGGACAGCCGCCCAGGTGTCGCTCGTACCTTTGATGTTATCGCTTTGACGGGCAGGGAACGGAAGGGATCACCTCCTTTCCTCCGGCCCTGCTCCGCAGGTAGTCTTTGCGATTGAACGGCTGATGCAGGATGCAGCACTTACATACTGATTATGAGCAGGAGCTTGTCCCGCTGTTTGTCAAGGTGCTGGGAAATATGCGTCAGGGAGCAAGCTGGAAGATGATGCTGCTGAT
>JAETRV010000072.1 GCA_021770005.1 Anaerotruncus sp. | reverse complement strand
CCGAGACCGCGCTCAAAAGATCGTTTAAAATATCCATCATCCAAGCCCCTCCCAGATTTTTTTCTCAATTCTGCGGGCGGCTGCGTCCAGCTCCTTTTGCGCCAGTTCCTCACTGTTGGTCATGACATACTGGCCCTTAACACGCGGCTGCTTGAGCCGCAGAAAAATGCCCCACTTGCCTTTGTGTCGCCCGGAAGTGACCTTCTGGGCCGGGATGCCATAAAGGGATTTGCCGGGTTTCAGCTCGACAAAGATGATCCTGCCGGGCGTCTGCTTGTGTCCAAACTCGTACCAGAGTGCGTAATAGACTGAGTTAAACACCCGGGCGAGCACCCTGCCGCTCAACCGCATTGCCACGCTCCGGCTCCAACCATCCCGCAGGGTGGGAGAGTAAGGGCTTGGCCCAACGCTGGTATTTTTCTTGCAGCGTGCAAGATGCCTGTCGGTGATTCGGTTGATCTCCTGTTCGCTCAGCTGCCGGGCGTCCTGTTTTGCCTTTTCCAGCCGGGCGATAAACGCCCGCAGCTCGCTTGTATCAAATCCCATCTGGCTCTTCCCCTGATAACGGCACTTCGGCATGTGACGCATACAAAAACGATTTCCCGGCCCAGAGGGATAAGGTCTGTCCCGCGCCGGTCTCTACTTCCACCCGGTCACCGAACCGAATGTCGGTTTCGGGCGAGCAAAACAGGGTATATGACGCCGACGCGCTCCCGTACTGCCCCGAAAGGGAGAGTCCGCCCTGTGAAGAACCGGCCGAGCGCTGGCTTACCGCACAGGGGATATCCTGTGCGGTGCATGTTTCGGTCTGGACCTGCTGTCGGGTGTCCGGGTCCTTTTCCCGTGTGCGGCGGTAGATGCTGCACCGGTCCCAATAGGTCGATTCGACCGCCTGCCGCTCGGTCATCTGCTGCGGGCGGCTCGGTAAAGCAGGACGCGCCCCTCCAAATCTGCCAACGAGACCGCGCCCTCTGCGGCTGCGGCCTGCTCGCTGTATGTGACCGTCGTATCCCCGCGCTTGATAGAGGACACCTTTCCGCCGCCCGTCCCAGCGTTGGAAATAGTGCCGGATTCGGTTTTCTCCCCCTCCAAAAATTTGAGGGAAAGATCAATCCAGAGGTACCTGGCCCGCTCCGGGACGCGGCTGCGCTTTGTGACCGATACAAAATATTCCTCCGCCCGCTCTGCCGCTTCGGATGCCTGTGTTTCGGTGAGGTCGGGCAACTTCTCCTGTAGTTTATGGACAACCCATTCTCTGAGATTAGTCATCCGGCTTTTCCTCTTCCGGTTTTGGTTGCTTTTTGGCTGGCTTTTCGGGCTTTTCCGGCTGGTATCCAGATTTGGTTAGCCGGTCGATCTCCACCTGTAATGCGACCTCCCTGACAAGCCCATTTTTGCAAAGCCGCATGGCTCATCCCTCCCTCACTGCCGCGCCGAGCGTGGCCACCTGATTTTCCAGCACCCACAGATCATAGAGCAGGTGGTAGTTGATGGTCGTCTCGTCGCCGGTCTGGTTTTCGTCCGCCGAAAAGATTTTTAGGCTGTCGATCCGGCTGCACGCAATCGGGGCCTCGGAGGACATAAGCATAAAATCGATCTGCTTGGAGGTGGCGTCGACCTCGATACCGCCCTTGGTCTGGCCGTCGGTGCGTCCGTCGTTGACCTTAATGGTGGTCTGCATCCGTCTGCTCGGCACAAAGACACACGGCAGGCCGTCATAGGACATCCCGCGGTGGTAAGTCACGCCGTTGATCGAGACCTCGCGGTCAAAGACGATCGAGTGATGGTTGTTTTTGCTCGCCGCCCGGAACGCGGGCTCGTGGGTCAGCGAGATAAAACAGACCAAATCAGTCATATCCCCGGTATCGTCCAGGATTTTGTTGTTCAGCTCCGAAAGGGCGGCAACCACGTCCGCGCCCGCCGCTAGCTTTTTGAGGTGGCTGTCCTTGTACTTTTCACTCGCTGCCAACTTGTTATAGATGCGGCTGAACCGGAACATGTCCTGTTCGGGCACCAGCTGGGTGCGGGCAAATTCGCGGGTGACGTTTTCGGTGGTGGCCATAAAGCGGGAGTCGTTCGGGTCGAGCCGCCCCAGCTCAAACCGGACCGCGCGGTCCATCTCCATCTCATACGGCACCCACTCGAGCTTGACCGAACCGTTAGGGTATCTGGACGCGGCCTCGCGGTCGTAGTTGCCAAGCCCGCTGACTGAGAGCTGCGCGACCTTAACCGTCTTGCCGCCCGAAAATTCGATCTTATCCTCGTTGGGGGCCATCCACTGGGTGTAGGAGCGCGCTTCCAGCTCCTCGTCAATAAACCCCTGATAGACCTCTGCATAGCTGATTTCGTTTGCCATTCTGTAAACCCCTCCTTATTTCATCGACACGCCGCGCGGGCGGGCCTGTTTCTGTTCGCCGCGTTCAGATGCGGACGCTGCGGTCCCTTTTGGGATATAACCATTGAGCTTGAACCGGGCCTCTACGCCCGCCTGTACCGCTTTGTCATACGCCGCCTTGAAGGTTTTCAAGCGCTCGTCCGTCCCTGCCTCATCAGGCCCCTGCACAAACGGGAGCAGTTCCACCGGCAGGTTCTGCACAGACAGCTTTTCGGCCGCATACCGGGCAATCCGGTCCTCCTCCCGCTGCTTTTCGAGGTAGGCGACCTTTTCCTCCGGCGTCATCTTCTCGTAGTCCTTTGCCTCTTCAAGGTGCTGCTTGTACGCCTCGACCGCCTGCTGCCGGGCGGCTTCCAGCTCCGCCTCGGTGTAGGTCTTTGCTTCCGATTCGGCTTTGGACGTAGACTGCGTAGCTCCCGCCTCTGCGTCAGAGCCACCAGCGGATTTCGTTCCTCCGGCTTCCGATTCGGCCCCTTCCGCGGAGGACTGTGCGCCGCCGTCCGAGTAGCGCATGGCCAGCCGCGAAAGGCGGCGTTCCCAGTGTTCTGCAAATCTTTTCATGGTTCATTTCTCCTTTTTGACAAAATAAAAACGCCTTTCACAGCGTTTTACAGAGCGTTTTAGCGCAATTTAAAACAGCCCCGGTTGGAGCTGTTTTCTTTAGTCGTTATAGGGTTTGCCGTACATTCCAGTGAGCCGTTTCTCTATCTGGTCTAATGTGATATAGATTGTCTCCCAATCTTCGGGGGAGTCTCCGACATCCGCGGCGAAATTCGTTGGAGAAAACACCTCCACAATAGCGGCTTCCCGACCGTCTTTAAGCAGTACAGTGTCATATTGAGATATCTTCATTTCAATCATCCACCTTTGCAATATATGCGGTTATCATACGCAACCCATCGTTGTCTTTGTTCCATCCAATTATCATATTCGCCGGAGTTCCTAAGAGGCCGTCTACTACGATTTTTTGCTCGTACTTCTGCCCGTATTGATCTTTCTGCTTTGGAGTCGCCGGGTATAACGGTGCTTTTCGCAGGATTTCAGAGCGGAGTTCTTCCCAGTTGTCTTTGGTATAGCCAAGACGACTGATAATAGCGGCCCCTTTCGACCATCCTTTAGCACTTTCCGGATTGAAGAGATAATGCGTAAATTTTTGATCCACTGCTGTGGCCTGTTTTGCTCCCGGCAGCTTCAAGTCGGGATTTTTCCTGAGACGGTTCCGCCGCCGGTAATCCAGCTGCATAAACTCCCATCTCACAGGATCAGTATACTTGATCCGCTGGAATTTATCAAGGCTTTCGGGCGCGTCCCTGCCAAGCAGGCTGGTATATTGTTCCCACTGCTTGGCGTCTTGTCCACCGTTCTGAACCATCTTTTCGGCCAGCAGTTCCTCCGGATCGGGCTTTACGTATTGATCGTACCACTGCTGGTAGGTCATATCTGCGGGGACACGGTAGGTTTCGCCCTTTCCATTCCGGGCGGCGCGGGTGGTGCCCTTGTCAAACTCCCGGTCCGGCCGGTGGGGGACGGTCGTTGAGCGGCAAAACGGGTGCATCGGCGGCATATTTTTGCCGGGTACCGCCTCGGATACCTCAAAGACCTGCCCGTCCAGCCCGCGGCAGATTTCCGAGGTCTGGTAATCCAGCGTCGCCAAAAATTGATACTGCTCGGTCCCGCACTGCCGGTACCCCAGCACCGCCGCCCGGCTGGAGACCTGACAGCACTCGGTGCGGATCAGGCGGCGCGCCTCATACGCGCCTGTCCCCATCGCCTTTTGGAGCTGCGCGGTCATCTGCGCGCCGCTGCTGCCCTGGATCATCCCGGTGGTCACGATCCGGTTGAGGTACCGCGCCAGCGATACCCGATGATCTCCCCAGAGCCGTTCAGAGTAGTTTTTTCCTTGCCATGCGGTCGTGACCGCCGCCTCTATCTGGTTGGTATTTAAGGTGTCAAAATTTTGTCCAAACCCGATATATTGCTGCTGGTCATAGATTGTGCGGTAGTAGCCCTCCTCAAAAACCTCGGACAGGCTTTTGTGCAGCTCCTGGGCATATTCGCCGTAAAGCTCGGATGCCAGCAGATTGAGCTGCTGAATCAACAGTTCCTCCCGGCTGATTGCCCGGCGCAGATAGTCGGTTTGCAGCAGCTTTTGAACCACCGGGTCCTCTGGATACTGTTCTGCGAGCCGCTGGGCCTCTTCAAGGGTCAGACGCTGGGCGCGCGGATCGTTAAGCGCTGCCTTGGCCTGTTGCAGGGTGATCCGCTCCTGTTCGGCATACCGCCGGTAAAACGCGAGGATTTTTTCCCGCATCTCCCGTTCGGCCCGCTTAAACCACCTGGTGACCAGCTCGGCCCGGCGCTGGGAGTACCGGAACACCCGCCGGGCATTCTCCTCCGCGCGTTCCTTCCAGTATTCCTCCTCCCGGCGCATCAAGGACCGCCCTCATCATCGCCGGACGGAAGGAACAGGTTTTCCTTTTCCTCCCGCTCTTTTTTCTTGCGCCCCAGTTCTTTTGCGACGTCCTCCACCTCTGGGACCATCGAAATTAACGTCTCCTCCGAAAGGGTGTCTTGCAGCAGGCTGATGATCTGTGCTATCTCGTAGGTATTCGCGACTGCCGACCGGTCAAAGGTCAGCGTGACCTCTTTATAGTCATAGCCGGTGCCTTTCAAGGTGTTGAGGTATTCGGTAATCAGGCGCAGTTTTTTGGTTTCCGAGCTGGTGAAATAGGTCTCCTTTTCAATCGACAGCTCTTCCAGCCCGAACAGCTTGTACTTGATCGCCACGCCGGACAGATTCCCGGCAAACTCCTCATCGGTCAAATTCGGTACCTGGGAGATAAAAAAGATGTCCTTGTAGCACCGCTTCTTGAAGGTTTCCGAGGTGGTGTCGTTGCTGTCCTTGGTGATAAACCCCGCCTTGGAGCCGGGCGGGACATAGATTACCCGGTTTTTCTTCATGACCTTCGCGCTCTCCGCGAGCGGCACATCGTCCCCGTTTTCGTCCACTGCGTTGAGGTCGTCGATCCCTTCCAAGACCAGATAAGCGTCGGTAAAATAGTCGAGGTCGTTGGCTGTGTCGCTCTGCGCCTTGTCATAGGCGTCAATCTGCGGGATTACGTCCTCATAGTCCCCGCGCAGTTCCGCATTGTTAAACCGGACAATCACCGGCACATCGGAAAAATTGTGAGAAAACCGCTCTTCCAGCTTCCACCCGCCCCCAGCCTTCCGCCAGGTTTCGACATACTGCCGGGTGTAGACCTCGACATACTTGGTTTTTCGACTGCGGACAATGTCGGCTGTCTCGTATGGCCGCAGGGCCATCACTAAAAAATTTCCGAGGGATTCGCTGTAAATCGGGACGATCTCATCCGCGCCGAACTGCTGGAACCGCAGACGCCCGTCCGGGTCTATGTAGAGCAGCTCATACGAGACGCCGTGTTTGCTCATCTCCTTCGCCTCTTCAAAGTGCCGGATTTTGGCCATGTTGCTGTCCAGCACCTCATCCAGCGCCGCCCTATACCCATCATCCTTGACATCGTACCGCACGCCATAGCCCATGAAATAGGCGGTTGCTACCTTGGTAATGTACTTTGCGAATGAGTGGGAGATGCGGTTATTGGGCTTGTCCGGGTCCTCCGCCTTGCGGTTCTGGATCGCCGTCTGGTTGTTGTAATACCGCTCGAGTACCCTGTGCCGCGCCTGTACCCGCATCTGCTGCCGCAGACAGTACTCGATAACCGCGCCGGTCACCTCGGTGTCGTCCGCCAGCCGCGTGCGGCAAGGAGGCGGGACCCGCCCGCGAATGTCCCCCGTCATAAGCCAAACCCTTTCTTTCCAAATTTCACCCGCCGCATCGGCTTGGTGAACCGCTCCGCGATGCCGGTCAC
>JAETRV010000071.1 GCA_021770005.1 Anaerotruncus sp. | reverse complement strand
ATTCACAACCGTTTGACGCCGTCTGAACGGGCCTTTTTCCGACCTGCTGCGTTGAAAAACCTTGCAATACACAAAGTATTGTCTGCGTTTTTTCGCCTTGCAGGGCGAAAAAATGCTTCGTCCATCCGACATCCCCCGATTATGAATACAGGTTCTAAATCCCTTTCAGAATCGCGGCAAAGAGCGGTGGGTTGTTCGGCCGGTTGACAAAGTCATGCAGCAGGACAGTGCAGGTTTTACTGTCCAGGGTGGGCAGATAGGCGAGCAGGGCGTCCCGCTCGGCGAACCCGCTGTCCCTGCCGTAGTAGATGCACAGGCTCATCACCCCGTCGGGGGTCAGCAGCCGCAAGCCCGCTTCAATCGCGGGGATGCTCGTCTCGGCGTGGGTGAAGATGCTGTGGTCCCCGGCGGGCAGCCACCCAAAGTTGAAGGTGATGCATCGGACGGTACCGGGCTGGGCGTACCGCTCGATATTGACATGGCTATCGAGGTGGACGCTGGCGATCCGGTCGAGGCCGCGCTCCCGCAGCAGGGCGTTGGTACTGTCAACCGCCTCCTGCTGGATATCGAATGCAAGCACCCTGCCGGTCTCGCCTGTCAGGCTGGCGAGGTAGGCGGTGTCATAGCCGCGCCCAGCGGTCGCGTCGATACAAAGGTCACCGGGGCGGACGTGCTCGGCAAGCAGACGGTGGGAAAGCGAAAGCGCGTTAAAACGGTCGGTCATACGAAAACTCCTTACAGTTATTTTTGGATCATGGTTACGGAGGGGAACCCATGCGTTTTTATGATCAGGTTTATCAGATGGTGCGGCAGATTCCCAGGGGAAGGGTGGCTTCTTATGGGCAGATTGCGCTTTTATGCGGCAGCCCGAGGGCGTCCCGCGCGGTCGGGTGGGCGCTGCACATCAATCCCGAACCGGGGGTGATCCCCTGCC
Source organism: Anaerotruncus sp. (assembly GCA_021770005.1). Classification (GTDB taxonomy): domain Bacteria; phylum Bacillota; class Clostridia; order Oscillospirales; family Ruminococcaceae; genus Anaerotruncus. The sequence continues at coordinate 5,360 of JAETRV010000071.1, read as the reverse complement.
ATCGGGTGGTCAATGCGGCCGGGCGGCTCGCCCCTGGCTTCGCGTTCGGCGGGCAGGACGAGCAGCGCAGGCTGCTCGAATCCGAGGGGGTTGCTGTCAGCCCCGAGGGATTCGTGGAGATGAAACGGTATGCGTGGTACGGGCCGGAACAGGGCTGACATCTGCCCTCGTTTCGTTTGACGGTGCAGACGGGTTGTCTGTAGATTCTATTGTAGCCGCAGCGGCTTCAAAACGCAACCCGAGGCATACCATTTATTTCTCAGAGCTTGTTCAGAATCTTTTGCAGGGGGCTTTTTCACTTGCAAAAAGCCCCCTCTTGCCGCCTTTCGGACGGCAATTCACCCGAAAAAAGCGCTTCTCAGGATCGCTTCTCAGGATAAAGTGTTCCGCCGCGTGCGCGCGGCGTCGGGGGCTCTGCCCCTCGACCCCGCAATTTTTTGAAAAAAATCGAGTAAAACTTTTGGTTATAAGAAAGAAATTTCTCTCAGCTTGCCAGGGTGGGGCCTACGGGGAGGGGTCACCGACCCCTAACCCGTAAGACAGCCCGCAAGGGGCGTCGCGCGGAGCGCGCTTCGGGCCACCGGCCTCCCCGAGGAGAGCGCTTTGCGCTCGGACGTTTGGTCTGGGGCCAAACGTCCTGCTGTCCTGACCCCGCAATTTTTCGAGAAAAATTGAGCAAAGCTTTTGGTGCTTTCGCTTCTATTGTAGCCGCGGCGGCTCCAAAACGCAACCGGGGAAGCGGCATTTCTTTTGCAAAAATCAGTCAAACAGGAGGTCGGAGATGGAACCGGTTTTTTACACAGTGAAACAGATCAATGGGGATTACGCGGTGCTCCTTTCGGACAGCGGCGTGGAAAATACAGTCGCAATGGCGCTGCTCCCGCCCGAGACAGACGAAGGGATGCGGCTGCTGTGGGAAAATTTCACCTATACCGTCACAGGATAGGGCCAAAAATACAGCGAATCCACGAAAAGTCCGGGAAATCCCGGGCTTTTCCTTGCAATTTCACTGGATTGTGATAAAATGGATTAAATATGTCTACATTGGGAGGCGTAGCGATGGCGGAAACGATCCTTTCCTTACAGAACATTCACAAAACATTTGGTACCGCTGAAGCCCTTTCCGGCGTGAGCCTTGAGGTGGAACAGGGGGAATTTCTGACCCTGCTCGGTCCGTCCGGCTGCGGCAAGACCACCACCCTACGGATCATAGCAGGGCTGGAAAGCCCGGACAGCGGACGGGTACTGCTTCAGGGACAGGACGTCACCGACTGGGAGCCCAACCGCCGGAATGTCAACACCGTGTTCCAGAGCTACGCGCTTTTTCCCCATATGAATGTGGCGAAGAATATCGGCTACGGCCTGCGGCTGAAAAAGACCCCCAAGCCGGAAATTTCCCGCCGGGTGGAGGAGATGCTCGAGCTGGTGCAGCTTCCGGGTTATGGCGGGCGGATGCCCAACCAGCTTTCGGGCGGGCAGCGGCAGCGGGTGGCGATTGCGCGGGCGATTGTCAATGACCCGGCGGTGCTCCTGCTGGACGAGCCGCTCGGAGCGCTCGACCTACAGCTCCGGCGGCAGATGCAGACCGAGCTGAAAGCACTCCAAAAGGACCTCGGCATCACCTTCATCTATATCACCCACGACCAGGAGGAAGCGCTCAACATGAGCGACCGAATCGGGATCATGAACGCGGGGAAGATCCTTCAGCTCGGCACGCCGGACGATGTTTACGAGCGCCCGCAGACCCGGTTTGCCGCCGAATTCATCGGGCAGAGCAACATCCTGCATGCCTCGGTGGAGCAGGTCTGCGCGGACGGGACGCTGCTGCTCTCGTTCGCGGGCGGGAGAGTCAAGGCAGCCGGAACCGGCCATCCAGGCGAGAAACTCGTCCTTTCGGTGCGTACCGAAAGGGTGCGGTTCGGCGCGGAAAGCCAATACGGGTTTGCCCTGCCCGGGACGGTAAAAGCCCACAGCTACACCGGCGGTATGCTCCGCACCACCCTGCTTCTCCCGGACGGGCAGGAATTGACCGTCAACGGGATGGGCGGCGGGCACAGCCGCGCCGGGGTGGGCGAATCGGTGCAGGTCTATTGGAACCCGGCCTGTGCGGTCATTGTGGAACGGGAGGGGACGCCATGAACAAAAGGCAAAACCGTTTCCCGGTTGCGGCGGTGCCGTTCCTGCTCTGGACGGTGGTATTCGTCGCGGTCCCGCTGCTTTATATCCTCTGCATGAGCTTCCTTAAGCGCGCGCAGACCTGGGGAGTGGTCGCTGAGTTCTCGCTCGATAGCTATGCCCGGATGTTCACCCCTACCTATCTAAAGGTCTACGCCCAGAGCATGTGGCTTGCGGTGCTCACCACCCTATTCACCTTGTTAATCGGCTACCCGTTCTCCTATTTTGTCTCGCGGCTCCCGGAACGGCGGCGTTCGCTCGTCCTGCTTTTGGTGGTGGTGCCGTTCTGGACCAACTCGCTGGTGCGCATCTACGGCTGGATGATCCTGCTGCGCAGCCAAGGGGTTATCAACACCCTGCTCATCGCGCTCGGTGTGATTGACACCCCGCTCAAGCTGCTCTATAATTTCGGTGCGGTGCTTGTCGGTATGATCTATGCGCTGCTCCCGTTCATGATCCTTTCGACCTACAGCGCGATTGAAAAACTTGACCCCTCCTTGGTCGAGGCCGCGCGCGACCTCGGCGCGGGCCGGTGGCGGGCGTTCTGGACGGTCACCGTCCCCATGACCCGCGCGGGTATCATGGCGGGGTGCGTTCTGGTGTTCATCCCCTCGGTGGGGCTGTTTTTCATCTCCGACCTGCTGGGCGGCGCCAAGACCATGCTGCTCGGCAACCTCATCAAGAATGAGCTGCTCACCGCACGCGACTGGCCGATGGGCGCGGCGCTTTCGGTGGTCATGATGGTCATGACCCTGCTGGTAATTGGCATCTATCAAAAATGCTCGGGCGAGCGCGGACTGGAGGGGATTCTGTGAAAAAACGCACCTTTCTCCCGGAATGCTATATCCTGCTTGTCCTACTGCTGCTCTATCTGCCGATTGCGGTTGTGGTGGCCTACTCGTTCAACGACACCAAGTTGTTCCATTGGGCCGGGTTTACCTTCGACTGGTACGGAAAGCTCATGCGGAACCGCAGCATCATTGACGCATTTTTCAACAGCCTGAAACTGGCGGCGTTGAGCAGCCTTTCGGCCGCGGTGCTCGGGACGGTCGGGGCGGTAGGGGTCTCGCGGCGGCATTTCCGGGGGCGCGCTTCGCTGGAAAATCTCTCGCTCATTCCGATCATGGTCCCGGAGATCATCCTCGGCATGGCCTACCTCGCGTTCTTCTCGTTCCTGCGCCTGCCGATGGGGATGCTTACCCTCACCCTTGCCCATACAACCTTTTGTGTCCCATATATCTTTGTCAACGTCAAGGCCCGGCTGACCGGCCTCGACCCGGCGATCACCGAGGCGGCGCGCGATCTTGGCGCGGGCGGTATCCGGGTATTCTTCGATATCACCCTCCCGCTGATTTTACCGTCGGTGATGTCCGGTACCCTGCTTGCGTTTGCCATGAGCATGGACGACGTTATCATCAGCTTTTTCACGACCGGTGTTCAGACCAATACCCTGCCCTTGCAGGTGTATTCCATGCTCAAAACCGGCGTCACGCCCGAGGTCAACGCGCTCTGTACGGTCATGCTCGGCGCGGTATTCCTGTTGGTCGCGGTCGGACGCCTGGCCGCCTCCCTCCGCCGCGGTCTCGGGGGCTCTGCCCCCAAACCCCCGCAATTTTTTGAAAAAAATTGAGTAAAACTTTTGGTTTGAAAAAGGACAACACCCAAACCTAAAAGTTTCGCCCGCCGCCGTGTGCACACGGCGGAACGCTTTATCCTGAGAAGCGTATTTTTTTGGTTCTTTTTTTACAAGAGAAAAAAAGAACATTTTCCATACAAATTCAATCACATGAAGTGAAAAAGGAGAGAACCCATGAAACAGATCAAACGCATTTTCACAGCCCTGTTAGCGGTGTGCACCCTGGCAGCAGCGTCGGGCTGCAACGGGGATTCCGCTTCTTCCAGCCAGATCATCGGCGGCGCGGACGGCCCGACCAGCATCGTGGTCACTGACGACCCCCAGCCCACAGAGGGCGGCGAGGAAAAGGTCCTCAATATCTTCACCTGGGCCACCTACTTCCCGGATGACATCCTCGCGGAGTTCACCGAGCAGACCGGCATCAAGATCAACTACAGCAATTTTTCCAGCAACGAAGAGATGCTCATGAAGCTCGAGGCGGGCGGTGAATACGACCTCGTTCTCGCCAGCGACTACATCATTGATATCGCCCGCGGCGAAAACCTGCTCGCCCAGCTGGACACCTCCAAAATCCCAAACTTCGGCAATATCAATCCCGCTTTCCAGAGCAAGTTCTATGACCCGGAAAACCAGTATACCGTCCCTTATGCAGCGGGAATCCCCTTGCTGATCTATAACCCGGACATGGTCGATTTCGAGGTCAAGGGCTTCGAGGACCTCTGGAACCCCGCTTTCGCGGACTCGGTCGTGGTGATGGATGACGCCCGAAATGTCATCGGCCTGGCCCTCAAAACCCTCGGAAAGAGCCTGAACGAAACCGACCCCGCTGTCCTCGAGCAGGCCAAGGAGAAACTATTCTCGCTGAAACCCAACATCCGCGCACTCGATTACGATTCCCCTTATAACCTCATGCTCTCGGGCGAAACCGCAATCGGGTATATGTTTACCTCCCAGATCATCACCGCCCTCAACGAGAACCCCGAGCTTAAGGTGGTGTTCCCCGAGGAAGGGCTGGGATTCGGCATTGATTCCTGCTTTATCCCTGCGCAGGCCCCCCACCCGGACAACGCCCATCAGTTCCTCGACTTCATCCTCGACGGGCAGCGTTCGGCGCATATCACCGACCAGATCTATTACATCAGCTGCAACGCGGCCGCTTCCGAGTATCTGGAAAATCAGGCGCTGGTGATCCCCGATGAAGCGATCGAGAGCGCCGAGTTCATGCAGGACGTCGGCGAGGCCACTCAGGTCTATAACGACATCTGGGCCGAGTTCAAGCTGCAATAAAAACCTGTTTACGTGCCCGGAAAAATTTTAAGAATTTTTTTGCAAAACCGCTTTGGTTTCGGTTGTGACGTACGAATATAAAGAGTAGAGACCTGTGACAAAAAGTATACTTTTTGTCACAGGTCTCTTTTTTTGTTTTTTCTGGGAAATCAGCGTATATCAGACTATGATTTTACCTTTCGTATAAATATTTTTCCTATTATAGGAATTCTATCACATATTTTAGGAAAAATCAACGCCTTCCGAGGTGTGACATTGCGTA
>JAETRV010000020.1 GCA_021770005.1 Anaerotruncus sp. | reverse complement strand
GCGGCCTGTAATAGTAATGCGGTTGTTAGACCTTTCGATACCCCTTAAGGGGTATGCCTGTAATATGCCCTTCTAGGGCTAGTGCATACCACCAGTTCAACTGGTGGTTTTGATTGCTCCAGAGGTCGATTGCAAGCTGCCAGCCAATTCTTGCGCAAAGAATACCTCATCCGGATGGAAAAAGGATTCCCGGTTTGCGTTTCTCCTACTGATATCTGCAAAAGGTGATTATTTTGGAAAGAATCTGTCTTTTTGTCTTTACTTTATCGGGTGGTTATTGTAAAATGGATAAAGTATATGGATGCCATTTGCACTATGGAAAAAATATTCTTTGGAGGTAGTTTATGCCAATCAAGTATAAACGGGTCCTGCTCAAGTTGAGTGGAGAGGCGCTCGCCGGAGAGAAAAAATTTGGAATTGATTACGGTGTGATTTCTTCGATCTGCGAAAGCATCAAAAAATGTGTGGATCTTGGGGCACAAATTGGGATTGTTGTAGGCGGGGGAAACTTCTTCCGGGGGCGCAGCAGCAGCCAGATGGAGGATCGTACCCGGGCAGACCATATGGGAATGCTGGCGACAGTGATGAATGCGCTCGCGCTCGCGGATGCGCTGGAATCGCATGGGGTAGAAGTCCGGGTGCAGACGGCAATCACAATGCAGCAGATTGCCGAGCCGTATATCCGGAACAAGGCGATCCGGCATATGGAAAAAGGGCGGGTCGTGGTCTTTGGATGCGGTACCGGCAACCCGTTTTTCTCGACGGATACAGCATCCTCCCTGCGTGCCGCAGAGATTGATGCGGATATTATGCTGAAAGCTACGATGGTGGACGGTGTATATGACTGCGATCCCAATCAGAATGAAAACGCGGTGAAATATGAAAGTGTGACCTTCCAGGAGGTCCTTGAAAAGGGTCTAGCCGTGATGGACAGCACCGCCGCAGCGATGTGCAGGGAAAATGGGATCCCTGTCCTGGTGTTCAGCCTAGCGGAACCGGACAATATCCTGGCAGCCATCCAGGGTGAAAATATTGGTACGATTGTGAAGGAGGATTAACCATGAAAGAGAAGCTTCAGGTTTACAATGAGAAGATGGAAAAGACCATCCGCATTCTGGAATCGGACTACGCTTCGATCCGCGCAGGACGTGCCAATCCAGCGGTTCTGGATAAGATCACCGTTGACTACTATGGCACGCCGACCCCGATACAGTCTCTGGCTGCTGTTTCCGTATCCGAAGCGCGAATCCTTGTCATCCAGCCGTGGGATAAATCCACCTTGAAAGCCATTGAGAAGGCAATCCAGGTATCCGACCTTGGTATCAATCCGGCCAATGATGGAATGGTGATCCGGATTGTTTTCCCGCCACTGACCGAGGAACGCAGAAAGGACATCTGCAAACAGATCCGGAAGCAGGGGGAAGAATCGAAGGTCGCGATCCGCTCGATCCGCCGGGACGCAAATGATACGTTTAAAAAGCAGAAGAAGAGCAGCGAGATCAGCGAGGATGAGCAGAAAACCCTTGAGGAAGATATGCAGAAAATGACTGACAAGTTCTGCAAGCGGATCGACGAGATTGCAGCGAAAAAGGAAAAGGAAATTCTGGAAATCTAATCAATGGAGGACTGTCATGGCGAAAGGATTGCTCGCGCAGGTGCCCGCGGAGAAGCTGCCGGTGCATATTGGTTTGATTTTGGATGGAAACGGAAGATGGGCCACAAAACGCGGCCTGCCCCGTACAGCAGGGCACCGGCAGGGGGCGAAGGTATTCGGTGAAATCGCGAACTATTGCCGTGACATCGGCATCCGATATCTCACCGCTTATACGTTATCCACCGAAAATTGGAAACGCTCGGCGGATGAGATCAAAGCGATTATGGACCTTTTGCGTAGATATCTGGACGAGGCTTTCCAGAATCAGAAGGAAGATGCCTGTGTGCGGTTCCTTGGGGACCGCACACCTCTGGCCTCCGATCTGCTCGAGAAGATGCAGCGGATTGAGGAGGAGAGTGCGAAGAATGACCGCATCCACATCAATATTGCGCTGAACTATGGTGGGCGGGATGAGATTGTCCGTGCAGCGCGTAGATTGGCACAGCGATGTGTGGAGGGGACGCTTTCTCCCTCCGAGATTGACGAGCAGGTGTTTTCTGACTGCCTTTACACGCACGGCCAGCCTGATCCAGATATGATTCTTCGTCCGAGTGGCGAGATGCGTACCTCCAATTTTTTGCCATGGCAATCGACTTATGCGGAGCTGATCTTTATGGATGTGCTCTGGCCGGACTTCACGCCGCACCATCTGGATCAGGCGATCCTGCAATATCTGCAACGCAGCCGGAGATTCGGCGGCGTTTGAGTTTCCGATCCCTGCCCGGTTTCCGGGCCAGTTCGGAAAGAATGGAGCGTACCCTATGAAACAAAGAGTTATCAGTTCCGCGGTTGGCCTTGGTTTGCTTGCTGTGGTGCTGGCGCTTTTCGATACGATCGTTGTCAATATCGTTGTCGCATTGATCGCTTTTCTGGCGGTCTATGAGATGTTCTCCGCGACCGGCTGTTGGAGTTTTCGCCCGCTGTCGATCCCGGCAACCATCTTCGCAGTTGCAATCCCGTTCCTGTCCAGCAGGCTCCTCAGCCGGGTGATCCCTCTTACCTGTTATCTCTATGTACTCATCCTGTTTTCTGTCCTGTTGCGCAACCATAAAAAAATTCACATCGAACAGGTTGCAGTGGTGTTCACTTTCAGCCTGATGATTCCGTTTTCACTTTCCACGCTGGTTTACCAGCGGGATTGGAACGGTACCACGCTTGGCATTTTCTATGTCTTGCTCTCGCTGGGAAGTGCGTGGCTGTCGGATACGGGTGCTTATTTTGCCGGGCATGCGTTTGGAAAACATAAGCTGGCGCCGTATATCAGTCCCAAAAAGACGGTTGAAGGCGCGATTGGCGGGATGGTCTTTGCAGATATCGCGATGCTGTTGATCTCGTGGCTTTATAGCCTAGGTTCTGCGGCGGCGGGGTATCCAATACAGGTTCATTATTTTGAGATTGCGTGTATTATGCCGTTCCTATCGGCGGTTAGCATTGTGGGAGACCTCTCGGCTTCCATTGTCAAGCGTCAGTTTGGCGTCAAGGATTACGGGTCGATTATGCCAGGGCATGGCGGGGTGATGGACCGGTTTGACAGCGCTTTGATGGTCGCGCCGCTGGTGTATATCATCAGCCGGCATATGCCTTTGGCAGTTCTGGTGTAATCCCCCAGCACAGTATCAGAAAGATTTACTCGATTTTTTTCACTGCCTCGGAAAGATTTTTTAATTTATTGCAACCAAAAGTTTTACTCGATTTTTTTCAAAAAATCGCGGTTTCCACTGCAAGCCGCAGTGCAGCGTTTCGAGCGCAACCCGCCAAAGGCGGGCTCTTAGCGCGAGATAAGGCAGAGCCTTTGGTCGCTCATCGCAATGAGCGAAATACTTTATCCTGTGAAGCGCATTTTTTGGGTGAATTGCCGCCCTTCGGGCGGCAAGAGGGAGCTTTTTGCAAGAGAAAAAGCTTCCTGAAAAAGATTCTGAATAGGCTCTTAGGCCGGAGTAAAAAATCGCGGGGTCGAGGGGCAGTGGGACAGCCGGACGTTTGGCTCCCGACCAAACGTCCAAGCGCAAAGCGCTTTCCTCGGGGCTTCTCGGCTAACGCCGAAGCGCGGCATCTGCCGCGACGCCCCTGCGGGCTGTCTTACGGGATAGGGGGCAGCGCCCCCTCCCCGTAGTCCCCACCCCGGCAAACTGGGGGCGACTTTTTTTCCTTAAGCCAAAAGTTTTACTCGATTTTTTTCAAAAAATCGCGGGGTCGAGGGGCGGAGCCCCCGCCGTTGCGGTAGTTTTTCGATGATGTAAATGGAGGAGCGGATTTGAAAAAAAAGGTTGCAGTTTTGGGATCGACCGGCTCGATCGGTACCCAGACGTTAAAAGTCTGCAAGCGCGCGGGATACGAGGTCACCGCGCTTGCGGCAAACCGCAGTACAGACCTTCTGGAACAGCAGGCGAGGGAATTTACCCCTCGCCATGTTGCCATTTTTGATGAAAATGCGTACAAGGACCTGAAAGTCCGGCTGGCAGATACAGACATTACCATCTTGACAGGGATGGACGGTCTCTGCGAGCTTGCCGCACTGGAAGAAACCGAAATCGTGTGCAATGCAGTGATCGGGATGATCGGCCTGCGTCCGACCCTTGCGGCGATCGCGGCAAAAAAAACGCTTGCTCTTTCCAACAAGGAAACACTGGTGGCGGGCGGACAGCTCGTCATGGAATCCGCAGCGGCAAATGGGGTGAAGATCCTCCCAGTGGACAGCGAACACAGCGCGATTTTTCAGTGTTTGCAGGGAAATTCCCAGAACCCGCCTCAAAAAATCCTGCTGACTGCCTCGGGAGGCCCGTTCCGCGGTTATTCCAAAGCGGACTTGGAGCGTGTTACGCTGGAAGATGCCTTGAAGCACCCGAACTGGTCGATGGGTGCAAAGATTACGGTTGACTCCTCAACCTTGATGAACAAGGGGCTTGAATTGATCGAGGCAATGTGGTTGTTCGGTGTCTCTCCGCATCAGATCGAGGTGATTGTCCATCCGCAGAGCGTCATACATTCCGCAGTGGAATATGCAGATGGTTCGGTAATCGCGCAGATGGGGGTCCCGGATATGGAAATACCGATTCAATACGCGTTGACCTATCCAAACAGGATTTCCGGCGCGGCAAACAGGCTCTCACTCTCCGAAATCGGTTCTCTGACATTTGAGCAGCCCGATTTGCAGACGTTTCCCTGTCTGGCGGATTGTATGCGTGCAGCTCAGATTGGTGGATTATGCCCTTGTGCGGTCAATAGTGCGAATGAACAGGCGGTCGCACTGTTTTTGCAAAATAAGATCCGCTATACCCAAATCGCAGATTGTGTACATACGGTTCTGGAACGGTTTGACTGCGAGGGACAGCGGCCATATACGCTGGAAATGGTGCTGGAAGCGGACCGTAACGCTCGAGAGATGGTATTGGAATATTGCGGGATCGGATAAGAATACTATGACTATGGCGGGCGATGTTCCGGCTCCTGCATGTTGCAGGACATTTTAACGAATTGGTGAGGATGCTTGGCCTATGGAAATTGTGATTCAGGTGATTGCGGCGATCTTAGTATTCGGACTGTTGATCTTTGTGCATGAGTTGGGGCATTTCACAGTCGGGAAACTTTCAGGGATGAGGGTGAACCAGTTCGCAATCGGTATGGGGCCTGCAATTTGGTCGAAACAGCGGGGCGAAACCAAATATGCAATCCGGCTGTTCCCAATTGGCGGTTTTGTAGCGGTCGAAGGGGAAGATGCCGAAAGCTCCGATCCCAGGGCTTTTTGCAACGTGCGGCTCTGGAAACGGATTGCGTTTGTCTGCGCCGGGGCGCTAATGAACTTGGTTCTGGGGTTGGTGATCCTGTCAATTCTGGTGGCGCTTCGCACCAATCTGCCGACTACCATCATTTCGGAATTTCATGAGAATGCGGTGAGCAATCGTCAGCTACAGGTGAATGACCGGATCATTGGCGTCAATGGAAGCCGGGTTTTCACCTCCAATGACATCACCTTTTCGATGATTAGCGATAAGGACGGCATTGTCGATTTCACGGTGATCCGCGACGGCCGCAGGCTGGAAATCCCGGCTGTTGATTTTGGGATGGAAACCCTTGACGATGGGACACGTTTAATCAACTTGGATTTTTATGTCTATACCACGCAGAAGACATTCGGGGGCAGCGTGAAATACGCCTTTTTATGGATGTTCTCGATCGTGCGGCAGGTTTGGATGTCCTTGTTGAATCTGGTTACGGGCAACTTTACCATGTCGGAGCTCTCCGGTCCGGTCGGTGTCTCCACTGTGATTGGCCAGGCAAGCACAGCCGGTATCAAGACGCTGCTCCTGTTGGTCAGCTTCATTACAATCAATATCGGGGTGTTTAACCTGCTGCCGGTCCCGGCTCTAGACGGCGGAAGGCTGGTCTTTCTGTTGATCGAGCTGGTAATCCGGCGTCCGGTCAACCCCAAGTATGAGGGCTTGATCCATGCAACGGGTTTTGTCCTGCTGATGGGTATTATGCTGATGGTTACCTTCAACGATATTGTCAGACTTTTTTAAAGGACGGAATGGAATGTCAAAAGCAGTAAAATTAAAAAACGGTATGATCGGCGGGGGAAACCGTATCACCGTACAATCGATGCTGAATGTGCCCGCGGCAGATGTTGCGGGCAGTGTTGCGCAGGCGGTCGCACTGGAGCAGGCTGGATGCGACATCATTCGGGCCGCGATTCCAGACTTGGAGGCGGTGCGGTTGATTCCAGCGATCAAGCAGGCGGTGAAAATCCCTTTGGTTGCGGATATTCATTTTGATTACCGGATTGCGCTGGAATCGGTCGCAGCAGGGGTGGATAAAATCCGGATCAATCCCGGCAACATCGGGGAGGAATCCCGTGTGAAAGCGGTAGCGGATGCCTGCCGGAATGCTGGAATCCCGATCCGAATCGGCGTTAATTCGGGCTCCTTGGAGAAGCATATCCTTGCAAAATATGGGGGGCCTACGCCGCAGGCATTGGTGGACAGTGCACTCTACCATGCGCGGCTGCTCGAAAAATTTGACTTTTCCGAGATTGTCCTATCAATCAAATCTTCCAATGTGCAGTCGATGATCCGTGCCTATCGTCTGGCGGCCGAACAGACCAATTACCCGCTGCATCTCGGCGTTACCGAAGCGGGGACAAGCCGTATGGGCTTATTGAAAAGCGCGGTTGGGATCGGTTCGCTGCTCTGCGATGGGATCGGGGATACCATCCGGGTGTCGCTGACCGCTGACCCGGTCGAGGAAGTTCGGGCAGGGCGCGATATCCTCAAGGCGGCAGGAGTCTCCGGGGAAGGGGTAGAGGTGATCTCCTGTCCCACCTGTGGACGTACCAGGATCGACCTGATTTCTCTGGCAGGACAGGTGGAGGACAAGCTCGCCAACTGTACAAAACCGCTCAAGGTTGCGGTGATGGGCTGCGCGGTAAATGGGCCGGGGGAAGCCCGCGAAGCGGATATCGGTATCGCGGGCGGAATCGGGGAAGCACTGCTTTTCAAAAAAGGGGAAATCGTTGGCAAGTATCCGGAGGACCAAATTTTGCGGGTGCTTCTGGACGAGATCGATCGGATGTAACCACACGTTGATTCCAATGCAAGACTCGGATAAGGTTGTGAAAAAGGTTTGGCATATTTTGTTGAAATTTTTGGAGAATATCTGTCCGACCCGCCAGCGGATACCATCGCCTGTGCGGATGTGAGCAGTGTACAGATCGACGGAGCCAAAAGGACAGTCCGCATACAGCTTGCGCTGGGTGAACGGGTTGCTTATGCGGAGCTGGGACAGCTTCAGCGGTCGCTTGCTTCCGCGCTACAGGTGCAGGAGGTCGAGCTTTGCCCGCACTATCAGCCGGAGCTGTTTACCTGCGATTACCTGCCAGAGATCATTGCGCGGCTTGGGGGGAGCGGCGTCCCGGTGAACGGCTTTTTCGATGGCTGTAGATCGGACCTGCTGGATGGGACGCTGCGTATCTACCTGACCCACGGCGGTCGGGAATTTTTGGAAGAAATTCATTGCCCGCGTAAAATTTCGGATGTGATCCGCGCAGAGTTCGGCAGGGAGGTCAAGGTCGAATTTGACGGGGTTCTGGATGTGGCGCCGGACAGCGAAATCTATCAGGAGACGATGGAGAAAGCCCAGCCGGAACCGATTGTCTATCAACCGCCTGTCGAGTCGTCCCGTCCGCAGAGGACGGATGCAGGCAAGGGTGCAGATACGCCCGCAGCGCCAGAGCCGTCAAGGCTGAGTTTCGACGCGCAGAACCTTCCGTTTGAGCAGGGATCTATGCGGACCCTCTATGGGAACCCGCCCAAGGGACATCTGACCGAGATGGCTTCGGTCAATCTGGAAAGTGGGAATGTCACCGTCTGGGGGGATGTGTTCAAGCTCGACCGGCGCACCAGCCGGGATGAAAAAACGCTGATTTTGTCAGTCTACTTCACCGATTACACCGGCTCTTACTGTGCAAAAATCATCGGACGGATGGATAAAAAAATCAAAGGTCTGGACGAGCTGCACAATGGGGATACGGTCGTGATGCATGGCCTGGTGGAATATGACCGGTTTGATCATGAGAGTATTCTTCGTCCGGACAGCATTGCGACGGTGAAAAAGATTCCGCGCCGGGACCTTGCAGAGGAGAAGCGGGTCGAACTGCATATGCATTCGAATATGTCCGCGATGGATGGGATGACCCCGGCTGCAAAGCTGGTGCAGCGTGCTTATGAGTTTGGTCATCAGGCAGTTGCGATCACCGATCATGGTGTGGTGCAGGCGTTCCCGGACTGCATGAATGCGGTCAACAGCATCCGGAAAAAGGGCGGCAAGATCAAGGTCATCTACGGGGTGGAAGCCTACTTTGTCGATGATATGGTTCACGCCATGCAGGGGGAAGCGACCGGCGATTTTAACCGGGAACTGATCGTCTTTGACCTCGAAACCACCGGGCTTTCCGCAGCGACCGAGCGGATCACCGAAATCGGCGCGGTCAAGCTGAGGGAAGGGGAGATCGTTGACCGGTTCGACACGTTTGTGAACCCGGAATGTGCGATCCCGCCGAAGATCACCGAGCTGACTGGGATCACCGATGAGGACGTGCGGGATGCGCCATTGGAAGGGGAGGCCCTGAAAGCGTTCTATGCGTTCTGCGGGGGGGAAGAGGCGGTATTGATCGCGCATAATGCGCCGTTTGACACCAGCTTTCTCAAACAGGCTGCCAAACGCTCGGGGATGCCTTATCGGTTTACTTCGATCGACACGGTGACCATCTCGCGTTCCTTGTTCCCGCAGTTGAAAAAACATAAGCTTGATCTCGTCGCAAAGCATCTGGAACTTGGGGATTTTAACCATCATCGGGCTTGTGATGATGCGGAGATGCTTGCTAAAATATTCCAGAAAATGATTGGTATTTTCCGCTCTGAAAGAAATTGCCGGACGATTGAGCAGATCAATACCTCTCTGGCTGCGGTTGATGTAAAAAAATCCCCGACGTTCCATCAAATCATTCTGGTGAAAAACCATACTGGTTTGAAAAATCTCTATCGTCTGGTTTCTCTTGGGCATTTGGAATACTATTCCAAGCGTCCGAGGATTCCCAAGAGCAGGCTGATACAACATAGAGAAGGGCTTTTGATCGGAAGTGCCTGCGAAGCTGGGCAGCTTTACAGAGCGATTATTGAGGGGAAAAGCTGGGGAGATTTGTGCGAAATCGCCAAATTTTATGATTATCTTGAGATTCAGCCGTTGGCAAATAACGATTTTATGGTTCGGGCAGGTAAAGTTAAAAGCCTTGACGCCATAAAAGAGTTCAATGAAACGGTGGTCAGGCTGGGGGAAAAGCTGCACCTGCCGGTAGTGGCAACAGGGGACGTCCATTTTATGGAGGAAGGGGATTCCAAGTTCCGCGCCATTCTGATGGCGGGCATGGGCTTTTCGGATGCCGATCAACAAGCGCCGTTGTACTTCCGCACTACCGACGAAATGCTCGCAGAGTTTACATATTTAGGGAAAGAAAAGGCGTATGAGGTGGTGGTCACCAACCCAAACCGGATTGCGGATATGGTGGAGGAGATCAAGCCGATCCCGGATGGAACCTTTACCCCGACAATTGAAGGCTCGGAACAGATGCTTCAGGAGATCACCTGGGGCAAGGCAATGGAGATGTATGGCTATGAGGGGAAGATTCCGGAATTGGTTTCCAACCGTCTTGACCGAGAATTGACCTCGATTATCAAACACGGTTTTGCGGTGCTGTACATGATCGCACAGAAACTGGTCGCCAAGAGCGAGGAAAACGGTTACCATGTCGGTTCTCGTGGCTCGGTCGGTTCCTCGTTTGTCGCAATTATGGCGGGGATTTCGGAAGTCAATCCGCTCCCGCCGCACTACTATTGCCCTAACTGCAAACACAGCGAGTTTTATGAAAAAGGGGAGTACGGCTCCGGGTTTGACCTGCCTCCGAAGGATTGCCCGATCTGTGGGACCCATTACAAGCAGGACGGGCATGACATTCCGTTCGAGACATTCCTCGGATTTGACGGCGACAAGGCCCCGGATATTGACCTGAACTTTTCCGGAGAATATCAGGCGAATATCCACAAGTATACCGAGGAACTGTTTGGCCCGACCCACGTGTTCAAGGCGGGAACGATCTCGACAGTAGCAGAAAAAACCGCCTACGGGTTTGTAAAAAAATATGCGCAGGAGCGGGGGCTGGTCATGACTCGCGCCGAAGAGGAACGTCTGGCGATCGGATGTACCGGCGTCAAGCGCACGACCGGCCAGCACCCGGGCGGCATGGTTGTCGTGCCATCCACAAATTCAGTTTACGATTTTACAGCGGTGCAGCGTCCGGCGGATGACCCCAGTTCGGACATCACGACCACGCATTTTGACTTCCATT
The DNA here is from genome assembly GCA_021770005.1 of Anaerotruncus sp. GTDB lineage: Bacteria > Bacillota > Clostridia > Oscillospirales > Ruminococcaceae > Anaerotruncus. Next base: position 37,334 of record JAETRV010000020.1, on the reverse strand, counting down.
CGTTACATGACACCATCCTAAAGCTGGACGAGCTGGGGCACGATGTGCCGACCATGTATAAATATCTGGAAGATATGACCGGCATCAATGTGAACGATATTCCGATGAGTGATCCGGCTGTGATGAGCCTGTTCACATCTCCCGAGGCGCTTGGTGTGACCGAACAGGAGATCGAATGCAACACCGGTACCCTCGCGCTGCCCGAGATGGGGACAAACTTTGTACGCGGGATGCTGATTGAATCCCAGCCAAAGCAGTTTTCCGATCTGCTCCAGATTTCCGGCCTTTCACATGGAACCGATGTCTGGCTAGGCAATGCACAGGAGTTGATTCGCAATAAAACATGTACAATCTCTAATGTAATCGGTACCCGTGACAGCATCATGACCTATCTGCTCCACAAAGGTCTAGAACCTAAGATGGCGTTTAAGATCATGGAGATCACCCGAAAGGGAAAGGCGCCAACCCTGCTGACCGAGGAGCATATGACCGCCATGAAGGAGCATGGGGTTCCTCAATGGTATATCGATAGCTGTCTCAAGATCAAGTATATGTTCCCGAAAGCGCACGCGGCGGCGTATGTCATTGCCTGCATCCGTCTGGGATGGTTTAAGGTGCATCGCCCGTTGGAATTCTATGCGGTTGTTTTTACCGTACGCGGCGGGGACCTCGATGCGGAAGCAGCCGTTGCGGGGAAACAACTGACCAAGACGCGGATGCAAAGCCTTTTGCAGATGGGCAACGAACGTACGGCAAAGGATGAAAACGTTCTGACAACGTTGCAGATCATCTACGAATGTCAAGCACGTGGGGTGGCTTTCCTGCCAGTTGATCTCTATAAATCCCATTACAATGTCTATCAGGTGGAGGATGGAAAGATCCGTCTGCCGTTTATGGCTTTGAAGGGGGTAGGGGAGGCTGCGGCGAAAAGCCTGTGGGAAGCCGCTCAGAAGGATGCCTTTATCTCTGCGGATGATATCTCCAACCGCGCTGGGGTTTCCAAATCGGTGATCGAGATGCTGCGCAGTTCAGGCGCCCTGGGGGATTTGCCTGAAACTTCCCAGGTCAGCTTTTTCTAGGGGATTTCACTGCATGCGCGCAGCGGCGGGGGCTCTGCCCCTCGACCCCGCCACCTTTGAAAAGGTGGACGAAACTTTTGGTTCAGGGTCGGAGTGAAATAGATTCTAAAAAACAGGGCCGCATATGCGGCCCTGTTTTTCATTGAGCATTAGATTCCATATTCTGCCTTGACAGAAAACTTTTCTTCCAATGCCTTGACGGCAGCATCACAACTGCTTTTGGGCACCAGCAGAGAAATCTCTACCTCGCCGGTACTGATTAAGGTCAGTTCGGCGTCCGTTTCGGAAATTGCTTCGATCGCCGAAGCAGCTACGCCGTACAGCTCCCGCATCTCCTCGCCGTAAAGCTGGATTTTGCAGTTTCCGTTGCTTACCATCGGCTTGATGTCGGGATGATCTTCCCGGAACTGGTTAATCAACTCAAGCACCTCGACGAGCTGCTCCGAGCGCAGGGTAAACGAAAGGCCGATGAGATGTCCTTGAGGGGCGGTCTGGCTAATCATGTCAAGATTCACCTTGGCGTTTGCCAGGCGGGTGAAGATCGAAGCCAAGGTCGCAATGTCACTTGGAATCCGCTGGAAGCTGACAAGGGCAATCTCTTCACAGACCGAAATTTTAGATACGCCGTTCATAAGTAAGCTCCTTTCAGATAATATCGCCCATATGATATAGGCCGTTTGGCTGGTCGCAGAGGAAGAGTGCGGCGTTGATGCTTCCTACTGCAAAGACCTCTTTGCTCGATGCTGAATGGGAAAGCGTCAAGACCTCATCACGTCCAGCAAAGATGATCTCATGTTCGCCGACAATCGTGCCGCCGCGTATTGCATGCAGGCCGATCTCATTGGAAGAGCGTTTTTTGCGCACCGCATGACGGTCATAAACATATTGCGGCGGCTCTGGGAGGACCTCAGAAACCGCGTCCGCCAGCATCAGCGCGGTGCCGCTGGGCGCATCGATCTTCTGGTTGTGATGCTTTTCGACGATCTCAATGTCGAACTGCCCACCCAGTGCTGCGGCCGCTTTTTTGGCTAGCTCCGCCAAAAGGTTGACCCCCAGGGACATATTTGCCGTAAAAAAGAGGGGAACCTGATTGGAGGTTTGCCGGATCTGTTCGACCTGGTCGGAGGAAAGCCCGGTGGTGGCGATGACCGCCGGAATGTGATGCTCTACCGCATAGGCGAGCAGGGGAGCCAGGGTGCTGGGGTGGGAAAAATCGATGATGACGTCCGCTTCCACGGCACATTCGGAAGGCTTGGTAAAAACCGGGAATGCATTGCGGCTGTCAGTTCCTGTAATATCAATTCCGGCAACAACGGTGCAGTCGTTGCGGTCCTTCACGCAGGCGGCGACCATCTGCCCCATCTTTCCATTGCAACCTGATAAAATGATCCTTTTCATTTAGACCTCCTACGATTGTTTCCTGTAAACTCTTTTTTGTGATTGGGATATGAGCAATATGTCCAACATTGAGAATTGTTACCATAACCGATAGTTACAGCCGGCTGACGTTGCCTGAGCAGGCCTTTTGCCGATTGCGGAAAACGTTTGGAAAGGCAGCGGGTCAGAGGATATGCGCGTTCTTCATTTCCTGTTCAAGAAGTGCTTTATGGGTGTCAGAAAGCTCGGCGAGCGGCAGGCGGCAGATACCTGCATCCCAACCCATCAGGTTGATTGCATGTTTGACCGGGATTGGGTTGACATCACAGAACAGCGCGTTGATTAGACCCAACATCTGAATCTGGAGCGCTGCACTTTCCTTGGCTTTCCCGTCAAAATAGAGCTGGCAGATTTCGTGGGCCTGACGGGGCGCCACGTTCGATAGAACCGAGATCACCCCTTTTCCGCCGAGGGAGAGGATCGGGACAATCTGATCGTCGTTGCCCGAATAGATATCGAGATTATCACCGCAGAGATACCGGATTTCCGCAATAGCGGAGAGATTACCGCTCGCCTCTTTGGTCGCGACAATGTTGGGATGCTTGGAAAGTTCCAGATAGGTTTTCGGCTGGATGCTCATCCCTGTACGGCTTGGGACGTTATAGAGGATGATCGGCAGGTCGGTCGCATCCGCGAGGGTGGTGAAATGCCGGACAAGACCCGCCTGAGAGGTCTTGTTGTAGTAAGGGGTGACATGCAGAAGCGCGTCAGCCCCTGCCTGTTTGGCCTCTTTGGAGAGCCAGACCGCATAATCGGTGTGGTTGCTCCCCGCGCCCGCAACGACCGGAACTCGCCCGGCCACATGCTCAACGGCGAACCGCACCGATTCCACATGTTCCTCGTCGGTGAAGGTGGAGGCTTCGCCGGTCGTGCCTGCGACAACGATCGCATCCGAGCCGTTCTCGATCTGGTAGTCGATCAGCTTGCCAAACAGCTCCCAGTCAATCGACTGGTCGGGACGCATGGGGGTGATGATTGCGACGCCGGCCCCGGTAAAGATAGTCTTTTTCATCATTCGTTACAGACAACCTTTCTATATCAAATTACCTTTGAGAACAAAAGAGCGAATTTAAAACCGATGGTATTTTGCTTGGGTTTGCGGCACACTGGAAATCCGGAAAACCGGAATTCGATTCTTCTGTAAAGTGGATAAGTTTTACAATATTAGGCTAATTTTTGCCTCTGTGCTCCCATAAATTTCTGAAGTAAAAAGTTTACCAGTTAAATATGATATTTTGCGATATGGTTATACCATTATTCCATCTGGATACCATCAAGAAATCTATCCTTGATGTATTTTCGACATAAAGTTCTAATAAAAATGGATTTCTTTTTCACAAAAAGGAAAACGTTTTTTCAGATTCAAACTGTTTCATCAAGATATCCTTTTGCAGCAAGCAGCTCTGCCAAAAGGACTCCACCACCTGCCGCACCGCGCAAGGTGTTGTGGGACAGACAGACAAACTTATAGTCATACTGCGAGTCCTCCCGCAGGCGGCCCATCGAGACAGCCATCCCGTTTTCGAGCATCCGGTCAAGCCGGGTCTGCGGGCGGTCGTTCTCCTCGAAATAGTGCAGGAACTGTTTGGGTGCGCTGGGAAGGCCCAACTTTTGGGGTTCCCCTGCAAACTGCGCCCACCGTTCTTTGATCTGGTCGATCGTCGGTTTTTGATTAAAACTGGCAAATACCGCTGCCATATGGCCGTCCGAGCAGGCTACCCGCAGACATTGCGCGGTGATCGACGGGGAAACAGCGGGTACGATCCGGTCACCTTCCACACGGCCCCAGACCTTGAGCGGTTCCTGCTCGCTTTTCTCCTCCTCGCCGCCGATATAAGGGATCACATTGTCAACCATCTCGGGCCAGCGCTCGAATGTTTTTCCAGCCCCGGAGATTGCTTGATAAGTACAGACCAGAACCTTGGAAACCCCAAACTCTTCCATCAGAGGGTGCAGGGCAGGGACATAGCTCTGGATCGAGCAGTTGGACTTCACCGCGATAAAGCCGCGTTTGGTGCCCAGGCGCTTCCGCTGCGCAGGGATGATGTCGGTGTGAGAAGCATTGACTTCGGGCACGATCATCGGGACGTCCGGAGTGGAACGGTGGGCGGAGTTGTTCGAGATGACCGGGCATTCCGCCTTTGCATATGCCTCCTCAAGGGCTTTGATTTCCTCTTTTTTCATATCGACTGCGCAGAAAACAAAATCCACCTGAGATACAACTTCCTCTACCTGGGAGGCATCCAGTACGATCAGATTTTTTGCGGATTCCGGCATGGGGGAGGGCATAGCCCAGCGGGAGCCGACCGCCTCTTGATAGGTTTTTCCGGCGGAACGTGGGGAAGCCGCAACGACCTCCAGATGGAACCACGGGTGGTTCTCGAGAAGAGAGACAAACCGCTGCCCAACCATGCCCGTTGCGCCGATGACACCAACTCTAAACTGCTTCATAATCTCTAAACATTCCTTTCCACTCGATCCGCGAACGTGTGGCTGTCAGCCGGACTGCGGCGCACTTTCGCTGGAAGAATAAAAAAACCGGTTGAAAACCGGCGTATTTTACAATATAATAGGATTCGTCAGTTGAACACAGGGCAACAGCGTCTGGCCGTTGCTTGTGCCGCCCCATAGCGCTCCATCATACTGTAATGATGACAGTGGCACCCCTCTTCGGAAATGCCCCCAGAGGCGCGCCCGCCAAGCGCATCCCCTTCGGCGTCTGTCCCTTTCTCCGGCCCTTTAAACGACTTTGGCAATCTGATGCCCGGTTACTGATGAAAGACGCGCCTCTACCGGTTCGGTTTATCAGAATTATATTAGCATCTCATCCGCCGTATGTCAATCAATTTGGGCGGTTACTGCGATAAATTGTTTAATGCAACAGAATATTGGAGGAACCCATGAAAAAATCTGACTTTTTTTTCGATCTTCCCGAAGAACAGATCGCACAGACCCCGGTGGAACCGCGCGACCATTCGCGGATGCTCTGCCTTGAGCGGGGGACAGGCAAACTCCTTCACAGGCATTTTTATGATCTCCCGTCCTTTCTCAATCCTGGGGATACACTGGTCATCAATACTTCCCGTGTCATTCCTGCACGTCTGTTCGGCGTCAAGGAGGGTTCCGGCGGGGCAATGCAGTTCCTGTTACTTACCCAAAAGGAACAGGATGTTTGGGAAGTGATGGTGCGGCCGGGGAAGAAAGCGAAGCCTGGCGCGCGTTTTGTGTTTGGGGAGGGACTATTGACCGCAGAGGTTCTTGAGGTGGTTGAGGGCGGCAACCGGCTGGTTCGGATGGAATATGAGGGGACAAGCATCTATCCGGTGTTGGAACGGATTGGCACCATGCCGCTGCCACCGTATATCACCGCTGCTTTGCACGACCAGGAGCGTTACCAAACGGTGTATGCCAAACAGCTTGGTTCGGTAGCGGCGCCGACTGCGGGACTGCATTTTACCCAGGGACTGCTTGATGAACTGAAAGGGAAGGGGATCAATATTGCAGAGGTGACGCTGCATGTCGGGATCGGGACATTCCGTCCGGTCAAGGTCGAGGAGATAACCGAGCATTTTATGCATTCGGAGCACTATTCCATTTCAGAAGAAACTGCCGATTTGATCCGTCATACCAAGCAGAATGGCGGACGGGTGATTGCAGTGGGAACGACCAGCTGCCGGACCCTTGAGTCGGTCGCTTCCAAATGGGGAGAAATCCGCGCGGATGAAGGGGACACCAGTATCTTTATCTATCCGGGATACCAGTTTCAGGTTCTGGATGGATTAATTACCAATTTTCACCTGCCCGAAAGCACATTGATTATGCTGGTCAGCGCGTTCGCGGGTTATGAGCAGACGATGCAGGCATACCGGACGGCTGTTGCGGAAAGGTACCGCTTTTTCAGTTTTGGGGACGCGATGTTGATTCTATAGAGTCCGTGGTTCTGGATTCTTGTGCGATTGTCTCTCTTTACTCATTATATTGTAAATAGTGTTTTCTGTGAAATTACGAAAAAGGGAAGAAGTTGTTTTTTTGGTATACCAAAAACTGTTGACAGAAATTTGAAATATGGTATACTAAATATCAAATAAGGTTTATGGTTTTAATGGAGGGCATACAGTGTGGAGAGCGTGCAGCTTTTAGCGATTGACAAAAACGAGACTTATTCGGAAAAAGTATATCGCCAGTTGAAGCAGCTGATTGTGACCAACCAGATCAAGCCGGGGGAGGCGCTGAACGAGCGCGAGTTAGCGGACTCTTTGGCGGTGAGCAGGACCCCAGTCCGGGACGCGCTGCGGACCTTGGAGCAGGAAGGGTGGATTGCGAAGAAGGGTAAGCAGAAGGTGATTAGTCTGCTGACCTGGAAAACGGTTCAGGAGCTGTTGGAGATCCGCCTGCCCTTGGAATTGATGTCCTATGATCTGGCGATTAAAAAGATCACCGACCGAGACATTGAGGTGTTGCAGCGCCTGACGGATGAGATGTGTGTGACAACAAAAGAGGTAAATCCGGCTGAATATTATGAGCTGATGACCAAAGACATTGAATGTCATATCCAGATTGCCCGCATTTCAAAGAACACCAAGGTGATCCAGATGATTTCCGACCTAGGGGATCAGCTGATCCGGACTTCGGTGCTCTCGCTTCAGTATGGCGACCTGCCAATTGAGGAGTATCCGAGTAGGCATATGCATCTGCTGGAATGTCTGCGCAAAAAGGAGTACGATGTGGGGCGGGAAACGCTGATTAAGCATATCGCCACCTGGGAAGAGCACCTGCGGAAGATTCCTAATATTTTAAAGGTGGATCACGAAGAAAATTTGATCTTCTAAGAATCGAGCGTTTTCACCATAAAAACCGAAAAAATTCGTGAAAGATAACAAAAAAAGAATCCGATAAAAGAAATGGCTTGTATTATCTAATAAAATGTGATACATTAATGATATGAATTTGGTATACCGAATTCGGAATCTCAAAAATCAGAGGATGAATTTGATATTTTCCAAAGAGAGGAGGTTTTTACTGCATTTTGGTATACCAAATACTAAATACGAAATACTATGGTGGGTAAACTGAAGAAAGTATGGAAGAAAAGGAGATTCAAAATGAAAAAGATTCTTGCATTAGGTCTTGCCCTCTCTCTCTCACTTGGAATCGCCGGCTGTTCCGGCGGCTCCTCTGCTGCACCCAGCGGCGGCTCTACATCCAGCGGTTCAGCTGGCGGCACAGCACCCAGCGCGGCGGCTGAAGAAAAGTCCTACACGCTCAAGTTCAGCGATCAGAATGCAGAGGGGACCCCGGTCATTACCTGGGCGCAGAAGTTTGCCGAGCTGCTCAACGAAAAGACAGACGGCACCCTGACTGTGGAAATCTACCCCAACGCTTCGCTGGCAGCTTACGACATGGAACCGTTGCAGAGCGGAATCTGCGACTTTACCCAGTATGTCCCGTCCTCCGCATCCGATCTGGATTCCCGTCTGGGCGCTTTTGATGCTCCTTATCTGTATGAGAATGAGGCGCACCGTCAGGCGACCTTTGACTATCGCAGCGAGCCGATGAAAACGATCAATGAGAGCCTCAAGGACAGCAACGCGATCCTGCTGGGTTCCTTCTGCTCCGGTTACAGGCAGGTGACCTGCAACTTCGAGATCAAGACACTGGATGACATGAAAGGCGCGAAGATCCGCGTGGTACCCAGTGACCTATATTTGCAGCTGTTCCAGGCCTTTGGCGCGGCGGCAACCCCGATGAACTTCTCGGAAGTATCCACCGCTCTGATCACCAACGTGATTGACGGTCAGGAGAACCCGCTAAGCGTTATCTGCACCAACTCGCTGTACGAAATCCAGAAGTATCTGGTGATGACCAACCATATGCCGACCAACCATGGCCTGTGGATGAACTACAACACCTACAGCAAACTTTCCGAGCGTCAGCAGCAGGCGTGCTGGGATGCCGCATATGAGGCTTCCATCTGGATGGATGAGCAGATCGCTGCCGCTGAGGAAGAGTACAAGCAGACCTGCATTGATAACGGCATGATCATCATCGACGAAGAGAACGGTCTGGACATCGCAGCGTTCCAGGCGGCTGGCATGACCATGTATGACGCTTTCGCGGATGATTGGGGCGATATGGTGGATCTCATCAAGTCGGTTCAGCACTGATGAATCTGGGAAAAAGATGGGAGAACTAGTATGGCAAATAAACTGTGGAATTATGCAAGGAAAATCGTAACCAGCATTTCCGGATTGTCCTGCCTGATGATTGGCTTTTGCATTATCGCGCAAATCTTCTGCCGGTTCTTTTTGGGGATTGCGTTGACATGGAGCGAGGAAATTGCACAGGTCGGCATGATTCTGATGGTCTTTCTGGCACTGGCAGAAGTCGAGTCGGGGGACGAGCATCTGAAAGTGGAGATTTTGTTTTCCGTCTTTCCGAAGCTGTCTTTCGGTATGACGATCGTAGGAAAATTATTGACGCTGGTTTATAGCAGCATCATCCTTTACAGCGGTTGTTTGATGCTGCCTTCGGTCCAGCGGACGCTGGCAAAAGCAAGCAAATTTCCGATCCGGTATCTGTATTATGCCATGCTGCTTGGCGTCGTATTCTGGATGATCCAGACGGTCATCAACATGGTCAAAATGGTGAAAGAGAGGGGGGCTCAGAAATGATCGCAGCGTTGTTGATTGGATTTGTCGTTCTGCTGGGCGTCGGCGCGCCGATTGTAGTGGCGATGGGCCTGCCCGCCGCGTTCTATTTCATCGCGACCGGCACCACCCTATCCACCATTACTTACTCTTTTTATCAGTCCCTTTACAGCTTTAATATGCTGGCGGTGGCGATGTTCCTGCTGATGGGAAACCTGGTTACCGAGTTTGGCGAGACCGAGCGGGCCTTCCGTTTTGCCCGAGCGGTTGCAAAAGGGAAGAAGGGCTACTCGTCCAAGATCGCGGTCATCCTGAACCTGATCTTTGCCGGGATGTCCGGGGCGTCGATCTCCGCGGTCTGTGGGCTTGGACCCATGATGGTGGAGGAGATGGACGGCGAGGGGTATGACCGGGGTTATGCCTCTGCCATGACCATCGCGGCCAGTACAGTCGGGCCGGTGTTCCCGCCCAGCATCCCGCTGGTCCTGTATGCAACGATCGCCAGCGTGTCCAGCACCAAATCCCTGCTGGCTGGATTGGTTCCCGGTGTGGTGCTCAGCGGCTGCCTGTTTGTGTGGGTCCTGTTCACCCATAAGCATCATTTCAACCACGAGCCTATCCCGCGTCCGGATGAAACCGAGACGACAAACAAACTGCTTCTGGATGCGTTCCCCATCATGCTGGCGCCGGTCCTGATCCTGATTACCATGCTGATGGGCGTGTTCAGCCCCGGAGAAACCGGCGCAATGGCGGCTCTCTACATGATCGCCCTGGGGATTCTGCACAAGACCTTTACCCTGAAAGGACTGTGGAACTCGGTTTGGAGTACGATCAAATCCTGTTCCTCCATCCTGATCCTGCTGGTGGCAGGCGGGACCTTTACTAAAGCGCTCATGCTGGAGAAACTCCCTGACCGGATCATGTCCCTGCTTGGCGGCGCGATGGAGCATCCCTTCGTTGTCCTGCTGATTATCAACTTTGTACTGTTGATTATGGGAATGTTCATGGAGAGCAACAGCGCACTGATTCTGGCGGCTCCGATCATCCTCCAAATCACCAATATGCTGGGCTTTGATCCACTGCATATCGGCGTTATGATCGTGCTGAACCTGATGATTGGCCTATCCACCCCGCCTTTCGGACTCTGCATCTACGCGGTGGCTCGTGTTGCGAAAGTGCCGTCCGAAAGCGTAATTCGAAATGTCGTCCCGCTTTATATCCCACTGGGCGTGGCGCTGATGGCGGTAACCTTTATCCCGGCATTGTGTACTTGGCTGCCCAACTTTGTATTTTCCACCTTCCTGGCATAAAAACAGGGCAACTGCCTTGATGACAGGAGCAACGAATAAGAAACATAGATTGATAATTTCAGGAGGTATTTGTTATGGATCTCGAGAAACTGTTTGAACGCGCACTGAAAACCGACCCCGCACAGATTGGGCACCATGTCCAGGGCGGGTTCATGGATGCAAGCATCAAGCCGATCAGCGAAGACATCAAGATGATTGGCCCGGCATTCACCATCCGCCTGCCCGGCAACGACAACGCAATGCTCTACTACGCAATGAAACGCGCGCCTAAAGGTTCGGTTGTCGTGATCGACCGCATGGGTGACAAACGTGTGGCCTGTGTGGGTGAAATGGTGGTACAGGCCGCCCGCAGCCTGGGACTGGCGGGCATCGTGGTAGACGGCCCCAACACAGATACCCGTCCGATCAAGGAGATGGGCTTCCCGCTGTTCTCCACAGGGCGCGCTGCCGTCACCAACACCCTGAAGGGGATCGACGGTGAATATAATGTCCCTGTCTGCTGTGGCGGAGCGGTAGTCTGCCCGGGCGACATCGTTTACGGCGATGTGGACGGTGTGATCGTGGCCCCAGCTGACCGTTTTGAGGAGCTGGTCGAAAAGGCGGAGGCTGCTGACCGCAACGAAGTCCTGTGGAGAAAGAGCTTTGCAGAGGGTAAATATCTGTCCGATCTGGTCAACTTCGACCGCCTGGTGGAAGAGGGCGTCAAAGGCAAGATCGGGGAACTGATGAAAGTAGACTAACCTGTGAAGGAGGACTTTTTGTGCAGCGTCAAAGCACCTTTGTGATGGCTCAAATGGCTTCGGAAGGGTCGCCCGAGGTCAATCTGGAAAAGGCAAAAAAGGCGATTGAGAAAGCCGCATCGCTCTACCATCCCGATGTGATGATCTTTCCCGAACTTTACATGAGCCTTTTCCCGTCCGGGACCGATCACGCAATCACCCTCGCCACCGCGCAGCCGCTGGATGGCCCGTTTGTCACCGGGATGCGCGAGCAGGCCAAACAGTATGGTATCTGGCTGATTTTCGGTATGAACGAGGCGGTGGAGGCATCGGACGACAACCGCAACTATAACACCACTCTGGTGATCGACTCAAAAGGGGAGATTGTCTCCACCTACCGCAAAACCCATCTTTACGATGCATTCGGTTATAAGGAGTCGGACACCATCAAGGCCGGGGATCATCTCTTTGAACCGATTGAAACCCCTTTTGGAAAGATTGGACTGTTCGTGTGCTATGAGGTCCGTTTCCCCGAGGTCACCCGCTATCTGCGTTCCAAAGGCGCAGACATCGTCGTAATGCCCACGGCATGGATGGCCGGAAAGCTGAAAAGCCATCATTTCCGCACACTGATTACCGCCCGCGCAATTGAGAATACCGTCTATATGCTGGCCTGTGACCAGTGTAACGCAGATACGATTGGCGAGAGTGTGGCGGTAGATCCGATGGGTGTACCGATTGCCAGCGGCGGCGAGACCGAAGAACTGCTGGTGGCACATATCGACCTCGATCGGGTGGATGCAGTACGCGCAAAGCTGCCTGCTTATAAGGACCGCAGACCCGAACTGTATACCATCTGACCATAGCAGGGATTCTCTTACAAGTTTCTTCCTTTTCTCTTTTTTGCGCACAAAGGGCTTTTAAATGCCCTTTGTGCGCATAGCCAAGCGCGTTTAATGGAATTTGCGAATGCGTTTGGCTATGCGTATATCTTCCGAGGGAGGTGTTGGGCGTGGCATCAGAGAAAATCCTGAGCGTAGGCATTGATATTGGAACATCGACAACCCAGGTGATCTTCAGCAGCCTGACACTGGAGAATACCGCCAGCTACTTCTCTGTACCGCGCGTCTCGATTGTAGACAAGGAACTGGTCTACCAAAGCCGGGTCCATCGCACCCCGCTCCGGGACCGGTTCCTCCTAGACGGGGAGGGAATCGGCAGGATTGTTGCGGAAGAGTTTGGCCGCGCGGGGATTTCCCCATCGGAGACCCGTACCGGCGCTGTCATTATTACCGGGGAGTCGGCCCGGAAGGAGAACGCTGCGGTTGTACTGGATCAGCTGAGCCGGTTTGCCGGGGAGTTTGTCGTATCCACAGCAGGTCCCGATCTGGAAGCGGTCGTAGCGGGAAAGGGCAGCGGGGCACAGCAGTACGCCAAAGAGCACAACTGTTACACTGCAAACCTCGACATTGGGGGAGGGACCAGCAATATTGTCTTGTTTGACCCGGATGGGCGCACAGTTGCAAAAGGCTGCGTGGATATCGGGGGTAGACAGATTTGCCTGTCCGGAGACTGGACAGTGGACTATTGCAGTCCGAGCGCCCGGAGCATTGCGGATAGCCTGGGGTTACAGCTATCGGAGGGATTCCCGATTTCCCCAGCGGATGTCCAGCAGGTCTGCCAGAGGATGGCACAGCTGCTGGAACAGCTGCTGTTGGGGGAGGAGTCGTCCCTCCTACATAAAGTGCAAACAACCGGAAGCAGTTGGTTTGCGCCGCCCCGTCCGGTGCAGGCGGTGTGCTTTTCCGGCGGCGTGGCCGACTGCATCTACCACAGCGGCCAGAAGCCGCTACAATACGGGGATATTGGTGTATTGCTGGGGCAGGCGATCCGAGAAAGCGGCCTGTTCCAGAGATTCCGGGTCGTGGATGCCCGGGAGACCATCCGGGCGACAGTGGTGGGTGCAGGCAGCTACACAACCAGCGTATCGGGCAGCACAATCACTTATGATCCCGGCCTGCTTCCCCAGAAAAATCTGCCGGTGCTCAAGCTGACTGACAGGGAACAGGCGCGTTGCATACAGAGGGACTGGGCGCTGCTGGCTGAGCGGATCACATGGTTCATGGAACAGACCGATAGCCGCCGTTTTTTGTTGGCACTGCCGGGGAAGGCCAACCCTTCCTATGACGAGATTAGGCAGCTGGCGGATGCGCTGTCGCAAGCCTGTGAACGGGTGCTGCATCCGGAGGAGGCGCTGTTCCTGGCGGTGGAACGGGATATGGCCAAAGCGCTCGGGCAGCAGATCCGCCTTTGTTCTCCCAAAAGGGGATTGGTCGTGATCGACTCGGTGCAGCTGGAACAAAATGATTATCTGGATATGGGGCGGCCGGTGGTGAATGGTCTGGCCATTCCGGTGGTCGTCAAGACATTGATTTTCGGATGATGGAGGAACCCCTATGAGTTATCGGGTGCTGCTGTCAGGCCAACATTTTGTGTTTGACAGTGTGAAAGAGGTGTTGGCGAAGGCCAACGAAGAGAAATCCGGGGATATTCTGGCGGGTGTGGCTGCCCGGTCGGATATGGAGCGCATCGCGGCCAAGGAAGCCCTGTCGAATATGCTGCTTAGAGACCTGCGGGAGAATCCCGTGGTTCCATACGAACAGGACGATGTGACCCGGATCAATCAGGACAGCCTGAACGAGGTGATCTATGACCGGATCAAGAGCTGGACAGTGGCGGAACTGCGCGAATGGATTTTATCCAACGAGACCACCGAAGGCCAGCTCCGGGATATTTCCCGGGGATTAACTGCGGAAATGGTGGCGGGCACAGCCAAGTTGATGAGCAATCTGGATTTGATTTATGCGGCATCTCGGATGCAGGTCCCGGCCCGCTGCAATACCACGATCGGTCTGCGCGGGACGTTGGCCACCCGCCTCCAACCCAACCACACCACCGACAGTGTGGAGGGGATTACCGCGTCGCTGTTTGAAGGGCTTAGCTATGGCTGCGGCGACGCGCTGATTGGCTTGAACCCGGTCAATGACACGGTATCCAGCCTGAGCGAGGTGCTCAAGCGGTTTGACGAGATCAAAAACCGGTTTGAGATTCCCACCCAGATTTGTGTTCTGGGGCATATCACCACCCAGATTGAGGCGGTGAAAAACGGGGCGCCGACCGACCTGATCTTCCAGTCGATCGCGGGCAGCGAAAAGGGAAATCAGGCGTTTGGGTTCACCACCGACACCATATTGGAAGCACAGGAGCTATTGCGCCGGCGTGGAACCGGGGCCGGTCCGAATGTGCTGTACTTTGAAACCGGCCAGGGCAGCGAACTCAGTTCGGACGCTCACTACGGGGCGGATCAGGTAACAATGGAGGCCCGTTGTTACGCGTATGCCCGGCAGTTCCGGCCTTTTATGGTCAATACGGTGGTCGGCTTTATCGGCCCGGAATACCTCTACGACAGCAGACAGGTCATCCGTGCGGGTCTTGAAGACCACTTCATGGGCAAGCTATCCGGCGTACCGATGGGGTGCGACTGCTGCTACACCAACCATATGCTGGCGGATCAGAACGATATTGAAAACCTGTCCCTTCTGCTGGGCGCGGCTGGGATCAACTATATTCTGGGAGTCCCCACCAGTGACGACATTATGCTCAACTATCAGAGCAACGCCTATCACGATGTCGGAACCATCCGAAATATTCTTGGGAAGCGGCCGATTGCGGAGTTTGAACAATGGCTGGAAAGGATGGGGATTATGGAAAACGGACGCCTGACCAAGCGGGCAGGGGACCCCACAATTTTTACAAAAGGCAGGTGAGCGGGATTGGAAGCACAGACGATCGAACGGATTGTACAGGAGGTGTTGGCGGAGCTAGCAGCGTCTCCTTCCGCAGTTCTGCCCAAGGGAAAAACAGACATGCCGGTACCGCCCCCGCTGCAGCCGCCCCATGTGGGACAATCGGTTTTGCAGGCAGATGCGCGCGGGGTTTGTCAGGAAGCGGGGACAGACATCACCTCGCCCGAAGCCAAAGCCGTCCCGCTATTGGAAACACCGCAGGACCGGGAAGCGTTGGAGCGGATGATGCGCAGCACACCGGCGCGGATCGGGGTGGGACGGGCAGGCCCCCGGCTGAAAACGCAGACGCTGCTAACTCTGCGTGCCGACCATGCGGCGGCTAGGGACGCGGTGATGATGGATGTGCCGGAACAGTTGCTGGAACAGCTGGGGCTTTTTTCGGTGCAGACCTGCTGTACAAGCAAGGATCAGTTTTTGACTCGTCCGGATTTAGGGCGCCAGTTTCCTCCTGAAACGCTGGAAGAGATCAAACGGCGGTGCAAAAAAAGCCCGGACGTGCAGATTTATGCCAGCGACGGGCTGTCCTCGACCGCGATACAGGCAAACTTGGCCAACATCCTACCGGTACTGACACAAGGGTTGGAGGCCAAGGGGTTGACCATAGGTACCCCATTTTTTGTCCGGTTTGGCCGGGTAGCGGCGATGGATCATATCTCTCAAGCGCTGGATGCCAAAGTTACCTGTGTGCTGCTGGGGGAGCGTCCTGGTTTGGGGACGGCGGAGAGTATGAGCGCCTACTTGGCCTATCGGGCCACAGTGGGGATGCCCGAGGCGCGGCGTACGGTGGTCTCGAACATCCACCGGAACGGTATTTCAGCTGTAGAAGCGGGGGCCTATCTCTGTGACGTGATCGAGATGATGCTGAAAGCCAAGGCCAGCGGCGTGGACCTGCGGAAAGGGTGAGAGGATGAAGAACGATCCAATCCCGGTGTCCTTGTTGGGTCTGCGGATGCTGCCCAATGCCGACCCTGCATTACGGAGCCAGCTGCAACTGCGGCCGGGCGACCGCAGTTTGGGTTTTTTGACCACCGATTGCGACGACGTTTCCTATGCCGCGCTGGATGAAGCCACCAAGAAAGCGGATGTCCGCGTGGCCTACGCTCGAAGTATGTATGCCGGGGCATCAAACGCCAGCACCAGACTTGCGGGCGAGTTTATCGGTGTGCTTTCCGGCCCGGACCCCGAGCAGGTACGGGCTGGTCTGGACGCGGCGGCGGAATTTATCCAGCATGGCGGGTGCTTTTACAGTGCCTGCGAAGATGATTCGATCGTCTATTTTGCCCACTGCATTTCCAGTACGGGGTCCTACCTATCCAAGCAGGCGGGCGTAAAGGCGGGGACATCGATGGCTTACCTGATCGCCCCGCCGATGGAGGCGCTTTTGGGTCTGGACGCGGCGCTCAAGGCGGCAGAGGTGGGGCTTTCGGTATTTTACGGCCCGCCTACCGAGACCAACTTTGCAGGCGGGCTGCTGACCGGGGAACAGTCCGCGTGTCAGGCGGCGTGCGATGCGTTTGCACAGGCGGTATGCGATGCGGCGCAATTTCCCCGGAAATTTTAGCATGAAAGCAATTCGTCAAATGGAGGAGTGATGACCATGGCACTGGATCGTGACCTGCAATCCATCCAGGAGGTGCGGGATCTGGTGGCGCAGGCAAAAAAGGCGGCGGCACAACTGGCGGAATATTCTCAGGATCAGCTGGACGCCATTGTTGCGGAGATTGCCGAAGCATGCGCCCAAAATGCAGAGCGTCTGGCGAAGATGGCCTGCGAAGAAACCGGCTTTGGAAACTGGCAGGACAAAATATTGAAAAACCTGTTGGGCAGTACAGTGACCCATCAGTCGATCAAGGATATGAAGGTGGTGGGGATGCTTCGGGAGGATGACCGGCAGGGCATCTGGGAGATCGGTGTACCGGTTGGCGTGGTAGCCGCTTTGATCCCATCCACCAATCCCACCTCGACCGTCATGTATAAAACGTTGATCTCTCTGAAAGCGGGCAATGCCATTGTCATCAGCCCGCACCCAGGGGCAAAAAAATGCATTTGGGAGACTGTTCGTCTGATTCAGGAGACGGCCCGGAGAGCGGGCGCGCCCGAGGGCGCGGTGGGATGCATCAGCCTAACCACCGTACAGGCAACCGACGCCCTTCTCAAGAACCGGGATGTGAGTCTCATTCTGGCGACCGGCGGTGAAGCGATGGTGCGGGCGGCCTACAGTTCGGGGAATCCGGCGCTGGGGGTGGGACCGGGAAACGGACCGTCTTTTATCGACCAAAGCGCCGACATCCCTCTGGCCATCAAGCATATCTTTGACAGCAAAACCTTTGACAATGGCACCATCTGTGCGTCGGAACAGTCGATCGTCACCCTCTCCTGCATCGCGCAGCAGGTGGAACAGCAGGCCAAAGCGCAGGGCGGCTATTTCCTGGATGAAGAACAGTCCCAAAAGGTTTCCCGGCTGCTGCTGCGGGCCAACGGCACAATGAATCCCCAGATTGTGGGCAAACGGGCGAGGGAGATCGCGGAGATGGCGGGTGTCAGCGTCCCGGACGGAACCCGGGTGCTCCTCTCCCGCCAGACTACGGTGTCCCGGCAGAATCCCTATGCGCGGGAAAAGCTGTGCCCGGTTCTGGGCTACTATGTCAGGGACAGCTGGAAAGAGGCATGCGAGCTATGTGTTGCAATCCTGCAAAATGAGGGTGCGGGCCACACCATGACCATCCATGCACAGGATCAGCAGGTCATCCGGGCGTTTGCCGGGAAAAAGCCGGTTTCCCGTCTGCTGGTCAACACACCCGGTGCGCTGGGCGGCGTAGGTTCCACTACCAATCTCGCCCCGGCGTTGACGCTGGGATGTGGAGCGGTGGGGGGAAGCGCCACTTCCGACAATGTGACTCCAAGGCATCTGGTGAATATCCGGCGGGTGGCCTTTGGTGTACGGGAACTGGAAGAAGTCCGCGGGAGCAACCCCGTGCCCGAGACGGCATGCCAGGACGCACAGGTATCGGAAAAGGCTCCGCCGTCAGAGGCGGTGACCCGCGCGGATGTGGAAGCCATTACCCGGGCAGTGCTGGCCCGGCTGGGTATGGCGTAGACAAATGATTTAGGACCTAAAATAAAGAGAATCTCCGGGAGGAATGGAATATGGCAGTCAATTTTCAGGCTTTGGGCATGGTGGAAACCAAAGGGCTGGTAGGCTCGGTCGAGGCGGCGGACGCGATGGTAAAGGCCGCGAATGTCAATCTGATTGGTAAAGTGCATGTGGGCGGCGGTCTGGTGACCGTGATGGTGCGTGGGGATGTCGGGGCGGTAAAAGCCGCAACCGACGCCGGAGCGGCAGCAGCGTCCCGGGTGGGCGAACTGGTATCCGTCCACGTCATCCCCCGTCCGCATGAGGAAGTGGAGCGGATTCTTCCCTCTCTCGAGAGCGGAGACCGGTAAAACACCCATTAAAATAAAAATGAGATTCGGGAGGAAATAAAGATGGCAGAAAATTTACAGGCTTTGGGCATGGTGGAGACCAAAGGGCTGGTTGGCTCGATTGAGGCGGCGGATGCTATGGTAAAAGCCGCGAATGTCAATCTGATTGGCAAAGTGCATGTGGGTGGCGGTCTGGTGACCGTGATGGTGCGCGGGGACGTGGGGGCGGTAAAAGCCGCAACCGATGCCGGAGCGGCCGCGGCATCCAAGGTGGGCGAGCTGGTCTCGGTTCATGTGATTCCCCGTCCTCATGGAGAGGTGGAGCTGATCCTGCCCACGCTGAACTGAGATTGGATGTGACATGAAAATCTTAACCGAGGCCGATCTGCGCAGTGCCTGCTTGACCGGAACGGTACGGGAATACAGCGTGGAGCCGGGGACCTATGTCACGCCGCTGGCACAGGAATTTTTGAGGGACCGGAAGATCACTCTGATAGAAAAAAAGCAGGGGATGCCCCGCGAACCGGTTGTGAACCGAGGGACGGCGACCTATCGTGACGCGTCGACCGGCGCCCCCTGTGCTGAAAAACCAGAACACATGACCCATCTGCGGGGAAATCTGTTGGTGGAAAAGACCCATCCGCGCATTGCGCTGCGCGGGGCGCTGGACTCTTTTCAAGCCGAGCTGATGGAGACCCAGTTTCGGCTTGCTGAAGCTGGAAAAAATAGACTGGCGGAAGAGCTGGAACAACTGTTGGACTATGTTCGCGCGATTCTGGGGGCGGAGGTGCGGGAAAAACCATTGGAGGACCGGACGTTGCTCGGGATGAATGCAGAACAGCTTAGAGATTTTTCCCATCACATCCCTGAGCGTCTGGGGATTCCTCATCCGGTGCTGAACTATCGGATGGGGGAGCCGGTTCTCCTGCTGAACCGGCTGCGTACCCAGATCAGAGAGTGCGAACTGTCCGCTGTCTCGGCCTTTGGCGCGGAACGTCAGGACCTAGTGCAAGCGTTGAACCGGCTATCCAGCGCCGTTTATATCCTGATGTGCCGGGAGCTCGCCCGGCAGAAGGAGGGAAAAGGATGACACAGCAGGAGGTACAGAATCTCGTTGCCGAGGTGGTGACCCTCTGTCTCCAAAAACAAGAGGGCCAACAGCAGAAATGCGCGGCCCCAAGTGAAATACTGGCGGAAGCGTCAGCGCGCCACGTCCATCTGACCCGCGAGGCGGTGGAAGCCCTCTTTGGCAGAGGGGCGTCGCTGACAAAGCGAAAAGACCTGTCCCAGAAGGGCGAATTTTTGAGTGAACAGCGTGTCCGGGTGGTCACCCCCAAAGGGGAACTATCCAATGTGGCGGTGCTGGGGCCTGAACGATCGGCTGTTCAGGTGGAATTGTCCCGTTCGGACTGCCGGACACTGGGAATACAGGCCCCGGTGCGTCTGTCGGGGGATCTGTCCGGCGCGGCGAACGTCTATTTGATCGGCCCGAATGGGATGTTACAGGCAAACGGGAGCGCGATTGTCGCCAAAGCGCATATCCATCTGCCGCCGGATGAGGCTGCGCGCCGGGGCCTATACGACGGGCAGCTTGTGAGTGTCCGGATGGAGAGCAGCCGCCCCCTGACGTTTGAAGGGATCGAGGTGCGGGTAAAGGAGTCCTTTACGCCTGCACTCCATATTGATCTAGATGAGGCCAACGCCTGCGCGCTGGACAGCCAGACCCGGGCGGTGATCCTTTCAGGGGAGCGGGACACCCCGGTTTGTGCGTGTCCTGGGGGACAGGCGCCAGAAACCAAAAAAGCGCCGGTGGAGATTCCCAATTTGGTGACCGAACAGACGGCGCGCTGTTTGGTGAAGCAATGCAGCGGATCACTAATGCTAAGCAAGAGGACCATCTTGACCCCTTCGGCAATAGATGTGTTTCGTCAAGCCAGAATCTGTATCGAGCGCGAATGAGGGATGTGTAAACAATGACAATCTGCACAGTGGTCGGCCATGTTTGGGCCACCAAAAAGGAAAACAGCCTAAGCGGATTAAAGCTGATGGTGGTACGCGAGGAACGCGGCGGACGCAAAACCGTTTCGGAATATGTGGCGGCTGATCTGGTCGGCGCAGGGATCGGGGAGCGGGTGTTGGTGGTTAGCGGGAGCACCGCCCGTCGGGCGTCCGGCGGAGACGAGCGGATGGTGGACAGCGCGATTGTCGGCATCATCGACAGTTTGGAGGTGGATCGTGAACACGCCAGCAGATGAAAAAAAGGGATTGGATGTCATCGCTGCCATCCAACGCGCGGGGGTCGTGGGCTGCGGCGGTGCGGGATTTCCTACCCACGCCAAACTAAAAGGGGAGATTCATCATTTGATCTTAAACGGTGCAGAGTGTGAACCTCTCCTGCGTACCGACCGGTATCTGATGATCCATCACGCCGCACAGATCGTATCTGCCGCCACAGCGGTCAAACAGGCGGTTGGGGCGCAAAAATGTACGATCGCCCTGAAAGGCAGCTATCAGGAGGAAACCGCCGCTTTGGAGCGGGCGATTCGGGAGCAGGATGCACCGGTTTCTATTCACAAAATGAGAAGCTTCTATCCCGCGGGGGATGAGCAGGTGATCGTTGCCGAGGTGACACAGCAGGTCATCCCTCCGGCGGGAATCCCTCTGGATGTGGGGTGCGTGGTTTCCAATGTCGGGACCATGTACAATGTGTCTCTGGCCTTGGAGGGGAAACCCGTAACCCATAAATATCTTACAGTCTCGGGCATGGTGAAGAAACCAACAGTGGTTTGTGTACCGCTGGGAACCTCTTTTGCGCAATGTCTGGAACTGGCGGGAGGCATCCCGGAGGGGGACTGGATCGCCATTGCGGGGGGACCGATGATGGGTAGGCGTCTCACACGGGAGCTGGCATTGGAGTCCCCAGTCATCAAGACCACCTCAGGCATCTTGATCCTGCCGCCCGACAGCCTCCTGGCCCGAAAAGAACAGATTACCCTGCTGCATATGTATCAGCGTGCCAGATCTGCCTGTATCCAGTGCCGCCGGTGTACGGATTTATGTCCCCGGCATCTGCTGGGGCATCCGTTGGAGCCACACCGGATTATGCGTCAGATGGCAACCTTGGCGCTGGAAGGAAATGCGGTGGACAGCCGTATCCTAAAAAGTGCGGCACTCTGTTGCGAATGCGGCATCTGCGAGACGTTCGCCTGCCCGATGCAATTACAGCCACGGAGGGTCAACGCGATGCTCAAACAGGAGTTGGCCAAAGAAAAAGTGCGTTGGAACAAAGGAGAGGGGCAGAGGGAACCCTCCCCATGGCGGGAAGGACGGAAAGCGCCTACCAAGCGGGTTGCCGCCCGGGTGGGTGTACTGGAATATTATGACCGCTGTGGGACTTCCGGTCTGGAAGAGGGGACGCCCGCTCAGGTGACATTGCCGTTACAGCAGCATATTGGCGCACCACCAGTTGCGGTGGTAAAGGAAGGAGAGCGGGTCTCAGCCGGGCAGTTGATTGCCGCTGCTCCGGAAGGGGCGCTGAGCGCCAATCTACATGCCAGTATAGAGGGTGTGATTGTGTCGGTCGGAAATGCCATTGTGATCCGGAAGGAGGGATAAGACCGGATGGAAACGATAGGGTTTTTAGAGCTGAACAGCATTGCACAGGGAATTCAGGCCGCTGACGCCATGCTGAAAGCGGCAGAAGTGAATTTGGTGTTTGCCAGAACAGCCTGCCCGGGGAAATACCACGTGATGCTGTCTGGCGATGTGGCCGCAGTGCAGGCCGCGATAGAATCTGGACAAGCGGTTGGAGGGGCCTGTGTGGTCGATTCGGTCGTGATTCCCCGGGTTCACCCCCAGGTGATCCAGGCCATCAACCAGGCCACCGAACCGGACGAGGTCAACGCGGTCGGGATATTGGAGTTTTTCAGCGTTACCGCAGCGGTTCATGCAGCAGACGCGGCGGTAAAAGCGGCGGATGTGGACCTGATTGACCTGCGTCTGGGGCTGGGGATCGGTGGGAAATCCTTTGTGGTGCTCACCGGCGAAGTGGCCGCCGTACGGGAAGCTGTACGCTGCGGAGAGGAAACCGTTCTGGACAGTGGGATGCTGATGAACTGTGTAGTGATTCCCAGCCCACGTCCGGAACTGTTCCAGTCGCTCTATTGAGGGGGGATTACGGTGCCGGAAGAAAAGCAGCGCATGGTGCAGGAATATGTTCCCGGAAAACAGGTCACAATGGCGCATCTGATTGCTAACCCCAATCCAGACCTGTACGCCAAGCTTGGGGTAGTCTGCCAGAAGCGGGGCGCTTTGGGCATCCTGACCATCACCCCGAGCGAAGCCGCAATTATTGGAGCGGATGTAGCCACCAAGGCGGCGGAGGTGGAGATTGTGTTTGTCGACCGGTTTAGCGGGTCTTTGGTAGTCTGCGGGGATGTAGCCAGCGTCCATGCCGCGCTGAGCGAGGTGGTGCAGGTCCTGACCAAAACGCTCCAGTTTACAACCACCGAAATCACGCAGTCATGAGGCGGACCGTATGAAAAAGATCATGGTGGTCGGCCGGATCGGCTGCGGAAAAACGACCTTGTGTCAGCGGCTATTTGGTGAGGAACTGCGATATAAAAAAACGCAGTCGATCGAGCTGGTAGGGGGCACAGCGATTGATACGCCGGGGGAATATGTTGAGAATAGGGCGTTTTATCGCGCTCTAGTGGTCAGCGGGGTGGAGGCGGATTTGATCCTGCTCCTTCAGGACTGTACAGACTCGGAATGCCGTTTTGCCCCAGGAATACAGGCGATGTTCCAAAAACCGATGGTGGGTGTCATTACAAAAATAGACCAGAGCGGGAGTCCGGCAGAGGTGGAACGGGCAGAAATATTTCTGAAACTTGCGGGAGTGAATCCGATTGTCCATATTAGTAGCGTGACCGGAGAAGGGATTGAGGAACTGCGCGGATATCTCATGTGAACGCCGGCCGGTCAGTCGCAGTATCTGGAAAAAATCTGCACAGCCATTGACTTGGGAAACCGTCGTATAGTATAATACCAACAGCATCAATGACAGATAAAAACCATGCAGGGCGTGGCGGTGTCGCCGTTGCGCCCTGTTTCTGTGTATGGGAGCATGGGAAACCGGCGGTGACGGTTCAAGGGGGAGTTATTTTGTATAAGCTGCTGAAACAGGAGAGACATGCCCGGCGTGGCGTATTCGAGACCGTCCACGGGACGGTGCAGACGCCCGCTTTCATGAATGTTGGTACATCTGCGGCGATCAAAGGGGGAATCTCTTCGATTGATCTGGTGGATCTGAAATGTCAGGTGGAACTCTGCAATACCTACCATCTGCATGTCCGGCCCGGAGACGAGGTGATTCGGGCATTAGGTGGCCTGCATAGGTTTATGAACTGGCAGCGTCCAATCCTCACCGACAGCGGAGGATTCCAGGTCTTTTCTCTGGCGAAGCTGCGCAAGATCAAAGAGGAGGGGGTGACGTTCGCCTGCCATCTGGATGGGCACCGGATCTTTATGGGCCCGGAGGAGAGTATGCGTATTCAGTCCAACCTTGGTTCTACCATTGCAATGGCATTTGACGAGTGCATCGAAAATCCTGCTCCGTTTGAATACACCGAACGGTCGATCGAGCGTACCACCCGTTGGCTTGCACGATGCAAAGCCGAGATGGCTCGCCTGAATAGCCTTCCAGACACCTTAAATCCGCAGCAGCTGCTGTTCGGCATCAACCAGGGATCGACCTACCACAGCCTGCGTATCCGTCATATGCAGGAGATTGCAGCACTTGAGTTGGACGGCTATGCAATCGGCGGGCTTGCGGTAGGGGAAACCGCACAGGAGATGTATGACACGATCGAAGCGGTAGAGCCCTATATGCCAAAAGAGAAAATCCGGTACCTGATGGGGGTCGGCACGCCGGTCAATATTTTGGAAGGGGTCTATCGAGGGGTGGACCTGTTTGACTGCGTCATGCCCAGCCGCAATGCCCGCCATGGCACCTTATTCACCTGGGAAGGCATCCGGATTTTGCACAATGAAAAATATAAAACAGACAGCGAGCCGCTTGATCCGCAGTGTGATTGCCCGGTCTGCCGGAATCACAGTAGGGGATATCTCCGGCATCTGTTCCGGGCAAACGAGATTCTTGCCTCCCGGCTTGGTGTGATGCACAACCTTTATTTTTACAATACATTGATGGAAAAAATACGGGAAGCGCTCGATCATGGAACGTACAGCGAGTTTTATAAGTATTGGGTTCCGATCCTCGGTCGGCGCATATAAAGCATACCCCGATGGCAAAGAAAGCCGGGAGCGCTCAAACTCCCGGCGTTTCCCCGTTTCTCAACAGATATACGGTTTTCCTTTACAATTTTTTTAAAATTCTATTGACATAAAACGGCGCTTATGGTATTATACAAAGGTCGGTTCACTCATTTGATAAAATACGATGGGGGCGTAGCTCACCTGGGAGAGCGCTTGAATGGCATTCAAGAGGTAGTCGGTTCGATCCCGATCGTCTCCACCAATGGAACAATCGTACAATGTCTATTTTGTAAGATGTTGTACGATTGTTTTTTTATTTTTAGAAAAACTGTGTGGCTTTTTATATTATTTGCAGGTTGTTTTCAATTTGTTAGAAATTTTTTTACAATTCCTTCTTGACTTGGAGTTTACTCCAAACTGTATGCTTAATAGCGGGTCCAATTCTGATTGCAAAGGAGACAGTTAAACCCTTGCCCACCATTTCGGAGATGGAAAGGTTATGGACTTGGAAAACAAAGGGCAACGATCAGAAAGGAAGGAAATGATTTTATGAAAAAATACGTGATACTTTTACTGGTAGGAGGGCTTCTGCTGTCAGCGTGCTCCCAAAACAATGCGGTTTCTTCCAGTGCTCCACAGACATCCTCTGTTTCGCAGACATCTTCTTCTGTGGTATCTTCGATTTCCAGTGAACCCGAACCGGTCCCCGAGCCAGAACCAGAGCCGGAACCCGACAACAGTTGGCAGTGCGATTCACCGGAGAACCATGCGATGGATCCGGACGTTTTGGAGGACCTTCACGCGGCGCTTCCCGGTTCGGGTATTCACTCGGTTGTGACGGTGAAGGATGGGGTTATCATAGATGAATATTATGAAGAGGGCTACGACAAAGAAAGCCTGTTTGAGATATATTCTGCCTCCAAATCTGTTACCAGTGCCTTGATCGGTATTGCCATCGACGAGGGGTATATCGGGAGTGTGGAGGACCCGGTTTCCCAATATCTGCCCCAGATACTGGAACAGGAGGACAGCAGAAAGCATGGGCTCACGCTGCACCACCTGCTGACTCATACCTCTGGACTGGAGTGGTATGAGTGGGGCGGGGGCTACAGCAACTGGGGCGAATTCCGGACAGCAGAAAACTGGGTGGACTATATTTTAGGACGAAATCTGCTTTATGAGCCGGGAACGGTTTTTAATTACAGTACGGGCAATACCCATCTTCTTTCGGCGGTATTGCAGGCGGCGACCGGAATGTCGCAGGAAGAATACTGCCGTGAAAAACTGTTCGATCCAATGGGAATCAGCGAACTTGCACACTGGCGCACCGATGGTCAGGGAATTGCCGACGGCGGAAATGGACTGTTCATCTCTGCGCGGGATGCGGCAAAATTTGGACAACTCTTTTTGGATGAAGGCGTCTGGAAAGGGGAACAGCTTGTACCAGCCAGTTGGGTAGAGGAATCCACGACCGCAAAAAACAATGGAGCGGGAGATGGCACAGGCTCTTATGGATACCAGTGGTGGATGCGTTCCTTTGATGTGGGCGGATATGGAACCTATCAGCCCCCGCATGGGCAAGGCCGCTATACCGCCTATTATGCCTTTGGCCATGCGGGACAGTTCATCTATGTGATTCCGGAGATGAATATGGTTGTTGTGTTTACCAGTGACTGCCAAAGTTCCTACGCACCTCGTCCTTATTTCGCGGACTATCTTCTCGCAGCTTATATGGGGTAGAGGAAATATTGGGAGAAGATCGTCCCGGTTTTTTTGAAAATTCGCGTGACAAACTGGCTTTTCTGCGATAAAATGGGAACGTACATTCTTTACAGGAGGGCCAAAGATGGGAGCAGGACAGCGGGACATCCGAACATTGCGAGGAATCGGGGAACAACGGGCACAGGCGTTGGAGCGTCTCGGCATCCATACGGTAGAAGAGCTGTTGCTACACTACCCACGGAGCTATGTAGACCTGTCCGCACCTTGTGAAATTGCCTCTGCGCCGTTTGATGAGCCGTGTGCAGTGCGGGCGGTGGTGGTCAAGAAGGGCAGCGAGACCCGGATACGCGGCGGGCTGCGGATGTATAAAGCAGTTGTGGAGGATGATAGCGGCTCCCTCGAACTGACCTTTTTCAATAATCAGTTTGTTCTGAATACATTGTCATATGGTAAACCCTATTTATTTTATGGAAGAGTGGGTGGAGCGCTGCACAATCGGACGATGAGTGCCCCGCAGATTTATCCTGCGGATACCAGTACTCCATTCTCCGCGGTCTATCCACTGACCAGCGGGATCAGCAACCGAGTGCTGTCTGGACTGGTCGCACAGGCACTTGCGCTTACACCGGAACTGCCGGAATGCATTCCGCCGCAGATTTTGGAGTCGTTCCATCTGGACGGGATCGCGCGGGCTGTGGAAATGATCCACCGTCCAAAGGACGCAGAA
Source organism: Anaerotruncus sp. (assembly GCA_021770005.1). Taxonomy (GTDB): domain Bacteria; phylum Bacillota; class Clostridia; order Oscillospirales; family Ruminococcaceae; genus Anaerotruncus. The sequence continues at coordinate 10,128 of JAETRV010000020.1, read as the reverse complement.
ATGCTTGAGCGTGCAAAACGCCGTTTGATTTTTGAAGAGCTCTTCACATTGGCGGTCGGAGTAGGGTTGCTGCGGACACGCATCCGTCAATGCAGCGCGGCGCCAATGCAGCCCCATTCTATGCAGGCGTTCTATGATGCCCTGCCATTTACCCTGACAGACGCACAACAAAGGGCAATCGATGACCTGACCAGCGATATGCAGCGTTCGACGCCTGCAAATCGTCTGGTACAGGGGGATGTTGGTTCCGGCAAGACGATGGTAGCGGTAGCAGGGGCATATTTTGCATTTCTTTCGGGGATGCAGTCTGCAATGATGGCGCCGACCGAGCTGCTTGCACATCAGCACTACAGTAGTCTGGAACCGCTCTGCTCTCGGCTGGGGATGCGGGTCGGGTTGTTAACCGGTTCGCTAACCGCTGCCCAGAAACGCAAGCTGCGGGAACAGCTTGCATCAGGGGAGATTCATTTTTGTATCGGGACCCATGCGCTGATCTCTGACGGAGTTGCATTCCAAAACCTTGCCCTGGTCATCACAGACGAGCAGCATCGTTTTGGGGTGGCACAGCGTACCGCACTCCAACAAAAGGGGGCACATGTCCATACGTTGGTCATGTCGGCGACTCCGATTCCACGCACCCTCGCATTGATGGTCTATGGGGAATTGGATGTTTCGATCATCGACGAGCTGCCCCCCAACCGTCAGCCGGTTAAAACCTACAAGATCAGTTCCGGCAAGCGGGAACGGGCATTTGGGTTTATCCGCCAGCATCTGGACAGAGGATTGCAGGCATACATTGTCTGCCCGTTGGTCGAGGAGGATGCGGAAAAGGAAAATACCGGACTGCGAGCGGCGGTAGGATACGTGGAAGAGCTGGCAAACGGAGCGTTTGCCGGATATACAGTCGGACTGCTGCATGGGAAGATGAAAGCTGTGGACAAGGAGCGGGTGATGTCGGATTTCAGCAGCGGGAAGATCCAGCTGTTGGTTTCGACCACAGTGGTCGAAGTCGGCGTGGATGTGCCAAATGCGGTGATTATGATGATCGAAAATGCCGAGCGGTTTGGGCTGAGCCAGCTTCATCAGCTTCGCGGACGGGTTGGACGGGGAAGCGAGCAATCCCATTGCATTTTGCTTTCGGATAGCCGCAGTTTGGACACGCTGGAGCGTCTTCAGATGATGTGCCGCTCGAACGACGGATTCCAGATCGCTGAGTACGATCTACAAACCCGAGGTCCGGGAAACTTTTTGGGGCAGCAGCAGCATGGGCTGCCATCCCTGCGGATTGCCGACTTGAGCACCGATACAGACACGGTCATTGAGGCAAAGCAGGCGGCGGAACAGGTGCTTACCTCCGATCCCGATCTGTCTCAGCCGCAGCATGCGGCCTTGCGCGCCGCGGTGGAGCGGTTGATGGAGGTGGTCGGAGAACGTCCAAATTGAGGGAAAGGGAATGACCCTCGAAAACAAACAGGCGCTCTGCAATGCAGAGCGCCTGTTTGGTATGATTTACTGTTTAGATTGGTAGATCGCATATGCATCACGAGCGATCATCAGTTCCTCATTGGTCGGGATTACCCAGACCTGTGTTTTGGTACCGTCAGCCGAAAGAAGTGCTTCCTGACCGCGCATCCCTTTGTTCTTGGCGGGATCAAGCTTGATACCGAAGCACTCCAACCCATCACAAACCTCTTCGCGCAGGAGGTCGGAATTTTCACCCATACCACCGGTAAAGATCACAGCGTCAATTCCACCCATAACCGCAGTGTATGCGCCTATGTACTTCTTGATCTGATAGTGGAGCATGCGGCAGGCGAGAGCGGCGCGCTCGTTGCCTTCGTTCATCGCGCCAACGACATCACGCGCATCGCTTGAAACGCCCGAGATGCCCAACAGGCCGGACTTCTTATTCAGTACCGCATTGACCTCCTCATTGTTCAGATTTTCCTTCTGGGCAATCGCATTGATGAGTGCGGGATCGACGTCGCCGCTGCGGGTACCCATCATCAGGCCGGCGAGCGGGGTATATCCCATTGTGGTATCGACCGATTTTCCCCCATCCACTGCGGTGATTGAGGAGCCGTTGCCCAGATGGCAGGAGACGATTTTGAGTTCTTCCGGCTTTTTGCCGAGGATTTCAGCGAGACGCAGGGTGACATACCGGTGGCTGGTGCCGTGATAGCCATAGCGGCGCATACCGTATTTCTCGTAATACTCATAGGGGATCGCATACATATACGCTTTGTCCGGCATTGAAAGATGGAACGAGTTATCGTAAACCGCAACCTGTACTTTGCCCGCAAAGGTTTCACGGCAGGCTTTGATACCAGTGACCATTGCCGGGATATGCAGCGGGAACATGGAGACGGTGCCTTCGATCCCAGCGAGCACCTCATCGGTGATCTCGTTTGACTGGGACATGCTGAATGCAACGCGATGCCCGACCGCGACAATATCATCCATGCTGTCAATAACCTTGGTTTCACCGCTGGTCAGCAGGGCAACTACCTTATCCAGGGCGGCCTTGTGGTTGGCGAGTTCCTCATTGAGCACCTTTTTTTCACCATTCCATTTGTAGGTGAGGATGCCCCCCTCAATCCCGATTCGCTCACAGTTTCCCGAGGCGAGGACACTTTCATCCGCCATATTGATGAGCTGGTACTTGAGCGAGGAGCTGCCTGCGTTGACGACAAATACATTGTTCATTCTTAATCTCTCCTTACACACGTCTTATGATACCCATAGGGGTTTGCTCACTACACTGGCCAAGGGGGTTGTCCTTGAGGATTTTACAGAGCAGGTCGCGGTCCATGCTCCGGTCGGATGTCCCGAGAATCTGGCCCTCGAGATCGTTGATGTCAGTAATAGCGACCTGTACCCCCACTTTTTTGGAGATGTCTGCCGCCGCTTGGTCCGGCTTGTCCGGGCCGAGCACAACATAATGGTTGTAGGGTGGCAGGGTGAAATCACACGGGCCATCAATGCTGCGTGCTTTATAACCCGCGATGTTGTAGAACCAACCACGGATCCCGAATAGTTTTCCAACAGCTGAGACTGCCGCCGCAAAGAGGATACGGATGGTGCCGCATTCCTGAAGCGCCATTTCCATCGTTTCGGGCATCGCCAGCCCGATCCCATAGGGAGTACGCAGCACAAACCGGCTTAGGAAGCGGGCGAGCGGGCGCGGATGGATCTGGTCGATCGGGATGGCGCGCTTTTGGGTACAGGCCACCGCTTTTTCGGTGATAAAAAGAATATCGCCTTCCTGCACGAGCGGAGAGGCGTATTGGTCGGCCACCTCGACGATGTTATCCTGATCGGTGATGACATGGGTTTTGATACAAAGACGGCGGTATTCCACCCCATCCACTGTAATCGTCTCGTTCTTTTCGGGGTTGACTACATAGCCAGCCCCCTGGTTTTCCTCGTTTGGCATTTGTATATCCCGCCTTATCTCAATAAATCGTAGATTTCTTAGTCGCTTTCTTTTGAAAGTTTTCCCTGAAAATTATACAACAATTCACCGCAACAGTCAACGGGGATTCGTCCTATCTTTTCCAGCCGGAAAGATGGTTTTTAAAAATGTTAAAAAAGTGCGCATAATTGTAACAGCTGGTTGGTAGATTTTTTCCCATATAACAGGTATGATGAGGATAATCTTAGAATTTAGGGAGGTTTCTTTTATGAGTTTGGGAAGCAGCTTGTTTCAGGCAAGGAAAAAGAGCGGGTTCTCACAGGAGGAGGTTGCAGAAAAATTGGGTGTCAGCCGCCAGACCATTTCCAAATGGGAACTGGATGAAACACTTCCGGACATCTGCCAATCGAAAAGGATGGCGGTATTATATCATCTGACTCTGGATGAACTAATAGAATTTGATCCTGATTTACAGGAAATAGAACGCTTCATTGAGACCTCAGACCAAGAAAAGCAGTTAAAGATCAACTGGACAGAGATGTGGGGTAAAAAATATCCGGTTTTAACCACCTATCGACAGAGAGTCAGGATTCAGGATTACATCACGCCATTAGAAGAATTGCAGGACCGTCTGAAAATAGAGTACGGGTATAATGATCTGGATTCATTTTTGGTGCTGAAAGACATCTTAGGACAGATGTGGAATCAAAACAACTTACCAGAAACAAGCTCTTAAACAGAATTACCAGCGGCGACCCTATGATCCCGCCACACACACCAAACTGTAATGGTGATAATGACCAATGCACCGCCGAGCAAAGCAAAGACGCCGGGCGCCTCTCCGGTGAAGAGAAAGACCCAAACCGGATTGAGCAATGGTTCGATCGCCGAGAGCAGCGAACAGACAAGCGGCGGGCAGTCTTTGACCGCAATGCCGTAGAGCACATAGGGGATACCAAGCTGCACAATGCCCAGCACAAGGATGCTGCCTATAGCGATAGGGTTCAGCGGGGTCTCGGTAAAGAGGGCGGCGGGGAGTCCCACAACCGCAGTGAATAGATGCCCAAGCAGCAATCCGCTCATCCGGCTTTCGGGATCGGTGTAACCGGTCAGCAGAAACATGCAGGCCATCATCAATCCGGCGAAAATTGCGCAGAGGTTTCCAAAGAGGCTGCCCGGAGCTAGCTGGTCAAAAAAGAAGAGCGAGATGCCGCAAAGGGTTAGAAAAACGGTAATCAGGTCTGCCCGCGCAAACCGCTGCTTGAGAAAGATCGCCGACAGGATCAGGATAAAAACCGGTGCGGTGAACTGGAGAACAATCGCATTTGCAGCGGTCGTATATTTGTTAGCGGTGACAAAACCGAGAAAGGTCAGGCAGGTGAACAGCCCGCTTACAAGGGAAGTCCGGTTGATCCGTAGATGCATCCGGCAAGCCCTCAGATAAACCGCCATACAGCCCGCAGAAAGCAGGCTGCGCGCCCCGGCGATGGTCAGTGGGTGCCAGGGGATCAGCTTGATAAAAATACCTGCAATGCTCCAGAGCGATGCGCAGATTGCCATGAGCAGGATCGCACGCCGTTCGACATTTCTGGTGGCCATATTTGGAACATCCTCCTTCATAAACCTGACTGAAGAACGGTTCATTCAGAACCGCAGTAAATCTCAGGAATTTATCATACTCCAAATCCCCCTAAAATGCAAGTTTCGGCAGAATTTCAAAAGGGGACTTGCGTAGTGGTATAAAAAACGGTATAATGACAAAAGTACCCTGTTTCAACGGGGAAGAGATTTTGGAGGTATTTCGTATGAACGAAAACACAGCAGCCATGATACAAACATTTATTCCAATGGTTCTGATCCTGGTGGTCTTTTATTTTTTCCTGATCCGGCCGCAGAAAAAACGTGAAAAAGAGACACAGGAGATGCGCAACAGCCTCGAGGTGGGGGATGAGATCATCACTGTGGGCGGCATTATCGGTACGGTTGTTTCGATGCGGGAAGATCATCTTGTGATCGAAACCGGCTCTGACCGCAGCAAAATTCGAATCACTCGCTGGGCTGTTCAGATGAACAACACTGCGCACGAGAAAACTTCTTCCAAATCCAAATAAATAGGGAAAAGGCATATCCAGGCGTCCGGCTGAATACCCTGATTAAAAAGGGGGAATTGGTATGAAACAGCCTGATATGTACGGGATCAAACGGTTTTTTCGTCCGGTGGCTTATGGGATCGTAGCCGGGACGGTTGCCTGTTTTCTGTTGTTGATTTTGATGTCGGTGGTTATGCAGTTCCGCGACCTGCCACAGGTATTGGTTACTTTCGTTGCAACGCTGACGTTTGTGTTGGGCGGTTTGGTTTCCGGATATGTCAGCGCCGCCTTTTCCCGGGAACGGGGGATGCTGGTGGGGGTTTGCTGCGGAGTCTGTATGTTTTTATTACTCGCATTTACGAACCTTACGGTGAATGGCCCGGACTTCTGTGCGGTGGCACTCACAAAGCTGGCAGCTGTGCTGTTTGCTTCCGCATTGGGTGGGGTGATCGGGGTCAATAAGCGGAAAAAGTTCCGTTGAACCGATTGAATTTGTCGGAATCTATGGTATAATAGCATCGTACTGGGTTTTGGCCTGCCAGACAGGCGGATGGTTATCTGTCACGGTGGCCGATGCTGCCAAATCAAGTTTGTGATCTTAGCATTTGGAAATCTCAAAGAAAAGAGGAATTGGATTATGAAACATGTGAAAACGATCAATCATGCGAATCTGAAGGAGTCTGCTGTAAAAGGCGGCTGTGGGGAGTGCCAGGCGTCCTGCCAGTCTGCTTGCAAAACTTCCTGCACAGTTGCGAACCAGAAATGTGAGCGGAAACAGAAATAAAGAAATCAACGGGACAATGATAGGGCAGCTAATTGCGGCTGCCCTATTTCGTTTCGGTGTTGGGGAAAGGGTTCTATGATACATAAATACCAATTAAATGGATATTACATTGTGCTGGATGTCAACAGCGGCGCTGTACATCTGGTGGACAAGCTGTTTTACGATCTGTTGGATGATGTGGACGAAGCACATCTGACGGAGCACTGTCCGCAACAGATCGTGGATAAGTGGTCCGGCTGCTATCCGGAAGCGGATATCCGCGAAACCTATGCGGAGATCGTCTCGCTGCATCAGGCAGACCAGCTTTTTTCTGTGGACGATTATGACAGGTTTGCGAAGATGATGACGCCGTCACCGGTCAAAGCAATGTGCCTGCATATCGCGCATGACTGTAACCTCCGCTGCCAGTATTGCTTTGCAGATACTGGTGAATATATGGGGCACCGCCAGCTCATGTCGTTTGAGGTGGGGAAGGCGGCGATTGACTACCTAATCAACCATTCTCAAGGCCGGCATAATCTCGAGCTGGATTTCTTTGGCGGAGAACCGTTGATGAATTTTGACGTGGTAAAGCAGGTTGTGGAATATGCTCGTGCACAGGAAAAGCCCCATAATAAGCTGTTCCGATTCACGATCACGACGAATGGCGTTTTGCTGGACGACGATAAAATTGACTTTATCAATCGTGAGATGTCCAACGTCGTCCTCTCGATTGATGGACGCCGGGAAGTCAATGACCGTGTGCGTGCGCGTGTGGATGGACGGGGCTGCTATGATACGATTATGCCGAAATTCCAGAAGCTCGAAAAAGCCCGCAGAAATGGGGCATTTGACCAATATTATGTTCGGGGCACCTTCACGCGGTATAACAAGGACTTTGCAGAGGATGTTCTACATTTGAATGAGATGGGATTCGATCAGATCTCTGTTGAACCTGTGGTCGCGGACCCGTCCGCTCCTTATGCATTGACAGAAGAGGATCTACCGGAGGTGTTCGCCGAGTATGAGCGGTTGGCAAACATTATGATCGAGCGGGCTGGGACCGAAAAAGAGTTCAATTTTTTCCATTTTATGATAGACCTCGATCAGGGGCCCTGCGCAATTAAGCGGTTGCGGGGCTGTGGCTGCGGCAATGAATATGTGGCGGTCACACCCGATGGAGATGTTTACCCCTGCCATCAGTTTGTCGGACACGATGACTGGAAGATGGGTAACGTATTCGACCAATCACTCGATCAGGAGCGGAAGGCACAATTTGCGGCGGCGACCGTTTATGGCAAAGAGGAGTGCAGACATTGCTGGGCAAAGTTTTACTGTTCGGGCGGATGCAACGCAAACAGTATGCAATATCGCGGAGATATTCTAAAGCCGCATACACTTTCCTGTGAGCTAGAGAAGAAACGGGTAGAGTGTGCGATCATGATAAAAGCCGCACTGGCAGAGCAGGCATAAGTGCGGTGCATATAGCATATCCTTTCTTAGAGGAACTGTTACAGAAAGGATGGCTGAAATGTATATCACAGCAACGGATTGGCGAAACTTATTTCGAACAAGAGCCGCGGGGAGCGCTTCAGAACAGGGGGCGTTTGTCTCGCGGCCATCTTTTATGCTTTCTAAAAGAAAGCTGTTCTTTTATCTGCTGGAAGGGGTGTTTCTGACAGGGGTGCTTGCGGGAACCCTGCTTATTAGCCATGCGACAGAAGAAACCCTCCGAGCATTACAAACTGTGATTGGAGGGTATGTCGGACAGCGGCAGATACAGAGCTTTTCCAATATCGCGCTTTCCACGTTTCTTTCTTTATTTTCGTCCCTGCTGGTTTTGTTTTTTTGTGGTCTTTGCACAGTTGCTCAGCCAGTCGTTTTTCTGGCTCTACTGTTTAAAGGGCTGGGATATGGGTTTTCTTTGGGGATGCTTTATGCGCAATATGGCAGTGCAGCAGTGCCGTATGCGTTTCTTCTTCTGATGCCTACCATTTATTTCGGTGCATTGTTGCTGATTGCGGCAGGGAAGGTATCCCTTAAAATGTCAATCCATCTGTTTCGATCAACACTTCCGAACGGTGAAAAAACAGAACTCAACAGGATGCAACGTTATTGTATCAAATTCATTTTATTCGTTGCAATCTGTGGAATGATCGCTCTGGTAGATGCTTTGCTCTGTTATAAGTTGGGCGGGTTATTTCTCTTCTGAATGGGTAATCTTTGGGGCCTTAGGCTTTCTCATGGGCTTGACCGTAGAAAGAGGGGAGCTTTGAGCCGCATCTTCCATCTGCTGATTGGAAAGGTGTGTATAGATTTCTGTGGTCGAAAGGCTGACATGCCCCAAAATTTCCTTTAGCACACGGATATCTACATTGCCATGTTGGTACATCAAAGTGGCGGCTGTATGACGGAGTTTATGCGGAGAGTATCCTTGTCCCGAAAGGCCCGCCTGTTTCAGACATTGTTCAATAATCTGTTCTACCCGCCGAGGAGAGAGTCTAGTTCCACGGGAAGAGAGAAAAAGTGCATCCTTATGAACCGCATTTGGGGTCGGTTTTCGGGCGGACAAATAGGCATCCAGAGCGCGGCGACACGCGTCGTTGATATAAACGATCCGCTCTTTGTTGCCTTTCCCAAGTAGCTTAATCGTATCCTCACGGATATCTGACAGGTTGATTCCTACCAGCTCAGAAAGCCGCATCCCACAATTCAGAAATAGCGTCACCATGCAAAAATCCCGTTCATATGTTTTGCTGGTTGGGTCGATATGGGTAAGTAAATCAAGGCTTTCTTCCAAAGTAAGATATTTGGGGATGGCCTTTTTTACTGCGGGCACCTCCAAATTTTCGACAGGGTTGGTTTTGAGCTTGTTGGTCTTAACCGTAAGGTACTGAAACATGGAACGGATAGAGGAAACTTTTCGGGAACGGGTTTTAGCGTTATTTTCGCGCTGGTCCATTGTATAGGTCAGGAATTGATATACATCTGCAAGAGAGATTTGTTGGAGCATTTCCAGACTGACATCTTGGATCGAAATTTGCTGAAAAGCCTCTGGATCATCTTTGAGATTTCCAGACATGTACTTGCTACATTTGATATAACGCAGAAAAGTGCGCAGATCAATGTAGTATGCATCGACAGTGCGTTTGGAGCGCCCACGAATTGTGAGCATGTAAAAAAGGAATTCCTGTAGATAATCGGGACAATCTTGGTAATCTGCCATATATAAAACCTCCTGATGATTTTTGGTCCCCTTAATTTCGCTAAATTTTTATTTAGCGAAATCTATTGTCTTTATTTTACATCACTCCCCCCGAGCTTGTCAAGCCTCTCCATGATCTCATCTAACTTTTCCATAACTGCATCTCGTTTTCGGTACCGTCTGCGAATCTTTAAGATTTTCCGTTTTTCCTGATGTGTGAAAAAATCACACTTAACAGTTGGACAGCATCCACGCTGGCGCATAATCAGACAGTGATGTAGCTTATCATGATGCATGGTCATTTTGGGACATTCCATGCGAGTACACACCTCACAAAGGCACTTCCAGCAATCATACAGTCCATACTTGGAATGATAAAAATTACTCATACTTCTCTATCAATTACTGGACAAATCAACATTCAATTGATGCAATAGCAGCTGTTGCCTAATATTGAGATTGCGATTATTGACCATTCTCGCAAACTTGCCCATATCATAGTCCATGATTTCCAACCATGTCCGGATAGATGATCCTGCCTGATCGAAAACATATTTGGTGAGGTTATCCAGATTGTAGTCTAGCCCGCCTTTATAGGCCATGGGGATTTTATCCGCATAACCGAGGAACTTGGCCCACCATGAAGTCGTAACCG
>JAETRV010000155.1 GCA_021770005.1 Anaerotruncus sp. | reverse complement strand
TTGCCGCTGCCCTGCGCGCCCTCTACCAGCAGGAGCTGGATGGATTCTCCCACGAACCGGCACAGCCAGAAGAACAGCTGGCAGAGGAACAGCCGGATTTTGGGAATCCCCCTGCGCCAGAGCCGGAGCCGCAGATCACCATCACCCCCGTCACCCGTTATCCGGGCGAACAGAACCATCTGCCCTACGATATAGAGATTCATACGCTGCGCTTTGATGAACCGGAACCCACCCCTCCCCAGCCGACTGCCGGGAACTTCCGTATCACCGACATTCACCTGGGCGAAGGAGGACCAAAAGCAAAGTTTCGGGCCAACATGGACGCAATCAATCTCCTGAAAGAATTGGAGTTTGAAAACCGGCAGGCCACGCCGGAGGAACAGGAAACACTCTCCCGGTATGTGGGCTGGGGCGGTCTGTCAGACGCTTTTGACGAGAGCAAGCCCACCTGGGCCAAGGAGTTTGCGGAACTCTATGCCACGCTGTCCCCGGAGGAATATGAAGCTGCCAAGGGGACCACCTTAAACGCCCATTACACCAGCCCCACCGTAATCCAGGCCATTTATGAGGCGGTGGGGAAAATGGGATTCCAGACCGGCAACATCCTGGAACCCTCCTGCGGGGTGGGAAACTGGATTCCAGACCGGCAACATCCTGGAACCCTCCTGCGGCGTGGGCAATTTCTTCGGTATGCTGCCGGAGGAAATGCGGGGCAGCAAACTGTACGGCGTGGAACTGGATTCCATCACTGGACGCATCGCAAAACAGCTCTATCCAAAAGCAGACATCACCATCGCGGGCTTTCAAACCACCGACCGGCGGGATTTTTATGATTTAGCCGTAGGAAACGTGCCGTTTGGCCAGTATTCCGTCCATGACCGGGCCTATAACAAGCTGAACTTCAACATCCACAACTACTTTTTTGCAAAATCGCTGGACCAGGTGCGTCCGGGCGGTGTGGTGGCCTTCGTCACCAGCCGCTACACGATGGATTCCAAGGATTCTACGGTGCGCCGGTATCTGGCGCAGCGGGCGGAGCTGTTGGGCGCGATCCGTCTGCCCAACAATGCGTTTAAGGCCAATGCCGGGACAGAGGTGGTATCCGACATCATTTTCCTGCAAAAACGTGACCGCCCGATTGACATTGCCCCGGACTGGAC
>JAETRV010000019.1 GCA_021770005.1 Anaerotruncus sp. | reverse complement strand
CTGGAAAAGAGCAAACAGGAACTGGCGGGTATTGACTCGCTTTCCTCCCGGGTCTCTAAAGAGGACAAACAGCGGGAAAAGGCGGATTACAAGCGGTTCTTTTCGATTGCAAATAAACACCTGGTGTTTTATTCGGAAAGCAGCGGGTTTTACAAATATTTCGCTGATGTGATCGATTACCTTCTGAAGCATTCTAATCTTTCCATCCACTATATCACCAGCGACCCCAATGACGCAATCTTTCAAAAAGCCCGGAAAGAGCCTCGAATCAAGCCCTATTATATCGGAGAAAAGCGGCTGATCACGTTGATGATGAAAATGGATGCGGATATGGTAGTCATGACTATGCCGGACCTGGACAATTTCCATATCAAACGCAGTTATGTGTGCAAAGATATTGAATATATCTACATCTGCCATGGAATCGGAAGTTCCATACTGCTGCTCAATAAGCTCGCCTTAGCACATTATGATACCATTTTTTGCATTGGAGAATATCAGAAGAAAGAACTTCAGCAGGAAGAGCGCGTGTATGGGCTTTCCCAGAGGAATCTGGTTCCTTGCGGTTATGGACTTCTGGATCATACAATGAAAGCATACGCCCAAATGCCACCATGTGCCAAGGAAAAACCCCAGATACTGATTGCGCCATCCTGGCAGGCAGATAATATTCTTGATAGCTGTATTGACCCTCTACTGTCTTCCTTGTTAATCGGAAAATATAACGTGATATTGCGGCCACATCCAGAATATTGCAAACGTTATCCTCAAAAAATTGCAGCATTAAAAAAGAGGTACGAACAACAGGTTGGTCCTGGTTTCGAGATTCAAACGGACTTTTCTTCTAACGAAACCGTATTCCAATCTGACCTCGTGATTACAGACTGGTCAACCATTTGCTATGAGTTTTCTTTCACAACAAAGCGGCCAACCTTATTCGTAGATACGCCTATGAAAGTGATGAATCCGGAATATGAGCGCATTGGAATCGTGCCGCTGGATATTTTGGTGCGGAAAACGGTTGGAACATCCATCGATCCGAAAGAGGTAGGGCAAATTAGTCAAACGGTCGATGAACTGTTGTTAAAAGCCGAGGACTATGCGGTATCCATCGAAAATCTAATGAACGAATATCTATACCATCCGGGAGAAAGCAGCAAAGTGGCGGGAGAATATATCATTCACCAGATGATTTCGAGGCAGACCTCAAAGAAAGAGGGATGAGCATGGATAAGATGGAAACGGAGGGCTTTGCATATGATCCACAGGTCTTTTTAAGAGATATGCTGGTGGATACACAAAACACATTTCCTGATATCCACGCGCTTCTGGTGGATCCAAGGGAAATGGTTTTTGAAGAGCGGTCGGCCATGAACTGCTTTTATTGTGGAAAATACAATCAGAACTGGCGGTGTCCGCCGAATCTGCCCAAAATTGATTATCCAAAAATGTTTGCAGAGTATGAATATGGGGCTTTCGTATATTTGAAATCACCATTTACGGATGATACCTATGAGGATATCCGCGCACAGTCCTCGATCAGGCTACATCGGGCACTTTTGCAGATGGAGAAATATCTCTGGGAGCATGGCAATGCAGTAGCGATTTCATTTGGCGCTGGTTCCTGCAAGCTTTGTAAGGGAGGATGTGGAAAGGAACGATGCAACAACCCCTATGCGGCAAGAAGTCCTTTGGAGGCAACGGGCGTAAATGTCATTAAAAGCGCAAAGAAATACCACATTGATATCAAGTTTCCACCAAAGGATTTTATGATGCGTTTAGGGCTTATTTTATGGTGAGGAGGAAAAAGAATGACATACATTTTTTTAGCAGCAGGACAGGGACTGCGTCTTTCCCCTTTGACATTGCAAAGACCAAAGCCGCTTTATAAGTTGGATGCAAATACAACTGTTCTGCAAAGAATGATTAACCTGATAAGAGAGTTTGACAGTCAGGCAGAGATTGTGGTGGTTCTTGGTTATATGGCACAGGATATTCGTGCCTGCTTGGATGATGAAGTACACTGTCTAGTAAATCCTTTTTATAAAGTTACAAATTCGATTGCATCGTTGTGGTTTGCAAAAGAATATTTGAAATGTGACCATGTAACCATTATCAACGGAGATATTGTGGTGGAAAAGGAACTAGCGCGTACGATACTGTGTAAAGCAACGGACAAGCCATTGGTACTGATTGATAGCTCCATCCGGAATAACGGGGATTACAATGTTCAGGTGAAAAACGAAAAAATATTGGTTATGAGCAAAGAATTAAATGAATATTATGGGGAGTACGCTGGAATTACACAGCTTGACAGAACATCTGCACAAAAGCTAAGTCAGCAGATTGTCCAGATGGTGATGGGCGGGTTTTACGATCAATGGTATGAAGATGCATTGGTACAGATGATTTTCAATGAGGATTTTATCCTTCACTATCAGGACATCAGCAATTACAAATGGACAGAGGTGGATTCTGTCAGCGATATGATGCTGGCTAAAACGATACATTTAGAAAATTAAAACTTCCTTTATAAAGGCAAAGATGCGCACAGGCTGGCCCTGATACCGGTCTGTGCGCATCTTATATTTTATCTGTTGCCTTGACAACACTTATTTCGGCAGGAAACCGATTTTCTTATAGACTTTATCCAGTGTCCGCTGGGAGAACTTCTCGGCTTTCTCCGCGCCCGCCTTATAGCAGTCCTCGAGGTAGGCTTTTTCTTTCATATAGCCATCATACCGTTCCTGGATCGGGCGCAGTTCCTCGCAGACCGCTTCGCCCACCGCCTGTTTGAAGTCCCCATATCCTTTGCCGGCGAACACCTGCTCAATCTGCTCAAAGCTCTGCCCGGTGACCGCACTATAAATCGAGATCAGGTTATTGATCCCGTCCTTCCCTTCGCGCCAGCAAACACACCCTTCCGAATCGGTGACCGCGCTTTTGAATTTTTTCATGATCGTTTCGGGGCGGTCGAGGATGCTGATAAACGCCTTGGGGTTGTCATCGCTCTTGGACATCTTTTTGGTCGGCTCCTGAAGCGACATCACCTTTGCCCCAAGCTTGGGGATATACGGCTCGGGAATGGTGAACACGTTGCCATAGACCCCGTTGAACCGCTGTGCGACGTTGCGTGCCAGTTCCACATGCTGTTTTTGGTCGGTACCCACAGGGACAAGATCGGCCTGATAGAGCAGGATGTCCGCCACCATCAGCACTGGATAGGTAAACAGTCCGGCATTCACATTTTCCGGATGCCGGGCGCTCTTATCTTTGAACTGGGTCATCCGGCTCAGCTCCCCAAACTGGGTGTAACAGGCCAGCACCCAGTTCAGTTCGGCGTGGGTCGGGACGTGACTCTGGATGAATGCAATTGATTTTTCCGGGTCAATCCCACAGGCGAGCAGCAGCGCATAGGCGGAGAGGGTGTTTTCCCGTAAGGCTTTTGGGTCTTGCCGGACGGTAATCGCATGCTGGTTGACAATCGAATAGCAGCAGTTGTATTCCTCCTGCATCTGGGTCCAGTTGCGGACCGCGCCCAGATAGTTGCCCAGGGTAAAGGTCCCGGTCGGCTGGATGCCGGAAAAGATGATCTTTTTACGGTTGGTCTGTTCCATGACAATCTTCCTTTCGCGTTGAAATCGGTCAGGCGGGATACCATTCGCGGGTGAGCTGTCCGAGAATCCCGATCCCCTTGACGATGGCCTGATCGGTGGGGGTGGAGAAGTTGAGACGGAACGCGCGGCAGGGATCGGTCTGATCGGCGAGGAATGCCGAACCCGGTACAATCGCAACCTTTTTCTCGACCGCCTGGTTACAGAATGCCATCATGTCGGCCCCTTCCGGCAGGGTGCACCAGACAAACAGACCGCCCTCCGGCACCGTGTAGGAAACTGCCGGGGAAAATTCCTTTTTGATGCAGTCAAGCATCAGGCTGCATTTGCGTTTATAAATCTCCTGAATTTTACGGATATGCGCTTCCACATCACAGGTGGTGAGCCAGCGCTCACAGATCATCTGGGCAAGCATATTGGTATGTACGTCCGAGCATTGTTTACCAACCGTCATTTTGGCGATCAGCGGCTTGGGGGCGGCGACAAACCCGACCCGGATCCCAGGCGCAAGCAGCTTGGAGAAGCTGCCGACATAGATTACCGCGCCATTTTCGTCGAACGATTTGATGCTGGGCACCGGCTCGCCGGAGCAGCGTAGATCGCCATATGGATTGTCCTCAAGCACGAGGACGTTATATTTTTCTGCAAGCTGAAGGACCGCTTTGCGTTTTTCGAGAGAGGTGGTGATCCCAGACGGGTTCTGGAAGTTGGGGATCATATAGAAGAGCTTGACCTTGGGCTGTTCCCGCATGGCCTGCTCGAGTTTTTCCAGATTGACCCCGTCCGGCTCCATCTCGACCCCGACAAGATTACAGTTGTAGGAACGGAAGCAGTTGAGGCACCCGATGAACGACGGATCTTCACAGAGGACGGTATCCCCCTCGTTGACCAACGCTTTGGCGGTGAGGTCAGCGCCCTGCTGTGCACCCGAAATGATAATCAGTTCATTATCCCGCATCGGGATGCCGTAGTGGGTTTCGAGGAGTTTTTTACAGGCATCACGCAGAGGCGTATAGCCCTCGGTGACCGAATATTGCAGGGCCATGATCGGCTGTTCGGCGAGGATTTCCGCCGCGATCCGCTGGACATCCGCGACTGGAAACGCATCCGGGGCGGGATTTCCCGCAGCGAACGAGATGACCGACGGATCGGAGGTGGATTTGAGGATTTCCCGGATCAGGGAGGGCTGCAGGGTTGCCATCCTATCGGAGAATTGATAGACCATAGTGATATACGACCTTTCTGCCAAATGGCTGGACTGGGGGCTTGCTGGAAACCGGCAAACAGCCCCTATATAGAAAGCGGATGAGCAGGTTCTGCGCAGACAGAATATTGGTAGAATTTATTTTAGCACAGATTTGCTCAACTTTCAATGCCCATCGAAGCCTTAAATTCAAGGCTTCGACGAATTTTTTGAGCAGCCAAAACTACCGAAAAGCGGGGTAGCAGTAACACACGGATAACAGGGAATCCATCGGTTTTCGCCTGACTATTTTCCTGATATACCATCAGATACATACGTTATAACCTCCCCGGACTGGCACCCCAAAAGCCTATGGAATCCTATGCGTGTCACAGAGATCATGATATACCCGTCGCCCAATCACGGGGAAGCCGGATATCACGTATACCCGAGACGTAAAATCACCCTGGAGCGGGAGTCCACCGTTGTCGGCTCGGCCGCATGTGAACCTGTTGCGCTCAAATGAATGCATTGGGTTGCCCCTCTCCTTTCATTGGAACCGGAATTCCCGTTTCCTGGGTAAACCTAATCCGGCTAATCCAATAGGTGTACCGAATTCCTTTGGTGCCCCTTCCCGTTTTAATTGCATATCCAAAGGGGAATACCCCATTTTGTAAGCCTATCCGCAAGGTACTCTCATTGATACCCATCAGGGACGCCGCTGTTTTCACCGAAAGCTTGAAACCTCCATCTTCGGCGATCCCCGTATCAACCTCGCGAATCAGAAAGAAGTCGGAGGGCTTTCCCAGAGCAAGGGCAATCTGCTGTTGCTTCTTTTGGGGCGGGATCATTTTGCCGGATAGGTAGCCGCTTAATGCGCCGTTGGATATATCAGCCATAGCGGCAAGCGTGGTCTGATTCAAGTGGGCCTCGTTCATTGCATTCCTCAACTGTTGGGCAAAAGTTTTCATTCACTACACCTCTCTATAGCATCATCAGTATCAGCAGTAAAATTGGCCATGCATTGTGAAAAAGCCAGCAGTGGAATAGAAACCAAAAAGGATTGCCGCAAGACCAGCAATCCTTTTTGGGGGAGTTTCTATCCCGACGGATTTGTTCGTTCTGTTTATAAGGAGGCGATGCACTCGACCTCTACCAGCCCGCCCAATGGGAGCTTCGCCACCTGCACGCAGGAGCGGGCAGGATACTGGCCGTCAAAATAGGACTTGTAAACCTCGTTGACTGCGGCAAAGTCGTTCATGTCGGTTAGGAAGATGGTGGTTTTCAAAATCTTGGTATAATCGCTGCCCGCTTCCTTCAGGATGGCACCCAGATTTTTCATCGAGCAGTGCGCCTGCTCCTCCACTGTAGCCGCCAGTTTGCCCTCTGCCGGGTTGATGCCCAGTTGACCAGAGCAGTAAATGATATTGTCCAGCTTGGTAGCCTGCACATAAGGCCCTACTGCGCCGGGTGCGTTGGTGGTTGCAATGACCTGCTTCTCCATTATTTCACGACCTCTTTCCCTTTCTTTTTCAGGACAACGCCGTTGCGGGTGCCGGTGTGTTTACCGTCTTTGACCGCCAGCTCGCCGTTGACCATGACATGCACAATCCCCTCGGGATACTGGATCGGGTCGGTGAAGGTGCCTTTGTCGATGACAGTTTCCGGGTTGAAGATGCATAGATCCGCATAAGCGCCCTCACGAATCTCGCCGCGGTCGGTCATGTTGAAGGTCATCGCCGGTTTTTTGGTCATCTTGTAGATGGCCTCTTCGAGGGTCAGCGCCTTGTCCTCACGCACATATTTTCCCAGGATGCGGGGGAATGCGCCGTATACACGCGGGTGCGGTTTGCCGCCCAGCAAGCCGTCGGTGCAGGCATTCATCTCGGGCCGTTTCATGAACAGCTGAACATGCTCCTCTGTGCCGTAAAAATCGACCATACCAACCGCATTCTCTTCCTCGTAGAGGAGGTCAAAGGTCGCTGTATACGGGTCGGTGCCGCGCAGCTCGCCCAGTTGGGTCAGGCTCAGGCCAACCGCGTCCTGGTTCTTTTCGGTCTTGACGCTGGTTACGAAAATCTGGTCCAGACCGGCGAACTCTACGAAGTTGTCCCAGCCAGGGATGCCGTGTTCGATGTCGTAGACCATCTTTTTGCGCAGTTCCTTATCCGCCAGACGCTCAAGCACCTTATCGGTACCGCCGTCGTGTACCCAGGGCGGCAGGATGACGCCCAGCATGGTGCTGCCCGCCACATAGGGATACTGGTCGAACGAGACGTCGATTCCCTCTGCCTTCGCTTGCTCCAACAGACGGATCACATCGTCGATCTTATCCCAGTTTTTCTTGCCGCATACCTTGAAGTGCGAATAGTGGATCTTGACGCCCGATTCGCGCCCGATGGTGATGACCTCTTTCATCGAATCGAGGATGGTGTCTGCCTCGCTCCGCTGGTGGATAACGAACCGGCCATCGTATTCAGCCACAACTTTGCACATTTCGATGATCTCTTTTGACTCGGAATAGGCGCAAGGCATATAGATCAAGCCGGTGGACAGGCCGATCGCGCCCGCTTCCATCTCCCGGCGGGTGATCTGGCGCATCTTCTCCAGCTCTTCCTCGTTGGGCAGGCGATTTTCCAGGCCCATAGCCTCCATACGGATGTTGCCGTGGGGGACCAGATAGCACTCGTTCAGGCCCGGTTTTGCGGCTTCCACCATCTTCAGATAGCCCTCGGTGGTCTCGTAGTTCCAGTCGATCGCGTCGCTATCCCCATCCAGACCGGCCAGATTTTTCCGCCAGGGGCTGATGTACTGTTTCGGCAGCGGCGACATGGAGATCCCGTCCTGACCGAGAATCTCGGTGGTGATGCCCTGCATGACCTTGGGCTGGATTTCAGGGTTAATCAATACCTCGAGGTCGCTGTGGCTGTGGGTGTCGATAAAGCCCGGCGCGACCACCAGCCCGCTTGCGTCGATCACCTCCATCGAACCGTCCGGCTCGATCGAGCCGATCTTGGCAATCCGATCGTTCTCCACCAGTACATCCGCTTTGAAGCCTGCTTTCTGGGTTCCGTCGATGACAAGTCCGCCTTGAATCAGTTTTTTCATCCCGATGCTCCTCCTGTCTTAAATCTATCGTTGATCTTGATGTATGGTTCGGTTGTTGTTGTCCTGGTGCGTTTTTAGGGAGGGGCTTTTTTTCTTGTAAAAAGCCCCTCTTGCCGCCCTGTGGGCGTCAATTCACCCCAAAATACGCTTCTCAGGATAAGGTGTTCCGCCGCATCTCCGCGCTAAGAGCCGCCTGCGGCGGTTGCGCTCCGAAACGCTGCGCGGCGGCTTGCAGTGCGCGCGGCGGCGAGGGGCGCTGCCCCTCGACCCCTCCACCTTTGAAAAGGTGGACGAAACTTTTGGTTTGTTAAGACTTTTCGTTCGTTAAAACGTTTTAGTCCTCGAGCTGGATTTCCGGTGCTGCCGGTACGCCGTTTGCGCGCTCGATCTTGGAGACTGCGAAGATCACCGCCAGGGCAACCAGGCCGCCCGGCACCATCGCGCTGAGGCCCCACGGGGTATTCAGCACATAAATCCAGACTGCTGCAACCAAGGTGCCCGCTACGATCGAGATAAAGCCTGCACGCTGGGTTACATCCTTATAGAACAGGCCGCAGATAAATGCCGCGAATGGGCCAGCGCTGCGCAGGGCGAATGCACCCATCATGACGCTGATGATGTTGGAAGCGGTCAGCGCAACGGTCAGACCGACACCGCCTACGACCACCATGACCACTCTGGAAATCCAGATTTCCTTCTGGTCATCCTGCTTGCCTCCATTGATATAGGGGCGGTAGATATCGTTGGTGAACATAGTCGCCGTACCGATCATATTGCCCGAAGCGGAGCTCATGGTTGCCGCCACGACCGCCGCAAGCACGATACCTGCTACCACCGCCGGGGCAAAACGCATGGTTGCGTCCGCGAGTGCGTTTTTCTGGGAGCTGGCTGCATAACCGTCGATGAAGGTGTATGCCATCAGGCCGATCAGCGCCGGAACCACCGCATAGACTGCCGAGAGGACGCCTGCAATCAGAGAGCCGAGTTTTGCGGACGCGCCGTCCTTCGCGGAGCAGTAGGTCTGTACGATCTCCTGGCCGGTGGGGAAGGTCATGAAATACATGGCGATGTAGCCGATTACAGTCGGGACGCCGATCTTGGTCATGCTGAGCAGGTTCATGTTCGCGCCGTTCGCGTCGGTGATCTCTTTGGCGTGTGCGAACAGGTTCGACATACCGCCAACCTCGGGGCTGTTGACCATGACGAACATCGCGATGGTCATACCAACGGTGATAAACAGGACGTGCATCAGGTTTGCCGCCGCCACCGACTGGAAGCCGCCCACCATCGTATAGATGATGACCACGATGGTGATGATGATGGCCGCTGTGTTGAAGTCAAGGCCGGTGACCACGTTGATGATCGACGCAGTCGCGATGATCTGCGCACCGGTTGCCATGAACAGGGCCGCAATCGAGGTGAATGCTGTAAAGATATGGGATGCTTTGCCGTACCGCTTGCTGATGATCTGCGGTACAGTGCTGGCCTGTGCTTTCCGGAAGTAGGGCGCGATGAACGAAACCAGGATGAACCCGATTCCTGCCGCGACCACATACCAGCAGGCGGAAAGCCCATAGCTGAATACGTTGGTGGCAATACCGGTTGTGCTGGCGCCGCCGGTGTTCGCCGCGAAGAGGGTGCCCGCCAGCACCAGTGGGCCGAGGGATTTTCCCGCCATCAGGAAGTCCTCATTGCTCTGCTTCTCCGAGAGCTTGGCCTGTTTCCGTTTGGAAACCACCAGGCCAAGCACGATTGTCAGCGCCATATAGATGAATATGATAATCAATGCCGTTGTCTGTTTGCTGCTCATACTGTTACCCCTTTCTCAAAAGAACCTGTATCCAGAATCGGGTATGCCGGTTTTGCATACAGGTTCAAAGCCCCTCAAACCCGCTCTTATTTCAAAAGCGCCTGCATCACGCCATAATAGCAGTCGGTGACCTTCACCAGCTGGTCGATCTCGATGTACTCGTTGACCGTATGGGCCAGGTTTTCCTTGGAGGGGCCAAGGCCGAATGTTTTAATCTGCGCCTCGCCCGCATAGTGGCTGCCGTTGGTGCAGAAGTTGTACTGGGTGATCTCCGGCTGGTAGCCCATGCCTTCGAGCTGTTTTTTCACATCCTGTACGAATGCGTCGTTCTCGTCGTAGAGCCAGCCCGGGAAGAACCGCTCGCCGGTGATCTCTGCGCCGGTATGGCAAAGCTCCTTGCCTACCGCGTAGGAAACCTTGGCTTTGAGCTGCGGGTCGTCCGCCATCAGCTTATCGAGCAGCTTCTGGATCGGCTCCAACACGCTCTCTTTGGTCTCGCCCACCAGCAGACGGCGGTCATAGGTTGCCCGGCAGTACTCGGGAACCACCGACGCGCCCGGATACGGCGCCGACTTGATGTCGGTCAGCTCGAGGATACCGTCTCCCAGAACCGGATGGTGGGTCGGCTCGAGCGTACGGATCGCCTCGATCACCTTGGCCATCTTGTAGACCGCGTTGATACCCTTTTCCGGGTTTGCGGAGTGGCAGGGTTTTCCGAACGTCTCAACAACGATCTCTCCGCGGCCCCGCTGACCGATCTTGATATTGAGCTGGGACGCCTCTCCAATCACCACATAGTCAGGCTGTACCGCTTTGCTGATCTCCCTCGCGGCTACGCCCTCGAAGCACTCCTCATGCACAACGCCCGCTACATAGATTTCGCCTGCGAAGTCCTTCCCAGTGTCCTTGGCAAATGCCGCAGCCGCTGTCACAAAGCCGGCCACTGCGCCTTTCATATCGCTGGTCCCGCGGCCGTAGATTTTGCCGTCGTGAATCTCTGCCGCGAACGGAGGATAGGTCCACTCGGTCTCGTCCCCCACCGGGACAGTGTCGATGTGCCCGTCAAAGAGGATCTTTTTCCCCGGACGGTTGCCCTTGATGCATCCGATGATGTTGCCGTACCGGTCTACCGTGACCGAATCGAAGCCCTCCGCCTTCATCTGCGCGGACAGCTCCGCAACCACCCCGTCCTCGTGACCAGAATAGCTCTGCTGCTGGATCAGCTTCTGGCACAGTGCTACGACCTGCTCTTGTCTCTCTTTGTTCAACATTGACCTTACCTCCTATATATTCTCAACACAGAACCGGCCAGCGGTCCCGCGTATGGGTGTCTGACTTTCAAACGGTTAAAATGCTTTGCTGGGGTACTTCCCATCCCACACGACTGCTTTATAATTTTCCCGGTCGGTATCCCCTTCGGTACTGAAGAACAGGACGCGGGAGGTTTCGTTCAGACCCAGTTTTTCCTTCATCCAGGCGAGCTCCGGGTTGGTCATGATCTCCGCCACACAGCCGAACGAGGCCGCGCCGCTCTCCCCGGATACCACGCGGTCATCCTTGCCCGCCGGGTTGCCGAGAATCCGCATCCCCTTCGCCGCCACATAATCGGGGCAGGAGATGAAATGATCCGCATAGTCCGCGAGGATATTCCAGCCGATGCTGCAAGGCTCCCCGCAGGCCAGCCCCGCCATGATGGTGTTCATATCGCCGGTTACAAAGTGGCGCTGCCCGTCGTTCGCTTCTGCTGTCCGATAGAGGCAGTTCGCTTTCTCCGGCTCCACAATCGTGATGATCGGGCGGTCTTTGCCGCAGCAGGCCGCGAACAGTCCGGTCACTGCGCCTGCCATCGAGCCGACACCCGCCTGAAGAAAGATGTGGGTGGGCATCTGGGGAAGCTGCTCGTAAGCTTCCAGCCCCATCGTGCCGTAGCCCTGCATGATCCAGGTGGGGATATCTTCATATCCTTCCCATGCGGTATCCTGCACCATCACCCAGCCTTTTTCTTCGGCCTGGCGGTTGGCCAGCCGGACCGCATCGTCATAGTTCAGCTCGGTGATCGAAGCCTCAGCCCCCTCGGCCTGAATGTTGGCCAGCCGCTCGGCCGCGCTTCCCTTTGGCATATAGACCACTGCTTTCTGGCCGAACTGCCGGGCTGCCCAGGCAACTCCGCGCCCGTGGTTGCCGTCTGTGGCGGTTACAAAGGTGATCTCCCCGAGCTGCTGCCGCACCTCGTCCGAGGTAAGCATCTGATAATCCACCTCGGAGATTTCCTTACCCAGCTTTTCCGCGAGGTAATGTCCGACGGCGTAGCTGCCGCCCAGCACCTTGAACGCGTTCAGGCCGAACCGGTAGGACTCGTCCTTGACGTACATCTCGCCCAACCCCAGGCAGGCCGCAGTTTCGGGCAGTTTCGCCAGCGGCGTGGGGTCGTACATTGGGAAGCTCTTGTGAAAATTCTGTATCTTTACGGCCTCCTGCCTGCTCAGGAAACTGAGGTCGCAGCCTTTTTCGTTGTGTTCTCTGCTTACCAGTTTGAATGTTTCTTTCATCTGTTCCACACCCTTTCTCTGTGTGCCTATTTATAGAGCAAGTTCTGTTCCAACCGCGTCATTTGCGGATAGTTTCTACATTTCTATAGAATCTTTCCTTCTTCATTTGGTTGATATCCACAAAAAAGCAGAGTCTTTGCCCTCTTCTCTTGCTCGAGGTCTGCAAAAACTCTGCTTTTTATTTTACACAATTGTTTCTCATATTAAGAATTATTTTCAACATGAGAATTATTTATTCTTATATTGAGAATTAGGAAAGACCGTATTCCTCCAATTTGCGGTAGAGGGTAGCCAAACTGATCCCCAGACGCTTGGCCGCCTGCTTTTTCCCATTGGTCGAGACCCCGTAAAGGGAAAGGGCTTTTCGGATTTCCTGCTGTTCCAGCTCTTTTAGAGGGACGACCGCAGACGCCGGGGTTCCTGGTTGCACACCAGACAGCTGTCCCGGCATTCCCCCTGAACCGGCAGGTATACGCCCCCTGCCCTCCTTACAGCTGTTAAAACGCTCGGGCAGCGTGCATTCGTTCAGAACGCCGTCCTCCTGTATCATGTTCATCATAAATTCCAGCACATTTTCCAGCTCGCGTACATTCCCTTCCCAACGGTCATTTTTCAGATGCTCCATCGCAGCGTCGGTGATCCTCCAGAAATATTTGTCCAGACGCTTGGCATAGCGGCGCGCAAAAAACAGCGCCAGCTCTTCAATATCCCCCTGCCGCTCCCGCAGCGGAACCAGGCGAAGGGGAATCACATTCAACCGGTAGTATAAATCCTGCCGGAAACTCCCCTCTTGCACCATCTCCCAGAGGTCTTTGTTGGTCGCGGCCAGAATCCGTACGTCAACAGCCACCACCTGATTCGAGCCGATCCGGGTCACCGTCCGTTCCTGGAGCACCCGCAGCAGCTTGACCTGTAGATGCAGCGGCATATCCCCGATCTCATCCAGAAACAGGATACCGTGGTCCGCGAGTTCAAATTTCCCCATCCTGCCGCCCGGGTCTGCACCGGAAAAGGCGCCCTTCACATAGCCGAACAGCTCGGATTCCAGCAGTGTTTCCGGGATGGCCGCGCAGTTAATCGCTACAAATGGGGCCGCGCTCCGGTCGCCCGCCTTCCAGATCGCGCGGGCGACCATCTCCTTGCCGGTCCCGCTCTCCCCGGTAATCAGTACGGTGGAGGCCCCCTTGGATACCCGGTGGATGCTCTCTTTCAGATGCTGCATCTGCGGGCTGCTGCCGATGATGTCGCCGCAAGCCAGTGTTTCTTCCAGCGCGCGTTCGTGCTCCTGGCGCACCTCCTCCCGGACCTTCACCAAAATGAACTGGGTGATCTGATCCAGAAAATCCAGGTATAGCTTTTCATTCTGTAGAATTTGTTTCTTCTGCTCCAAACTGGTCCCAACCAGCCCAATCACTCCCAAGATTTGGCCGTTCATGGATACCGGCGTGGAAATCTCAATCTCCTCATAGCATCTGTTGCAGAGCGGGCAGCTGTGGCAGATCGGCTCCCGTCCCGGCTCATAGATGATCTGGGGGTTCCCGGTTTTCAGCACCTGCTTGTAGACGTAGCCCTCCGCAGCCATGTTTTCGTTGACCCGCCCGCTAAAAATGCCGGTGCCTGCCACGCGGTACAGACGGTCGTCCACCACCTCCACGTCCACTCCGGAAATCTGGGATACAATGTCCGTATATTTGACAACCGTCTCCTGAATCCGCATCAGGATGCTTTTTTCCTGCCGCCCCATCAAACCCCCTCTTTCCTGTGAATTACTCAAACAACTTTCAAACGTTTTTCTTGATTTCTTTCACTGCCACTACAGCGGCGTACATAGGCCAACCAGCTCGAAGCGGCGGCCCTTAGAGCCTTAAGAAAAAGCTCCGGGGGAGCATCCCGCTCTCCCAGAACTCTTTCTGTTTCAACCGTATTGGCAGATTCTTATTTATCCAGCGGCTTCATTGCCGGGAAGAGCAGGACATCGCGGATCGAAACGCTATTGGTCAGCAACATGACCAAGCGGTCGATACCGATTCCCACTCCGCCTGTCGGAGGCATACCATATTCCAAGGCGGTGAGGAAATCCTCATCCACATCGGTTGCTTCCTCGTCCCCAGCAGCTTTCAGCGCTGCCTGGTGTTCAAACCGCGCGCGCTGGTCGATCGGGTCGTTCAGCTCGCTGAACCCATTGGCGTGCTCGCGACCGAGGATGAACAGCTCAAACCGTTCGGTATACTCCGGATCGTCCGGTTTACGCTTGGAGAGCGGCGAAATGTCAACCGGGTGCTCGGTGATAAAGACCGGCTGAATCAGGTGTTCCTCGCAGTATTCCTCAAAGAAAAGGCTGAGGATGTCGCCCTTTCCATGCCGTTCCTCATATTCAATGTGGTGCTCCTTAGCCAAGGCACGTGCCTGCTCCAAGGTTTCCACCGTCCGGAAATCCACACCGCTGTATTTCTTGACCGCCTCGAGCATCGAAAGCCGCTCAAACGGCTTGTCCAGATCGATCTCGACCTCCCCATACCGGATCACACTGGTGCCGAGTACCGTTTGCGCACAATACCGGATCAATTCCTCTGTAATATCCATCATACCCCGATAGTCGGTGTACGCTTCGTATAATTCAAGCAGGGTAAACTCTGGGTTATGGCGTGGATCCATCCCCTCATTGCGGAAAGTGCGTCCGATCTCATAGACCTTGTCGAACCCGCCCACGATCAGCCGTTTGAGGTGCAGCTCGAGCGCGATACGCAGATACATATCCAAATCAAGCGTGTTGTGGTGGGTGATGAACGGGCGCGCATTCGCCCCCCCTGCCTGCATGTGCAGTACCGGGGTTTCGACCTCAAGGAAGCCTTTGCGGTCGAGGACGCTGCGGATCGCGCTGATGATCCGCGAACGCTTGACAAAGGTATCCTTGACATCCGGATTGACAATCAGATCAACATACCGCTGGCGGTAACGCAGTTCGGTATCTTTCAGCCCATGCCACTTTTCAGGGAGCGGCAGCAGAGATTTGGAGAGCAGAACCGCTTTATCCGCCTTGACCGAAATTTCCCCCTTCTGGGTGCGGAACACCTCGCCCTCGATGCCGATGATGTCCCCGATGTCCCATTTTTTGAAGTCCGCATAGACTTCCGGTCCAACATGGTCCTGCCGGACATAGCTCTGCACCCGGCCCGAACTATCCCGCAGGTCGATGAACGAAGCCTTTCCCATCCCCCGTTTGCTCATAATCCGCCCTGCGATCGAGACGGTCTTGCCCTCCATCTCGTCAAATTTTTCCACAATCTGGGCCGCATAGGCAGTGCGCGCATAGGTCGTAATCTGGAATGGGTCCTTGCCCTCATTTTGCAGGGCGGACAGCTTGTCCCGACGAATCTGCAAAATCTCCGAGCGCTTCTGCTGTTCTTCCTCCGCAGTCAGTTCGACCGCAGGGTTGTTCTGGTTCTCACTCACAATATGACACATCCTTAACAATGATAATAATACGTTTTCGGCCGCCGTCATCCTGTCTTAGCGCCGGCAAACCCTGTTTTTAGTTCTGGCCATAAGCCCTATCATATCCGCTCTGCGGATATTATAGCAAAAAAGCAGGCTTCTGCATAGCCCGCTTTTTTACAAAATTTTCACCGTTTCCGCCGGGAATTATAGGCCGATCTCCAGAATTTTGAGCTTGAGGACCGCCGCGGGAGCATGTATCTCAACCACATCCCCGACCTTGTGTCCCATCAGGCCCTTGCCAACAGGGGATTCATCCGAGATGCTGTTGAGATCGTTATGGGACTCAACCGAACTTGCGATCACATATTCCATCTCCTCGTCAAACTCGAGGTCAAGTATCTTCACCCGGCAGCCGATCCCGACCGTCTCGGTGGAAAGCTGGTCGCGGCTGATAACCTTGACCGACTTGAGCTGGTCTTCCAGCTTCTTGATCCGCGCCTCTACAACTGCCTGCTCGTTTTTGGCCTCGTCATACTCGCTGTTCTCCGAAAGGTCACCGAATCCGCGCGCAACCCGGATCTTCTCGGAGATTTCCCCGCGGGTGACGCTTTTCAGCTCATTGAGTTCTGCCTTGAGTGCTTCATAGCCCTCGGTAGTCATTACCAGTTCTGTTGCCATTTTCATTTTCTCCTTTAAACATACAATTCTAATGCCGTCGGTTTCCAGCTCCCAGGTATGCGCTCCCCCATTTCCCGGGCCCCACCACGACATCACGGCGACAATGCCATCGGCCATTATAATCGAACCGGCTGGATTCCAGCGTCGATTTCTGGCGGCGCAGCAATGAATTTTGCAAACATCGCACAACCAAACCGGAGAAGGTTCAGCCAATAGCACATATTATATTCAAACGTTCGAAATCTGTCAAGCATGCGCAACGAATTTCATGAAACATTCACAAAGAACGGAGGAAATTCTCTGTTGTCTTACCTGTCCAGTTTATGAAAGGAATCCCTCCGGTATGCCCAGAAAAAACAGGAAACAATCTAAAGAAATCACTGGCTATCCGAGCTGGATTCCTCATCCTCCGAAGCGCTGCTCTCTTGTTCGGCGTTCGAGCTGCTCTCCTCATCCTCTGAAGCGCTCTCCTCCTCTTCCGCCGAGCTGGTTTCCTCCGCTTCTGAAGAAGATTCCTCCTCATCCTCCGATGAGCTGTCCTCGTCATCCTCCTCTTCCCCGTCGTCCGAGCTACTGTCTGTATCCTCGGAACTGCTTTCCTCCGAGCTGGAGGACGAGGCCTGTTCCGGCTGGCTTACCGACGGGTCGGCCGTTTCCATCGTCTCGAGGCTGCCGCCGCTCTTGATAACGACTGTAATCGCCTCCACCGCCTTTTTGAGCTGCGGATCATTTTCCACGCCGCCCATTGCCGCGGAGAGCGCTGCCTGCTCTTCGGTCATCTTGACCTCGAAATCGGGCTGTACCCCCACGCCGTCATAGCTCGGGCTGACCGGCGGATTATATCGCGCGGTGGTTAGCCGGATTGCGCTGCCGTCGGTGAGCGGGAAGGTGGTCTGCATGGTGCCCTTGCCCGCAGTGGTCGTCCCGACGATCCCGCCTTTGTTGTAGTCCCGGATTGCTTGCGCAAACAGCTCCGCTTCCCCCGAGGTCTTTTCGTTGACCAGCACCTCCATCGGCAGCGCAACTTCCCGCGCATCCGAGGTTTCGAGCACCGTTGTCTCGCCGTTCTTGTTGGTCGAGGAGACGATCACCCCTTCGGGCAGCAGCTTGTCAAGCACCTGTGCGACCGAACGCAGAGTCCCTGAGCTCACCCCGCGCACATCAAAGATCAGACCGGCGGCCCCCTGGTCAATCAGGCCGTTGATCTGCTTATTGAACTGGTCGGGCGTGTTATCATTGAACTCCTTGAAGGTCACCAACCCGATATAGTTATCCAGCATCGAGGTATTGACCGACGGTACCTCGACAAACCGGCGGGTCATCTCAAGGGTGGTATCCTCCACCCCTTTACGGAGCACAATGGTCATCTTGGTGCCCGGCTCGCCGCGGAGCATCCCGACCGCCTCGGCATAGTTATCCTTGCTCACGTCGGTTTCGTCGATATTGACAATCAGGTCATCCACTTCCAGCCCGACCGCCTGGGCCGGCGAATCGGGATAGACCTCGACGATCCGGATATAGCCGCTCTCGTCCATCGTGGTCACAATGCCGATCTGCACCGATTTATTGGAGTAGTCCTCAAGCAGGCGCGCGTAGCTCGACGCGTCATAATATTTCGCATACGGGTCTCCGGTGCCCGCGAGAAACCCCTCCGCAGTCGCATCGGTGAGCCGTGTCTCGGTAATCGAGCCAATATAGTTCTGCCGGACATAGCTATCGATCTCGGCGATCTTGCTATAGGTACTTTCGCGCTCCTTGACACTGTAGACCTTCTCGTTGAAGGTGCTCATCGCATAGAGCATACTCATTGAAAAGGTGGCGGCGGCGACAATCAGCATAAAAGCGATCGCCGCACCAAGCGAAATTTTCTTGTTCATAAGTAAATCTCCTTCAGGATGGGGATAGGTCAGCCGCCCACATAGGAAAGCGGATTGACCGACTTACCGTTCTTGCGCACCTCGAAATGGATATGCGGGCCGGTCGACCAGCCGGTGGACCCGACCTGTGCGATCTGCTGCCCGACCGCGACCGTCTGCCCTACGCTGACATTGAGCGCGCTGCAATGCGCATAGAGGGTCTGGATCCCGCCGCCGTGGTCGATGATGACATATTTGCCATAGCCATATCCCGGTGTGACCGCGGTATTCGCCACCTTGACAGTGCCGGTTGCCGCCGCAAGGACTGGGGAGCCGTAAGCGCCGCTGCCCGCAATGTCGATGCCGGTATGGAAATCGCTGCCGCCGAACCGCGAACCATAGCCGGAAGTGATCTGCGAGAGCGAACGGGAGGGCCACTGCATCACGCCGCCGGTGTAAGGCACATTCATCGATTCCCGATTGATCTCGTCATAGATCGCCTGCATCTGCGCCTGCACCTGCTTCATCTGCTTTTGCAGCTCGGCCTTGTTGGCCATAAACTCCTTTTCCATCGCATCAAAGTCGTGGATTTTATCCTGTGCGAGCTTGAACTGGTCGTCCAGCTCCTCCTTTTTCTCGGCCATCTCCGCCTTGTCGCCCTCGACCGCGCTTTTATCCTCCTCGATCTCGCTTTTGATCTCGTTCAGCTCTCTGAAGTCCTGATCCAGCTTGGCAAGCAGTTCCCGGTCATGCTCCGCGACCCGTCCGACCACCTCGGCACGCATGAGCATCTGCGAGTAGCTTTCCGCCCCGAGCACCAGGCCGATCGTGCTGGTGTTGTTCCCCGCAATATACATGGCGCGCATCCGCTTTTTGAACAGTTCCATCGTGCCGTCAATCTGGGTCTGCTTCTGCTCCATCTCAACCTGCTTCTGTTCAATGTTGCCGTTCAGCAGGTCGATCCGCTCGCTAAGCAGCTCGATCTGCTTGGTGGTCGTGTTGATCTGCCCGTCGATCTGCTCTTTGATCGCCTCCTGCTTCTGCTTCTCGCTCTTGGCGTTGCTGATCTGCGAGTCGATCTTCTTCTGCTGCGCTTCCAGCTCCTTATAGCTGTCGTTCAGCTCGGCAATCTTGTTGCGTTCGGCGGTGAAATCCCGCTGTTCGGTTGGCTCCTCACTGTTTGTGGCATGCACCAGCATCGAGAGGGTTGGCAGAATGACCATAAGGGTCATCAACGCCGCCAGCGCCAGCGCAAAAATCCGTTTCCCCTTTGACATGGATACCCCTTTCCGCCCCGTCCGGGACATATGCTCCATCTATCGCAGTCTATGCGGTCAGCCGCCCACATAGGCGAGCGGATTGACCGCCTGGCTGTTTTTGCGCACCTCAAAGTGGATGTGCGGGCCGGTCGACCAGCCGGTTGATCCGACCTGTGCGATCTGCTGCCCCGCCGAGACCGACTGTCCCACGCTGACGCCAAGCAGGCTGCAATGCGCATAGAGGGTTTGGACCCCGCCGCCGTGGTCGATGATGATATACTTGCCGTAACCGCTGTCCGGGTTCTGGACGCTCGCCACCTTGACGACCCCGTCCCCCGCCGCGAGGACCGGTGTGCCGTAGGCGCCACTGCCGGTGATGTCGATACCGGTGTGTCCCCCCTCACCAAACTGGGTGGTGATCTGCGAAAGGCTGGGGGACGGCCAGCGCATGGTGCCGCCGGTATACGGCACGTTGACCGACTCCTTGTTGATCTCGTCGTAGATTGCACGCATCTCCGCCTCGAGCAGATTCAGCTTCTTCTGGATTTCGGCCTTGTTCGCGAGGTACTCCTGTTCCTGTGCGGCAATGTCCTCCACCTTGTCCCGCGCCATCTGGTACTGGCTATCCAGCTCCTCCTTCTTGACTGCCATCTCGGTCTTGTCGTCCTCGACCGCGCTCTTGTTCTGCTCGATCTCCTGTTTGTCCTGCTCAATCCCGTTTTTCAGCTCGTTCAGTTCCTTCAGATCCTGATCGAGTTTGGAGAGCAGTTCTCGGTCATGCTTCGCCACCCGGCCGACCACCTCGGCGCGTATCACCATCTGCGAATAGCTCTCCGCCCCGAGCATCATGCCGATTGCGGTGTTGTTCCCGCCACCCGACATATAGATCGCACGCATCCGCTTTTTGAACAGCTCCATTGTCCCCTCGATCTCTTCCTGTTTGGCTTCCATCTCGAGCTGTTTCTGCGCGATGCTGCCGTTGAGCTGCCCGATCTGCTGGGTCAAAAGGCCGATCCGCTCGGTGAGCAGCTCGATCTGCTTGGTGGTCGTGTTGATCTGCCCGTCGATCTCAGCGCTGATGATCTCCTGCCTTTTGCGTTCGGTCCGCGCGCTGTTGATCTGGGAATCCACCTTTTCCTTCTGGCTCTCCAGCTCTTTATAGCTGTTGTTCAGCTCGGCAAGCCGGTCCTGCGCAGCGCTATTGTCCAGCTCGTCCCCCTCGTCCGCGTGCACAGGCAGCGGCAGGAGCAGCATCAGCGCGAGCAGACCCGCGAGCAGGCGTCTGCGTTTTGACATGTGGAATCCCCCTTTCACGCCCCGACGGGCGGCAGCATCCCAAAAGGAATCAGACCTTCAGGTATTTGTTGACAAAGAACATACTTCCGAACACGCCAATCCCGATACCGCCGCCAGCAAACCAACTGAGCATCCGGTACGCAATATCCTTGAACTGGATCATATTGGCATACGCCTGTTCGATCCAGATGGACGGATTTTCGGCGATGATCTCCATGATGTAGTTATACCCGAGCCAGAGCAGGCCAAATGAGATCAACGCGGAGAGCAGCCCGAGCAGGAACCCCTCCACGAAGAACGGCAGACGGATAAACCCATCGGTCGCGCCGACATATTTCATGATGTTGATCTCTTTGCGCCGGTTAAAGACGGTCACCTTGATGGTGTTTCCGATGATGACCAGCGAGACGACGATTAGGATCGCGACGATGAACATGCCGCCGGTCGAGATGGCGTTCTTCAGGCTGACAAACACCTCCGCGACCTGGTCGGGCGAGTGAACCATCTCGATCCCGTCAATCGCCTCGACCCGCATAACCGTACTCGAGAGCTGCGCGAGGTCGGTCACCTTCATCCGGTAGGTCGCGGGGAGGGGGTTCTCCTCCCCTTCCAGCGAGTCGAGAAGCGGCCCCAAGTCGCCCAGCATCGCCTGCTGTTCCTGAAGCACCGCATCTTTATCCAGATAAATAGTGTCATAAATATTGTCGATCATTGCAATCTGCTGGTCAATCTGGAAGACCTGCTCCTGGGTCACATCGTCATAGAGGTAGGCAACAATCTCGTTCTGGGTCTCAAAATGCCCGACCACCACATTGACATTCATCGAAAGCAGCAGCGAACTGCCAATCAACAACATACAGGCGACCAGCGTGCCAATCGAGGCGAACGACATCAGCCGGTTGGCATAGATGTTTTTGATACCCTCCTTGACGAGGTATCCAAAACTGCTCCCCCTCATTCGATATAGTACCCCCCATCCAGCCGGTCGTCCGAAACCACCTGGCCCTCGTCAATCGTGACCACCCGGTGGTTGAACTCGTTGACCAGCGTGTGCTCGTGGGTGACCATCACAACAGTGGTGCCGCACTTGTTGATCTCCGAAAGCAGGTCAACAATCTCAAAGCTGAGGTCGGGGTCGATGTTGCCGGTCGGCTCGTCCGCGATGATGAGCGACGGGTTGGCCACCAGCGCCCGCGCCAGCGCGACACGCTGCTGTTCCCCGCCCGAAAGATGCTCGGGCATGCTCTTGGATTTGTTGGCCAGCCCCACCAGCCCGAGCACATACGGGACCCGGTTGCGGATTTCCCGTCCTGAGACGTTGGTGACCCGCAGAGCAAACGCGACATTATTATAGACATTCATATTGGGGATCAGCCGGAAGTCCTGAAAGACCACCCCGAGCGTCCGCCGGAAATACGGGACCTTGCGCCGCTTGAGCTTGATGAGGTCCTGCCCGTTGACATAGATTTCCCCTGAGGTGGGCTTTTCCTCCCGCATCAGCAGCTTGATAAAGGTGCTTTTGCCCGCGCCCGACGGCCCGACGATGAAAACAAATTCCCCCCGGTCGATACGGATGCTGAAGTTATTGAGCGCATGCGTTCCGGTCTTGTAGACTTTGGAAACATTGATAAACTCGATCAATCGAATGGTACACCGCCTTTGAAAAAGCCTGTTGTTCGCAACAGGCTTTTCGTTTGTTTGTGTTAATATTTCACAGGGTTTGCCTGAAGGTAACGTTTGACCATCAATGCAACCTTGAAGATGATCGCATGGTCGAACTCGCGCAGGTCCAACCCGGTGAGCTTTTTAATCTTTTCCAGCCGGTAAACCAGCGTATTTCTGTGTACAAACAGCTTACGCGAGGTTTCCGAGACGTTGAGGTTGTTTTCAAAGAACTTCTGAATCGTGAAGAGGGTCTCGTGGTCGAGCGACTCGATCGATCCCCGCTTAAAGACCTCCCGCAGGAACATGTCACAGAGGGTGGTCGGGAGCTGGTAGATCAAGCGGGCGATCCCGAGATTGTCATAGCTGACGATCGCCTTCTCGGTATCGAACACCTTGCCGACCTCAAGCGCGACCTGTGCCTCCTTAAAGCTGCGAGCAAGGTCTTTGACCCCAACGATCGAGGTCCCGATGCCGACCACCACTTTGGTATAGAACTCGCTGCCCAGCGTATCCACGATCGAGCGGGCGAGCTTTTCGAGGTCCTTGCTCTCGATGCCTGGCTTGGTCTCCTTGACCAGCACGATGTCGCTTTCTGAGATGTTGAAGACGAAATCCTTCTGCTTATCCGGGAAAAGGTTCTGGATCACATCAAATGCGGAAATATCATTGGACGCAATGATCCGGATCAGCAGGACCACGCGGGTGGAATCGGTGTTGAAGTGCAGCTCACGGGCTTTGACATAGATATCGCCCGGCAGGATATTATCAAGGATCACATTTTTGATGAAGTTGCTGCGGTCATATTTCTCGTCATAATACTGCTTGATCGAAGAGAGCGAGATGGCAAGCAGGTTGCAGTATTTTGCGGCGAGGTCGTCCACACCCTCGACAAATACCGCGAATTCAGGTTTCATCTTGCTGCCAAACGGTTTATAGGTATATCCGTCCCGGACGAACACTTCGCTCATCTCGCCGGGATCAATGGCAAAAAAATCGCTGGTCTCTCCGATTTTGGTCAGATCGCTGCAAGAGATAATCGCCGCGCTGTCATCCACGACACCGATCACCCGGTCGATACAGTCCCGCATCTGATGAACGATCCCCTGAAAAAGCCTGTTTGACATTTCTATCCCCTCTTCTATTCGTAATAGGTCCATGCGTCACCGGCCCAGCTGTCCCGCACCGGAACTCTTCCATCTACTCCGGCATTTCGGGCGCGGAAAATTTTCAGAACTTGATTCTGACAAGCCATCACGAATATTTTACAACAAATTTGTGTAATTTGCAACACACTTTCCTATTTTCCTCTGAAAAGCGCTATTATTTTCATTTTTTTTGAGGGTTTAAGAGGGAATCATGCTTTTTAGAAGTCGATCTGCCCGTTTGTGCGGTATATTTAGCGATTTCGTAGACACATTATACAACAGATTCCCCCTAAAGATGTGAAGAAAATTTAACGCAACTTTGAACGGTTGTTAGACAACCCCAAAAATTTTCAAAAACTTTCCATTCCAATCCGCGCGACCTCCTCTGCGGAAAGCGGGCGGCAGGCCCCTTCGGGCAGGGAAGGGTCCAGCGGAAGCCCGCCGATCTGTTCCCGGTGCAGGCTGGTCACCGTAATCCCGAAAGCGGCAAACATCCGCTTAACCTGATGGTACATCCCCTGCCGGATCACCACCCGCGCGGCTCTGGGGGCGCCCTCTACCAGTTCCAGCCGGGCGGGCATACAGACGATCTTTTTCGGACAGGCCTCCCCATTCCCCAAGTTATCATGTTTGTCTGGCGAAAGCGCTACCCCCGCCGCAAATGCTTCCACCATCGAATGGTCTGGAGTCTTGTCTAATAGGGCGAGATAGGTTTTGGGGACGTGGCTGCGCGGGGAAAGAATGCGGTGGGAGAACGCCCCATCGTTGGTCAGCAGCACAAATCCGGTGGTATCCTTATCCAACCGCCCAGCGGGGGCCAATCCGGAACGCCGCAGTTCCTCCGGCACAAGGTCGAGGACGGTAGGCAGCGCGGCGTCCGCAGTCGCACAGACCACGCCGCGCGGTTTATGAAGCATCAGATAGCTGTACTGGGTGAGAGCGAGCAGCTGACCGTCCACCACAATCTCGTCCTGCGACAGATCGACCCTGGCGTCAAAATTGCGTACGGGCAATCCATTGACCAAAATCTGCCCGCGGCTGAGCATCTTATGCACATCCTTACGTGAAAACTGCGTCTGCGCGGCAACCGCCTTGTCCAGCCGCACACTCCCTTTTTGATATGCCATCTTTTCCTCCCCGCCTGTGCTGTCTTTCGTAGATTTCGTATGCAATGCCGCGCTACCCGCAGAGATGGTATCATAGAAAAACTGCGGGGCCGATAGGCAGAATCCCCGCCGCCCAAAGGCGGCAAGAAGGTACTTTGTGATTACATTTTTTGATTCTCGGCCGAAGTCTGTCCCGGAAAGCGCCGGTAACCATCCGCCCCGAGCAGGCAGTCAGCGACCGCGATTGCGGCTGCCGCTTCGACCACCGGAACCGCACGCAAGACAACACACGGGTCATGTCTCCCATGGACCGTCAGTTCCCGTTCGGCGTGCCGGACAAAGTCGACCGTCTGCTGTGGCTGCGAGATCGACGGGGTGGGCTTGAACGCGGCCCGGAACAGGACCGGCATACCGGTCGAGATACCGCCGAGAATACCGCCTGCATGGTTGGTGGCGCAGACGACCGCGCCATCCCGGATGCGGAACGGATCGTTATTTTGGCTCCCGCGCAGGTCAGCCGCACCGAACCCGGCGCCGAACTCAATCCCCTTGACCGCCGGGATGCCGAATACGATCGAAGCGATCCGATTTTCCAGACCGTCGAACATCGGGGAGCCGATCCCCGCCGGCATCCCGAGCACCGCACATTCAACCACGCCGCCCACCGAGTCCTGTTCCATCCGTGCCCGCTCGATCGCGGCGAGCATCCGGCCGCCTGCTCCGGGGTCAAGGACTGGGATTTCCGCTTTCCCTGGGGCGAGCAGGGTCTGGGCATCCAGCCCAACCGGATCGAACGGTGTATCGTCAATTCCCGCAATACGCGCGGCGTGCGCACCTACCAGAACCCCATATGCGGCAAGCAGTTGTCTGGCGATTCCGCCCGCAAAACAGAGCGGCGCCGTCAGACGCCCGGAAAAATGCCCCCCACCCCGCACATCATTACAACCTGCATAGCGCAGATAGCCGGTGTAGTCGGCGTGACCGGGACGCGCGGTGTGGGCCAGTTCGGAATAGTCCTTCGAATGCTGGTCGCTGTTGCGGATCAGCGCGGCGAGCGGTGCGCCGGTTGTCCGGCCATTCTGCACCCCTGAGAGAAGCTCCGGCAGGTCGGACTCCCTGCGCGGGGTGCTGGCGCGGTTTTTCCCAGGCGCGCGCCGCTGTAAAAACAGATGCAGCTGTTCGAGGTCGAGCGGTACCCCGGCGGGGACCCCATCGATCACCACGCCGATCCCGGCCCCATGGCTCTCCCCGAAAATCGAAATCTGAAACTGGTTGCCCCATCTGGACGACATCCTGTTAACCTCCTGTCGGGGCGTAAAAGCCGCCTAATTTTTGATAATCGGTGAAAAAGTCGGGATAGGATTTTCCCACCGCCTCCACACCGGTGACGGTTACCTGCCCATCGGCAAACATCCCCGCGACTGCTGCCGCCATCACGATCCGGTGGTCATTTGCGCCGTCGACCATCCCGCCATGCAGGCCGCCGCCCTGGATCACCAGCCGGTCGGGGTACTCGATGACCGTCCCGCCAAGGCTGCGGAGCAGGGCCGTGACGGTTGCAAGCCGGTCGCTCTCCTTGATCCGCAGCCGGGCAGCGTTATAAATCTCGGTTTCACCCTGTGCAAATGCCGCCATCACCGCGACGGCCGGGATCAGGTCGGGGATCGGCCCCGCATCCACCCTGCAGCTGTGCAGCGGCGCAGAGCAGACACTGACCGCGTCCGCATCCTGTGAAACCCGTCCGCCAAACCGCTGGATCAGTTCCAGAATCGCCCGGTCCCCCTGTGCGGAACAGGTGGAAAGCCCTGTCAGGCGGACTTCCCCTCCAATCGCCCCCGCGCAGAGCCAGAATGCCGCGTTGGACCAGTCGGCTTCCACCGTCCGGTCGCCGCCGCCATACGCTTGACCGCCCGGAACCCGCCAGCCGTTCTCCATCGGTTCGACCCGGATCCCCGAGTGACAAAGGGACTCGAGGGTCATCTCGACGTATCCGGCAGATTGGAGCGGGGAATCGAGCAGGATTTCCCCACCTTCGGGCAGGAGCGGGAGCGCGAACAGGAGCCCCGAGATAAACTGGGAGCTTACATTTCCAGGAAGCAGATACCGCCCGCCGGTCAAACGGCCTGAAAGGGTGAACGGCATCCGGTCGGACGAGAACGAAACACCATGTTGCTTCATCTGCCCGGCGAGGACCCCAATCGGGCGTTCGGGAAGCCGGCCTTCCCCGATGAAGGTCGCGGGGAGCCCGCGCGCGGCGGCAACAGGCAGCAGGAACCGCAGAGTGGAGCCGCTTTCGATGCAGTTGAGGAGGACAGGCCCAGTGACCCAGTCCGCGCCAGAAAAGAGAACCGTATCCTGCGTCCGGGTGAACCGGCTTCCCATTGCGGCGAGCACGCCGAGGGTTGCATCCATATCCGCCGACCCCGACACCGGGGCAACCCGGCAGGGTTTCCCCGAAAGGGCGGCGCAGATCAGCGCCCGGTGCGCCGCAGATTTGGAAGGGGGCGCGTGCAGTTCCCCGCGCGGGCGGGCGGGAGTCAGAAGATAATTAGCCATCCGATTCCCCCGTCATAAAAGCGAGCAGGCGGTCGGTGCTGACCGGATGCAGGGTGGCTTGTCCGAGCTGTTGCAGCACGACCAGCGCGATTTGGGAGCCGGACCGTTTTTTATCCCCCATCGCATTCTGACAGAGCAGGCCGAGCGGGTAATCGGTGGAGGTCGGCAGCCCGTATTGTTGCAGGCAGGCTTGGATGCGATCCGCAGTCCCGGACGGAGTCAGACCGGCGCGCTCACAGGCGCGGGAGATCAGCACCATCCCGATTGCGACCCCCTGCCCGTGGGTGATCGTGAACCCTGCCTGTTTTTCAATCGCATGGCCGAACGTATGCCCAAAGTTGAGCTGCTGGCGGAGCCCCTTGTCCCGCTCGTCCTGCTCGACCACATACCGTTTCAGGTCGATACACCGGGCGATGACCTCGGTAAGCTGTTCACGCAGCCTGCCTTCCTCGAACAAGCGGAAGAGGGACGCATCCAGAATCGCGCCATATTTGACCGCCTCGGCGATCCCGTCGGCAAAATATATGTCAGGCAGGGTGTCGAGGGCCAGCGGGTCGCAGATGACCAGCGACGGCTGCCAGAACGCGCCGACCAGGTTTTTTCCCTGTGGGATGTCCACCCCGGTCTTGCCGCCGACCGATGAATCGATCATCGAGAGGAAGGTGGTGGGAATCTGGATAAAATCGATGCTCCGCAGCCAGGTGGCAGCAGCGAAGCCCGCGAGATCGCCGACTACCCCACCCCCCAGTGCAACCACAACATCGCTCCGGGTGATCCCGTTTTCCGAGAGGAATCCGTATACAGCGTGGACGGTTTGCAGGGTTTTGGACTGCTCCCCATGCGGAAACACGAATTTGCAGACCGGATATCCCGCCTCTTCGAGCAGGCTGAGCAGACGGTCCCCATAGAGCCGGTCCACCGTGTCGTCGGTGATGACCGCAAGCCGGGGACGCCGTTCCCCGTAGACCTGCGCAATCAGTGCGGGCGCTTGGCCGAGCAGCCCGTTGCCAATCTGAATCTGGTACGGCCTGCCGGTATTGACCTGTATGGTTTTCATTGTAATGCCTCCTTGATCCGTCTCCCTTCGTCCAGCAGGGCGTGGAGACGTTCACCATCCTTCCGGGCGATTGCCTCCCGGTATTCCTTTAGATGCAGGATGATCTCATCGATCTCCTCCACCAGATCATCCCCGTTTTCCAGAAACAGCTCGGTCCACATCCCGGGATTGAGCTTGGCCACCCGGGTCAAATCCTTATAGCTGCCCGCCGAGAACCCGTTGCGTTGGAGCGCGCGCGGGCTTTTGATGTATGCGCTCGAGACCACATGCGCGAGCTGGGAGGTGAATGCGATCATGCGGTCGTGCGCCTCGGGGGTAGTCAGGGTGATCCGCCCGAACCCGATCTGCCGGAAAAGCCCGGAAACCAGCGCGAGCGCGTCCGATGGGGTGCGGCTGTCCGGGGTCAGGATCATGCTGGCCTGCTGGAACAGGTCGGCATCCGAGCCGGAAAACCCCCAGGTTTCCTTACCAGCCATCGGGTGTCCACCGATAAAGGTGACCCCATGTTCGGCACAAAGCGGGGTCAGGCTTTCGACCGGATAACGTTTGACACCGCACAGGTCGATCAGGATGCTGCCAGGCCGCAACCGTCCGATCTGTTCCCGGACAAAGGCGACCGTCTGCTGGGGGTAGAGTGCGACCAGCACCAACCCGCAGCGGGAGAGCAGCTCCGGCCCGCCCGCTGCATCGACTGCGCCATCCCGCTCGGCCTGTTCGGCGGTCTGTGGGTCGGTATCACAGCCGTAGACCTGCAAGGTCGTATATTTCTGGAAAGCACGCGCCATCGATCCGCCGATCAAGCCAAGGCCGACGATCCCGACCGCGTGCAGGGACTGTTGTTCTAAAAGCGCCATCATTTCACCACCAATTATTTTTTCGGATGATTTCGGTTCCAGTATACCAAATTGCGTTTGAAAAAGATAGTAGCGATTGAAACAACAGATGTAAAAAACAATCGATATTTTTGGAAGAGGTTGCATATCCCGAGCGATTGGGATACAATAGAAACCACACAAGGTCGATATAGCAGGAGGAAGCGAACAGTGGAACAGTATGATGCAATCATCATCGGCGCGGGGCCGGCGGGTCTGACAGCGGCGATCTATCTACAGCGGGCGGGCTGGCGCACCGTTGTGCTTGAGGCGTATGTCTGCGGCGGGCAGATGGCAAACACCCCCGAGATCGAAAACTATCCCGGATACAGCAGGATCAGCGGGGTGGAGTTGAGCACCAGCCTCTATAACCAGGCGGTCGAGCAGGGCGCCGCGGTCGAGTTTGACGGGGTGTCCGCTGTGCGGCTCTACGGGCCGGAAAAGGAGGTGGAAACCCAGTCGGGCAGGACCTTCCGGGCGCGGGCGGTGATCATTGCGAACGGCGCCAAACGCCGGAAACTCGGCATTCCCGGTGAGGAAGCGCTGGCAGGACGGGGGGTCTCCTACTGCGCGACCTGTGACGGTGGATTCTACAAAGGGAAACACACCCTTGTCGTGGGCGGCGGCAATACAGCGGTCGAGGACGCGCTCTATCTCTCCAACCTCTGCGAGCGGGTGCACCTCATCCACCGCCGGGATGCTTTCCGCGCGGGAAAGGTGCTGACCGATACGCTGCAAAAGCGGGAGAACATCACGATCCATTATGACACGATCCCGGTGGAAATCCGGCAGGCGGAGGGAAAACAGGTGGTTGGAGGGATCCAAGTAAAGAACGTCAAAACGGGCGACCAGACCGAAATCCCGGTCCAGGGGGTGTTTGTCGCGGTCGGGTTCGAGCCGGATAACCAGCTTTTTGAGGGGCAGCTTTCCCTCGACCCAGCAGGCTATATTATCGCTGGGGAGGATACCCGCACCAATCTGGACGGGGTGTTTGCGGCGGGGGATACCCGCACCAAAACCCTGCGGCAGATCGTGACCGCCGCAGGAGACGGGGCGATTGCCGCGTTTGAAGCGGGCGGCTATCTCGCCACACAGGAATAGCCTGGAAAACGCCGCATAAACTGCACTGAGGTGAGAGTTTATGTACGGCGTTTTTTCATGGAAAAAGGTGGTGGCAGCTTTCAGTCTGCTGGTTCTGGCGGGGTTTGGCATAGCGGGCGCAGCGGGCAGGGTGGTCGGGGTTTCCACACGTCCGCGGGAGCTTCCCATCTATTCGGTCGAGACAACCGAAAAAGCCGCTGCACTCGGGATCAACTGCGCATGGGATGATAGTGATATCGACCGCCTGCTCGGGCTGCTCGAGGAGAGGAAGATACGGGCAACCTTCTTTGTGGTGGGGGACTGGTGCGACCGCTATCCGGAAGCGGTCAGGCGGATTGCGGTGGCTGGGCATGAGCTGGGCAGCCACTCGAACACCCACCCGGATATGACCAAACTTTCCAGAGAGGAGGTCGCCCAACAGCTCACCCGCTCCCGGGAAAAGCTCGAGACGGTGTCCGGCCAGGAGATCCGGTTGTTCCGCCCGCCGTCCGGCGCCTACAATGATCTGGTCGTAGCGACCGCTCGGGAATTGGGGTTCGAGGTGATCCAGTGGTCGAACGACAGCATAGACTGGAAAACCCCACCGGTCGAGGAGATGGTGGAACGGGTCTGCGGCAGGGCGCAGAAGGGGGACATCCTGCTGTTTCACGCGGGTAAGGCGAACACCCCTGCGGCACTCGAGCAGATTCTCGACCGTCTGACCAACGAAGGCTACCAGTTCGTGACGGTGGGGGAACTGGTCTATTCTCCTCCCTACACGATCGACCATACCGGACGCCAGCGAAAAGCCGGGTGAACCTATCTGGGACATTATCCATACCACGCCGCAAATCAAAACCACCAGTAGAACTGGTGGTTTGCACTTGCCCTAAAAAGGCATCATACAGGCCATACCCCTTGAAAGGATTGAAAGCCGCTTGCGATGGTGGTATGCTTTGATCGTATCCGTTTGACAAATCGAAATGAGGGAGGAAAATATGAAAATAGAAAAGTGTATCAAAGAATCTTTTGTTGTAATAGGAAAAGAAGGTTCTACTTTAGACGGAGAAGGGTTTATTCAAAGATTATGGGCTGATGCAAATTCCCATTTTGAAGAAGTTCACAATTTGGTCAAGAAAGATGGGAATGGAGACATGGTTGGGATATGGGGGGTTATGTCTGACTTTTCACACACATTCAAACCATGGGAAGATTTCTCCAAAGGTCTTTATCTTGCGGGAGTGGAATGTAGAAATGATGCAGAAGCCCCAAACGGTTGGACAAAGTGGATCGTTCCCGGTTATGAATATGTTTATGTAGAATGCGGAGAAGGGGATATTTTCCCCAAAGTAATAAAATATTTGGAAGACAATTCAATCCCTCTGATGGGAGCAGTGCATGACTTTACTTGTCCGCGGACAGGAAAAAATTACATGTTTTTCCCAATTAAAAAGCTATAAAACCAATTCCCCTTGACAAATGCGCTCTTGTATCTAAAGAGCTACATTCTCACCGGCATTGCCGGCTGTTTTTTCGCTAGAGCTACATAAAAATACGGGACGAGGATTATGCC
This sequence comes from Anaerotruncus sp., assembly GCA_021770005.1. Lineage (GTDB taxonomy): Bacteria > Bacillota > Clostridia > Oscillospirales > Ruminococcaceae > Anaerotruncus. The sequence continues at coordinate 51,730 of JAETRV010000019.1, read as the reverse complement.
CTCGTCCCGATTCACCGCTCAAAATAGGGGTCAGACCGCCTGCTGCCCCTGCTCGTAGCGCAGGAGCTGGCCAATCGGTTTGTAGACAATATAGGTCACCAGTCCATTGATCCCAGCTTTGGCGAGATTGAAGGGCACGATCACCGGCAGGAGCATCGGGATCACCGCATCAATCGGGGTACCCATAAAGATCGGAGTAAAGACCAGATTGCAGAACACCATTACAAGGGTCATCGAAGCGACACCCGCGAGGATCGCCATAACCGCGCCGCTCCGGGTATGCCGCCGCTTATAGATACTGCCCGCCAGCAGCGCAAACGAACCGGTTGCCAGGATATGCATCACAATACCGATCGGGCCGGACGCAGCACTCACAGTCACCCCTTGGATTACCGATACGACGACGGTCAGCAATAGACCAGAGACCGGGCCAAACAGGAAAGTCCCGATAAAGATGGGGATATCTGCGGGATCGTATTCCATCCAAGGCGCGCTCGGGAAGAGCGGAAAATGGATGATCGAGATCAGCACGATCGAAAGGGCGGCGAGCATCGCCATGGTGGTGAGTTTCTTGGTGGATGTTTTCATGCTTGTTCCCTCCATAGAATAGAGCCTGTCGGGGAAACGAAACGCCCTTGCACCAAAAAGCGCAAGGGCGGCAGCGTGTCGCGGGAAAACCCAAATAAGATACGCCGTTTCTTTCATCCGGACTATACCGTTGGTATGGGAATTCCACCCATTCAGCCGGCTTGCGCCGGGTCGCGGACTTTACCGCCAGTGGGGAATTGCACCCCGCCCTGAAACAGACTGTTAGATTTGGTTTTATTATAACGCGATGCGCCCTGTTTGTCAAGGATTTATCAACTGGATCCCTGCTCAAGATTTATGTTGCTGGTTGAAACTGCGGCAATTCCACGAAAATGAGTTGCCTGAAAGTCTGTACCATGCTATAATTAAAACCTATCACTCTGATAGTTTGTTTTGGAGGTTTCCTTTTTATGTTTCAAAAGGCAATCATAATCGGTTGTCCAGGTGCAGGAAAAAGCACATTTGCAAGAGTATTGAGTGATAAAACGCACTTACCGTTATATTATCTTGATATGTTATGGCACAAGCCTGACAGGACAACTGTTGACAGAACTATATTTGACAAGAAATTAAAAGAAGTTGTTTTAAAAGATAAATGGATTATTGACGGAAATTACGGAAGAACGCTTGAAATGCGAATCCAAGCGTGTGAGACTATATTTTTATTGGATTTTCCAGTAGCAGAATGTTTGACTGGAGCAGCATCACGCATAGGCAAACAACGTGTAGATATGCCATGGATAGAAACAGAATTTGATGAGGAATTTAGACAATGGATTATTGATTTCCCTAAAAAGGAATTGCCAATTATATATAAATTGCTTGACAGATACAAAAGCGAAAAAAGTATTTATATCTTTCACTCAAGAGCTGATATAGATGATTATTTATTAAAAGCGTTTGATTAAAAATTCCAGTTTATCGGGCGGTCACAATTCAAGGGTGACTGCCCGCTTTCGGTGTTTTGACAAAAACTTTTGAAAAATAGCTGTTAGTAACACAAATCTGAAACAGAAATTCAACTGGATTAAGAACAGGTTACAACCGAAGCGCCGAACGGCATCAGCGCGAGCTTGGCGATCTTAAAGCACTGCTTTCCGATTGGGATTCCCACAATCGTCAGGCACCACAAGCATCCGATCAATGCGGCCTCTGTGGCGAGCGGCAGTCCGCTGACCACCAACCAGAGAATATTCAGCAGCATCGCCCCCGACCCGCCGCCATATCGCACCTCTTTTCCGAACGGAAAAAAGCTGAGCTGTGCAAACTTAAAGCATTGTATCCCTATTGGGATGCCCACGATCGTAACGCACCAGAGCGCCCCCGCCAGGACCCAGCCAAGTCCAAGCCAGACCCCGCCAAACAGAAACCAGATCAGATTTCCAAGACATCCCATTATTACTCCCCCTTTTGATGATACTGCCAACACGGTTAAATGGCGGGCAAAATCCCACAAACGCGCTCTGTGCATTGAATGGCTATGTAATCCAGCTTCCCACGGCGCTCTCGCCGCGGGTTTGAAAGGAATGGCCCCGATTCTTTTCAAGCGTTTCAATCATAGAACGATCGAAACCCGGAAAAGGCTTCAAGCTTCGGAAAAAAGGGAAAAGAACGCCCCAAAAATCAGGGCGTTCTTTTTATGAGGAAATGGGTAAAGCTTATTCGTTGATTTTGATGACAACGCCCGAACCAACGGTACGGCCACCCTCACGAATCGCGAAACGCAGGCCTTCCTCGATCGCGATCGGAGTAATCAGCTCAACGTCCATCTCGACGTTATCGCCAGGCATACACATCTCGGTGCCCTCAGGCAGAGCAATGACACCGGTAACGTCGGTGGTACGGAAATAGAACTGCGGACGATAGTTGTTGAAGAACGGGGTGTGACGGCCGCCCTCATCCTTTTTCAGGATGTAAACCTGTCCACGGAATTTGGTGTGGGGATGGATCGAGTTGGGTTTGCACAGAACCTGACCGCGCTCGATCTCGGTTCTCTGAACGCCGCGGAGCAGCGCACCGATGTTGTCGCCCGCCTCAGCATAGTCGAGGATCTTGCGGAACATCTCGATACCGGTAACGACGGTCTTTCTCTTCTCATCGGTCAGACCAACGATCTCGACCTCATCACCAGTGTTCAGCTTACCGCGCTCAACACGACCGGTTGCAACGGTGCCGCGTCCGGTAATGGTGAAGACGTCCTCAACCGGCATCAGGAACGGAAGATCAGCCTTACGCTCCGGAGTCGGGATGTAGTCGTCAACCGCCTGCATCAGTTCGAGAATCGGCTTATAAGCGTCATTGCTGATATCATCCGGCGCCTCAAGAGCCTGGAGCGCAGAACCCTTGAGAGCAGGATGTGCTCACGGGTCTGGGGCATCGGGCCATCCGCAGCAGAAACAACCAGAATCGCACCATCCATCTGTGCAGCACCGGTGATCATGTTCTTAACATAGTCAGCATGTCCCGGGCAGTCAACGTGCGCATAGTGACGGTTGTCGGTCTCGTACTCAACGTGAGCGGTGTTGATCGTAATACCGCGCTCTCTCTCCTCCGGGGCCTTATCGATCATGTCATAAGCCTCGTATTTCGCCTGGCCTTTCATCGCCAGGGTCTTGGTGATCGCCGCGGTCAGCGTGGTCTTGCCGTGGTCAACGTGACCGATGGTGCCGATATTTACATGCGGCTTGTTTCTTTCAAAATGTGCCTTTGCCATCGTAAATGTTCCTCCCTTGTAATCCTTATTTTTTTATCATAGGTCTCTTGGTCTTATTCTACCAAGTTAAGCTGCAAATTGCAAGCCTAAAAGACAGATTATTCCGCTTTTTTGCCGCGGGAACTCATGATATCCTCGGCAATCGACTTCGGAACTTCGATATAGTGGCTCGGTTCCATGACATAGCTGCCGCGGCCCTGGGTCTTGGAGCGCAGGTCGTTGGAATAGCCGGCCATCTCGGAGAGCGGCACAAACGCCTTGATCTCCTGTGCGCCGAACACGGCTTCCATTCCCTGGATCTGTCCACGGCGGCTGTTGAGGTCGCCGATGACATCGCCCATATAATCCTCCGGGGTATTGACCGCAACCTTCATGATCGGTTCGAGCAGCACAGGGTCCGCTTTTGCCATCGCCTGTTTGAACGCCATCGAAGCGGCGATCTTGAACGCCATTTCGGAGGAGTCGACCTCGTGGTAGGAGCCGTCGTAAAGGGTAACCTTCACGTCGACAACCGGATAGCCGGCGAGCACGCCCGCCTGCATTGCGCCCTGGATACCCTGGTCGATCGGACCAATGTACTCCTTGGGGATCGCGCCGCCGACGATTGCATTGATAAACTCGTACCCCTTGCCGCTCTCGTTCGGTTCGATCTTGATCTTGACATGACCGTACTGGCCTTTACCACCCGACTGACGCGCGTATTTGTGGTCGACGTCCGCCAGCTTGCGGATGGTCTCCTTATAAGCGACTTGCGGTTTACCGACGTTCGCCTCGACCTTGAACTCACGCAGCAAGCGGTCGACGATGATCTCCAGATGAAGCTCGCCCATGCCCGCGATGATCGTCTGACCGGTCTCCTGATCGGTCCAGGTCTTGAAGGTCGGGTCCTCCTCGGCGAGCTTGCTCAGGCCAATGCCCATCTTTTCCTGACCGGCTTTGGTCTTGGGCTCGATCGCCAGGTTGATAACCGGCTCCGGGAACTCCATCGACTCGAGAATGATCTCATGTTTCGGGTCACAGAGGGTATCGCCGGTGGTGGTGTTCTTCAGTCCGACCGCCGCCGCAATGTCGCCCGCATAGACCGTCTCGATGTCCTTGCGGTGGTTGGCATGCATCTGAAGGATACGGCCCATACGCTCGGAACTCTGCTTGCTCGAGTTGTAGACGGTTGCGCCCGCGTCAACGGTGCCCGAATAGACACGGAAGAAGCAGAGCTTACCCACATACGGGTCGGTTGCGATCTTGAATGCCAGAGCCGCAAACGGCTCTTTATCGCTCGCATGGCGAACTTCTGCTTCGTCGGTTTCGGGGTTGGTCCCCTTGATCGCCTCGATGTCGGTCGGTGCCGGCATAAAGTCGATCACCGCATCCAGCAGTTTCTGGACACCCTTGTTCTTATAAGAGGTACCGCAGCAGACAGGGACGATATCGTTATCGATCGTCGCCTTGCGCAGTGCCGCTTTGATCTCTTCGACCGAGATTTCCTCGCCCGCGAGGTATTTCTCCATGATCCCTTCGTCGGTTTCGGAGATTGCTTCGAGCATCTGCTCGCGATACTCTTCCGCCTTTTCCTTCATCTCCTCGGGGATCTCCTCGACGCGCATATCCTTGCCGAGGTCGTCGTAGTAGATGTCCGCTTTCATCTCGATCAGGTCGATGATCCCCTTGAAGAAGGTCTCCGCACCGATCGGGAGCTGAATCGGAACCGCATTACACTTGAGGCGCGCGCGCATCATATCAATGACACGGTAAAAATCCGCGCCCATGATGTCCATTTTATTGACATAGCCCATGCGCGGGACATGATATTTGTTCGCCTGCCGCCAAACGGTTTCCGACTGGGGCTCAACGCCGCCCTTTGCACAGAACACGGTGACCGAACCGTCCAGCACTTTGAGCGAGCGCTCAACCTCAACGGTAAAATCGACGTGTCCGGGGGTGTCGATGATATTGATTCTGTGGCCCTTCCAATAACAGGTGGTCGCAGCGGAGGTGATGGTAATACCACGCTCCTGCTCCTGCGCCATCCAGTCCATTGTCGCCGTACCTTCGTGGGTCTCACCAATCTTGTGGTTGATGCCTGTATAGTACAGGATTCGCTCGGTAGTGGTGGTCTTTCCGGCGTCAATGTGGGCCATTATGCCGATATTACGGGTTAATTCCAAAGAGACGTCTCTTGGCATAGTGTCCTCCCTTATTTTTTGCGCACCGACGCCGGTTCAGCAAAAGCTGACCCCGCCGGGTGAAAGATAGAATAGACCTGCGAAAACGCCCAGCGCATCACCAGCGATAGTGTGCAAACGCCTTGTTCGCGTCCGCCATCTTGTGGGTATCCTCGCGTTTTTTCACCGCGCCGCCGGTCTGGTTCAGCGCGTCCATGATCTCCCCGGCTAGACGCTCTTTCATCGTCTTTTCACCGCGGTTTCTGGAATAGTTGGTGATCCAGCGCAGACCGAGGGTCTGGCGGCGTTCCGGACGGACCTCCATCGGGACCTGATAGGTGGCGCCGCCGACACGGCGTGCTTTTACCTCCAGCACAGGCATGATGTTCTCCATCGACTGCTCGAAAGCCTCCAGCGGATCTTTGCCGGTTTTCTCTTTGACAATATCGAATGCACCGTATACAATCTTCTGGGCGACGCCCTTCTTCCCATCATACATGATGTTGTTGATCAGGCGTGTCACCAGCTTGGAATTGTAAACAGGATCAGGCAAAACGTCACGTTTTGCAATGCGACCTCTTCTTGGCACTTCGCTTCCCTCCTTCATAATCGTAATGAATTCATTGGTACTCGAAAGTGACAAAACTTCCGTATGTGCCAGTTTTCAGCCGCTCATCTATATGATAGCCTGAAAATGGCAGAATACTCGAAAAGTTTTATTACTTCTTGGCACCAGCCTTCGGACGTTTGGCGCCGTATTTGGAACGGGCCTGCATCCTCTTCGCAACGCCCTGTGCGTCGAGCGTGCCGCGGATGATGTGGTAACGGACACCAGGGAGGTCCTTAACACGACCGCCGCGGATCAGAACCACGCTGTGTTCCTGCAGGTTGTGGCCGATGCCCGGAATGTAGGACGTGACCTCAAAACCATTGGACAGCCTGACCCTCGCGACTTTTCGAAGCGCGGAGTTCGGCTTTTTCGGGGTGGAAGTTCTGATAGCAGTGCAGACGCCCCTCTTCTGCGGCGAATTCTGATCGATCGCAACCCGTTTTTTCGAGTTCCATCCTTTCAGGAGCGCAGGCGCAGTGGACTTCTTCACCGTGACCTCTCTACCCTTGCGGACAAGCTGGTTGAAGGTTGGCATATTTGCACCTCCTTAAATAAAAATTTTATTTCAAGGGGCAGAGGAAACCCTCTGCCCCGCTGAAACCAGAACCATGAGTAATCTCACAGTTTTTTATTATATCCCGTGGCAGCACCCCTTGTCAATACATACATTTAAATTTTACAATTTTTGTACAGGTGCACAACAAACAGGTGCAAAACCACGCCCACGCTGGGGAAAATCCGGGAAATCAGACCGTCTGCTCCGTGTCTGAAGGCTCCGCGTCCAGCTCGGTGATGAAATCGTAATCGCCTTTTTCAGCGTTCGGGTCCATGCTGACCAGCTCGAGCGTATCATAATCGACCGTACCGGTCCCCGCCGGCACCAGCTTACCAATGATAACATTTTCTTTCAGGCCGGTCAACTTGTCGATCTTGCCTTTGATCGCTGCCTCGGTCAGCACGCGGGTGGTCTCCTGGAACGAAGCCGCCGACATGAAGCTCTCGGTTGCCAAAGAAGCCTTTGTGATGCCCAGCAGAACCGGCACACCCTCCGCGTGGCGCCGGACGCCACCGTCCGCCGCGTTCAGCTCATCGATCTCCCGGTTAACCTGTGCCAGCTCGCTCTTCTCGATGTTCGAGCCGGAGATCAGCGCGGTGTCGCCGCCGTCCGCGATCTTGACCTTGCGCATCATCTGGCGGACAATGACCTCGATATGCTTGTCGTTGATATCAACGCCCTGGGTACGGTAGGTGCGCTGCACCTCTTTAATCAGGTAATCCTGTACCGCGAGGTGCCCGCTGACCGCAAGGATTTCGTTCGGCTCGATCGCGCCTTCGGTAATCATGTCGCCCTTCTTGACCCGGTCGCCCGCCGAAACACGCAGGGTGGAACCGTAGATCACCTGGCGCTCGAACCGCTCCCCGTCGTCTGCGGTGACGACCACAAAATCGCCGCCCTTGGGGTCTTTCTCGAACGAAACTTCGCCGTCCAGGTGGGAGATAATTGCGCTGTTCTTGGGCTTGCGAGCCTCAAACAGCTCCTCAACACGCGGAAGACCCTGGGTAATATCCGAAGTGGAGGCGATACCACCGGTGTGGAAGGTACGCATGGTGAGCTGGGTACCCGGTTCACCGATCGACTGGGCAGCGATGATGCCGACTGCCTCGCCGATCCCAACCGGCTGGCCGTTGGCGAGGTTGGAGCCGTAACATTTCGCGCAGACGCCGATCTTGGATTCGCAGTTGAGCGGGGTGCGGATTTTGATCTCGGTGAAGCCCGCGTCGCGGATTTTGATTGCATCCGCTTCGGTCATCATCTGGTCGCGGGAGACCAGCACCTCGCCGGTGGCGGGGTCGATCACATCATCCGCCACATAGCGCCCGATCAGACGCTCGGTGAAGTCCTCGATGACGCGCCCACTATCCACGATATCGCAGACCACAAGCCCCTCATGGGTGCCGCAGTCGTGCTCACGGATGATAACCTCCTGCGAAACATCCACCAGACGACGGGTCAGGTAACCCGAGTCAGCGGTACGGAGCGCGGTGTCTGCGAGGCCCTTGCGCGCGCCTCGGGAGGAGTTGAAATATTCGAGGATGTTCAGGCCCTCGCGGTAGTTCGCCTTGATCGGGATTTCGATCGCGCGCCCGGAGGTATTCGCGATCAACCCGCGCATACCGGCAAGCTGTTTGATCTGGTCCATCGAACCACGCGCGCCCGAATCCGCCATCATGAAGATCGGGTTGCTCGAGGTGAACGTATCGGTCAGCGCGTCCTTGATCTTGGCCGAGCAGTCGTTCCAGGTGGTGACCACCCGCTCATAACGCACATCGTCCGAGATAAAGCCGCGGTCGTACTGCCGCTTGATCGTCTCGACCTTCTTCTCCGCCTCCGCGATATACTCCGCCTTTTCGGGCGGGATTACCGCGTCGTAAACCGCAACGGTGATTGCGCCCTTGGTGGAATATTTAAAGCCCTGTGCCTTAATCCGGTCGAGCACCTCAGCGGTCTTGGCGGTGCCGTAGGTACGGATACATTTATCAATAATCTTTCCAAGCTCTTTTTTGCGCACGAGGAAGCTGACTTCGAGGTCAAACATCCGCTCGGGGTCGTCGCGGTTGACATAACCGAGGTCTTGCGGAATCGGGTCGTTGAAGATGATCCGCCCGACCGTCGCGTCGATGATCTTGGAGAGGTTTTGTCCGCCCACTTCGCGGGTTACACGGACCTTGATCGGTGCGTGCAGTCCGACTACGCCTGCCTGATAAGCCATCAGCGCCTCGTCGCAATCGCGGAACACCTTGCCCGCGCCCTTCTCATCCTCACGCAGCATGGTGAGGTAGTAGGAACCGAGCACCATGTCCTGTGTCGGGACCGCAACCGGCTTGCCATCCGACGGTTTGAGCAGGTTGTTGGCGGCGAGCATCAGGAACCGCGCTTCGGCCTGTGCTTCGGCGGAAAGCGGGACATGCACCGCCATCTGATCCCCATCGAAGTCCGCATTGTACGCGGTGCAGACCAGCGGATGCAGCTTGAGCGCGCGCCCTTCAACGAGCACCGGCTCGAACGCCTGGATTCCCAGACGGTGGAGGGTCGGTGCGCGGTTGAGCAGGACCGGATGGTCCTTGATGACCACCTCAAGGCAGTCCCAAACGTCCTTGACGGTGGCGCGCTCGACCATCTTGCGCGCATTTTTGATATTGGTGGCGACCTTGAGGTCGACCAGCCGCTTCATGACAAACGGTTTGAACAGCTCGAGCGCCATCTCCTTGGGCAGGCCGCACTGGTACATCTTCAGCTCTGGGCCGACGACGATAACCGAACGTCCCGAGTAGTCGACGCGCTTGCCGAGCAGGTTCTGACGGAACCGCCCCTGTTTACCCTTGAGCATATCCGAGAGGGACTTAAGCGGGCGGTTGTTCGGGCCGGTGACCGGGCGTCCACGGCGGCCGTTGTCGATCAGCGCATCGACCGCCTCCTGAAGCATCCGCTTTTCGTTGCGCACGATGATATCTGGCGCACCCAGTTCAAGCAGTTTTTTCAGGCGGTTGTTGCGGTTGATGACCCGGCGGTAGAGGTCGTTCAGGTCGGAGGTGGCGAACCGTCCGCCGTCCAGCTGAACCATCGGGCGGATATCCGGCGGGATAACCGGCACCACATCAAGGATCATCCACTCAGGCCGGTTGTGGCTCTGGCGGAACGCCTCGACCACCTCAAGCCGCTTAATCAGCTTGATCCGTTTTTGTCCGGCAGCGGTTTCGAGGTCGGTTTTCAGCTCCGCGGCGAGCTTATCGAGGTCTAGCTCGGCGAGCAGCTCCTTGATCGCCTCCGCACCCATGCCGGCGCGGAAATCGTCCTCGTAAGCCTCTTTGAGGTCGCGGTATTCTTTTTCAGAAAGCAGGGTATATTTTTTCAGGTTGGTCATGCCGGGATCAATGACCACGTAGGATGCGAAATAGAGCACCTTTTCGAGCAGGCGCGGGGACATATTGAGCAGCAGACCCATCCGGGAGCTGGTACCCTTAAAATACCAGATGTGGGAGACGGGTGCAGCCAGCTCGATGTGGCCCATCCGCTCGCGGCGGACCTTGGAGCGGGTGACCTCGACGCCGCAGCGTTCGCAGACCTTGCCCTTGTAGCGGATGCGTTTATACCGTCCGCAATAGCACTCCCAGTCCTTGGTGGGTCCAAATATCTTTTCGCAGAAAAGCCCTTCCCGTTCGGGCTTCAAGGTGCGATAGTTGATGGTTTCGGGCTTCTTGACCTCGCCGCTCGACCATTCGCGGATCAGGTCGGGCGACGCCAGTCCGATTTTGATTGACTCAAATACGTTAAATTCCAAATGCGAACCCCTCTTTCTTGTTTATGGCAGAATCTTTCCGGCGAGCTGCGCGGAGATTCCCGCGCGATCCTGCCTAGAAATTGTCGTCATTCGGGATGTTGTCCAGCCCGAGCACCTCGAGCGGGTCAAAGTTGTCCTCCAAATCAAGGTCCGGCTCCATATCCAGCAGGTCGAGGTCCGGTTCCGCATCCGGATCAACGTCGGGATGCTCGATATCGAACCCGTCCTCAAACTCCCCGGCGACCTCGACCCCTTCCATGAGGGAATCGTCCACCGGCGTGAGGCCCATGTTGTCGTCATCGTCAAACGTCTGCTTGAGGTCGATCTCCTGATCGTCCTTATCGAGTACCCGCACATCAAGGCCAAGAGACTGCAGCTCCTTAATCAAAACCTTGAACGACTCGGGGATACCCGGCTTCGGCACATTCTTGCCCTTGACGATCGACTCGAATGTCTTGACACGGCCGACCACGTCATCCGATTTGACCGTCAGAATCTCCTGAAGGGTATAAGCGGCGCCGTAGGCTTCCAGCGCCCAAACCTCCATCTCGCCGAACCGCTGTCCGCCGAACTGCGCCTTGCCGCCCAGCGGCTGCTGGGTGACCAGCGAGTACGGGCCGGTCGAACGGGCGTGGATTTTATCGTCAACGAGGTGATGCAGCTTGAGGTAGTACATATAGCCGACGGTGACCGGGTTGTCGAACAGCTCCCCAGTGCGCCCGTCGCGCAGCCAGGTTTTACCGTCGCGGGAGAGGCCGGCCTGCTCGAGACAGTCGGCGATGTCCTCTTCGTTCGCGCCGTCAAAGACCGGGGTCATGACCTTCCAGCCTAGTTCGGCGGCGGCGCGGCCCAGATGCACCTCGAGCACCTGCCCGATGTTCATACGGGACGGAACGCCCAGCGGGTTGAGCAGGATGTCAAGCGGACGACCGTCGGGCAGGTAGGGCATATCCTCCTGCGGCAGCACGCGCGAAACAACGCCCTTGTTGCCGTGGCGGCCCGCCATCTTGTCGCCGACGCTCAGTTTACGCTTCTGGATGATATAGCAGCGCACGACCATATTTACACCGGGCGACAGCTCATCGCAGTTTTCGCGGGTGAACACCTTGACATCAACCACGGTGCCGTATTCGCCGTGTGGGACACGCAGAGAGGTGTCTCGCACCTCGCGGGCCTTCTCGCCGAAGATCGCACGCAACAGCCGCTCCTCCGCGTTCAGCTCGGTTTCACCCTTGGGCGTAACCTTGCCGACCAGAATATCGCCCGCACGCACCTCGGCGCCGATCCGGATGATACCGCGCTCGTCCAGCTCCTTGAGGGCGTCGTCGCCGACGTTGGGAATGTCGCGGGTGATCTCCTCAGGGCCGAGCTTGGTGTCGCGGGATTCGGTTTCAAACTCCTCGACGTGGATCGAGGTGTAAATGTCGTCTTTGACCAGGCGCTCGTTGATGAGAACCGCGTCCTCATAGTTGTAGCCCTCCCAGGTCATAAAGCCGATCAGCATGTTACGTCCGAGGCTGATCTCGCCACCGTCGGTCGAAGGGCCGTCGGCGATCACCTGCCCGACCTCGACCCGCTCGCCCTTGGCGACAATCGGGCGCTGGTTAATGCAGGTGCTCTGGTTGGAGCGCATAAATTTGATGAGGTGGTAGGGATGGCGCTCGCCCTGTGCGTCACGGATGACGATCTCGTTGGCGCAGACCGACTCGACCTCACCGGCGTGCTTGGAAACCACCGCGACACCCGAATCGACCGCAGATTTATATTCCATACCGGTTGCGACAATCGGAGCCTCCGGGATCAGCAGGGGCACCGCCTGGCGCTGCATGTTCGCGCCCATCAGCGCGCGGTTGGCGTCGTCGTTCTCGAGGAACGGGATCATTGCGGTCGCGACCGAGACCACCATCTTGGGTGAAACGTCCATATAGTCGACCTTTTCGCGCTCGCAGACCATCACCGCGTCACGGTAGCGGACGCTGACCCGCTCGTTGGCAAAGGTGCCTTCGGGAGTAAGCGGCTCGTTCGCCTGCGCGATGACATACATGTCCTCAATATCGGCGGTCATATATTCCACCTCATCCAGCACCCGGCCGGTGGCCTTGTCGACCCGGCGGTAGGGCGCCTCGATGAAGCCGTATTCGTTGATCTTTGCGAAAGTAGCAAGATAGGAAATCAGGCCGATGTTCGGACCTTCAGGGGTCTCGATCGGGCACATCCGTCCATAGTGGCTGTAGTGGACGTCGCGGACCTCAAATCCGGCGCGGTCACGGGACAGGCCGCCGGGGCCGAGCGCGGAAAGACGGCGCTTATGGGTCAGCTCGGCAAGTGGGTTGGTCTGGTCCATAAACTGGGAGAGCGGCGAAGAGCCGAAAAACTCCTTGATCGAAGCGACCACCGGACGGATATTGATGAGCGCCTGTGGGGTAATGACATCCATATCCTGTGCCTGGGTGGCCATCCGCTCACGGATCACCCGCTCCATACGGGAGAAACCGATCCGGAACTGGTTCTGAAGCAGCTCGCCGACCGAACGGATGCGGCGGTTGCCCAGATGGTCGATATCGTCGATGGTCCCGACCCCTCTGCCCAGCCCACAAAGGTAGTTGATCGAGGCAAAGATGTCGTCCTTGATGATGTGTTTGGGGATCAGCTCGTCATGGCGCGCGACGATCTGTGTTTTTTTCTCGTCGTCGGTGGCGCAGTTTTCGAGGATCTCGCGCAGTACAACAAACCGGACCTTCTCATTGATGCCCAGTTCGGTGCAGTCAAACCCGACAAAGTCGTGAATATCGACCATGCCGTTGGAAAATACCTTGATCTCGCCATCCGCGTCGTCCTTGAGGTAGACGGTATCCACGCCTGCTTTCCCGATCCGCTCGGCAAGCTCACGCGCGAAGACATCGCCTGCATCGGCAAGCAGTTCGCCGGTAAGCGGGTCGATAACCGGGCGGGCAGCAGTGCGCCCGAGGATACGCGGCGCAATCGCGAGTTTTTTGTTATATTTGTAGCGACCCACCTTGGAGAGGTCATACCGGCGAGGGTCGAAGAAGAGCGCGTCGATATGGCTTTGGGCGGACTCGACGGTCGGCGGTTCGCCGGGGCGCAGCTTGCGGTAGACCTCGAGCAGTGCTTCCTCGAGGTTGACAGTCGAATCCTTCTCGAGGGTCGAGAGGATCAGCGGGTCATTGCCGAACAGCTCGAGGATCTCATCATTGGAGGAAAGCCCCAGCGCCCGGACAAAGGTGGTCACCGGCAGTTTGCGGTTTTTATCAATACGGACGTTATAAACGTCGTTGGAATCGGTTTCATACTCGAGCCAAGCGCCGCGGTTGGGGATGACCGTTGCGGTAAAGAGCTGCTTTCCGCTCTTATCGTGCGCCGCACCGTAGTAAACGCCTGGGGAACGCACCAGCTGCGAAACGATGACACGCTCCGCGCCATTGATGATGAAGGTTCCGCTTTCGGTCATCAGCGGGAAGTCGCCCATAAAAATGTCCTGCTCCTTGACCTCTCCGGTCTCCTTGTTGAGCAGGCTCGCCCGTACCCGCAGAGGGGCGGCATAGGTCGCGTCGCGTTCCTTGCACTCCTCAATCGTGTATTTTGGCTTATCGTCGAGGTGATAGTCGATAAAATCCAGAACCAGGTTGTCCTGATAGTCGGAAATGGAGGAAATGTCCTTAAAGACTTCCTTCAGCCCTTCATCCAGAAACTGCTTGTACGAGTTTTTCTGAACCTCGATCAGGTTCGGCATCTGAAGCACTTCATTGATGCGCGAAAAACTCATACGGGTGGTTTTGCCCTGTGTAACCGGCTTGACATTCACCATAGGCTTTGATCACTCCATTCATCTGATTTGCCCCCGGGCTGGGAGCATGTGTGTCCGCCGCGCCTAAAAAGGCGCTGTGAATTCCCCGGCTCCCCTTTCGGCCAACTCTGCGGTAACGCACAGCGAAAATTGCAAAAAAAGGTTGCCAAACCTGTCGAAATCTGTTATAATTGATTACGGCAGATTACAAAAAACGCCATTTTGATACAGTATATTATTTTACCATGATTGGTCAATCATGTCAAGTGTCATTTTGTAAATAATCCAAAAACCCCTGTTTTTGCTAACCGCTATCCATTTGGATACAAAAGCTCCGGCAGTTTTTTCTGCCGGAGCTTTTTTAGAACCTGTTTCGCATCTTTTGCAGGGGGCTTTTTCTCTTGCAAAAAGCCCCCTCTTGCCGCCTTTGGCGGCAATTCACCCCCTAAATGCGCTTCTCAGGATAAAGCATTCCGCCGCATCTCCGCGCTAAGAGCCGCCTGCGGCGGTTGCGCTCCGAAACGCTACGCTGCGGCTTGCAGTGCGCGCGGCGGCAGGGGCTCCGCCCCTTGACCCCGCGATTTTTTGACTGCCGTCGCAGCGGCGTGCATAGGCCAACCGACGCGAAGCGTCGGCTCTTGGGCCGGAGCAAAAAATCGAGTAAAACTTTAGATCTTGAATAGGCTCTTATAAAAAACTATTCCTTCGAGCGGATATACGCATCTATCGCTTCCGCCGCGGTCTTGCCCGCGCCCATCGCCAGAATCACAGTGGCGGCCCCGGTGACCGCGTCGCCTCCGGCAAAGACCCCTGGTTTGGTGGTCGCTCCGTGCTCGTCCGCGACCAGACAGCCGCGCCGGTTGGCCTCTAACCCAGTGGTGGTCGACCGGATCAATGGGTTGGGACTGGTGCCGATCGCCATAATCACCGTGTCCACCGGAAGGAAAAAGTTACTCCCCTCCTTGACAATCGGGCGGCGGCGACCGGACTCATCCGGCTCCCCAAGCTCCATCTCGACACATTCCATACCGGTCACCCGTCCATCCTGATCCCCGACGATCCGGACCGGGTTGTTGAGCAGCTTAAAGATGATCCCCTCTTCCTTCGCGTGGTGGACCTCCTCCGCGCGCGCAGGCAGCTCTTCCATCGAACGGCGGTAGACAATATAAACCGTCTCCGCGCCCATCCGCTTGGCACAGCGCGCCGCGTCCATCGCGACGTTGCCGCCGCCGACCACCGCAACCGCATGGCTCTTGGCGATTGGGGTGTCGTAACCCTCCTGGTATGCTTTCATCAAGTTGATGCGGGTGAGGTATTCATTGGCCGAGTAAACGCCAAGCAGGTCCTCCCCCTCGATATGCATAAAGCTCGGCAGTCCCGCGCCCGAACCGATAAAGACCGCCTCATAGCCCTGTTCAAACAGCTCATCCACCGAGTCCACCCGGCCGATCACCATGTTGGGCCGGATCTCGACCCCCATCTGTTCGAGCTTACCGACCTCCTTCGCCACGATCGACTTGGGAAGCCGGAACTCTGGGATTCCGTAGATCAGCACGCCGCCCGCCGCGTGGAACGCTTCATAGACGGTAACCGCATACCCCATTTTGGCGAGGTCCCCCGCACAGGTCAAACCGGCAGGCCCGGCCCCTACCACCGCCACACGGTGTCCATTGGGAACCGGCTTTTCCACCTTGTCCTCCCCATGAGCGAGCTGCCAGTCGGCAACAAACCGCTCCAACCGGCCAATTCCGACCGGCTCCCCCTTGATCCCCCGCACGCATCTGCCCTCACACTGGGTTTCCTGAGGGCAGACCCGCCCGCAGACCGCCGGAAGCGAGTTGGTCAATGCAATTTCCTGATAAGCCCCGGCAAAATCCCGGTTGGCAACCTTTTCGATAAACGCGGGAATGTGCACGTTGACCGGGCATCCGGCAACACACGGCTGGTTCTTGCAGTGGAGGCAGCGCGTCGCCTCTTCGACCGCCATCTCCTCGGTATAGCCGGTCGCAACCTCAAGAAAATTGTGATTGCGTACATCCGGCCGCTGTTCCGGCATCGGAACCTTTTTGGGCGCCATGTTAGCCATTCCGTTTCCCTCCTGTCAAGCGGCAGACATGCGCGCGGTCCGCCGCTTCGCGCTCTTTATAAAAGGTGTTGCGTTTCATCAGCTCATCAAAATCCACCTGATGCCCGTCGAAGTCCGGACCGTCCACACAGGCGAACTTTGTCTCCCCTCCGACCTTGACCCTGCATCCGCCGCACATACCGGTACCATCGACCATGATCGGGTTGAGCGAAACCAGCGTCTTGATCCCATACGGCCGGGTGGTCTCAGCGACAAACTTCATCATGATGACCGGGCCAATCGCGATCACCTCGTCGTACTGCTCCCCCGCGTCAATCAGCGCCTGAAGCTTATTGGTCACCAAACCCTTCTCGCCGTAGCTTCCATCGTCGGTCATGAGGTAGAGATGGTCGGTCACCGCCTTCATCTCCTCCTCAAGAATCACAATATCCTTGGAGCGGAACCCCGCAATCATGTCCACCTGTTTGCCCGCATTGTGCAGCGCTTTCGCTTGCGGATAAGCAATCGCATTGCCCACGCCGCCGCCGATCACGCAGACCCGCTGCACCTCCGGGGCGATCTGGGTTGCGACACCGAGCGGCCCCACGAAATCGAGAATGGCGTCCCCTTCCTCCAAGGTATTCAGCAGTTTGGTCGAAGCGCCGACAATCTGGAAGATGATCGTCACGGTGCCGCGTTCACGGTCATAGTCCGCAATGGTCAGCGGGACGCGCTCCCCCCGTTCATCCACACGGAAGATGATGAACTGCCCAGCCTTCGCCTTGCGGGCGATGTGCGGCGCCTCCACCTCCATCAGCGTCACAGTGGGATTCAGCGCGCGCTTGGTCACAATTTTATACATAGCCTTTCCCCCCAGCTACAAAAATGATCGCTCAAAAAATAATTCCTAAAAAGCCAATGAAAATCAAAAGTTTCGCCAGCCTTTTCAAAGACTGCGGTTTCCGCAGCGAAGCGTTTCGAGCGCAACCGCCGCAGGCGGCTCTTAGAGCCTATTCAGGTTCTTAAGTTTTACTCGATTTTTTGCTCCGGCCCAAGAGCCGACGCTTCGCGTCGGTTGGCCTATGCACGCCGCTGCGGCGGCAGTCAAAAAATCGCGGTTTCCAAAGGCAAGGGCCTTTGGCCGCCGCGCGCACGCGGCGGAACACTTTTCTGTCTGCCTTTGGATATTATAGCAACCTTTCCGGCGGACTGCAACAAGGAATTTGCGCGGCCTGACTTCTTAGAGCCTGTTTAAAATCTAAAGCTTTACTCAATTTTTCTCGAAAAATTGCAGGGTCGAGGGGCAGAGCCGCCGCGCGCACTGCAAGCCGCAGCGCAGCGTTTCGGAGCGCAACCGCCGTAGGCGGCTCTTAGCGCGGAGATGCGACGGAACGCTTTATCCTGAGAAGCGTATTTTTGGGGTGAATTGCCACGAAGCGGCAAGAGGGGGCTTTTTACAAGAGAAAAAGCCCCCTGCAAAAGATTTTAAATAGGCTCTTATTCCTCAGCAGACCCGGACGCCCCGCTCACCTCGACTTCGCATTCGGCGGTGTACCCGCCCTCCTCGGTCGTGACCCGGATGACCGTCTTTCCCTCAGCAACCGCGGTCACCGTCCCTGACTGATCGACCGCTGCAATCCCCGCATCCGCTGACTCCCACGCCACCTTCCGGTTCTCCGCCTCTTCGGGTTCGACCGCTACTTGGAGAGCAGCGGTCTCCCCGGCCTGCAAATTCAACTGACTGGTATCGAGAGAGATACCGGTCACCTCAGCAGGTGTCTCCGGCTGATCTTCATCGTCCCCGCTGCCAGTCCCGCCGCCCGACCAGGTCCCGCCCAGATAACTGCTGATCCCGTTGGCGATCCCCTGCGCGATCCGGTTCTGATACTTCGAGTTAATCAGCTTGCTGTACTCGGATTCGTTCGAAATAAAGCCGGTTTCGATCAACACACAGGCAAACTGGGACTCTCGGGTCATGTAATAAAGGCCGGCTTTTGCGCCGCGGTTGGTGGTATCGAGCGCGGCGGCGACATTCGCCGAAACCAGCGCGGCGAGCTGTTTCTGGAACGGATAGAAGTAGTAGACCTCGCTGCCCTTTGCCGCCGGATTCCAGTTGGTGTTGTTGTGCACACTGACCAATACCTGTGGGTTAAATGCCCGCGCCGATTCCAGCCGCGAGGCCATCGTGCTGCCGGGCGTGACCATCAGCACCGATGCACCCTGGCTTTTCAGCTCATCGGCGAGCCGCTGGGCGATTTCGAGGTTGATGTCCGCCTCGTCCTTGTCCGGATAGAATCCGAGCGCGCCGGGGTCGTTCCCGCCGTGTCCCGGATCGACAACGATCCGCGCGCCCGAAAGCGAACCGGGAGAATTGTTGAACCGAAGCACCAGCCGGGTTGCGTCCTCGTAGTAGGCCCGGTAACCGATGAATCCGCCGGGTTTCTTGAGGTTAAGGGTCAGGTCGGAACCATTCCATTCGGCGGAGGTAAAGAGTGCGTTATCACTGCCCAGCTGCCGGGATTCGGGCGCGGAGGCGGTGTAGGCGAACTTGAACACGATCCGGTTCCCGTCGTAGGCGACGGTATAAGGGACCTTGCTTCCGGTCGTGAGCGAGACGGTGGTATACCCGCCCGAGGACTTGATGCTCATCCCCGAAATTTTGTTGTTGTCCGGCATCTGCCCGCCGGTCGTGATGTCCTTGGAATAGACCCGCACACCCGATTGCAGCTTCCAGTAGCTCTTGGTCGTGTTGCCGTTTTTATAGATGATCTCGCTCCCGTAGGTGCGGTCGACCGTCCCTTTGGGCAACGGATAGTAGCCGGAATGGGAGCTATCGTCCAACGAGGAGATCGGGAAGGTCTCCGCCTGATCCGCCACCACCTGTACCACGACACCGTCCCCCATCTTGGCCTTTTTGTTGACCGTCACCGAGGCGCCCTCAAGGGTCATCGAGTGCCCGTCCGACATGACCGCTGTGACCGAAATCGCGCCGAGCTTGGTCGCCGATTCGGACGCGGACGGCATGGTGAATACCCCGGTATAGGTGCGGTATCCAGAGTCGCGGTCGGTGTCATCCCCCTCGGACTCGGTCTCGGTGAGGGTAATCTGCTGTCCGCCGAGCGACGCAGTGACCGCCGAGCCTTCATATGCCAGCGCGGTGACGGTCACTGCCATGCCGCCGTCCACACTGATCGCGCCGGTCGGCTGCACATCCTTCAGAACGATAACCTCCCGGGTGATCTGGTAGGTGAACGTCTTGTTTTTATGGGAGATCGCAAAGGTATTCAGCCCCTCCACCAGATCCTTGCGGACGGTGAAGTAGCCGCTCTCGTTACGGGGAATTTCTTCGCCGTTGATCGTGACCTTTTCCCGCGGATCGGATGCGCCCTGGAAGGTGACGGTCGGTTCCCGCGTCTTATAGACCATCTCGGCCGGCTTGCTGATCGAAAGCTGCTGGAGCACATAGGTCTCGTCAATCTCGTTGTTCATGTACTGCACCAGTGTGGTGGTCGTGCTTCCAGGGTTGTCCACAAGCGCTTGCAGCGAGTGGAACGCGCTCCCGTTTCCCACGCCGATATCCCGCAGATCGATTACCTGCTTGGTGAGCTGCTCCATCACCTGCCAGCCGTACGGCTCGACCCCGAGCCGCTCGTTAGCGTGCAGCGTGTAGAGGGTCACACCGGCGCTCTCCGCAACCCCTTTCCACCAGCGTGCGACCGTCCGGAACTCGGCTTTGGGGTCGGTGGTCGAGTCGAAGTTCCGGACCATCACAAAGTCGAACGCCCCGCTCTCGACAAACTTTTTGGTGTCCGCATTGCCGGTCCCGAGCGAGGTGATATCCGCAGCCGTTTCACTCCCGTCCGGATTGACCGACTGGTTTTCCCACACCGCCTCCACCATCAAGCCTACCTGTGTCCCCGGTGCTGCCTGCCGGATCGCGTCCGCTGCCGCCATGACCATTGCCTCCGGAACCTGTTGGAGGTAGTTTTCATAGCCGATCCCGCCGCCGTTTTTCAGGTAGGACGCATAGCGCTCCGCGCCGGACGGCGCTTCATAATTTTGCAGGAGAATCCCGTCAAACTGATACTTTTCCGCAAATTCGCCGATGCTGAGCCGGATGCTGTCGAGCGTCTGCCCGTCTGCGGAGGCGCCCCGCAGATAGTTGCCATCCAGGTCTGCGAGATCGGCCACATCATAGGTCGCATAGACAAAAAAGCCCATCTCTCGCGCTTGTGTCGCAAGGTAGTCCACACAGTCCAGCTCCGATTGCGCCATCTTGAGCGCTGAGCTGGTGAACAGCACACCGTCCTCCCATTTTGTGTCGATGATGATGCTGTTCATAGTCAGCGCCTGCGCATGTTCCAGCGCCTGGTCAATCTGCGCGGCGACTGCGGCACGCGAAAGGTCGTCACCGATCATGTAATCCCGTCCCGCAGTGACCTGCACCGCGCGCATCTCCTCCGGGACATTGAAATAGACCGGTTCCTCCGGCTCCTGTGGCGCTTCCGGCCCGCTCGGTTCACTTGGTTCCAAGGGGCTGTCCGGCCCCTCCTCCGGCAGGGAAGAAGCGTCCGGTTCCGGCGCAGAGGAATCCGACGGCGCTGGCTCCTCTTCCGAGCTGCTCTGCTCCTGAACCGGCCGCGACGGCTCCCCCTGTGAAATCCCGGTCCCCTTCGCATAAGGATTTCCCATCAACAACGCCAAAACGCCCGTCAGCAGTGTGATCGCAACGAGCACTGCTGACAGGACGATTGCCATTCTCTTCTGATTTGGAGCCGGTTGTTTTGCCATAGACGCCCTCCGATGCGCGGGAAAGGCCGTTTACAGGATTTTTTTCAGGTTTTCCCGCTCAATACGCACCTGCTGCGTGTCGGTGGAGAAGAGCGAATCATAGCTATAGATCGCGAATCCGCCGTAATGGGACGCCTTCCGCGCGGTCTCGACCATCCTGGCGAGGATGTCCTCGGTATCCAGCCATTCCCGGCTGCCCGCACCCGCCCATTGATCTTCTGCGCCGAGTTTATAGGCCGCAATCCCCACATAAAGTTTGATCGTCGGGACTTTAATCATCTGGTTCCACTTCTCAACTGTCTGCGCATAGGGATTGGTGCCGTTCTCAAATCCATAGTAGATCTGCGGACAGATATAGTCGAGATAGCCGGGATTCGCAAGCCATTTTGCCACATCAATAAACTGACCGTTGTAGTTGTTCTGGGTGTTTCCCTGTGGGCTGATTCCGAACAGGCAGTTCGGATCGATCGACTTGACCGCCGCATATACCTCCCGCACCAGCAGATTGACATTTTCACGCCGCCAGTCCGCCTGCGGAAGGCTGCTTTTCGCCGCCTGCCAGGTCGCCTGATCGAATGCCATATCGGTGGTGGGATAGAAGTAGTCGTCAAAGTGGATGCCGTCCACGTTGTAGTTTGCAACGATCTCCTCCACCCCATTGACGATCAGCGCCCGCGCCTGTGCGCTCCCCGGGTTATAGTAGATGCCGCCGTTCCACTCGACGACACTGTCATTCCCCGACTTGAGCCACTTCTGTGCCTGATTTTTACTTGAGAGCGCCTCTTTATAGCCGCTCAGCCGCACCCGGTATGGATTGATCCATGCTTCGATCCGCAAGCCATGTTTGTCTGCAATCTCGCACATGATCTCAAGCGGGTCATAGCCGGGGTTTTCCCCCTCGGTCCCGGTCAGAAGGTAGGACCACGGGAAATAGCTCGACTGGTAGAGTGCATCCCCAAACGGACGCACCTGCGCGAATACAGTGTTAAACCCTTCATCCGCAATCTTGCCGAAAGCGGTGTCGATATTGCTGGTAAACTCCGCCTGGGTTTTGTTCTTCGCCAGCGGTCCCATGGTGAGGTAGGAGAACCAAACCCCGCGTACCTCCCCTTCAACCGGCTGGGCGGGTTCGGTCCGTTTTGCGAGCATCGCCGCTTCTTCCTGCCCTGACGCCTCCTGTGAAGCGGCGGATTTCTCCGGCTCCGACGGTTCGGAGGACGCCTGGTCTATTTCCTGGGAAACCAGCAGCCGCCCATCCTCCGCAGAAGGGGTCTCCACCCCGTAAACACTCTGCTCCTCCACCCGGCTGAGCAGGATTTCCGCATCCTGTTCGTCGGTCACGCCGGACGCGGCGGAGGCGCTCGGAGAAGCAGAACCCCTATCCGGTCCGCTGCATCCGGCAAATGACAGTACCATACAAGCTGCCAACAAAAGAAGGCCGAACAACAACGCTCCTATACACCATTTTTTTCCATTTTTCACAGGTAAATTCCCTCCTGCTGTACAACATCGTTTCAGAATTTATGTCCATTTTACACATTTCGACTGTTTCGGTCAAGTGCAAAAGAATTGACAATTCCAAAAAATAAGATACACTAAAAAAAGAGAGAGGACTCCACTTTACATATTAACGGAGGATGCAGTATGTTCTTTATAGGTATATTCGGCACAGATGCAAAAGTAGTACCCGTGGGGCAGATTTCGGGTATCCCCTGCGCTGCCTGTGGGCATCTGGCGAATTTCAGCGTTTGCCGGCAGTACAGCTATGTCCATGCATTTTTCATCCCGCTGGTCAAATATGGGGCTTCTTATCTTGCCACCTGTCCCAACTGCGCCAGCGTCTACGAGCTGAACCCCGAACTTGGCAAACAGATGCTGCGCGGCGAACCAGTGCATCCCGCTCCGGCTGACCTGCATCTGTTGAAAAACAACTGTGTCCCGCGCTGCGCATCCTGTGGGGCTCCCCGTCAGCCGGGGGACCAGTTTTGCAGCCGGTGCGGCGCAAAGCTATAGCTCTCTATAAGAAGCCGTACCAATAGCCGCCGCATGCATCTTGCCGGCAAATTTCCCGCCTGTCTTTGCCTCAAAAACTTGAAAGCCATAAAGGATTCCGGCGTTTTTGAGGCTTCGACAGTCGAAAAATTTGCTTGCCAATCTGCGCACTTCGGCGAATGGTACAGCTTCTAAAAAATGCATCATCCGGTTTTGGATGATGCATTTTTTTATGTTTCATCGATCATCTTTTCACAAAGCCTGCGCAATAGCGTAGAAGCGGAGGAAAGCGTCAGGCAAAGAGTCAACAGCTGCTCCCGGTCGGAAAGATCCGGATTGGCGCCGAACGTCTCCAAAAGCACCTGTTCCATCCGTCCACGCAATTCTTCTTTCAACGCAAGCGACGCCCCATAAGCAGCAGCAAACCCGGAGGAATCTGGTTCGTGCCCTGTGAGCGTGCGGATATCGGACATGGCAAGCGTCTGCTTCAGGTTCAGCACGCAGAGCAGCTGGAAAACCTGCTCCCGAGAATATTTCTTGCCCTTTACAGGCATAATAAGATGCTCCTTGCTGTAGTTGTGAATCATCGACTTGGTGAGCAGCTTGTCCTCCGGGCGGCGTTTGTTCGCCGAAAGCCCATCTTCCACCAGCGTCAAAATCTGATCCATGTACAGGTCGATTGCCGGGACCGATTCCACCGGTAGGTTTGCATCGGAAAATGCTTGTTCCAGCAATTCAGAAAATAATTTCATGGCATTCCCTCACGATCGATTTTTCTATACTATAATCATACCTCAAATCAGATTTTTTTGCAATCACATCTTGCATCTTCTTATTTTAAGTAGTATAATAAATTCATAAAGTGGTTTTTAAAACTATATTATAAAATATAAAAACGAGGTGATCTTATGCCGCGCATCTTTTTAAAGGCACGCGACCCCATCAGCAGCTATTCCCATTTTATCGGTGCAGGGCTTTCCATCCTGGGGCTTGCAGTGATGATCCTGCATCTGGCGGTTTCCGGTCCGGTTTCCTCGCTGACAGTGGTTTCCACCCTGCTTTTCTGCCTTTCGCTGATCGCGCTCTACAGCGCGAGTGGATTTTATCATTTTTCCCAGGCCCCCGCCCGGATCATCGCCCTTCTGCGCAAGCTCGACCACGCCATGATCTATGTGCTGATTGCGGGGACCTACACCCCGGTTCTGCTCAACCTGCTCCCCCGCACCAAAGCGGTCCTCTTTACCAGCGCAATCTGGGCGGTTGCGCTCGGCGGGATCGTGATGAAGCTCTGTTGGATCAATGCCCCCCGCTGGCTCGGCACCTCCCTCTATCTGCTGCTTGGATGGGCCATCCTGATCGACCTTCCCGCAGTCGGCACTCTGCCCGCCGCCGGGATTTCGCTGCTCCTCGCGGGCGGGCTTTGCTACACCTTTGGCGGCGTGATCTATATGCTCAAGCGCCCCAATTTTTCAAAAGCGTTTGGATTCCATGAATTGTTCCACATTTTCGTGATCCTTGGCAGCGTGTGCCACTATTTTATGGTGTTGTTTTTTATCGCCTAAATGGCATTTCCCCCCTGATATGATAGGATAGAACCGGATGGACCCAATCACAACACAGGAGACGGCGAAAGATGGATTTCAAACTTGGCTATGGGACGCTTGGATTGATCGCCCTGCTGCTTACAGCGGGGTTGATCTGGTATCAGATTGAAAATGCACCGCTGGAAGTCCCTGCCGTAATTGAGTTTACCCCGCCTCCGGTGCTCGACCCCTACCCAGAACTGGCTGGTGTGAAAATCAACGTCAACACCGCCACAGAAGAAGAACTGGAGCGGCTTCCAGGAATCGGGCCGGTAAAAGCGCGGGCAATCCGCACCTTTATCGCTTCCCATGGGCGGCTCACCTCTGTGAACCAGCTCCTCGAAGTGGATGGGATCGGCAAAGAAACACTCGACGAAATCCGCAGATATATCACCTTGGAATAGATGCCCAACCCATATCGAAAACCTGATAAATCACCTCTGCCTCGCCCTAAGCGCCTGCTCAAGGTCTAACGTTTTACTCGATTTTTTTGCTCCGGCCCAAGAGCCGGTGCTTCGCATCGGTTGGCCTATGCACGCCGCTGCGGCGGAATACTTTATCCTGAGAAGCGTTTTTTTGGGGTGAATTGCCGCCCAAAGGCGGCAAGAGGGCGCTTTTTGTAGAAAAAGACGGTAATTTCGATTTTTCAAACAGCCCCTAGGCCGAAGTAAAAAAGTCATGACAAAAGCGTCTGTTTCTACTTGAGATTTTCGGCCGCCTGTGGTATGCTTAACACCAATGCGGGCGCTGCCGCAGTCGGACAACTATGATGCATTCTGCGCGTCCGGGAATCGACTATCTCATGGAGGATGTTGCTATGCCTGTCTTATTTGATGAAAAAAACAAAACATTCCACCTGTGCAATGACGAAATCAGCTACATTATGACCATCCTTCCCAACGAACAGATGGGACAGCTTTATTTCGGAAAAAGAATCCACCAGAGGCCGGATTATTCCTACCTACTCGAGCTTGCGACCCACCGGCCGGTCACCGCTTATCTGCGGGAGGACGACCGGACCTTCTCGCTCGAGCATGTCAAGCAGGAGTACGGCGTTTATGGTACCACCGACTTTCGGCAGCCAGCTGTTGAGGTCTTACAGGAAAACGGGAGCCGGCTATCCGACTTCCGTTACAAAGGGCACCAGATCACCCCTGGAAAACCCCGTCTGGCCGGGCTTCCCGCAACCTATACCGAACAGGATTCCGAAGCCGAGACGCTGGTCCTGACGCTGGAAGACCCGGTCGCTGGGATCACGCTCGAGCTGCTCTACACCATCTTTGCCGAGGGTGGCGCGATCGCCCGGAGCGCCCGGCTCACCAACTGCGGCGAAAAGGCGGTCCATCTGCTCTCCGCGATGAGCCTTTGTCTCGACCTGCCCGATTGTGAGTACGACTGGATGCAGTTTTCCGGCGCATGGGCGCGGGAACGGCACCTCAAAACCCGCAAACTCACACAGGGGATCCAATCGGTTGGGAGCCGGCGCGGCCATTCCTCTCCCCACCATAACCCGTTTATCGCGCTGAAACGCCCCACTGCGGACGAATTCCAAGGGGAAGCAATCGGATTCAGCCTGATCTACAGCGGCAACTTTCTAGCACAGGCCGAGGTGGATACCTATAATGTCACCCGTGTGCTGCTCGGTATCCATCCCTCGGGGTTCGATTGGAAGCTCGAGCCGCAGGAGTCGTTCCAGACGCCGGAAGCGGTCGTGGTCTATTCGGATAAGGGCCTGAACGGCATGAGCCAGACCTTCCACCATCTCTACCAGACCCGCCTTGCGCGGGGCTTCTGGCGCGACCGGGAGCGTCCGATCCTGATTAATAATTGGGAGGCCACGTATTTTGACTTCACCGAGGACCGCCTGGTGGAGATTGCCCAAAAAGCCCAGGAATGTGGTGTCGAGCTGTTTGTACTTGATGACGGCTGGTTCGGCAAGCGCTGCAGCGACCATGCCGGTCTGGGAGACTGGATTGCGAACCCGGATCGTCTTCCAAACGGGGTGTCGGGGCTTGCCCGGCGGATCGAAGCGCTCGGGATGCGGTTCGGGCTTTGGTTCGAACCCGAGATGATTAACAAGGATTCCGACCTCTATCGCGCCCATCCCGACTGGCTGCTCGAAACCCCCGGACGTCCTATGTCCCACGGACGGTTCCAGTATGTTCTGGATTTCTCCCGCAGAGAAGTGGTCGACCACATCTATGGAATGATGTCCAAAATTCTGGAAGAGGCAAAGCTTTCTTATATTAAATGGGATATGAACCGGAGCATTACCGAATGTTACTCCAATGCGCTTCCCGCTGACCGTCAAGGAGAGGTTTTTCACCGGTATATTTTGGGTGTTTATGACCTGTATGAGCGTCTGACCGCCCGATTCCCGGAAGTGCTGTTCGAGTCCTGCGCCAGTGGCGGCGGGCGTTTTGACCCCGGTATGCTCTATTATGCGCCGCAGGCTTGGGCCAGCGATGACTCGGATGCGGTCGAGCGGCTGAAAATCCAATATGGCAGCTCGTTCTGTTATCCGATCAGCAGCATCGGCAGCCATGTGTCGGTGGTGCCCAACCATCAGGTATTCCGGATCACCCCGCTGCACACCCGGGCGAATGTCGCCTATTTCGGTACATTCGGCTATGAGCTAGACCTCAACCGCCTCACCGGGCCGGAACAGGAGGAGGTCCGGAAGCAGATCGCCTTTATGAAGTCGCACCGCCGCACCCTTCAGTTTGGCCGGTTCTACCGCCTGAAAAGCCCGTTTGAGGGCAACGTCACTGCATGGATGTCGGTGAGCGAGGACCAGTCCGAGGCAGTCGTCGGCTGGTACCGGGTGCTCAACGATGTGAATGCGCCGTTTACCCGTATCCGCTTACAGGGGCTCGACCCCAGCCGATGCTACCAGATCGACGGCAAAGGCTGCTTCTACGGAGACGAACTCATGCATGTCGGATTGATCACCAGCGACGCCTCTACCGGGGAGGTTCCGGTTGGCGGGCAGCCCAGCTGCGATTTTGATTCCCAAGTTTTTGTCCTGAAAGTACTCTGACAGACAGGCCCTTGCATATGCTATGCAGGGGCCCTTTTTCCCAGACGCATACCCATTCGATTTCCTATTTTCTACATGCAGCTGGAACCTGGATTGAAAATCACCTGTCTATTTTATGAAATTTGCTTGAAGATGTTGAAATTTCATATATTTTTTTGTAGAATAGAAGGGGACGTTGTTGAATCCAACACTTTTTACTTTCTGTTAGAAGAAGAATAGGGCTTTGCTCTTGGGATCTGTTTGAAAAAGCAACATATGGTTGGTTTTCAGCGAAACAGTGCTACTTTTTCTTCCCGGAGAGCTGCAACGCATCGAAAGGAACGGTTATGAAAATGAAAAAAGTGATGAACCAGTCTACAAGATCCTTTATCCTGAATGGTTTTTCTATCCTTGCGCTATTCATTACAGCGCTTCTGCTCATATTTTATAGCAGTATGAACAGCCGGCTTTATACCGCGAATGAAGAGCGGTTCGATCTGACCTACAATGCAAACCGGTTCATGAATGGTTCATCCTACCTGACCAATGAGGTGCGCGCCTATGCCGCAACCGGGAACACCATCCATTATGACAACTACTGGAATGAGGTCAATAACCTGAAAAACCGTGACCTGGGGGTTGCGGCAATGCAGGAGATCGGCATTACCAAAGAGGAACAGGCGCTGATTGATTCCATGTCTAAACTTTCCCAGAATCTGGTTCCCCTCGAAGAGAATGCGATGGAAAATGTCAAGGCCGGGAAGATGCAGGAAGCAATCGACTATGTCTATGGCGACGATTACAACACGGCGATCACGCAGATCAACGGCCTAAAGACCCAGTTCCTTGAGACGCTGGATGCACGCACTGCCGCAGAGGTGCAGAACCTGCTCCAGCTCTGTAATGTGATCCGTGTCGCCATCTTCTTGGCGCTGCTGTTGGTTTGTATCCTTCTGATGGGCAGCATCCGTTCCACTCAGAAACGGATCCTGCGCCCGCTTGTGATTATCCGGGATCAGATGGGGGAAATCGCCTGCGGCAACCTGTCCGCCGAATTCCCGCTGGAACCTGATACCTCCGAAATCGGTATGCTGGTAAATGCGATCCATGAAACCAAGCGGGAGTTGAAAACCTACATCCACGATATCGACTCCAAACTGGCACAGATGGCGGACGGAAAGATGGATCTTTCGATCGATCTGGAATACCGCGGAGAGTTCATGCCTATCCAAAAAGCGATGCGCCAGATTCTCGATGCCCTCAACAATGCGCTCTCGCAAATCAATGTGACCGCCGAGCAGGTATCTGCAAGCTCGGAGCGGATGGCATCCAGCGCACAGGTCCTCTCCCAGGGCGCCATGGAACAGTCTGCGACGATCGAGGCGCTTGCGTCCAACGTCCAGGATTTGGCCCACCAGGTAAACAACACCTCTGTGGATGCTGAGAATGCCCAGACCTGCTCGAACGAAGCAGCGGGCTCACTGATGGTTTGTGACCAGAAGCTCCGCACCCTGATCTCGGCCATGCAGGACATCTCTAATGCAGCGAGCCAGATTGGCGGGATCATCAAGACGATCGAGGATATCTCGTTCCAGACCAATATTCTGGCGCTCAACGCGTCGGTGGAAGCAGCTCGCGCCGGTGAAGCAGGAAAGGGCTTCGCGGTGGTAGCAAACGAGGTGCAGAGCCTAGCGAACAAGAGCGCAGAGGCCGCGCAGAATACCTCCAACCTGATTGAAAATTCGTTGCGTATGATCAAGCAGGGAACCGCGCTGACCACCGATACCGCTAATTCGATGGATGAGGTGATGGTCGGGGCGAAAAAGGCGACCGAGTTGATCGGGCAGATCGCCGAATCCGCAGTGCAGCAGGCGCAGTCGCTCAACCAGCTGAACAGCGGCATGGATCAGATTTCGATCGTTGTCCAGACCAACAGCACCACTGCTGAAGAGTCGGCGCAGTCGGCACAGGAGCTCTACAGCCAGGCGGCCGAGCTGAAACGTGCGGTCCAGCATTTCCAGCTTCGGGATCAGCTGGCTGTCGGGCGTATGAGATAGTTTTCAGCGCGCCGCTTAGAAAAGAAAAACCGAGATGCCGCGCCATCGTTCAAAGCGGTGGCGCGGCATCTCGGTTACACGGGTTTTTCAGGGAAACGGTTCAGGTCAGTTGGCAGCTTTCAGCCGGAGGCGCAGCTTGTCGGCAATCATTGCAACAAATTCCGAATTGGTTGGCTTGCCACGCCCGTTGTGGATCGTGTAGCCAAAATAACTGTTGAGCGTGTCTACGTCTCCACGGTCCCATGCCACCTCGATTGCGTGGCGGATCGCTCGTTCCACACGCGAAGCGGTCGTATCAAACCGCTTTGCAACGCTTGGGTAAAGCAGCTTGGTCACTGAATTGATCATCTCAGGGGATTTGACCGAAAGGATGATCGACTCCCTGACATAATGGTACCCTTTGATATGTGCGGGCACGCCGATCTGATGGATGATCTCGGTGACCATCAGCTCCAAGTCGGGCTCGCTGGCGACCACTGTGTCCGGCAGGATCCCGGAGGACGAAACGCTCCCGCCCGCAATCTTTACGATCCGCTCGACCATCTGGTCAACATCGAATGGCATCAAAAAGAAGTAGCAGGCCCCGGCGCTCATGACTTCCTGTTCCAGCATAGGAGTGCTGAATGTAGAAGTCACCATAAAGCGCGGTGGATGTAACAACCCCATCTCTTTGACCGCTTTCATGACGCCGATTGCGTCCAACTGAGGCATAAAAATATCCATCAACACGACTTGAGGCAACGCCTCTCCAACCACGCGGACAACAGCAAGCCCATCACGAGGAGCGGTGATCGTCTCAAATCCATAGGTTCGGAGCGCCAGTGCGCATTTACTGCAATAATCTCCATTCCCTTCAACAATCAGCACTTTTGTGTGCTCTTTCATCCAGCTCTCTCCTTAATTCACGTCCCTGTCGGTATTTTACCATGATTTCCGGCATATTACAACGGCATTTGCAGACGAAAGCCTTATAAATTTTAGATAAAACTTTGGTCAAATTACCGCGTATTTTTGTGACTATTTTCGACTCCCTTTGACATTTTCTCCATATTTTCAGCAAAAATTCCATATCCTCGAGTGGGATCGTTGACGAAAACATGCGTAACCGCGCCTACCAATTTTCCATTTTGTAGGATTGGGCTGCCGCTCATCCCCTGCACAATCCCCCCGGTTTTTGCCAGAAGCTGTGGGTCGGTCACCCGAACGATCATATTTTTTGTCGGATTGTTCTCGGTAATACTCACCTTTTCGATCGAAATGGTGTATTCCTGTGTCTGCCCATCGTCCAGCGTACAGAGGATGGAGGCTGGGCCTTCGGTCACCTCGTATTTCATCGCTAGTGGGACCGGCTGGGCGTTGCGCAGCGGGCGATCTCCAATCCCGAAAATCCCCACCTGTGAATTGATGAGCAGTTCTCCGGTGTGCTCCCCGGTGAAGCTGCCGCGCAGCTCTCCCGGCGAACCGCTTTCCCCACGGTTCACCCCGGTAATCTCCACACCGACGATCTCGCCTGAATGCAGCGGCATAATGTCCCCGGTATCAACGTCACAGATCGCGTGCCCCAACCCCGCAAATACATTGCTGGTCGGGTTATAATAGGTCATGGTGCCGATTCCGGCTGAGCTGTCCCGCACCCAGATGCCCGCGCGGTAAATTCCATCATCCCCCCGCACCGGCTGTAGATGGAGCAGCATCTCTTCCCCTGATCGTTCCAGCGCGACGCTGACCGCTCCGCCCGAGCAGGAAGAAACCACCGCGCCAACATCCTCGTTGGTCTGAACCGGCCGGCCGTTCATCGAGGTAATGATATCCCCGACTTTGATCCCTGCCTCTTTGGCAGGATTTTGGGAGGTCCCGCCGCTGGCAATGTCGCTCAGCCCAACCACGATCACCCCTTCGGTGAACATCTTGATCCCAAACGGGTTGCCGCCCGGGATGACCATTTCCCGATCAACCACCTGCACCTGCACCTGCTTGATCTCCACCCCATACGGCAGCTTGAGATTGACGTTGTAGCTGTTGCCCGGCGCGGCATATGCCTCGGCAGGCAGGCTTCCGCGGCTGCTGCGGGTGGTGATTGGAAGGTTGGAACGTATGTTGAGTGTTTCTCCCGCCGCCACATAATAATGGTCAGGCAGGACCGCCTGTGTATAGAGAGCGACCGACTGCACCGCGACAATCGCAAGCGACAGCAGCTTCGCAAACCGTTGATATTGCTTTCTCATCGGATAATTCCCCCTACAATTTTCTGAATCTCTTGCACGCCTTTACTGTTCCACCCCGCACAAATTTTATAGCGGGGAATAACTGCAAGCATTTTCACCAGAGGGAAAAATGGCGGATCGCTCCGGTTCAGAATTTTCCGTAAAAATTTTGAAAAAGTATGGTGAAATGGTCTGCCTTATGATACAATGTCCGCAGGGCTGCACAGAACCATAATAGGTTTCCCAGGCTATCGTGTGAAAATTCCCCATTTTAAGGATGAAAAGAAATCTCTTCCATTTTATATCTAAAGGGTGTGTCAGCGGATGCGGATTGCAATTGTCGGTTCTCGGGATTTAAAAGGGTTTACCCTTGAGCGGATGCTCCCGCATATCCCGCCGGAAGCCACCGAACTGGTGAGCGGAGGCGCACACGGGATCGACCAGATGGCGGAGCAGGCTGCACAGGTCCTCGGATTGCCCATCCGGGTGTTCCGGCCCGATTATAAAGCCAATGGACGCCTTGCACCGCTTCTCCGCAACCGGCAGATCGTTGCCTATGCGGACCAGGTCTATGCATTCTGGGACAACCGTTCCCGCGGCACAGCATATACCCTCAAGCTCTGCATTGAGCAGAATAAACCGTTTCGGATTATCCCGCTGGAATGATCCGGGTATACGCAGAGATTTTTTACAATGGAAAAAATTTTAGAAAAGAACAACGCCCTCGTGATGAGGGCGTTCTATTGTGAGCGGATTTTTATGCGTTTCTGCCCTGTCTTGATTTGACGCGGATACAGTCAAGTGGTATAATAGGCTATCATGCATAGGACATTCAACAACTTTGGAATATCGGAGGTCGCAGATAAATGAAGAAACTGTTTTCGGTCCTGCTCGCCTGCTTGGTTGTCGCAGGCTCCCTTTCCGCCTGTAAACGCACGACGCCCGAGCCGGAACCTTCCAGCTCTGTCCCCGAGGAGCCGCCTGTCCGCTCTGTTTATCAGGATGGCGCATATTCGGTCAAATATTCTGTACCCGCCGAAGACAGTACCCTCGACTATCTGACCATCTCGATCTTGGATGACGAGATTACGGTGCAGGATTATGGCTTTGAGCCGTATGAGGATCCCGCCGCTTCCGAAGCGGACAGCGAGCCGGAAGCAGCTTCCCAGCCGGAGTCAGCTCCCGCATCCGAACCGGAGGCTGAGGAAGAGGAACCGGTCGATTACGCGGCCGAGATCAAAACGGCCTATCGGGCGGCAGAGGGTGATCTTGATGCCGTCGAGCCGGTCGACGGGGCCGAAGAGCACACCGCTCGGTTTATCCGGATGATGCGCACTGCGCTCGAATCTGCAAAAGAGGGAAACACCTCTACCGTCACCATCGGCACCCGGTTTCTAGACGGCAACTATGAGGGGCGGATGGAGTCGGCCAACCGCGACGGGTGGCAGGAGTTTGTTACACTGACCGTCTCGGGCGGAGAGGTCACCGAAATCATCTACAATGCGTCAAGCGAAGCGGATTCCTCCAAGCTGATTACCGAGGATGGAGAGCTGAACGCGCAGGCAGACGGCCCCTCTGACTATTATCCGGCGATTGCACAGAGCTATCTGGAAAACGGCGGAGACCTTTCCAAGGTAACCGCCCCAACCAATGGCGGCGCTGCAACCAAAACATTCGGCAAGTTGCTCCGCGCGCTGACCGCGCAGATGACCGCTGGCGGTGAACGGAAGATTTCGGTTTCCCGCCTGACCGATGGGGTTTACACCGCCCGGTTTGCGGATTTTGATGAGAACGGGTGGAAAGAATACGTTGTGCTCAAGATTAAAAACGGCAAGGTGACAGTGAACGAGTTTGACGCGATCTCCGAAGCGGATGAGACAGCCTGGCGCTCCTCGGATACCGCCCTTTCGGACCGGATGCGGGAGGCCACCGGACTGTCTTACAGCGATGCCGTTTCCGCGCTTTCGGAGCATTGGGAAAAGGCCGGAAACGATGTCACCAAGGTGGATAACGTTGCAGGCGCAACCGTCTCATCCAACAACTTTAAACTGCTGGTTGGGCAGCTCCTCGCCACAGCTGCTGTGGAGGGGAATGCGGAAATCCCCATCGAGGTTGAGCGGCTTGCGGAAGACGCCCCAGAATAAACGGCCTTTCAACTATTTTAAAATAACAGCTCCCTCTGCGGAATGGTTCCGCAGAGGGAGCTGTGTCATTTTGCATGTATTAGGCGTTCTACCGCCTCCTGCTCGCTCTCGGCAAAAAAGATGTCTTTGCCGTTGTTGCTTTCATAGATGAAATCCTTGAGCGGCTTGCTGGTATACTTGGAAAAGTCCCCAATGATCGCCAGCTTGGCGTGGTAGTTGATAAATTTTTGCAGAATCTCCCCCGCTATCCCGCTGCTCAGCCGGAAAAATTCTTCTTCTACCGCTGGTTTCGGGATCGCAATCCGGCTGCATCCGGTCTCATACCGGACTGACATGATCAGATCTACCGCCGATTGTGCGTCTGAAAGCAGAATCCGGCCCGACTCCATCACTGCCACTGCGCCTTCTCCAAGCTCTTTTCGCTCGATCTTCATGGCTTTTCACCTCCTTTCACAGGACACAAATCCAATAAAACAAACCGGCGGGAAAATCCGCCGGTTCCATCTTTCATTCACTCTAAACGGTGAACCAACCCAAATCGATAGCTACATCATTCCGTCTGCGGAAAGATGCTTCTTCACTGCCGGCTGGCTTCGGACATGGAGATACGAGAACGATATTGGGAAGGATCAAAGGTATCGTTCCTAAGCTGCTCTGCTACCTCGTAAAACTCCTCTTCCGAAACATCAACTACGCCTTCCTCCAATATGACACAAAAATGATCGGGCACCCTTCCGGCCATCCGGATCAGTTTTTCTCTGGTGGAAAGCTGCTCAAAATCTGTCTCGGGCGCAATAGCAGCCGGCATACCGGAAAGCAGCATCAGAAAGCTCAGAAGTAGAAAACTTACCGCTCTAACCCCTTTTCCTCTCATCGCATTCCCTCCCGAAATAGAATCGGCGTGTATAGGCGTATCGAAGCAATCATCGGAATCTATCCCTACTTTTATTGTAGCTTTTTCCAGAAGATTTGTCAATCCATCGATAGGGAACCCATCCAGTAGGAAACGTCACAGGCCACATCATTCAGCCCGCTCGCAACATCAAAAACTGAATTCCGCCGATTAGGAGCAGGTGCGCCGGATAGAACAGGTAGAACAGCCATCTGCGCCACCCGTCCGACGGGCCGCGCTCGCCGTTGTAACGGCTGAGCAGGAGCAGCGCAAGGAACATGCCGCTCTCTGAAAGGTAGTAGAGGAAGTTTTCCCAATCCATGCTGAATGCCCCGAAATAGATCAACGACTGAAACGGGACTGTCCAGATGCGGAGCACCCCCACCCCTAGAAGGGTTACCAACGCGTAACCAACCGCCTGGTTGCGGAAGTCGCCGCGGTAGAAATCGAACACGAGGATGATAAGAATGCCGTAGATTGCCCAGTCCCCCAGCAGGCCCAGCGCAAACAGCAGGAGAATCAGGAGTGATTTCAGAACTGGGTTGTCCACATGATGGCGAACTGTGACCGCGAGGACGCCAAGCAGAATGGTATAGATGACGTTGAGCCGCAACGGATTCAGGCTTCCGAAGTCTCCGCCTGCATGGAACAGCAAAAATGGGAAATAGCTGATCCCTGCGAAAACCGCCAGACGCAGGATATACCGTTTCAAGTCTCGGGTGTGGTGGTATCCCTCAACGGCAAAATAAAACATCGTCGGCCCGGTGATCCGCCCGATGAAATGCATCGCAACCGCCAGAGGCGTCCCATCCGGAACAAACGCGAACGCGAGATGGTCGACCACCATTGCTGCAATCGCGATCAATTTAAGCTGCCATGCGTTCAGACCGACTCGTTGCCCATCCGTTTGATATTCCTCCATAATTCCCCTCTTTTCGCAATTGGCTGTTGTCCAGTATACGCCATTCCGCCCCGGCAATCAAGCGGCAAATTGTGAATATTCCGGCCCGATCAGGACAGTCTCCGCCTGCTCTTTTTCAGCAGCATTTCATGCATCCACACCATTACCGCCAACGAAAGAAGCAGGTAAATCGGGAACCACGCCACATCGATATGGTTGGCAATCAGCCCAAATAGCGGCGGCATTACACAGGTCCCGACATAGGCGCTCGCCATCTGTACCCCGATCACCGCCTGCGAGCGGTCGGCGCCGAAATGCGCCGGTGTCGAATGGATGATACAGGGGAATACCGGCGCACAGCCCAACCCAACCAAAAGCAGGCCCGCTAATGTGGCGAATTCCCCCAACGGGAGCAGCAGCGCGGCGATCCCAACGGCGATGATCCCCTGTCCCAGACGGATCATCTGCGGGTCGTCCAGCTTGATTGTCAGAAAGCCGCTGAGCGCCCGACCGACGGTAATTCCGATGAAAAACAGACTGGCCAAGCCGGCCGCCCGCTCTGCGGAAAACCCGACATGCAGCGTCAGATAACTGCTTGCCCAGAGCGAGGTAGTCTGTTCCACCGCACTGTAGCAGAAAAAGGCGACCATCACCTCTTTTGCGCCGGGAATTCCGAAGATTTCCCGCAGGGTGAGCGGCTTTTCGGAGGTATCCCTTTCCACATCTGCCGATTCCGCGCGCCTCCCCTTCCAAAGCGGCAGGCTGACCAATAGGATTACAGTCAGCATGACCTGAAGCATCGCAATGCTCCGGTATCCGGCAGGCCAGCCATAGCCGCCGGTCAAAGCATACCCCATGATATACGGCCCGATCGAGGCCCCGATCCCCCACATGCAGTGAAGCCAGCTCATATGGCGGCTCGCATAGTGCAGTGCAACATAGTTGTTGAGCGAAGCGTCCACACTTCCCGCCCCAAGCCCATACGGGACCGCCCAGAGGCAGAGCATCCAAAACGATTGGCTGACCGAGAAACCGAACAGTGCGGCAGCGGTCAGCGCCACACTAATTGCGGTGACCTTTCCGGTGCCGAGGCTCCGTGTAAGGCGGTCGCTTTGCAGGCTGGATACGACGGTACCCAGCGCAATTATCATAGAGATGATGCCTGCATAGGAGACCGGCACGTCAAACCCGGCATACATCGAAGGCCACGCAGAACCGAGCAGGGCGTCCGGCAGGCCAAGACTGATAAAGGACAGATAGATCACCGCTAAAAGCAGGTGTACCACGCTTGCATTCCTCCTTGCTATTTGCTATAATCGAAGCGCTTCAAGACGATATCATTATACCAGCAAAAACTGCGGATAGATAGAACAAAACAGCCGGTTTTATAGGAGAAAACCGCCAAATAGGAGGATATGCATGGCTTTGACAGCATGTGATACCAGGACCAGCCCGCAGGGCCGGGAATTAAAAATGCATGGGACCGCCCTTTTCCCAGTGGCCTGCTACTATGATGACCTGACGAGTGAACCGGTTCCGTGGCACTGGCACGATGAACTTGAGGCTATTGTCGTGGTTGAGGGGACCGCCGTTGTGGCGGCGGGTACCGAGAGCTTTACCGTCCGGCAGGGGGAAGGTTTTTTCTGCAATACCGGGGTGCTGCACGCGGCATGGAACGCTGGGGCTTCCTGCTGCCTGCTGCATTCGGTGGTGTTCCATCCCCGTCTGGTGGGTGGCAGTATTGACAGCGTCTTCTGGCAGAACTACCTACAGCCCCTTCTGGAATGCCCCTCCTACAAGGGCGTCCTGCTCGACGGCTCCGCACTGTGGCGCCAAAATGGAATCAGCGCCATTGAAGACTCCTGTAAGCTCTGCATGGATGAACCGCCGGGATACGAATTTTTGGTCCGGGCCGCACTGTCCGAGCTGGTTTTTCTGCTTTCCAGAAACCGCCCGGCTGTGGCCATCCCTCCTTCCGAACGCTCCCTGCGGGAGTCCGAACGAATCAAGACCATGCTTCAGTTTGTGCAGGAGCATTACCCCGAAGAACTGGACGCGGCACAGATTGCGGCCAGTGCCCGCGTGAGCGTGAGTGAGTGCCTGCGCTGCTTCCGTAATACCATCGGCGTCCCGCCGATCCAATATCTGAAGCAGTTCCGTATCCAGAAAGCGGCGGAACTGCTCGCAGCGACCGACTGGAAAATCTCAGAAATCGGCGCGCAATGCGGATTTCAGGACATGAGCTATTTTGCCCGGACTTTCCGCGAGCTGAAAGGTTCTGCGCCGACCGAATATCGTGACCAAAAAAGAGCAGCAAAGAGCCGCAGAGGATGAACCCTCTGCGGCGAATCTTTTTATTTGCGTGACCACTGTACGCCCTGTGGGGTATCTTTCAGGAGAATCCCCATCCCGTTGAGCTGGTCGCGGATGCGGTCGGCCTCCGCAAAATTTTTTGCCTTGCGCGCTGCCTGCCGCTGCTCAATCAGAGCTTCCACCTCACTGTCCAGATCGTTCGACCCCCGATTGTAAAGCAGTCCGAGCACCCCGCACAGCTCGTCAAATTTGGCAATCGCACAGGAAACCGCCTGTTTGGAGCGCGGCTCGGTAAAGAACGTGTTGATGTCCCGCGCCATTTCGAACAGCGCGGCGATCCCGTCGGCTGTGTTGAGGTCGTCGTCCATCGCCTCCACAAACTGGGCGATCCGCCGTTCCAGCTGCTTCCGGAACGCGTCCTCCCCTTCGGTTGGGGCATCCAGCGCGTTTTTCAGCGCAAAGTCAAGGTTATCCCGGCAGTTGTGCAGCCGCTCGAGCGCGGATTTGCACTGTTCGATCACTTCCAAACTATAGTTGATCGGGCTGCGGTAGTGCGCCTGAAGCATCATGAATTTGATCGGTTCATAGCCGAACTTGTTCGCAACCTCCCGGGTGGTGAAAAAGTTGCCGAGGGATTTGCTCATCTTCCGGTTATCGACATTGATGTAGCCGTTGTGCATCCAGTAGTGGACGTACTCGACCCCGGTGCAGCACTCGCTCTGGGCGATCTCATTTTCATGGTGCGGGAAAATCAGGTCCTGGCCGCCGCAGTGGATGTCGATCGTCTCCCCGAGGTGCTTACGGATCATAGCACTGCACTCGATGTGCCAGCCCGGACGCCCCTCTCCCCACGGGGAGGTCCAACTCGGTTCGCCCGGCTTGGCGGCTTTCCAAAGGACAAAATCAAGCGGGTCCTCCTTTGCCTCGCTGACGTCGATCCGCGCGCCCGACTCCAACTCCTCTAGCGGCTGGTGGGACAGTTTGCCGTATCCGGGGAACCGGCGCGACCGGAAATAGACGCTCCCCTCGTGCGCATAGGCATAACCTTTCTCCTCAAGGATACGCACCATCTCGATGATGGTGTCGATGTTTTCAGTCGCGCGGGGGTGGATGTTCGCGGGGCGGATGCCCAGCCCTTCGGTATCGGTCAGGTACTCGCCAATATACCGTTCCGCGACCTCCTTAACGGTGATCCCTTCCTCGTTTGCCTTGTTGATGAGCTTGTCGTCGATGTCGGTAAAGTTCTGGACAAAGGTCACATCATATCCGCGGTACTCAAGATACCGGCGCAGGGTGTCAAACACACAGATCGGGCGGGCGTTGCCGATATGGATGAAATTGTAAACGGTCGGGCCACAGGCATACATCTTGACCTTGCCCGGCTCGATCGGGACGAACTCTTCTTTCTGTCTGGTGAGCGTGTTGTAAATTTTCATGCGGATGCTCCTTTATTTTGTAAAATGAGTCACGGTTTGTTATGAAAAACGGGTAACATTTCAGGCCCTTAGAGCCTATTCAGAATCTTTTTCAGGGCGCTTTTTCTCTTGCAAAAAGCGCCCTCTTGCCGCCCGAAGGGTGGCAATTCACCCCAAAAATGCGCTTCACGGGATAAAATATTTCGCTCATTGCGATGAGCGACCAAAGGCTCTGCCTTATCTCGCGCTAAGAGCCCGCCTTTGGCGGGTTGCGCTCGAAACGCTGCGCTGCGGCTTGCAGTGGAAACCGCGATTTTTTGACTGCCGCCGCAGCGGCGTGCATAGGCCAACCGATGCGAAGCATCGGCTCTTGGGCCGGAGCAAAAAAATCGAGTAAAACTTTAAATCTAAAGTTCTAGCGGGGCGAGGGCCAGAGCCCCCGCCGCTATGCCGGCTCGCGGGCAGACTGAGGAAAAGACCCGGATTCTGCCTGTGGTTGTGTCCGTTCCAGGTCACGCAGCCGTTTTTCCATCCGGCTGATCTGGATATTCAGCTTGCAGATTTCCTGTGCAACTGGGTCCGGGATATGCACATGGTCGAGCTGCCCGGTCGGTCTGCGTCCACCAATCCGCACCACCCGCGCGGGTACGCCGACCGCCGTGGCCTGTGGCGGAAGCGACTCAAGCACCACTGCATTGGAAGCAACCTTTGCGCCGTCCCCGACCTTGAACGGCCCGAGGATTTTGGCTCCGCTGCCAACAGTGACATTTTTCCCAAGGGTCGGGTGCCGCTTACCCTTCTCCTTGCCGGTCCCGCCGAGCGTCACCCCCTGATAGATCGTGCAGCCGTCGCCGACTTCGGCAGTCTCGCCGATTACCACGCCGGAACCATGGTCAATCAGCACGCCCCTGCCAATCTTTGCGCCGGGATGGATTTCGATCCCGGTCAGGAACCGGGCAAACTGGCTGATCATCCGCGCGGAGAGGTAGCATTCATGCTGGTACAGCCAATGTGCCGGACGGTGCAGCATAATCGCGTGCAGCCCGCTCGAAATCAGCAGCGTTTCCAGGCTGCTCCGGGCGGCTGGGTCGCGCTCCTTGACCGCGTCAATATCTTGTTTAAGCGATTGAAACATCAAACAGACCTCCTGTTTTCGTCTGTGGAACACAAAAAAGCCTCCGTCCGGCACAGAGGCCAAGACGAAGGCGGTTGCTTTTCCGCGGTTCCACTTCGATTTCTCACTCGGGGCCTGTTTCCGGCCGGTCCAGACACGGATGCAGCCCCTTACCCTTAACGCGGGAGACGTGCCGCCATACTTGGGAAATCCCGTTGGGGCGGCCTGCTCGCGGGTGCATTTCGCCGCGGCCCCGCTGGACGCGCTTTCAGCCGGCGGCGCGTCCTCTCTGCTGCGGAAACCTTGCGGGTACTTCTCCCGTTCCATGCATTTGTTCCATCTAAGTCTATGCACAGGATACCATATTTGTTCCCCGGATGCAAGCATTTATTTCAGGTCGGAAAGCAGGTCCCGGTTTTTCCAGACGTAATTCCATCCGGAAAAGACGGTCAAAATGACCACCAGCAGCTGCAAAACGACATCCCCGAAAAAGAACGCCGGGGAATAGGAAGCGGGGGAGGGCGGCAGCAGGTCAAAGACCACCCACATCGAGAGGAGTGCGTAGAGCACCCAGACGATCTGAAGAACCGTTTTCAGCTTGCCGTACCGGTCAGCGGCGATTACCCGGCCCTGTTCGGCGGCAATCAAACGCACCGATGTGACCAAAAATTCCCGCGCGAGGATGATGAACGTCCCGAGCGTCGAGGCACGCCCGGTTTCCAGAAAACAGATCAGCGCGGAAAAGACCAGCAGCTTGTCGGCGAGGGGGTCCATCAGCTTGCCAAAGTTGGTGACCAGCCCGTCCCGGCGGGCAATGTGCCCGTCCAAATAGTCGGTGAACGACGCCGCCCCGAAGATTGCGGCAGCAATCAGATAACGGTGCGGGATTCCGTCACAGAGCATAAAAACCAGAAAAAAGGGGATCAGCGCCATGCGCATCACCGTGAGTTTGTTCGGCAGATTCATGCTTCCACCTCCAACATCCTGCCCAGCAGGTCATATTCTTCGGTCCCGGTGATCTCCACCTCGACATAACTGCCGGGCGGGCAGGACACCGGGCCGGTAAAAAATACCTTTGTGTCGATGTCGGGCGCATCCATGTAGCTACGCCCGTACCACAACCCGTCCCGGGCGCGCCCCTCAACCAGGACGGTCAGCCGCCTGCCGACCTGCGAGGCGTTGAACGCCTCGAGCACCCGGTACTGCTCCTCCATCACGATCTCCGCGCGGCGACGCTTTTTCTCCTCGTCGATCTGCCCGTCCATCCCGGCGGCGGGGGTGTCCTCCTCCACCGAATAGGGGAAACAGCCGAGCCGCTCAAACTTCACCTCGCGGATGAAGGTGCAAAGCTCGGAAAAATCCGCCTCGCTTTCGGTTGGGAACCCGGTAATCAGGGTGGTGCGCAGAATGACCCCCGGCACCCGCTCCCGGATTTTCTGCATCAGCGCGGTGAGCGAACCGGCATCCCCGCGGCGGTTCATTAGCGCGAGCACCCGCCCGCTGACATGCTGGATTGGGATGTCCATGTATTTGACGATCTTTTCCTCCCGCGCCATCACCTCGAGCAGGCGGTCGGTAATCCGATCGGGATAGCAGTAGAGGATGCGGACCCAGCGGATGCCGTCGATCCTGCAAAGCTGTTCGAGCAGCTCCGGCAGAGCGGATCTGCCATAAAGGTCCTCGCCGTAACGGGTAGTATCCTGCGCGACGACGTTCAGCTCGGTGACCCCTGAAGCCGCGAGCCGCTTCGCCTCCTCGACCACCTTTTCAACCGGCCGCGACCGGAACCCTCCGCGGATCAACGGGATTGCGCAGTAGGAGCAACGGTTGTCGCACCCATCCGCAACCTTGAGGTAAGCGAAATACGGGGCATTCGCGAGAATACGCGGGCCCTCAAGCGGCAAGGCATACTTGTCCCCGAATATGACCGTCTTTTTTCCGTTGAGCGCATCGCGGATTGCCTGCAAAATCTCCTTGTTTTTACCAATCCCGAGCACTGCGTCCACCTCGGGAATCTCCTCCGCGACCTCCTCCCGGTACCGCTCGGCGAGACAGCCGGTCACCACGACCGCCTTGAGACGGCCCTCCTCCTTCATCTGGCAGAACTCCAGAATTGTCTCGATGCTTTCCCGTTTTGCGTCCTCGATAAATCCACAGGTGTTGATAATCACTACATCACATTCGGATGCGTCCGCGCTGATCTTGTA
The DNA here is from genome assembly GCA_021770005.1 of Anaerotruncus sp. Taxonomy (GTDB): domain Bacteria; phylum Bacillota; class Clostridia; order Oscillospirales; family Ruminococcaceae; genus Anaerotruncus. The sequence goes on along the minus strand of JAETRV010000019.1, from coordinate 8,815 downwards.
TCCGCCCTCGACAATCAGGGCAAGCAGCAACTCCGCATCCACCTGATTTTTGGAGCATCCGAGCGACACCATTCCAACCTTAACCGTCATAGCCACCTTCACTTTCCTTTGGTTCGATCAACTGGCAGAACCTTCCCGTTCCTGGTCGATCTCCTCGACCGACTTTTGGCTGAATTCCACCGTTACCGCATAAACAAACTCATAATCTTGATATACTTCCGGCTGGAAAAAGCCGGAGGGATCGGGAGAGCGCACCTCATTTTGAGCGGTGCAGACCTGAAGGACCAGCGGGATTTCCTCCTCATAGCGCAGCTCCTGGCGCTGGCTCAGCCATGAAGTCACCATATGGGTACCGGTGCGGTCGGGCGGATCGTCCGACCGATGGGCGCTCGCGGAAAAGGCATCTTTCCCCTGTAGCGCGAACCGGTGCCCCGCGCCGAGATCGTCAAACGTCACCGCAATCCGTCCGCCGCTCTCAAACTCCTGTAATGTGTCGCCGACCTGCTCCCATACGTCACCCCGTAAGAGATAGAGCCGCAGTCTGACCGAACGCAGTGACGCATCCGCCCGGAAATCGTAGATTTTTTCGTTCCGGTCCGTGCCCACAAGCTGTAAAATCGCTGTTTCCCGCTCGGTCAGTTCGGCGGCTTGCAGATACATCCCCTGCATCTTCTGTGTTCCGCAGCCGGTACAGACCAGCATCAACAGGCCGCAAAGAACGCAGAACCATCGTTTCATACCGGGACCTCCCGTCAGTCGTATTCATCTACAGAGAGTGCACGGCGCACCTCTGCCGCCGGATACCCCATCCGCATCAGTGCGGAGAACGCCCGCCGCCGGACCTTCTCGTCCTCATAGGCGAGCGGATATTTGCGCGCGATGATCTCCCGCATCTTCTCTTCTGGGTCGGATCGGAGCAGTGAGACAGCATATTCGATCTGTTCACCGGTCAGGCCGCGCTGGCGCATCTCCTGCCGGATCCGCAGAATCCCAAATTTTTTACGCTCCGAAAGATCGCGGGCAAACCGCTCGGCGTAATCGTCATCGTCGAGCAACCCCAATTCCTCCATCCGCGCGACCGCCTGTTCCGCTGTCTCCCCATCGGTATGGCGTTTGAGCCGGTCGGCCAGCTGTTTGGAGGTGTATTCCTTGTAGGATAACAGATTGAGCGCTTTTTCCTTCGCTTTTTTGAGTTCGGCTTCGGCGGCGAGCGTCTCAAGGGATTCCGCATCCACCTCCGCACCAACCGAAAGTCCCGACGCTGCAAACACGTCGGGATGCATACTCAACAGGAATTCCCCATCGACATAAAGGGCGACCCGCCCGCGTTTGGTCATTTTAAAATCTGTAATCCGCATGGTTTAGTCGGTCTCCACATCAATATTGACTTTCTTGGCCGGCACCTTTGCCGGTGTTTCTGCGGCAGCCTCCTCTACAGGTTCCTCTGCCACCTTCGCGCCGACCTTCACCGGCTTTTTCCCTGCCGTCCGGTTGGATTTGAGCAGCTTATCCGCATTGGCGCGCACCTGTGCTTCGATCTCTGCGGCAACCTCTGGGTTGGCTTTGAGGAATTCCTTGGCGTTGTCCCGCCCTTGCCCGAGCCGGGTGTCCCCATAGTTGAACCAGGAACCGCTCTTGTCGATGATCTCGAGTTTTGCGCCCAGATCGAGGATTTCCCCCTCCTTGGAAATGCCGGTACCGTACATGATATCAAACTCAGCCTCTTTGAACGGCGGCGACACCTTGTTTTTGACCACCTTGACCCGGGTGCGGCTGCCGATCATCTCGGTACCGGACTTGAGAGTTTCGGTGCGGCGCACGTCCAGACGCACCGACGCATAGAATTTGAGCGCCCGGCCGCCGGGGGTTGTTTCGGGGTTGCCGTACATCACGCCGATCTTTTCGCGGAGCTGGTTGATGAAGATGACAATGCAGTTAGATTTGCCGATCGCGCCGGTGAGCTTGCGCAGCGCCTGTGACATCAGGCGCGCCTGCACGCCGACATGGCTGTCCCCCATCTCCCCTTCGATTTCGGCCTTGGTGACCATCGCGGCGACCGAGTCAACCACCACGACATCGACCGCACCCGAGCGTACAAGTGCTTCTGCAATTTCAAGCGCCTGTTCGCCGGTATCCGGCTGGGAGACGAGCAGCGAATCAATATCCACGCCGAGCGCTTGCGCATAAACCGGGTCGAGCGCGTGCTCCACATCGATGAATACCGCCGCGCCGCCTGCCTTCTGCGCCTGCGCCGCAACATGGAGCGCCACCGTCGTTTTACCCGAGCTTTCCGGGCCGTAGATCTCGATGATACGTCCTTTGGGCACGCCCCCGATCCCGAGCGCGATGTCGAGGGATAACGAGCCGGTCGAAATCGCCTCCACATTCAAGGTGCTGTCCTGCCCGAGTTTCATCACCGCGCCCTTGCCGAACTGCTTTTCGATCTGGCTGAGGGCGGTTTCCAACGCTTTCGCCTTTTCCTCCGCCGAAACATTACTTCTGCGTTCGGTAACAGGCGCTGCCTTTTTTTCTGCCATTCTGTCTCTCCTCCATCATCCGGATATTTAAGAGCAGGCCCACAGGCCCACGAATCAGCCGTACGGTTGATCTGACAGAACCCATTATACAGGATTGCGGTCAAAAAAGCAAGTAATTTCACAAACGTATGTTCTTAAAATTTTGCTTGACATTTGACGAAAAACTGGTTATTCTGAATGTAAACCTTATTTTATTTTTTGGTTTACAATTCAGGAGGTGCCCACCATGTCAACTGCTGTCACTACGAAAAAAATCGCGGTCTGCGCTATGTTCGCCGCGCTCACCGCGGTCTGTTCCCAAATCGCCATCCCAATCCCCCCGATCCCGATTAACCTTGCGCTCTTTTCGGTTCATCTTGCGGGCGCGCTGCTCGGCTCCAGGCTCGGGCTGTTCAGCCAGCTCGCTTTTGTCCTGCTCGGCGCATTTGGCTTGCCAGTCTTTCAGGGATTCAGCGGCGGCATGGGGGTCCTGGCCGGACCAACCGGCGGCTACATCGTCGGCTATCTGGTTGCAGCGTTCCTGGTCGGGCTGATCGCCGAGCGCTGGGGACGCACTTTCCGGAAGCTCTGTATTGCAATGGTAATTGGTGTGGCCGCCTGCTATGCATTCGGAACCGTATGGTTCATGGTGCTGACCGGAAAAGGGCTGGTTGCTGCGCTCGGGATGTGCGTGCTGCCGTTTCTGCCCGGCGACGCGCTGAAGATTCTCGGCGCTACATGGTTGGTACAAGGGCTGCGCAAACCGCTTGCCGCTTCGGGGTGGAACCTTGAGAACTGACCCGGTGCCGCTGCGTCCGCACCACGGGCTTTGTCTGCGGCATTTCAGCGGGCATGGTTACAGCGAAGCGTTTACCGAACGGATGACCGGGCTGGTAAACCTGCTCCGGTCATCCCCAGAACAAACGGTAGTGCTCCACTCAAGCGCGGACTTTCTCTGCGCCGCTTGCCCACACCGTCGGGGAACCGGCTGTGTCTCAGGAGAAAAGGTCGCCGCTTATGACATAGCTGTGCTTTCGCTCTGCGGTCTCTCGGACGGAACCTTGCTTACCTGGGATGCGTTTTCCCAACTGGTTGAGGCGCTGATCATTCAGGCTGGCCAGTTCCCAGAGGTCTGCAACGGATGCCAGTGGTATTCCCTCTGCGAACCATTTGTCCTATCTACTCAGTTATAAAAGATCGGTGATATTCCCTGCAAATCCGTAGGGAATATCACTTTTTATCTGTCTGCCTGGCCCGAGACAATCACCCAACGTATAAATCTCTTCCACTGCCCCGAAAAATAGAAATGATTGTAAATTTTCATCCAGAAGCATCCATTTTTTATGTGGACAACTGGTGCAAAACCTGCGGTGAAACTGGTGGAAATCCCATCGTTTGCGGTGGGGCTTCTGTGGAAAACTCGGTGGAAAGTGTTTATAACTGTTTGTATACGCCTTTTTTTACCTGTTTGGCCGATCTTTTCACTTTACATTTCCAGAGGAAAATTGTATAATATTTCTGCTGCATTTTTTGTAAACCCTTTGGGGTTGTTTGAGGCAGAAAAAAGGAACCTTTCATTTATCAAACACCCCCTGCCAAAAGATATGCTTTGTCTCGGGAGAAGAGGAAAATTATGGCTATGAATAAACCGATGAAGGTGAGCCGGAGGAAAAAAAGCAATCTGCTTCCGGTTCTGATTATGTTTGCCTGCGCGCTGCTTCTGTCGCTGCTGATTGCCGGAATCTGGCAGATTTCGGCAGGTGCCAAGGAGGAGTCTTCCTCTGATGCATCCCGTCTGCGGTCCGCCAGCTCGGAGGAAGAAGAGGAAGTTTCCAGCGATGCCGAACCGGAGCCGTTGGCAGCGCCGGAGCCGGAACCCGAGCCGGAAATTCCGGTTTTCGAAGGAGCGGTTCCTGTGTCCGACTGGGTATCCAGCGACTACTTCAACGATGCGGTTTTTGTCGGGGATTCGATCAGCACCGGGATCGAGCTCTATGGCGTGATGGACGGAACCACTGTACTCGCCGGTACGGGCGCCAACCTTGGCAGTGTCTACACCGAGCCGTATGTCAAGCAGGAGGATGGTTCCCGTATTGCGATTATGGACGGGCTGAAACAGGCGCAGTTCCGCAAGGTCTATATCCTGCTCGGCGGCAACGAGGTGCGCGATGTTGAGAAGTCCCGCTTTATCGAGCGGTATGCCAGCCTCCTTGACGATGTAAAGGAGTTGCAGCCGGATGCGTTGATCTATGTACAATCGATCCTGCCTGTGACCCGCAACAATAACTATAATATGGATAATGACCGGATCGACGAGTTCAATCAGGCGCTGCTCACCCTCTGCGGGGAAAAGCAGGTTTACTATCTGAATGTCGCGGAATGTATGAAGGATGAAAACGGGATGCTCCCGGATGCGGCTTCCCCCGCGGATGGGATGCATTTTGGTCCGGAATACTATAATAAATGGTTCGATTATCTCAAACAGCACACGGTTTCCGTTCCGGATGGCCCAGCAGCCGCTTCCATCCCGAAAAATTCCGCATCCGAACCGTAGAAAAGCGGCGCAGAATCACAGAATTAAGGAGTCAGAAAAAAGATGAAAAAATTGTTTGTCATTGCCCTTGCTATGATCGCTTGTCTTTCGTTGGCTGCCTGCGGCGGAAACTCTTCTTCCAAGCAGGGCGGAAAACAACCCGCCACCGCCGATGTGGTGGAGGCCGTTGCTTCCCAGCTCACCTTCAAGGATGAACTGATGACCCTCGAGGACAAGATGGTCTCGAATATCTACAACCTTGATGAGGAAAAACTTGCGGAAAAGACCGTCCGCACCAGTGCGACCCGCGCAACCGCTGAGGAAGTCAGCGTATTCAAGGTGAAGGATGCTGCTGATGTCGGCATGGTGCAGGATGCGATCAACGAACGGATCGAAGATCAAAAGATTGCTTATGAAAATTACGTGCCCGCCGAAATGTCCAAGATCAATAATGCGGCAGTCTATACCAACGGCAACTACGTTATCCTTGTGATGGCGGACGATACCTCCAAAGTAGAGGAACTGTTTCAGGCGCAGTTTTAAACCGGGACAGAACAGCCCCTCAGCGGCTGTTCTGTTTTCCACATGTTGGTGTGAGGAGCTCGCTCCATACACAGAATCGAGATGGGGGTGGCAGCGGAATTGCAGATTTTGTTTTTTCTGATTAGCTTTGGCGCCTCGGTGATTGGCGCTATCTGTGGGATTGGCGGCGGGGTAATCATCAAGCCCGCGCTTGATGCGTTCCAGCTTCTTGATGTGGCGGCAATCAGCTTTTTGTCCGGCTGCACCGTCCTTTCGATGTCAGCCATCTCTGTCTTCCGCTCCAAGCGCGGCGGACAGAAATCATTGATTGATCTGCGCACCGGCACCCCGCTCGCAATCGGTGCGGCGGTCGGCGGGGTGCTCGGGAAAGAGCTGTTCCAACAGGTCGCCGGGCTGTTCCCCGACCCCAATACCGTTGGAGCAGTGCAGTCGATCTGCCTATTGGTGATTACAGTTGGTACCCTGCTCTATACCCTGCGCAAGAGCAGCATTGCCACCCGGCGGATGGACGGAACCGCCGTCTGCGCGGCGATTGGCCTCATGCTTGGGATCATGTCTTCCTTCCTTGGGATCGGAGGCGGCCCCATCAATCTGGTGGTCCTCTCCTACTTCTTCTCGATGGATACCAAAACCGCCGCTCAAAACTCCCTGTATGTGATCCTCTTTTCCCAGCTCACCAGCATTGCCAGCACGCTTCTGAGCGGGCAGATCCCGCAGTTCAGCCTGTTCCTGCTTCTTTTGATGGTTGCGGGCGGGTTTGCAGGCGGCATCTGCGGCGGCAGAATCAACCGCCGGATCGATGCCAGAGCGGTCGACCGGCTGTTTATCGGGCTGATGGTTGTCATCATCGGCATTTGCATCTATAACACCGTCTGTTATCTCGGATAGTCCATTTCAGGCATCCCATCAAATATTTAGAAAGGAAGATTTAACCATGAAAAAAATCGGACGGATGGTTCCTCTGCTTGTTTCGATCTCCCTGTCTTTTGCCGTTGGAGTGTCCGCCTATGCCGCGCCCGCCTTGGCTGCAAACGGTCAACCATCTTTGCGGGCCGCTGTTTCCAGTTCACACCCTGTTTCACGCCAGCGCAGCCTGTCCGAACAGTTTGAACAGTTCCGCAGCTATGGGATTGTTTACGACTCCCAGCTCGATCAGGTCCTCTATAATGGGCAGCCGGTCAAAGCATTTGTAGATTTCCATAGCAATGGGGAACCTTACGCATTTAACATTGGCTATTTTGACAAAAACCTGGATGACAGCGCCCTCTTTCTGGTGACCGTCAAAGGGGAAGGTGGAAAGGTTGTGGGGATCGCACCGATGCCCGATGCGTTGAAGGCAGAGCTCTATGACGTATACACCGACGCGGATTCGCAAAAAGCCACCGGTACTCCAAAGGATGCACTCAAAGAACTCTATGCGTCCGGGGTGCAAGCCCCCTCCTCCTTTGTCCCAGCGAGTGGAGCTGATGTGAACTATGTCACCTTTGACGCGACTACCACCATTGCCGGTGGAATCACTGTCACCGACCTGCTGGATCCAGCCGAACAACGCCCGCAGGAGTTGACCGATTGGCTCTCCGGGAATCCGGATTTAGGGGCGGCATTTGTAAAGCGGACGGTTCTGGAGGATGGGAGCGCCGATTTCTGGATCTGCTGCAATAGCGGTAAGCGGCTCAGCTGGACGGTTGAAGCTCAGGGGAACACAATTCGGTTCAACCTGCTTGACCGGTTCTCTTCCCAGGAGGAAACTCTGACACTTCTCCGCTGCAAGGCCCCCGGTTCCTACACTGAGATTGAGGTTTTATCCGGCAATCAGAAGCTGCCGGTGACCATGCAATAATCCAAACGGAGAAAAGCCCCTCTGGCGTCGGATGGTCCAACGCCAGAGGGGCCTTTTTGACTCGCTTATAATCTCTTGAAACAGGCTCTAAAAAGAAAGCTCCATTCAGCGGATTAGGCCCAAAATCTCCTGATAAATCCGCTCGTTCGCGTCGATGATTGCCATTGCCTGCGCATTGCGCCCCAGACGTTTGAGGGTTTCCGAGTCTGCACAGAGTTTTTGCGCCGTCTCCCGCAGAAGCGCCGGGGTCAGATTTTTTTCCTCGATCACAACCGCCGCGTCATGCTCTGCAAGCACCATTGCATTGTGGTATTGGTGATTCTCCGCCACATTTGGGGACGGAATCAGGATAGAAGCGGTACCGCTCGCCTCCAGCTCCGAAAGGGTCATCGCCCCCGAACGGGAGATCACCAGGTCGGCTGCTGCAAGGCAGTCGGGCATGTCGTTGATGTACTCCCGCACATCCAGGTCATTGGAGGGCTTCACCCCTTCGGCTTCCAGCAGGCCGGGGAACCGGTCCTTTTCATAGGAGCCGGTTGCATGGATATGGTAGATACCGCCGCGCTTCTGTTCCCATGCCATCAGGCCGGCAATCGCTTCATTGATCCGCCGGGCGCCGAGGCTTCCCCCAAACGATACCACACAGATCTTCTCCGGTCCAATCCCCAACTTGGCGCGGGCCTTCTCCCGATTGGCAAATAGGATCTGCTCCCGCACCGGGTTGCCGGTCACGATATATTCTCTGCCCTGCGGCAGGAACCGTTTGGCTTCCTCCACCGAGATCAACACCTTATCTGCGGTACGTGCAAGCAGCTTGGTGGTCACGCCGGGGAACGCATTGGATTCGTGCGTCAATGTTTTGATCCCCAGCTTGGCCCCTTCCCGCAGGATTGGGCCGCTGACATACCCGCCTGTGCCGACGATCACGTCCGGCGCAAACGACCGGATCAGCTTGCGCGAGCGCCCCCACGAGAGTGCAAGGCAACCGATCGACCGGATGTTGTAGCGGATATTGAACCAGTTGAGCTGGCGCTGAAACCCCATGATCTCGATCGGCGCGAACGCAAACCCGGCATTCGGAACCAACCGCGCCTCCATCCCTTTGGGGTTGCCCGCAAATAGGATTTCCGCCTCCGGGTGTCTCGCCTTGAGGTATCCCGCCGCCGCAATCGCGGGATTGATGTGCCCTGCGGTGCCGCCGCAGGCAAATAAGATTCTCATGTCTTCTGTCCCCTACTTCCTGTTAGAACCTGTATTCATAATCGGGGGATGTCGGATGGACGAGGCATTTTTTCGCCCTGCAAGGCGAAAAAACGCAGACAATACTTTGTGTATTGCAAGGTTTTTCAACGCAGCAGGTCGGAAAAATGCCCGTTCAGACGG
>JAETRV010000070.1 GCA_021770005.1 Anaerotruncus sp. | reverse complement strand
ACCAAAACAACGCCCTTCGCTTCTCGGCTGCGCCGAAGCGCGCTTGCGCGCGACGCTCGGGCAGGATGCGCCCCACAAGAGGGGCGGCAGTGCCCCCCTCTTGTGAGAACTCCCCCGGCAAGCTTTGTGCCCCGATCGGTTCGAGCACCGACGTGGAGGCGTTTTGCTTCTAGCCCGGGTCGAGTGGGCAGGGGGGTGTCTGGCCAAAAAAAGAGGTAAGGGCAGGCTCTGACATGAGCGTCGTTTCCACCCTGCCCGGAAGGGAGGGGCACACGGGGAGGGGTCGCTGACCCCTCGCCCGTGAGACAGCCCGCAGGGTCGTCGCGGCAGATGCCGCGCTTCGGGCCAGAGGCCCGAGAAGACCCGAGGAAGGCGCCTTGCGCCTGGACGTTTGGTCAGGAGCCAAACGTCCGCTGTCCACAAGCCGTCCGCCCGGACGGGACCGGGCATCCCATGCCGCCGCAAGGCGGCATTCTTCTTTATTAAGAAAAGGGAAGGCGCTGCCCCGCTGCACAAATTTTCATGGTGCAGCGTTTAGTTTTGGGGAAAAGGGACGAATACTCTTAGTAGAGAATGAAAGACGAGAGCCGCGGCACAGGGAAACCGACGGGCGGCGGGACAGAAACGAGGGGATTCGGAATGAAGATCAATTCGGTATCCGCATATGGAGTATATAAGCAGGCCGCCCGCAAGCCGGAAGCGGAAGGGAGCTTCGCGGCGGCGCTTGAAGCGGCAGGACGCAAAAAACACACCGACCGTATCTCGATTAGCTCGCAGGGGGCGCGGCAGTTGGAGGCCGACCGCCTGACGCGCGCGGTGATGGACGAGATGCAAAAGCCGTCCGACCCGGGCAAGCTCGAGCGGATCAGCAGCGCGGTGAAGGACGGGAGCTACTATATCCCGACCGGCGAACTGGCGGATGCGCTCATGCAGCGCTGGATAGGAATGTAAGGCGGTGACCAGATGACCGAAGCGGAAAACAAATTTGCGCAGCTGATTTTTAAATATGAAGCGTTCATCGACGAGCTGGCGGGGCAGGAAGAATCCAAATACCGCTCGCTGATCTCGTATGATGTGGGGGAGGTCAATCACGTGATCTCGACCCAGCAGGCGGCGCTCATGCGGCTCGACCAGCTGGACCAGAAGCGGGAGGCAGCAGCGGCCGAGGCCGGGCTTTCGGGGCTGACCCTCGCGCAGGCGGCCGACCGGATCGGGGGGAAAGAGGGGGAACGCCTGAAAAAATCCCTCAAAAAAATCCAGGAACAGATCGGGATGATCCGTTTCACCAACGAGAAATCCATCGCGTTCGCCAAAGCGAACCTGAAAGCACTGGGCAGCGCGCTGCCGCAGGAACTGCCCTCGGCCTATTCGGCGCCGGGAGCAAGGGCCGCAGAACGGGCGTCGTCGTCGCTGTTCGAGAAGAAAATCTGAAATTAGGAGGACTTTGGCTTGATTAGACCAACTTTTATGGGCTTTGATATCGCAAAGCGCGGCATTATGACCGCCCAGAAAGGGCTTGACATATCCGGGCAGAACCTCGTCAACTGGGATAGCGACGGCTATACCCGCCAGCGGCTGGAACAGGTCGCGGTAGCCCCCAACGTGAGCGGCACCCGGTATAGCTACAACCGCACCGCGCTGGCCGGCCAGGGCGTCGAGATCAACGGCATTTCCCAGACCCGCGACAAGTTCCTTGATAAGCGGTTCCGCGAGGAGAACGCTGAGACCGGCTACTATGACAAGGTCAACAACCTGCTCGGGGACATCGAATCCACCATCGATGAATTGCAGGTCAACGGCGACAGCGGGATCCGCGCCTCCCTCAAGGAGATGATGGATTCGCTTTCCAGCTTCTCCAAGGACGCGTATTCCGAAACCTACGCGAACATTGTTATGAACACGTTCAAAAATATGGCCCAGACCCTCCAGCAGCTCTCGATGAAGCTGGATAACGTCTCGTCCCAGCAGAAATTTGACCTGAGCGTTTCGGTGCAGGATTTCAACCAGCTGGTTCAGAAATTGGCGGCGGTCAATAAATCGATCGGCGACGACGTGGGCGCTTCGCTCAACCCGCATTTCGGGCCGAACGAACTGCTTGATGAACGTAACCTGCTTTTGGATGAACTTTCCAAATATGGCGAGATCGATGTGCGCACCAACAAGGATAACACGGTCACTGTGACGATGAATGGCCATACGGTGGTGGACCGGGCGCGGTACGACCAGCTCGAGATGTTCCCCGACCCGAATTCGGAGCAGCTCCATGATTCCACCATCCCGGTGGAGATCCACTGGGTCTCGACCAACCAGCAGGCCGAATTCAAAAACGGGATCATCAAAGGGTTCACCGATTTCATCAACGGCGCGGGCCCGGCCCCGGGCGAGGGGCAGACCTCCAAGCGCGGCATCCCGTATTACCAGGCCAAGCTGGACACCTTCGCGCAGACGCTGGCCGACACGGTCAACGGGATCATCCCCGATACAACCGCCCCGGAAATCCAGGCGCAGAAGCAGCGGGTGGACGATCTCAGCGCGCAGGAATCGGCGCTCAACAACCTGCTCTCCAGCTACAAGAGCCTGCAAAAGCAGTATGACGCGGCGGTTACAGCGGGCGATACCGCCAAACAGGCCGACCTGGAGCAGCAGTGGGATGATCTCGTCGCGGGCTACAAATACCCGGATGCGGGCGCGGCCAATAAAGGCCACACCGCCCCGACTCCTCTGACGCTCGGCACCACTACGGATACGGTCTTTGACCCGCTTTTGGGCAACAACGCGGGCGTTACCGGCACGCTGATCCCCGGCACCCAGCAGTATAAGGACATGGAGGCGCTCAAAGCCGATTTCCAGGAGCTCAACAAGAAATATACTGCGGCGCAGGCAGCGGGCGACACCGCCTACATGAATTCCCTTCAGGATAAGATGGACCGCCTTGTCCAGGAATACAACGACAAGGGCTACCAGAATACGAACATTGACACCGGCATCACCGGCTTGGGCGGCGTCAACCTGGCGGATGGCGCGGCGGGCGTGACCCAGGTGGAGAACGCGGTCAACGCCGAGCTGGCCGACTTGAAAACGCTCAAGCAGGAGCATGTGGAAGCGCTGGATACGATGATCGCCAATGCGCCCAAGAAAAAGCTGTATGGCTCGATGGACGGCGGCCCGATCAACGCGCAGAATCTGACGATCACCGACGATTGGAACGGCAACCCGAGCTATGTGATCTCGATCCTGGACAGCAAGCAGAACAACGCGCTGAACCAGCTCATCAACGCGCTGAATGCGGATAAGATCAGTTTTCAGTCGCGCGGGGAGCTGGTGGAATCCACCTTCAGCGATTATGTGACCGGCTATTCGACCACCCTCGCGGAGGACAAAAACTACTACAACAACCGCCTGGAATCCACTTTGGTGCTGAACAACGAGCTTCAGGACCGCCGGGACGAGATCGCGGGCGTGGTGGTGGATGAGGAAGTCGCAAACGTCATGCTTTACAATAAGTCGCTGAGCGCGGCCTCGCGGTTGATGACCGCGCTGGATGAGGCGCTCGACGTATTGATTAACCGTACCGGCCGTGTGGGCCTGTAAGTTCAGGAGAAAGGTGAGGAAATTTTATGAGGGTAACACAGAGAAGCGTCAGCCGCAACTATATGCGCAACCTCAATAATACGCTGTCCAAGCGTGCGTCAGCGTTTGAGCGCGGCACCACCGGCGCGGCGTTCGACCGCCTTTCCCAGAATGTGGCGGCCGGCGTGCGCGCAATGAAGATTCAGGAGGAGCGGCAGGCTTCCGAGCGCCAGCTCTCCGCGACACAGGATGTCATCGACGAGATGAACTCGGTGTATAACGCGCTCGAGTCGATCGACGATGTCATGAAAACGGTCGACGAGCGGGTCATCCGCGCGCTCAGCGAAGAGGGCGGCGAGCCCCGGCGTCAGGCAATCGCCGCTGAGCTGCATAGTATGAAAGAGCAGCTTTTGCAGTTTGCAAATTCCCAGTACAGCGGGAAATTCCTGTTCAGCGATTCGGCCAACGCGGCTGCTCCATTCGGGGTGGGCGCCGACGGCAAGCTGACCTATAACGGGATTCCGATGTCCAAGATCGACCGCGAAAACGGCACCTATGTTGACGACGACGGGTTCACCCGCCCGCTGCCCAACGACAAGGAGATTTATATTGACCTTGGCCTGGGGATGCGGTTCGAGGCGGATGACGGCGAGGTGGACACCCGCACCGCGTTCAAGACCTCGTTCTCGGGGCTTGATGTGCTGGGGCACGAGCCGAACGTTTACGATCTGCTGACCGATATGGAGGAAGCGTTGGGTTTCCCGGGCGGCAAACCGGGCGGGACTTATGACCGCAACGCGCTCGAGAACGCACATATGGAGTTTCACGATCTGACCGATAATATGCGGCTCTCGCGCCTCGACCTGGACACCCGCGCGAGCTTCCTGAACCAGCTGGAAACCCGGTTGGAATCGGATATCACGACCCTGACCGAGAGCGAAAGCAACCTCGTTTCCGCAGACCCGGCCGAGGAGGCAATCAAGCTCAAAGAATCGGAATATACCTGGATGGCCGTGTTGCAGCTGGGCGCAAAGCTGTTGCCCACCTCGCTGCTCGACTTCCTGCGATAAGCGAACCCAAAGCTTTGCCCAATTTCCTGCAATAGGCAAACCAAAAGCTTTACTCAATTTTTCTCAAAAAATTGCGGATTCCAAAGGCGGCGCCTTTGGCCGCGCTTCGCAAAGCGCGGAACCCTTTAGGGGCGCAGCAGGTTTCCATGCAACATGTTTTTTCTTGGGAGAGGAGGTGTTTTTGTGCAGTTGATCAGAATTACCAGCCAGCCAATCAAATATAACATCCAGACCCAAAGCGCACGCCTTGAGATGGATGTCCCGAAACTGCCGCAGGGGGAGATGACCCACGATCCCACGCGGATCGACCTGCATACCCAGAATGCGCGGGTCAATGTGGATACTACCGAGCTGTTCGAGAGCCTGAATGTCAGGTCGGTCGGCTCGTGGCTACAGGTGTTCGCCCAGCGGGGCAAGCAGTCGGTCTATCAGAAGATCGGGGAAGAGGTGCAGCTGGGGAACCAGTTGGCGGAGATTGATAAGGGTGTGACGGTTGCACAGATCATCCAGCAGAGGATGATGCAGTCGACTGACATCACCACCAATACCGAGTTTATCCCGAGCGGTAAGGTGCGCTCGAGCTACCAGCCATATGATGTTTCGTTGGATTACCATGCCGGGTCGGTCGAGACCGAGTGGCAGAAGCAACAGAATGTCATGAACTATATCCCCGGCAAATTCTCGATCGAGATTTTGCAGTATCCAAAGGTAACAGTCGAATGGCTCGGCTCGCCGACCTATGTGCCGCCCAGCGCGGACCCGAATTATGTGGAAAGCTGAACCGTCCCACATTTGAAACGAGCAGGCAGCCCTTGTTTTACACAAAAGAGGGCTGCCTGTTTTGCGCCAAAGTTTAGCCACAACGGAGGATGATGAGATGAAAATTCGTACCAGAGATTTTGGGACCATCGAAATCGAAGATACCAGCGAGATCACGTTTGTCAGCCCGATCCTTGGGTTTGAAAACCGGACCCGGTTCGTCTTTCTGAACGACGATTCGATCGGCACCCATTTTGCGTTTTTGCAGTCGCTCGAGGAGCCCGAGCTCTGCTTCATCCTGGCCGACCCGCAGGCGGTGGTGGCCGATTACCTGCCCCAGCTGCCCGCCGCATTTGAAAAGCAGATCGGCGAAGAGGACTGTATGTGCTGGGTGCTCGTCGTGCTCAAGGATACCCTAGAAGCTTCAACCGTTAACCTCAAAAGCCCCATCGTGGTCAACCCCGCCCGCCGGATCGCCGGGCAGGCTGTCCTAGAGGGGGATTGGCCGATGCGGTATCCGCTCGTCGGCGGAAAGGGGGCGCACTAAATGCTTGTACTTACCAGAAGGCCGGGGGAATCGCTGCTGATCGGCGAGGAGATCGAGGTCAAGATCATCGAATCCGCGCCCGACCGCGTCAAGCTCGGCATCACTGCCCCGAATGATGTACGCGTCCTGCGAAAGGAGCTTCAGCAGACGATCGACGAGAACCGCCAGGCCGCCGCGCCTGCCCCCAACCTCAAAAACCTGCTGCACGACCTTTAGGCAGCAGAAGTTTGGTTCCAGACCAAACTTCTGGGCGCTCGCGCCCTCCTCGGGGCTATGGGCGCATGTTGTTTTGGGTTCCCGACCAAAACAACGCCCTCGCTTCTCGGCTGCGCCGAAGCGCGCTTGCGCGCGACGCTCGGGCAGGATGCGCCCCACAAGAGGGGCGGCAGTGCCCCCCTCTTGTGAGAACTTCCCCAGCAAGCGTTGTGCTCTGATCGGTTTGAGAACCCTGCCTGGAAGGGAGGGGCACACGGGGAGGGGTCGCTGACCCCTAGCCCGTGAGACAGCCCGCAGGGTCGTCGCGGCGGATGCCGCGCTTCGGGCCAGAGGCCCGAGAAGACCCGAGGAAGGCGCCTTGCGCCTGGACGTTTGGTCAGGAGCCAAACGTCC
>JAETRV010000018.1 GCA_021770005.1 Anaerotruncus sp. | reverse complement strand
GGACGTTTGGCTCCTGACCAAACGTCCAGGCGCAAGGCGCCTTCCTCGGGTCTTCTCGGGCCTCTGGCCCGAAGCGCGGCATCCGCCGCGACGACCCTGCGGGCTGTCTCACGGGCGAGGGGTCGGTGACCCCTCCCCGTGTGCCCCTCCCTTCCGGGCTGAGTGCTTTCATTCGATCGAGCACCGACGTGAAGGCGTTTTGCTTCTAGTTTGGGTCGAGCGGACGGGGCCTGTCTGGACAAAAAACAGGTAGGGGCAGGCTCTGACATGAGCGTCGTTTCCACCCTGCCTGAGGTGGGCCGGATGCCGGGGGATACGTAAGGGGTTCTCCCCTTACGTGCACTTTTGGTTCCTTTTCGTGCATCCGAAAAGGGACCCGCCGTGCGGGGGCGGACTCCCCGCATCATCGTGCCGTACAGCGGCACACCTCTCAAAAGGGGGAGAAAAAAGGAGGGGAAATATCCCCTCCTTTTTTTAAATCAGCTGTTCTGGTTTGATAGGCAATTCATTGCACCAGACCCCGGTGGCATTGGCGACCGCGGCCGCGATGGCGGGGCCGGGGGTATTGATGACGATCTCGCCGATCGACTTGGCGCCGAATGGGCCGGTTGGCTCGTAGCTGGGCATGAACTCGACACGGATATCGGGCAGGTCGAGCCGGGAGGGAATCTTGTACTGCATGAACGAATCATTGAGCATCCGTCCGCGCTTGTTGTACTGGATGTCCTCCCAGAGCGCCATCCCGATTCCCTGTGCGATGCCGCCCTGTGTCTGGACGGTGGCCAGGTTGGGGTTGATGACCGTACCGCAGTCGACGACCGCGACATAATCGAGCACCGTGACCTTGCCGGTCTCGGTGTCCACCTCGACCTCGGCAAACCCGGCCATCAGGGGCGGCGGAGAAACCGGGCTGGAATGGGTGGCGGTGCACTGGAGCCACTCCCCGTCCCCCACAACCAGCTGTTGGGCGAGCTCGGAGAGGGAAATCTTGAGGTCGGGGTCGGTCTTGGAGACGACCGCATCCCCATTGAACATCACCTGCATCACCGGTACCCCCAACCGGTCAGCGCCCTTCTGACGGATCTCCGCCGCCAGCTTGGTGCTCGCCTTGACGACCGCCATCCCGGTGAGGTAGGTGGTGCCCGAGGCGTACGACCCCTTGTCGAACGGGGAATGGTCGGTATCCACCCCGTCGACGGTGATCCGTCCGACCGGGCAGTGAAGCACCTCGGCGGCCATCTGCGCGAGGATGGTGTCACAGCCGGTGCCCATGTCGGTTGCACCAATCATCAGGGTGTAAAACCCGTTGTCGTTCAGCCGGATCACAGCGGAGCAGGTGTCGATATTGGCGATGCCCGAGCCCTGCATACTGATTGCCATGCCGACCCCGCGCACCGTATGCCCGTCCACCCGCACCGACGGGAACTTCTCCTCCCAACCGATCATCTCCCGTCCCCGCCGGATGCAGTCCTCCAACCGGCTGCTGGCGAGTGCGCCGTCCGCGTAGGCCTCCATCGGGTCGCCCACCTCGGGGATATTGCGCAGCCTCAGCTCGGTGGGGTCGATCTTAAGGCGTTCGGCCAGCCGGTTGACCAGCGATTCGAGCGCAAAACAGCCCTGTGTCGCGCCGTAGCCGCGGAACGCGCCCGCGCCCATCGTGTTGGTGTAGACCACGTCATAGCGGAACCGGAACGCCTCAGGGGTGTAAAGGGCGATCGACTTCCCCCCCACCAGACCGATCGTGGTGGGGCCGTGTTCGCCGTAAGCCCCCTGGTTGGAGAGGGCGTACATATCGATTGCGCGGATGTTCCCCGCTTTGTCCGCGCCCATCCGGACAGTTACCCGCATCTCGTGGCGGCTGTTGGAGGCGGTGAAACTCTCCTGCCGCGAAAAAACCATCCGGGCGGGCTTGCCGGTTTTCATCGTGACCACCGCCGGGAACAGCTCGCTGCACATCGTCTGCTTGGCGCCGAACCCTCCGCCGATCCGCGGCTTGATGACCCGCACCCGGGCCTGCGGGATCCCCAGCGCCCGCGCGATCTGCCTCCGGCAGTGGAACGGGATTTGGGTGGAGGTGAGCACATTCAGCCGGCTGTTGTGGTCGAGCCAGGTGTAGGTGCGGAATGTCTCCATCATGGCCTGTGCCACCGCTTTGGTGTGGAACGTCTCCTCAAGCACCAGGTCGCACTCGGAAAAGACCTGTTCGAGGTCGCCGCTCGTGCGCTCCCCCGAGGCCACGAGGTTCCGCCACGGGTCGCCGCCAACCGGGAAGTTGTTGAAATAGTCCGCTTCCGGGTGGACTACCGCGGGGTTGTCCAGCGCGGTTTCGTAGTCAAGCACCGGGGCCAGCGGCTGATAGTCCACCTTGATCATCCGGAGCGCCTGGTCCACCACCTGTTCGTCCTGCCCGGCGACAATCGCGACCGGATCCCCCACATACCGCACGAGGTTTTCGAGGATATACCGGTCGTACGGGCTGGGCTCCGGGTAGCTCTGCCCCGCCTGTGTGAACCGGATTTTGGGGACGTCGGCATAGGTGAGCACGCACTCGATCCCGTTGAGCCGGCGGGCGGCATCGGTGCGGATGCCGGTGATCCGCGCGAACGGGTGCGGGCTGCGCAGCACCTTGACCACCAGCGCGCCGGGCGGGACAAGGTCGTCGGTGTAGACGCCCTTACCGGTGGTAAGGGCGCGGGCATCCAGCTTGGGGATGCGGCGGTTGACAGCGTTCATCGGGCTCCCCCTTTCAGGAACGACATCACAGCGTCGAGCTGGGAGGTGTAGCCGGAACAGCGGCAGAGGTTGCCCGCGAGGTAGGCGCGCACCTGCTGTTCATCCGGGCTGCGAAGTTCCCGCTTCATGGCGAGGACGGTCATGACCAGCCCCGGGCTGCAAAAACCGCACTGTTCCGCCCCGCGCGCCGCGAGGAACTTTCCGAACTCCTCCGCCTCGGGGACCACCCCTTCGATGGTGGTGACCCGCCTGCCCTCGGCCCGGGCGACCGGGTAGGTGCAGGAAAGCACCGGGCGCTCGTCCACCCAGACGGTGCACAGGCCGCAGTTGGAGGTTTCACATCCCCGCTTCACGCTGACAAACCCATATTTGCGCAGGAAGTCGAGCAGCATCATGTCCGCGGGGACGTGCTTATCGAACTGCCTGCCGTTGACGGTCAGTTTAATCCTCATTGTTTCCCCTCCCGTTGCAGTATCTCCCCGGCTGCCCGCCGCACCAGCACCTGTGCCACCTTGCGGCGGTAGTCCGCCGAGCCACGCAGATTGCCCGCGTAGCCGAGCGCCGCAACCGCCCGGCAGGCCTCGGGCATCGCCCCCGCAGAGAGGGCGGTTTCCGCCGCCGGCACCCGGACCGCGCGCATCGGGCGCGCGCCGACCGCGACCATCCAGCTTTGGCCGAGGTGCGCGGCCGCCGCTGTCACAACCGGGAAATCGGTTGCCGTATTGCGGACCGACTGGTAGGCCGCGTCCCTGCCGTCCAGCTTGACCCGGACATGGGTGAGGATGTCCCGCGTCTCCCGGCTCTGGGGCAGCGCGAGGAAGGTTTCCAGCGGCATCCGGCCCGCGTGGTACAGCTCCACTTCGGTCTCGAGCACCAGCAGAGCGGTGAGCAGGTCGGAGAATCCCGCCCGCATCCAAACACAGCCGCCCACCGTGGCGCAGTTGCGGAACTGCACCCCCACGATCCGCTCGACCGATTGCGGCAAAATCCCGCCAAACACAGCCCGCGCTGCCGGGTCGGTCTCGAGCTGCCGCAAGGTCACCATCGCGCCCAGCTCCAGCCAGCCGTCCCGCTCTTCGATCCGGTCCAGCCCGAGCCTGCTCAGGTCGATGCCTGTCCAGAACCGCTTGCGGGCCATCTTCAGCCACCCGCAGCCGCCCAGCACGACATTCGATTTGTTCTTTTGCAGCGCACTGTACGCCTCATCCAGCGTCTGCGCCATCAGATAGGTCTTGATTGTATACACGTTCCCTCTCCTGTCTTTTATACAGCGGTGCAGCGTCTTACTTTTTTGAGAAGTGTGCCGCGATGCGGCGCTAAAATGCCCGGTCCCGTCCAGGCGGTGGTTCTTTTTGTGCGGCGGTGCGGCACGTTACTTTTTCAAGGGGAATGCCGCCCTTGCAGCGGCATGAGATGCCCGGTCCCGTCCGGGCGGACGGCTTGTTTTTTGCTTGTGCAAAAAGCAAGATAAAAAGCACACAGACAAACGCTCATGCGCAAGGCTGACTTGCACCCTCTTCCTCCCCCAGGCATCCGAAGCCGCGTAAAATGCGGGAAACAGGAAAAGCACCCTGCCCGGAAGGGTGGGGCACACGGGGAGGGGTCGCCGACCCCTAGCCCGTGAGGCAGCCCGCAGGGGCGTCGCGGCGTATGCCGCGCTTCGGGCCACAGGCCCGAGAAGCCCCGAGGAAGGCGCGAGCGCCTGTCCGTTTGGTCTGGGGCCAAACGGATGCTGCCCCTATCCTCCCCCGGAAAACCCGCGTGTCCTCTTCTCTTTCATTGATTGACAGCGCCCATATTGTAGGGTATCATAGCCGCAAAGCGGCTATGATACCGGGGTTATGGCCAGAACGATCCGCGGGCGGCCGCCCGCTCCCGTTCCGATGGCCCACTCTGCCAAATCGCTCCGCGATGATGGTATCGTAAAGGCAAAGAAAGGTGCTGTCCCCCGCTCAGATCGGGGAACAGCCACCCGCAGCCGTTGTGGCAGCACTTTATCCTTATTCTAGCATGGAACCACTTACCAGTCAATAAAAGGAGGGGGAATTCCCCTCCTTTTTTCTGCCCTTTTCCCGGCTATGATTGGCCAGCCGCAACAATCGCAACCGACGGATCCCCCGCCCGAGCCTGCCCCATGGCGGCATCCGCGAGCCGCACAAAATTTTTATAGGAGCTGGA
Organism: Anaerotruncus sp.; assembly: GCA_021770005.1. Lineage (GTDB taxonomy): Bacteria > Bacillota > Clostridia > Oscillospirales > Ruminococcaceae > Anaerotruncus. The sequence continues at coordinate 44,716 of JAETRV010000018.1, read as the reverse complement.
TGCACCGGCGATCGCCTGCACCTGTGAGACATCCCCGCCCGCCTCGAGGAACTGTGCGCCGTAACTGCGGGTGTACTCGTTCGGATAAGTGCCGTTCAGGCTGCCCATCGTGCGCATATACGGGATGTCCCAGGACTTGAGGTAGCCGCTGGGGCCTTTGGCGTTGTACTCAATCGAGACCAACTCCCCATTGCTGACGCAGATGGTCACAAACTCTATCCAGCCATGGGAATACTCCGACATCTGGGCGGTGTAGTAGCCGTCATTCAGGACATCGCCGCCCTTGCTGCATCCGGCGGCGGAGAACGCCAACACCACCGCCAGCAGCAGGGCGCAAAATTTATATTTCATCCGAAAACCTCCATTCTTGGCGCATGAGCGCTCCGCCTGAGGGCGGGGGGATCTTTAAGGGGCTTACCCTTTAAGGCGGTTTTGGTCCCTTTTCGTGTATCCGAAAAGGGACTCGGCGCGCGGGGCCGAACTCCCCGCATCCCCTGCTGCCGGCAGGCGGCGCCTCTCTCAAAAAAGCAACATGCTGCACACCTCACACCTGAACGGTGTCCTGCGATTTGCGCAGGTTGAACTGCTCGGAAATCCGCTTGAGCACCTCGGCCTGTTCGGTCATCTGCTGGCTGGCCGCGGCGGATTCCGCGCTCGCGCTTAGGTTCTGATCGCTCAGGCTGGAAATCTCGTTGATCTCGCTGAGCATCTCGCCGAGTGATGCATCCTGCTGCTGCACCGAACGGACCAGCCCGTTCATGATCTCGACAACCTCTTTGGAGATCCCGGCGATCTCCCCCATCGTCCGGGCGCTCTGGTGGGCAAAGTCCACCCCTTCGGCCACCTGGCGCTGGGAATGCGCGAGCATCTCGCTTGTTTTTTGCGCCGATTCGGCGCTCTGGTTGGCAAGCAGACGCACCTGCTCGGCCACCACTGAAAATCCCTTGCCCGCGCTGCCCGCGTGCGCCGCCTCCACCGAGGCGTTCAATGCAAGCAGGTTGGTCTGGAACGAGATATCTTCCATCAGCTTGGCAATCTTACCGATCTCCTGTGCGTTGCGGTCGATCCGGTCCATCGCGGTGAGCAGCAGCTCCATCTGCCTGCCGCCCTGTTCGAGCTGGTCGTTGACCCGCTCCATCAGCTTTTCCGCCTGGAGCGCGTTGTCGTTCACCATCCGGATGTTGCTCGAGATCGTCTCCGATTCCCCCATCAGGTGGCTCACCGACGCGGCCTGGCTCTCGGACGAGTTGTTCACCCGCTGGGCGCTGCCCGCCACCTCAAGCGATTCGCTCAGAAGCTGAGCTGACATCAATTGCAGCTCGGTCATGACGCCGTTGAGGAACTCGATGATATGGTTGAGCGACTCTTTCATCACCACGAAGTCACCGACAAATTCCCCGCTGACCGTCACGTCCAGGTCCCCCTTGGAGAGCCGGGAGAGGGTGTCGCGCAGCTCCCCGAGGTATTGGTTGATGTCCCCGACCGTCCCGCGCAGCGCGATGGCGAGGGTTTCGGCCTCATCGCGGGTGGGCAGCACTTCGACCGGGCTGGCGAGGTCCCCTTCGGAAAGCTTTTGGATCCGCCCGGTGACACTGCCCAGCGAATCGGAAATCTTCCGGCTGAACCTCTTGATCCGGAGGAGCGCGGCAGCCAGCAGCTGTAGGATAACCACCAGCGTCCAAAGGATCGCGTTGTTGCCGGTCTGCATGAAATCGGCGCGCGGCACCGCGATGCAAAGCGTCCAGTTGGTGCCCCGCACCGGCGCATAGGCAAGGAAGGTGGCTTCCCCGTTCATCTCCAGGCAGGCCGCGCCGATCTCCCCGCTCACCCCCCGGTTCATCCGGTCGTAGAGTTCCCCGCCTTGCTCGATGCCCTGAAAAACGTTCGCCTCCTCTGCCACCTTCTGCCGGTCCGGGCTTGCCATTAACCGCCCTGTCTGGTTGAAGATGTATGCCTTGCCGGTGCGCCCGAGGTTGATGTTGGTTATCACATCATTGAGCACATCGTATTTGTAGCAGCCGACCAGATAATACCGGATGCTGCCCTCGCTATCGAGGACTGGGGTGCCAATTGTGATTTGCAGGCTGCCGTCCTCACGGGTGCGGGTGTCGTCGATCACGAGATACCCGGTCTCCTGCATCGTATGATAGATGGGCTCGCTGCGGATATCGAGCGGGGCGTCCCCTTCGCCGACATCCAAATAGCCCTCTGAGTTATAGAGGGCGAGCGAGAGGAACTCAATCCCCGAAACCGCCCGTGTGAGCAGGGCCTTACGTTCGGCCCAGGTGGAATCCGGGTCGGTGAGCTCATGGTTATCCGAGATCAGATAAACCCGGTCGGCAAGCAGATGCAGGTTGCCCTCCACCGTTTGAGCGGCGGTGCGCACCAACGGGTTCATGACATTGAGCATGATAGATTCGGTCATATACCGGGTGGTTGCGAAAAGGATTCCCACCACAGTGGCTGCAAGGATCATGACGATTGCAACCGTATTGGCGACAATTTTTTTGCGAATGCTGGTCAAAGCGAAGATGCCCTCCTTGATATGTGTCTGAGAAGAGAATGTTCTACTCGGTTTTCCCCTGGTCCAAAAGAAGTTTAGGTATCCCGCCGCTAGAGAAAATGGGGGCTGCCGTAAGACAGCCCTGCATATGTAGGGAATGCAGCCTCGTCTACGCAGGCCCAAGCGGTCAATAGGTCCACTCCCCGCGGTTGACCGACTTGATCCGCATGACCCCATCCTCGGCGGTGAGATAGAGGGTGCGCCCGTAGTTTTTGCCTGTATCGTCGGCAATAATCGGGATCCGCAGCGCCGCCAGCGCCTGCTTCACCGCGGCGACATTGCGCTGCCCGATATTCGAGATTGCGGAGTTGCCGGTTGCCGCAAACATCTGCGCCCCCCCCGCGATTTTTGCCTTGATCCGCGGCCGCTGCGCCCCCGCGGATTCCATCTTTTTCAGCAGCATCGGAATCGCGGTATTGGCGAACCGCATCGTCTGTTTGGGGTCGCTGCCGGTCAGGGAGCTGGAAGGCAGCATGATATGGGAAAGTCCTGCAACCTTGGTAACCGGGTCGTACATACAGATTCCTACACACGACCCCAATGCATAGGTCACCAGTGTGTCAGGGGCTTTCACCACATTCAGGTCTGAAATGCCAACAGTTACCGTTTTGCTCATATCTCTATCCCCAAGCTTGTCATAATCTTTTCGAGGGAGTCACTTTCTGGAATCATCAGGATGTGGCTGTTGAAGTTTGCCGCGTGATGGTCGTCGTCCCGCACGAAATCGTCCCCGATAAAGATGATTTTATCGCTGATATCCGCATAATAAACCGCCGGCACGCTGACAATTGCGCCCGCCATATCCATGCAGATCGACGGCACCGAAATATTGATCGAAAGGCCGGTCATCTCGGCGATCGCGTTGACATAGGACGCGGCCATGATGTTGCCGACCTCCTGCATCGCCGAAGCGCTGATCTCGTCCATCTCGTCGAAGCTGTTGTACATATCGCCCATCAGCGCGCTGAGCGCCATATGCGCGAACTCCTTGTGGAGCAGGAACATGATCATCCCTTTAATATCGTCCTCCAGCTGGAGCAGCAGCCCGACCATCATGGTTTCGGGGCCGCCCAGCGCCTCAACAACCTGGTCGTAGTCGAGGATCTGAACCGATGGCACCCCGATATTGACCGGGCAGCTTAGAAACTCCGAAAGCGAGGTGGCCGCATTGCCAGAACCGATATTCCCGATCTCCCGCAAAACATCGATCTGGAGACTGTCCATTTTCTCGTAATCCATCTTATTGCAATCCTCCTAAAAATGATTGTCTGTTTACCGCAGGCTGTTGACCGTCTGCTCGAGCTCGTCAGCGGTCTGTACCATCTTTGCGCTGAAAGAGAACGCTTTCTGGGTGACAATGACATTGGTCATCTCCTCCGCAAGGTCGGTGGACGAGCGCTCGAGCGCGCCGCTGACAATGCGGTAGGGTTTGTCCTTGTCGGGGGCTTCGGGGATGCCGGAAAGCTCGGTTTCGCGGTAGTTGTTCTCCCCCACCGATTCCACCCCGTATGGGTTCGGGAAGACATAGACCCCCACCTTGTCGGGCAGGTTTTTGGTGTTGAACATCCCGTTGGGCTCCCGGTCGAGCTTGATGCGCGCGCCCTTGGCGTCGAGCACGAACGAGCCGTCGAAGGTGACGAGGTAGCCGTTCTTCTCCCCTTCCAGCCCGATGTCAAACGCGCCGTTGCGGGTGTACTGGACGGTGCCGTCCCGCCGCTCGACCGCGAAAAAACCGTCCCCGACCAGCGCGAGGTCGAGGTTCTGCTCGGTCGAAACCAGGTTCCCCTGCCGGAACACCAGGTTTGCCTGCTCCAAGCGCACCCCATGCCCGTTCAGGTGGCGGCTGCCGAACGGCTCTTCGTATTCCTGCCCCGCCTGCGCGGCTTCGGTTGCTGCCTGCCCGCCGTCGTCCGGGTTGACATACATCTCGTCATAGAGCAGCTCCTTGAACATCCCGCGGAACGCCTTGTATCCGTTGGTATTGACGTTGGCGATGTTGTGGGAGAGAATGTCCATCTCGTTCTGGAAGGTCACAAGACCGGATACGCCGTTGTAAAATGCTATATTCAAAATCGAACACCTCATTTCTAAAATCTATGCTCTGCGGGCAGGAGGACTGTTTGTACAGCGGTGCAGTACCTTACCTTTTTTGAGAGGTGTGCCGCAAGCGGCACGATGATGCCCGGTCCCGTCCGGGCGGACGGCTTGTTTTTTGCTTGTGCAAAAAGCAAGATAAAAAGCACACATAAGGGGGAGCCCCCCTTATATATCCCCCTGGCATTCAGCCCACCTCAGGCAGGGCGGAAACGACGCTCATGTCAGAGCCTGCCCCTACCTGTTTTTTTGGCCAGACAAACCTCGCCCACTCGACCCGGGCTAGAAGCAAAACGCCTTCACGTCGGTGCTCGATCGATTCTGACTTTTGAAACGGCATGCGAACGTCTGGGGGCGAAATAGGGTGCAAGTCAGCCTTGAGCATGAGCGCTTTGTCTGGGGGCGAGGGGGATACGTAAGGGGGTTCCCCCTTACGTGCACTTTTGGTTCCTTTTCGTGCATCCGAAAAGGAACCCGCCGCGCGGGGGCGGACACCCCGCATCCCCTGCCGCCGATCGGCGGCATCCTTATAAAAAGCATCATGGGATTGCTTCCCAAACTACAGGGACGCAATCTGCTGCGCAGCCTTCTGATTAATCTTGTCGACGATCTGGAGCGCCGAGCTGCACGCCTGGAACGCCCGCTGGGCCTCGATGGCGAGGGTATATTCGCGGTTGAGGTCGACGTTGGAGCGTTCGGTCCAGCCCTGCACGAGGATGGTACGGTCGTTGATCTGCTCGTTCAGCGCCATGTCCTGCACCTGGAACATCCCGTTTTCGGTCACGACCATCTGGGCGTCCTGGGGCGGCTGGGTGATGAGCAGCCGGTCGATCACGGTGCCCTCCTCGTCGTAGACCTGCCCATCGGTCTCGATGACAAATTTGGTGTTCAGCTCCTCGAACTGGATAGGGCCTTTCTCGCCAAGCACCCGCCCGACCCCCGGCAGCACCAGGAAGCCCTCGGCGTCGATATCGAAGTTGCCGTTGCGGCCGAGATATTGGGTCTGGTTGCCGTCGGCGTCGGTGACCTGATAGTTGAAAAACCCGTCCCCATTGATCGCCACATCGAACGGCCTGCCGGTCTCCTCGAGCGAGCTGGGGTCGAACTGGGTGGGCACATCCGAAACCACCCGGATCGGCGAGCCAACACCAATCGCGCTCGGGCCGTTGATCTGTTCGTAACGGGTCATAAATTCCTGGTCAAAGGTGGTGCTCACCACCCGGGACGCACGAAACCCAGGGGTCTGGGAGTTCACCATATTGTTGGTGAGCACATTCAGCGTCCGTTCCTGCATCAGGATGCCGGATGCGGCGGTATAGAATCCTCTCAGCATAGTTCTCAACCTTTCATATATCGTTCGAGCTTGTCGCGCAGTTTCTGGATCAGCTTGCGGTTGATCTGCCCAATCCGCTGTTCGCTTACCCCCAGTATACCGCCAATTTCTTTCATGGTCAAGTTTTCATAATAATACATCGAAAGAACCAGGCGCTCTTGTTCGTTGAGCGCGTCGATTCCGTCAATCAACTGCTGCCGCAGCTCCTGCGCGTCCACCCGGCTTTCGGGGTCGGAGTCGCGGTTGTCGCTCTGCCAGAGCAGCCCGCCGATCTGCGCGCCGTCCACCAGCAGCGACTCATACGAGAAGATGCTCTCCCCCGAGACCTCGTAGACACATTTGTCGAGTTCTTCGGGTTTCATGCCCATCCGCTCGGCCATTTCGGCGCGGGTGGGGGTGCGCCCGAGCGAGAGGGTCAGCTCGTTGTTCACATTATTCAGCCGGATCGCGTTGTGGCGCACCCGGCGGGGCAGCCAGTCCTGCTTGCGCACGTAGTCGATGATCGCGCCCTTGACCTTGGTGAATGCATAGGTGGAAAACTTTACACCATGCCCCGGGTCAAACCGGTCGAGGCTATCGATGATCGCGAGAATCCCTTGGTTGACCATCTCCTCAACCGCCGCGTATTTGTGGTACATATTGCTCATCTCGATCGCAACCGATTTGGCGATGTAACTGTAATGCATCACCAGCTGGTTGCGCAGATCGAGCGAACCGGTCTGCTTATATTCTTCCATCAGCTTGTCGGGGTCCTCCGCCTCCTTGCGACGGTCCCGCACTGCGGTATCCAGTTTACATCACTCCCTTCAAGGGTTGGGATGGGGTGTGCCGCAAGCGGCACCAAATGTCCGTTCCCGCACGGGCGGCGGTTCTTTTTGTGCAGCGGTGCTGCACCTCACCTTTTTCAAAGATGTGTGCCGCGATGCGGCACGGGATGTCCGTTCCCGCACGGACGGGCGGCTCTCTTTTTGCTCGTGCAAAAAGAAAGACAAAAAGCACGCATAAGCGGGGGTTCCACCCCCCTTATGTATCCCCCCGGCATCCAGCCCACCCCAAGCAGGGCGGAAACGACACGCATGTCAGAGCCTGCCCCTACTTGTTTTTTGGGCCAGACAACCCTCGCCCACTCGACCCGGGCTAGAAGCAAAACGCCTTCACGTCGGTGCTCGACCGGTTCTCCGCATTCTATGCGGCTTTGGTGCTTGGGGGCGAAATAGGGTGCAAGTCAGCCTTGAGCATGAGCGCTTCGTCTGGGGGCGAGGGGGATACGTAAGGGGGTCTCCCCCTTACGTGCACTTTTGGTACCTTTTCGTGCATCCGAAAAGGTGCTCGGCGCGCGGGGCCGAATACCCCGCATCCCCTGCCGCCGACAGGCGGCACACCCTTAGCTGCGCAGCTGCACAAGCTGTCAAATGGTGATATTCCCGAGGGCTTGGATTTTGACATCCGAGTCGATCTCGTTGAACGAGAGCACCACCGCATTGAGATAGAACTGGTCAACCAGCTTTTTGAAGTAGATACGCACGATCGGGGAAGTTAGGATGATCGGCACCGGCACGAGGTCGCGGATCTTGTCGACCTCGCGGGTGGTGGATGCAATAATCGCTTGGATGGTCTGCGGGTCGAGCGCGAGGTAGGAGCCGCTTTCCACCTTCTTGACCGAACCCATGATCTGGTTTTCGATGTTGCCGTCCAGGCTGATGACCTTGAGCTGGCCCGCCTCGGAGAACCGGTGGGTGATCGTGCGGCGGAGCGACTGCCGGACATATTCGGTCAGCATGTCGATATCCTTGACCGTCGGGCCATAATCGGCGAGCGTCTCGAGGATGGTCTCGGTGTCGCGGATCGGGACCCCCTCCTGTAGGAGGTTGCAGAGGATTTTCTGGAGGTTTCCGACCGAGACAATCGCCGGGACGGTGTCATTGACGATCGCCTCATTGGATTTGCGCAGGTTGGCGAGCATGTTGTTGGTCTCCTGCCGGTTAAGCAGCTCGTGGGCGTGCGCCTTGACCACCTCGGAAAGGTGGGTGATGATGACCGAGGTTGGGTCGATGAGGGTGTAACCGGCAAGCTCGGCCTTGACCCGTTTGTCCTCGCTGATCCAGCGGGCCGGGATGCCGAACGCGGGTTCGACCGTCTCGATCCCGTCGACCGTGTCATCTCCGTCGGCGGGCATCAGCGCGAGGTAGTGGTCGGTGAGCACCTCGCCCTGTGCGACCTGTTCCCCCTTGATGCTGATGGCGTATTGGTTGGGGTTGAGCTGGCCGCTGTCCTTGAGTCGGACCGACGGGAAGACCATGCCCATCTCCTGTGCAAACTGTTTGCGGAACATGACCACTCGGTCCACGAAACTGCCGCCGCTCGCCTCATCCACCAGCGGGATCAGGCTGTAGCCGAACTCCATCGAAATCTGGTCGACGTTGAGGAGGTTGTAAACGTTGTCAATGTTCTTGTAGAAGGCAGCCTCGTTGGTGACCTCCTCCATCGGGACCGGGCCGGCCTCGGTGGCGGCTGCTGCGGCCTGCCGCACGCTCGACTGACGCATCAGGATCAACCCGAGCGCGATCATGGCGATCGAAACGGTGGTCACCTGGGCCTTGGGGAACCCGATGAACATGGTGCAGAGCATCGCCATACCGGCCATGATGAGCACCCGCGGCTGAGAGAACAGCTGGTGGGAAATATCCTCGTTGAGGTTGGCCTCGGAGGCCGAGCGGGTGACGATCATACCGGTTGCAACCGAGATGAGCAGCGCGGGAATCTGGGACATGAGCCCGTCGCCGACCGTGGAGGTCGAATAGATACTCATGATCTCGCTGAAGCTGCCGACGTTGTTGATGAAACCGACGATCACGCCGCCCACGAGGTTGATAAAGGTGGTGACGATCGACATGATCGAGTCGCCCTTGACGAACTTGGTAGCACCGTCCATGGCGCCGAAGAAGTCGGCTTCCCGCTGAATCTTCGAGCGGCGGATGCGGGCCTCCTGTTCGTCAATCAAGCCGGAGCTGAGGTCGGCGTCAATCGCCATCTGTTTACCGGGCATCGCATCGAGGGTGAACCGGGCGGAGACCTCCGCGACACGTTCCGAACCCTTGGTGATGACCAGGAACTGGACCAAGACGATAATCAGGAAGATGACCAGGCCGACGACCACGTTGCCCTGGATGACGAACTCACCGAACGTCTTGACCACTTCGCCGGCGTAGCCGTTCTTGGTGAGGATCGAACGGGTGGACGAGATGTTGAGCGCCAGCCGGAAGAGGGTGGTGATCAGGAGGATCGAGGGATAGATCGAGAACTCGAGCGACTCCCGGATGTACATGGTGGTCAGCAGTATGATAAAGGACAGGGTGAGGTTGCCCACAAACATGAAGTCGAGCAGAGGGGTCGGAAGCGGTATGATGATGAGGGCGACCACAGCGATGACGAACACCGAGACTGTGTTGTTAAACAGCTTCAAACTAGTTCAAATCCTTTTTCTTCAAGTTATACACGAAAGCGAGCACTTCCGCGACCGGTTGATAAAACTGTTCGGGGATCTCCCGGTCGAGGTCCACCGACTCATACAGGCCGCGCGCGAGCGGCTTGTTCTCCATTGTGACGACCCCATTTTCCTCCGCTACCTTCACAATGCGCAGGGCGAGGCTGTCGGTGCCCTTGGCGACCACCGTAGGGGCGAGCTGCTCCCCGGGGCTGTATTTCAGGGCGACCGCGTAATGGGTCGGGTTTCGGATGACGACGTCCGCAGTGGGGACCGCCTGGATCATACGCTGCCGGGCGACCTCCTGCTGTTTCTGCTTGATCTTTCCCTTGATCTGCGGGTCGCCTTCGGTCTGTTTGTATTCTTCTTTGATCTCCTGCTTGGACATCCGAAGGTTTTTTTCGTATTCGTACCATTGGTAGAGGTAGTCTGCCGCCGCCACGAACACCATGATGATGGCCGCTGTCCGCGCCAGATCAAGGATGATCTCCCCGGTATAGGCCATCGCGCCGGGGACCTCCATCTGCATCAGGCGGGGCATGAGCATGAATTTGTCTTTGAGGGAACGGTAGATAATATATGCGAGGATGAAGATTTTTGCGAGGGATTTCAGCAGTTCGATGAACCCGCGCAGCGAAAAGAGCTTTTTGATCCCTTCGATCGGGTTCAGGCGGTTGAACTTGGGCTTGAGCGACTCCCACGCGAACAGGCCGCGGGTCTGGGCGACGGTGAACAGGATCGAGACCAGCCCGCCGATCACCAATAGAGGCAGCGCCGCCACCGCGAACGCGATAAACGCTTGGATCATGAGCACCCGCAGCTGCGCCATATCGAGGTGGTCGATCTGGGAGATCAATCCGAACCCGCGCAAGAGGGTGCGCCGGAGGGTGTTGTAGAAGAGCGGCCAGAGCAGCTTGAAGCCGTAGAACCCGGCGAGCAGCGTTGTGACCGTCACGACCTCCTTGCTTTGGAAGATGTTGCCTTTTTTGCGTTCGTCCCGTCGTCGCTTGGGTGTTGCTTTCTCGGTTTTCTCGCCAGCCGTAAAACCACCTCCTTTGGGCGCATGTTGTTTTGGGTTCCAGACCAAAACAACGCCCTTCGCTGCTCGGTCCTTCGGCCCGAAGCGCGCTTACGCGCGACGCTCGGGCAGGATGCGCCTCACAAGAGGGGCGGCAGCGCCCCCCTCTTGTGGGAACTCCCCCTCCGGGCTGGTTGCTTTGTCTGTCCCCCTATTCTGCGCAGTTTCGGCGCTTGGGGGGCGCAAGAGGGTGCAAGTCAGCCTTGAGCATGAGCGCTTTGTCTGGGGGCGAGGGGGGATCCATAAGGGGGTCTCCCCTTATGTGTGCTTTTTATCTTGCTTTTTGCACAAGCAAAAAACAAGCCGCCTGTCCGTGCGGGAACGGACGCCTCGTGCCGCTCGCGGCACACCTCTTAAAGAAGGTAAGGTGCTGCACCGCTGCACAAAAAGAACCACCGTCCGTGCGGGAACGGACACCCCGTGCCGCTCGCGGCACACCCCTAGCGGAACACCTGCAAGGTGTTCTGCATATACCCCAGCATCGTTTGGATATAGTTGTCAAGGAAGGAGCCGATTGGGATGGCGAAGGTGTAGAGCATGACCAACGCGAGCAGCACCTTACACTGGATGTTGATGACAAAGACGTGAATCTGTGGGATCAGCTTCATCAGGATGCCCATCGAAAGCTCGAGCACAAACTCGACCGCCACGAACGGCAGCGCCAGCCGCAGGACGAGGGAAAACGCCTCGATGGTCAGGTCGATGAGGTAGCCGGGCAGCCCAATCGGGACCGAGCTGCCCCCCGCCGGTACGAGATCGAACGAGGCGGAAAGGATGCGGATCATAACCAGATGGCTGTTGGTGGCGAAGAAATAGAGCGAAAAGAGGACGTTGAGGAAGCTGCCGCTCGTCGAGAGCTGCATATTGGTGCCCGGGTCGAGCACCTTGGACATCGCCATGCCAAACTGCATATCCATGAAATCGCCGGCCATGAAGAGCATGTAGTAAAACGCTTGGAAGATATACCCGCAAGCCAGCCCGATCACCAATTCGAGCAGAGCGGCGGAGGCCAGCCGGTCCTGCACCTGCGGGGCGTAAGGGACGCCCGGCGCAATGACCGCCATACAGACCAGCGCCAGCCCCGCGCGGACAATGGCGGGGACATTGCGGCGGGCAAACAGCGGGTTGAAAGCGAACATCCCGGCCATCCGCACAAACACGAGCAGATAGACCGGCAATGCAGCGCCGAATACCGCGCCCACCGGTCTAGAGGGTGAGGATCAGCGCGAACAGCCGGTGGATGAACTCGCTGAATAGGGTCATCATCCACGAGCCGAGCAGCAACAGCAGCAGGGAGATCACCAGCACCTTCGGGACGAAGGTGAGCGTCTGCTCGTGGATCTGGGTGGCGGCCTGGAAGATCGCGATGACCAGGCCGATTGCGATACTCGCCACCAGGATCGGCGCTGCCAGCTTCATCGCCAGCAGCATCCCCTCCTGAAAGATGGTCATGATCTGACCTTGTGTCATCATAAAACCACCACCTTTCTTTCTACATCATACATCTGCGAAGTATCTTGCTTTTTTGTGCCGTAACCGGCACAGTTATGCGGGGTGTCCGCCCCCGCGCGGCGGGTTCCTTTTCGGATGCACGAAAAGGAACCAAAAGTGCATTTAAGGGGCATGGGGCGCATGTTGTTTTGGAATCCCGACCAAAACAACGCCCTTCGCTTCTCGGGCTTTCAGCCCGAAGCGCGCTTGCGCGCGACGCTCGGGCAGGATGCGCCTCACGGGCTAGGGGGCAGCGCCCCCTCCCCGTGTGCCCCACCCTTCCGGGATTGAGTGCTTCCATCCGATCGAGCATCCATATAGTGGGGTCTTGCGTCTCAGCCCGGGTCGAGTGGATGAGGCCTGTCTAGCCAAAAAAACAGGTAGGGGCAGGCTCTGACATGCGTGTCGTTTCCACCCTGCCTGAGGTGGGCCGGATTCCGGGGGATACATAAGGGGTCTCCCCCTTATGTGTGCTTTTTACCTTGCTTTTTGCACAAGCAAAAAACAAGCCGTCCGCCCGGACGGGACCGGGCATCATCGTGCCGCTTGCGGCACACTGATTGAAAAAAGCAAGGTGCTGCGCCGCTGCACGCCTTAATGGAAGCTGCGCGCCAGGTTGCCGAGCAGCAGCCCCCAGCCATCCACGAGGACAAACATCATAATCTTAAATGGGAGCGAGATCATCGAGGGCGGCAGCATGACCATACCCATTGACATGAGGGTGCTTGAAACGACCATATCGATGATGAGGAACGGGAGGAAGATCAAAAAGCCGATCAGGAACGCGCGTTTGAGTTCGCTTGTGATGAAAGCGGGGACGACGATCTCAAAGCTGAGGTCGGTGAGGTCCTCAGGGATGGTGATCCACTCCTCCTCCGGACGCCGCTCGTTCGCAATGGAAAGGAACATGGCCGCGTCGTCGGTGTAGATTTGGCGCACCATGAACTCTTTGAGCGGGCGCGCGCCCCGTTCCACCGCCTCGGTACGGGTAATCTCCCCGCGGCTGTAGGGCTGGTAAGCCTGGTCGTTGATCTGGCTGAACACCGGGTACATGATAAAGAGGGTTAAAAAGAGCGCAAGCCCAATCAGAACCTGGTTGGGCGGAGACTGCTGGGTTCCCATCGCGTTGCGCAGGAACGAGAGCACAATGATGATCCGGGTGAAGCTGGTCATCATGATGAGCAGAGAAGGCGCAAGCGCGATCAAAACCAGCGTAAAAAGCATCTCGAGGATACCGAAGGAACTTCCGGCCCCATCGCCGCTGCCAAGGTCGAGGGTGACCATCGGCGCAGCGAACGCATGCAGAGAAAGACAGGCCACAGCCAGCACCAGCGTTACCAGGGCAGAAATCCCGAACCGCCGGAGCTGTTTTTTGAGGACCTTTCTGTTTTCGTTGACCTTATCCATCCGGTTTTTCCTTCTTCCCCCTAAACTTCCCCCCCTGCCGCCGCACCGCCTCAAAGAGCGACGCAAAATCGGCCGGGGCAGGTTCCGGCTGCCCGCCGCTTTCCGGGAACGCATCCGCGTCCAGCTCGGCAAGCAGGGTGAGCTGCTGCGGCGCCGACCCGACCAGGAACACCCGGCCCCCGGCCCGCACCAGGACCAACGCGCGGTCCGGCCCGAGCGCAACCCGCTCGACCACCCGCAGCCTGCCGCTGCCCGCGCCCGCACCGGCTGAAAACCGCCTGCCCACAAAACGCGTACAGGCCCACGCCGCCACGACCACCAGCAGGAACATCAGCAGGCCGCCGAACACTGTCAGGACAGAGGCGGCGCCCTGCGCAGAACCGGATGGCATCAGCCGAGGATTTTCGAGACGGTCTGGAGGATGCGGTCGGGCTTAAACGGCTTGACGATGAAGTCGAGCGCGCCGAGCTGGATTGCCTGCACGACCATTGCTTCCTGGCCCATGGCCGAGCACATGACCACCTTGGCGGCCGGGTTGTTGGCCTTGATCTCCTGAAGCGCCTGGATGCCGTCCTTGTTGGGCATGGTGATGTCCATGATTACGAGGTCGGGGTTCTCTTTCGCGAAGGTGTCGACCGCCTGCTGACCATCCCCCGCCTCGACCAGGTTGGTGTAGCCCGCTTTGGTCAGACAGTTTTTAATCGTCATTCGCATAAATGCAGCGTCATCCACAAGCATGATTTTCTTATCCATTTTCTAAATTCTCTCCTTCTAAAGCTGTTCTGAAAGTAAGCATTGAGATTCTTCCTATATCTGATCCGCTGAAAAGCGGGGTTCTCCGGGGTTTTGCCGGGCGCGGAGCGCGCCCGGTGGGTCAGTTGATGCCCGCCTTGAGGCTTTCCATCAGCTCTTTGGTGCCGACGATCTCGGTGATGCGCACGCCGAAGTTGTCGCCGATCACCACCACATCGCCGCGCGCAAGCAGCCTGCCGTTGACCACGATGTCCACCGGCGCGCCTGCCTGCTTGTTCAGCTCGATGACGGTCCCCTGCCCAAAGTCGATGATATCTTTGATCTTGCGCTTGGTCTGCCCGATCTCAACCGACACATCCAGCGAAACCCCCATCAAAAGGTCCATGTTGGAATTGGAGGCGGGGTTGTCGGTCTGCTGGACGCCGAACGCCGGGAACTGGGTGTTCTGCACGTTGAGCGGCTGTTTCAGCACCTGGTTGGGCAGCGCGGCGGCCTCGGGGGGCATCCCGTAGCCGTAGGGCGGGTAAGGATAGCCCGGGTAGGCCGGATAGCCATAGGGCGGCATCTGCGGATAGGGCGGATAGCCGGGTGCAGGCTGCTGCTGGTAGCCGGACATATCCGGCTGGGGCGGATAACCGGGCGCGGGCTGCTGCGGAGGATAGCCCGGGGCCTGCTGCGGGTAGCCGGGTGCAGGCTGCTGGGGCGGATACCCCGGCGCAGGCTGCTGTGCCGCGGCAGGCTGCTGGGGCGGATAGCCGGGCGCGGGCTGCTGCGCTGCGGCAGGCTGCTGGGGCGGATACCCCGGCGCAGGCTGCTGCTGCGGAGGATAGCCCATCGGAGGTGCAGCCGGTTCGGGCTGCGGTGCTGCCGGCGCCGGTGCTGCCGCCGCGTTGGAAGGCAGCATCTCCACCTGCGCGATCTCCTGTTCCTGCTGGCCCGAAACCGAGGTTACGATGTCCTTGACCAGCTCGCAGCTCATGATGCTGCTGAAATCGCTGTCCATGACCCCCTCAATCGAGATATGGAACGAGATCGAGACGATCTCGGAGCCTTCGTCGGCGCCGAGCGACTGATAATAGTTTTCGTCCGAATCAATGACCGACGCAACCGGCGTGGAGATATTGACCACCTTGCTCAAAAACTCGGAAAGCGCGGTAGCCGCAGCGCCCATCATCTGGTTCATGACCTCACAGGCCGCGCTCATGCTCAGTTCATCAAAGACAAAGTCGTCGGTCGGCTCCTCTTCGTTGCCCATCAGCAGGTTCAGGATGATCTGCATATCCCGCTGCCGGAAAATCATTACGTTATTGCCCGAGATGCCCTCGACATACTCGATCTTGACCAGCATGGCAGGCTCGAGCGCCGCGTAATCCAGGCTGCGGAAGGTGCGCATCTCAACCGTGGGGGTTGAGATGATGACCTGACGGTCGAGCAGGCTGGAAATCGCTGTTGCTGAAGAACCCATGCTGATATTCAGGATTTCGCCGATCGCGTCTATCTCCCAGTCCTCAAGAAGGACGCTTGTCTGTGCTTCACCCATTGGTTTCCCTCATTTCCTCGTTTCTCTCATCTCGCTGCCGACCAGCCCGGCGTCCTCCCCGTCCTCTTCCGGGTCCTCCCCGGGCAGGGCCGGTTCCTCAACCGGGTTTATGCAGCGGTTTAACTTGATGGCCTTTTTGTCGTCCAGCTCACCGAGCTTTGCGGTGAACCAGGGCACCCCGCCAAGCGTGATATCGACATCGTCGTCGATCCGCTTGTTCAGCGGTATGACATCCATCGGCTGGAGCTGCATGATCTCCCAGAGCTTGAGTTCCAGCCGGTCGAAAGTCGCCTGAATCTTCATATCCGTGTTGCAGACGCCCTGAAGGAGGATCTCCTTCTTGATCCGCTCGTGATCCGGGTCAAGCCTGCGGTTGTTTGTGCGGGTATACCTGACGCTGAACTTGTCAATGACCTCTTCGAGGCTCTCCGCGGGGATACAGATCGTCATGGGCGCGGTCATGTCGCCGATCTTGACGTTGAGCATCACGATAACGATGATCTCTTCCGGCGCGATTACCTGCAAGAGACGGGCGTTGGTCTCCACGCTGGTGAGCCTGGCGGTACAATCGATGCTGTTGCGCCAGGCGTCCTGCAGCTTCACCACGACCTTGCCGAGCACGTTCTCCAGAATCGCAAGCTCGATCTCGGTATAGTCGCGGGTGAGGTTGTGAAGCTCGCCCGAGCCGCCGAGCAGCCGGTCGATCAGATAAAAGCCGATCCCCGAATCCATATTCATGATGAGGATGCTGTCGCTGTAGTGCTCACCCTCCGGCTTGAAGTTGATCAGCCCGAAAAGCGAAGTGTCCGGCAGCGAGTTGTTATACTCATAATAGCGCTGCTCCTCGATCTGCATGACCTGCACGTCGCAGACGTTGCGCAGCATGCCTGAAAGCTGGGAGGAAAGCAGGCGGCCGAACGTTTCGTGGATGCTGTCGAGCGCCTTGAGCTGTTCCTTGGTAAACTTTTTCGGGGAGTTGAAATCGTACTCCTTGACCTTCTGCGTCTCCTCTTCGACTACTTCCTCTCCGGAGCTCATCTTGGCAAGCAGCGCGTCAATTTGTGCTTGTGATAGTTGCTCTGCCATAAGCTAATCATCCAGCTCCTTCATTCTGTAGTCTCCCCATCCGGGGGAGCGGGGGGTTCCGGGCTGACCCCGATCCCGCCCGGCTCTGCCTCCGGGCTGGTCTCCGGCGTATTATCCGGGGCTGCCGCGATCAGGTCGTCGGCATCCAGCCCGGCGTCCAGCGCGGTCTGCTGCGCGAGCGCCTCAAACGCATCCTGCGGGACGAGGATCTCGTCTGCGGAAGCCGAGGAGGGGAACGCGCCCGGGTCGAACAGCCCGACCAGCTCCTGATACATCGGGTCGTCCGGGCTGAGCGCCGCGTTCTTGCTCACAATCACCATATCCACGCGGCGGTTCGCCTCGCGGCCCTCGGTGGTATCGTTGCTCTCGACCGGGTAGTTTTTGCCGTAGCCGATCGGGCGCATGATCGTCGGCTCCACCTCGCCGTTTTCCTCGAAGTAGATCGCAATCTCGCTGGCGCGCTCGGAAGAGAGCCTCCAGTCGGAAACCGCGTACCACTCCGCATTGGCGACCGAGGCGGTATGGCCGTTGATGTTGATGGTCATGATCTCATCCTGGACCGAATGCAGGCAGTCGCCGAGGAAATCGAGCACCGGATATGCCGCCTGGCGGATATCCGAGCTATCCGGGTCAAAGAAGAGGTTGTTCTTGAAGCGGATATAAACGGTGTTTTTGCCCTTGCTCACCTGCACCGATTCGCTCAGCCCGTTCTCTTCGGCGTAGCTCTTCATATATTCATAGAGCTCATCGAAGCTTGCGGGTAGCTCGAGGTCGGTGCGGGGCATCGAATCGCTCTGCGCGGGCGTCGATTCCCCCATCGGGTTTGCCAGCTTGTCGCCCTGGTCCTCGAGCGCGTCAATGACGATCTGCATCGTCTTATCACCCGGGTTGGCGAACGCCTTAACGAAGTTTTCCCACTTCTCGGCGTTGATCGTTGACATACTGAACAGCAGTACAAAGAAGCAGAGCAGAAGGGTCACAAGGTCGGAATAGGTATTCATCCATTCCGAAGTATTCGGCTCCTCACGCTGCTTTTTAGCCATGGTCGCTCACCTGCCTTTTCCAAAACGCATGGTTTATTTTTTCTTGCCTTTCTTTTTGCCCTTGCCGCCGTCGTCTCCGCCGCCGCCCGCCGGGGCTGCGCCCTCCATCTTGGAGGCGAGGTAGCCAGGGATCAGCTGGGTGAGTTTTTCCTGGATGAATTTGGGGTTGTTGCCCGCCTGGATCGCCTGCACACCCTCGGCCACGATCATCTTGCAGAGGTATTCCTCCTCGTGGCGGACCTTCAGCTTGTTCGAGATCGGCAGGAAGATCATGTTTGCGAGGATTGAGCCATAGAAGGTGGTGACCAGCGCAACCGCCATCGCGGGCGCGACCTTGCTCGGGTCGTCGAGGGATTTGAGCAGGTTGATAAGCCCCATCAGGGTGCCGATCATACCATAAGCCGGGCCGTAGGAAGCGCCCTTGTCGTAGAACCCGCGGTCCTGTGCGTGGCGCTCGTCCAGGTAATCCAGCTCGGTTTCAAGCAATGTTTTAACCTTCTCGGGGTCCACCGCGTCGACCACCAGCATCATGCTGTTTTTTAAGAAGGTGTCGCTGGTCTCCTCCAGCTTGGTTTCGAGCGAGAGCAGGCCGTTGATGCGCGCTTCGGTCGCAAGGTCGACGATCTGCATGATGTACTCCTGCGGGATATACTTTTTGGGCATCAGGCAGATCTTGATATGCTTGGGGATTTTGGTGAAAATCTTCACCGGAAACGAGAGCATCAAAGCCGCGATAACGCCGCCGACCGTGATAATCAAGCTCGGGACGTCAAAGAAGTTCTGGAAGTTCTCAAATACGAGGCCGTTGGTCTTATCAAAAACGATACCGAAAAACAAGACTGCGAATGCGCCGAGGGTCCCTATCAGAGTCATTAAATCCATAAAAATTCCCTATCCTTTCTCCGGTAAATGGGACTCAAAATTCCCGGGTATAGATCCGCCTGCGAAACGCGACGGTCTTATCAATCACTTCCTGCATCGGTTCCTTCACGATATGCAGGCTGCCGTTGGTCAGCAGGATGGTGGTATCCGGGTTTTCGGTGATCGTCTCGATCAGGTCGCAGTTGAGGGTGAACCTCTCTCCGCGCAGCTTGGTTAAAACTATCATAAGGATGAGCCTTCTTTCTTTCCCGTATTTTTCCGCTGCCCCTAATTGCAGCAATTCCACAGGCAAACAGGCATATCTGCAAACCAATATGTCTGCTTGCCTGCGGGCGGCGGCCATTCTGCGGCCGCCGCCTGGGAGGTGTGCCGCAAGCGGCACTAAAATGCCCGGTCCCGTCCGGGCGGACGGCTTGTTTTTTGCTTGTGCAAAAAGCAAGATAAAAAGCACACATAAGCGGGGGTTCCACCCCCCTTATGGATTCCCCCGGAATCCGGCCCACCTCGAGCAGGGCGGAAACGACACGCATGTCAGAGCCTGCCCCTACCTGTTTTTTTGGACAGACAAACCTCGCCCACTCGACCCGGGCTAGAAGCAAAACGCCTCCACGTCGGTGCTCGAACCGATCGGAGCACAAAGCTTGCCGGGGGAGTTTCCACAAGAGGGGGGCGCTGCCGCCCCTCTTGTGAGGCGCGCTGAGCGGCTGTCGCGGCGTAGCCGCGCTTCGCGCTTGCGCGAGAAAGCCGCGAGTGGGGGCGTTTTGGTCTGGATTCCAAAACGCCGCGCGCCCATGCCCCTTAAATGCGCTTTTCGTCCCTTTTCGCGCATCCGAAAAGGGACCCGCCGCGCGGGGGCGGACTCCCCGCATCCCCTGCCGCCGATAGGCGGCACCCTTATCAGATTACCGCTTTAAGTTGATAAGCTCTTCGAGCATGGTGTCTGAAACGGTGATCAGCCGCGAGTTCGCCTGGTAGCCGCGCTGGGTGGTAATCATATCCGAAAACTCCTGCGCGAGGTCGACGTTGGACATCTCGAGCGCGCTGTTCTTAAGCGCGCCGGTGCCATCCTCGCCCGGCACCGCATACTGCGGTTTGCCCGAGTTCTGGGTCTCGGCAAAGTAGCTGTTGCCGCTCTGCTGGAGGCCCTTGGGGTTGTCGAAGTTCGCAAGGTCGATCCGCCCGAAGATCAGCCGCTCGCCGCCCGCCTGGCCGGTCAGCGTGCCGTCCGCGCCGATGCCGAACCCGGTGATGTTCATAATCGTCTGCGGGCCGCCCTCGGTGCCGCCCTCCAGCTGGAACCCCGCGTTCAGGCCGAGGTTTCCGGACGGACGCTGCTTGGTCGCGCTTCCGAGTTCAACCTGGTCAGCTGCATCCGGCGGACTATATTTCTCTGTCGCTTCATCATACTTCAAATAAGATTTCGGGATGCTGATGACAAAATAGTCGTTCGGGTCGGTGGTAGCCGCACCGCCGCCTGCACCGCCACCGCCAGCGGCAGCAGTCCTCTCGAGCTTGACGCCCGAAGAGCCGGTCAGCGCGGCAAGGGTGAGACCCTTCTGCTCATAATCACCGACTTTAACGTCCCAGAGGGTCGCGTCATTGGCGTTTACAGAAATCTCCACTTTCCCAAATGGGTCAACAGGTTTCGTGTCGGGGGCATCCCCTGCGGTGAAAGCGGAACCCAATTTTTTGGCAATGAACTGGATACCGATATCCTTTGCGGCGTCGCTCAGCACGATCCCGCCGCCGACCGGGCCGGAATCGCTCTTGATGAGCTGCTCGCCGGTGATGCCGTTCGGATAGACGTCGGTATTCGGCATGGTGATCGGTGGATCCATGGTCAGATTAAAGGTGCCCGCCGGATGGGTCTCCCCCAACTTATCGGTGATTGCGCTGTTGACCTGATCCATAAACGCGCCGAGGTTATCGAAGGTCGCGTTCGGGTTGACATTGACCTCGATGTTGTTGCCCGAGATGATTACCTCGATCTTCTCGCCGGCAGGCATATCGTAGGCGAGCGAGAAGTTGATGCTTGCGTTGCCCGCGTCGCCGATGTTGCTGGCGGTCATGGTGAATTCGTTGCCGCCGATCTGCTTGGTGACCGACGCCTGTTTCGCGTCAAGGGTGGGCAGCTCGATCTTGATGCGGCTGGTGCCCGGCTCCTGCCCGACGATACCAACCGTCGCGTCCTTTGCCTGGGTGCCGAGGACAAAATAGCCGTTGCCGTCCACGAGGTAGCCGGTGGTGGGGTCGACGTCGAGCATCCCCGCGCGGGTATAGAAGATATTTCCGTCATTGTCCATAACCTGAAGGAAGCCCTCGCCGGTAATCGCCACATCGAGCGGGTTGCCGGTGGGGGTCATGGAAGAAACCTCCATCAGCAGGTCGACGCTCGAGAGGGACGCGCCGTAACCGATTGCGGACGGGTTGATACCGCCGCGGCTGGAGGTACCCTGCGCCGCGTTGCGCACGTTCTGATAGAACATGTCGCGGAAGGTGGCGCGGCTGGATTTGAAACCGTAGGTGTTGACGTTCGAAACGTTGTTACCGATGACGTCCAGCCGCTGCTGATGCGAACGCAGGCCGGAAACACCGGAATACATTGATCTTACCATCTATCTGTTTCTCCTTGTTTTATAACGCCGGGACGGGCGCGGGCCTTTCGGTCAGTCGAGGCCCGCGCTGACCTCTTGCAGAGAAGTCCGGTCAGACAATAACCGTCCCGTTGATGTTTGTAATTGCGCTGCCCCGGAGGTCGCCGCCGAGCGTGGTGATCACAGTGCCGTTTTTCACGCTGACGATAAATGCGGTCGAATCGACAAGGATCAAGGTATCGTCCATGCCCTTTTCCCGCGCGATCCGCACCCCCTCATAGAGCCGTTCCAAGCTATTTTCGGTCAGCTCAATGCTCCGCTGCTGCACCCTTGCGGCCGCGTGCTTGGAAAACGCGAGTCCGCCGGCTTTGGCGAGCTGCTCGTCCAGGACCTCCCGGAAGGAGGTTTGCGCCTGTTCCTGCTGCGGGGCGACCGGGCTTGCAGCGGGGGTTCCGGTCACAACCGGGATATTCAGTCTGCGCTGAATCAGAAGCTGATCCATCCGCCCACCCCTTTCTGAAAAATTAGGTTAAGGCTCTTCGTACCAGACATTGCGGGTGTCGCTGCTCTCGCGCACGTTCACCACGTCGGACATCAGGTACCATTCGTCCCCGATCATGAGCCGGTATTCCCCGCCCTTGGTCGAGATTTTGGTCACCCTGCCGGTTTTCTCAGCCGGATCGCCGTCCTCGTCCTTGATCTTGACGGTGACCTCCTTGCCGACCATCGCGGCCAGCTCGCTGACCTTATCCGGGTCGAGCTCGACGTCGGGTTCCTCGCCGTCCACCGAGATCACGTTGTCGAGGGCATACCACTTGTCGCCGATCTGGACCTGATACTTGCCGTCCTCGCTCGAGACCTTGTTGACGATGCCCTGCACGTTGACCGTCTTGCCGTCCTCGTCGGTGGTCTTGACCTCCACATTCTTGCCCATCAGCGAGAGCAGGTAGGCCTGCTTATCGGTGTCGAGGCCGGTGTTGGTGTTGGAGCCGGTGTTGGCCTTGTTCTCGTTGATCTCCATGATCTGGTCAAGGGTAAAGTTCTTTCCGTTTACAGTGACCTCGTAGGAGTTATCCACCAGAGAAACCTTTTGGATCACGCCGGTTTCCTTGATGAGGTCGCCCGAGACGCCGAACTTTGCCGCGGTGATGTTCTTGCCGACCAGCGAGATAGCGTAGTTGGTTTTCTGGTATTCGGCCAGCTCCTGCATCTGCTGCATAGTCGCGAACTGCGCGAGCTGGGTGACATACTGGGTGTCGTCCACCGGGTTCATGAAGTCCTGGTTTTGGAGCTGTGCGACCATCAGGTTGAGGAAGTCGTCGACCTTTACAGCCTTGTCATCCTCCTCGAATTTGACGTTTCCCCAATTTTTGATGTCGGTGATCTCATCGGTCGAGGACCATTCGGACGGGTCCTTATACTTGTTTTCGTTCCACCAGTCGCGGTAGCCATAGCTGGTGTTGGTGTTGCCCATGGAAACTGACATTCAGCGTTCGCCTCCTTTCGTTTAGATGTAGGCGTTGAGGGTTTCGTCCAACCGGACCTGCGGGTCCCATTCAGCCGGTTCCTCGCCGCCGTCCATACTGCTGCCGCGCGCGTTCGACTGCGCACCGCTGCCGGTGAACTGCTGCTGACGGCTGAACTGTTGCTGCTGCTCGGAGAAGGCGCTATACTGCGCGGCGTTCTCGGCAGCCTGCGGGGCGATCGTCGAAATCTCGGTGACCTCCGCATGGAGCGGCCGGAGCGCGTTTTGCAGCGACATCACCTGCTCGCTGATGAGCTTCGCCACTTGCGGGCTGGAAGCCAGCAGCTTCATCGAGATACCGCCGTCCTGCTGGGTGAGGCTGACGGTGATTTCGCCCAGCCCTTCGGGCTTGAGTTTGACCACAAATTCGTCCTGCTTGCCGAGCCGGTCGAGGATGCCGTCACGCAGCTGGTTGACCACCTCCTGCGGGTCGGGCCGCATGGTTGCCTCGAGCTTCTGCATCGGCTGCGCCGGTTCAAACCGGTAGCTGTTGGCGTGCGCCTGCAAAGCGTCCACATCGACCTGCTGGGTCTCCTCTTTGGACTGCCCGCCCAGCTTCTCCCGCGCGATCTGCACCGCATTGCGGAACTGGTGCTCGCCCTGCATCAGGCTGCCGTCCTCCCCCGATTCCTCCGGCTGGCTGTTCTGCCCTGCCGCAAAGACCTGGATGGTGTCCTGTGCCTGTTCCGCCGGCTGTTCGCCTGCGGCCGCGTCGGCCTGCTGTGTTGCTGGGTTCTGCATCTCTTCGATCTGCGCCACCCGGCCCGCGTTCTGGCCTGCCTGTGCCAATGCCTGCACCTGCTCTGGCTCGAGCCCGAGCTGTTCGAGAATCTGCATCGCCTGCGGGTTGCCCGAGAGCAGCATTTCTGCCATCATCTGCATCCCCAGTTCAACGCCCTCATCCTCCGCGTCGTCCTGCATCTGCCCCATCTGGGCGAGCAGCGCGGCCATCGGGTCGCCTTCACCGTTGAGCGCGCCCATCAGCTGCTGGAAGAGCATCGCGAACCCGTCGCCCACCGGCTGCTGGCCTGCAAGCGCCCCTTGCAGCGCGCGGAAGCTCACGCCCTGTACACCCTGTACCGGAGCTGTTGCCTGTACCATCATCTGTTCCATTTTCTGTTTCACCTCCTTTCAGGGCAAAGGAAGTTTGGTTCCTGACCAAACTTCCGGGCGCGAAGCGCCCTCCTCGGGTCTTCTCGGGCCCTTGGCCCGAAGCGCGGCTTTCGCCGCGACGACCCTGCGGTTTGCCTCACGGGCTAGGGGTCGGCGACCCCTCCCCGTGTGCCCCTCCCTTCCGGGCTGGGTGCTTCGTCTGTCCCCTGATTCTGCGCGGCTTCGGGGTTTGGGGGCATCCAATGGTGCAAGTCAGCCTTGAGCATGAGCGCTTCGTCTGGGGGCGAGGGGGATCCATAAGGGGGTTTCCCCCTTATGCGTGCTTTTTGCCTTTCTTTTTGCACGAGCAAAAAGAGAGCCGCCCGTCCGTGCGGGAACGGACATCTTGTGCCGCTTGCGGTACACCCCTACAAAACAAAGGAATTTAGAAGGGACTCACGCCCCTTCTAAATATTCCTCAGATTCGCGGATCATTTTTGCGGAGACGAACTCCTCAATAAAAAGCTCCTCCGCCTTGGCGACGCCTTTGCGGTAAGCCTCGAGCTGTTTCTCCTGCAACTTTTCGAGTTTGGAGACCTCCTGGGTGGCGAGCACGACCGCGGAGGTCTGCTTCTGGACCTCGAGCAGGACGAGCTTCAGGTCCTGCCGGAGCTGGCCGACCTGCTGGCGGATGTTATCCCGCTGGGCCTGGAAAGCGACCAGCTGGAAGACCGCAATCCCCTTTTTCTGGCCGCGGTTCATCTCCTCGGAGATGCGGCAGGACTCGCTTTCGAGCGAATCGATCCGCTGTTCGAGGTCGGATTGCCGCTTGCGCACCACCGCGAGCTTATTTTTCTCCTCGGTGAGAAGCTGGTCTTTATAGTCGAGCATCCTGCCGAGGGTAAACTTGAATTTTTTCATCCGGACCGCCTCCCTTCCTTGGTTAACTCAAAATCTCCTGCATCTGTGCGACCGTTTCGTCAAACCCCACCTTCTCGTCCACCCGCTGCTGGAGCAGCTTGTTGATCGCGTCGATGTGGCGGATGGCCTCGTCGAGCGCGGGGTTGCTGCCGCTCTTGTAAGCGCCGATCAGGATGAGGTCCTGATTCTCCTGGTAGACCGAAAGCATGTTGCGCAGCTTGCCGGCCATGGCGTTGTGTTCGGGCGCGGCGATCTCGTTCATCAAGCGGCTGACGCTGGCCAGCACGTCGATGGCGGGATAATGGTTGCGCATGGCGACCTGCCTCGAGAGGACGATATGCCCGTCGACGATACCGCGCACCGTGTCGGAGATTGGCTCGTTGGTGTCGTCGCCCTCGACGAGGACGGTGTAAATGCCGGTGATCGAGCCGCATTCAAAGTTCCCCGACCGCTCGAGCAGCTTGGGCAGCGCCGAATAGATCGAGGGGGTGTATCCGCGCGCCACCGGCGGTTCCCCGATGCTCAAGCCGATTTCGCGTTGTGCCATGCAGAAACGGGTGAGGGAATCCATCATCAAAAGGACGTCCTTGCCCTGGTCGCGGAAATATTCGGCAATCGCGGTGGCGGTGAGCGCGCATTTGGAGCGCATCATCGCGGGGGTATCAGAGGTCGCGACGACCAGCACCGACCGCTTGATCCCTTCGGGGCCGAGGTCGCGGTTGATGAACTCGACCACCTCGCGCCCACGCTCGCCCACCAGCGCAATCACATTGACGTCCGCCTTGATGTTGCGGGCGATCATGCCCATGAGGGTGGATTTCCCGACGCCGCTTCCCGCGAAGATGCCCATACGCTGCCCCTTGCCGATGGTGAGCAGGCCGTCGATCGCCTTGACGCCGATCTGCATGGTCTGGGTGATCGGCGGGCGGTTCATGGGGTTGGAGTGGGTGCCGTTGATCGAGTAGCGCGCGTCCGATTCGATGGGCGGGCCGTCGTCGAGCGGGTTGCCAATCGCGTCGACCGTCCGGCCGATCAGCCCTTCCCCCATCCGGATGGTGAGCTTTTCGCCGGTAGGCACTACAACGCTTCCAAAGCCGATGCCGTCTACGTCTTCGTAAGGCATCAGCTGGATCGAACTGCCCTTCAGGCCGACCACCTCCGCCAAAACCGAACGATGGGGGTCTACCATGATGTTGCAAATATCCCCAATGTTGCTGACCAGCCCGGTCGCCTCGACAGTCATCCCAGCGATCTTGCTGATCTTTCCCTGATAAGCATACAGGTCGTTGAGCTTCACCGCCCTGCGGTAGCTCATCAGGTTATATCCCGGCCGGTAGCTCATCTGGACGCACCCCCTTCCGCGCAAAGTCCGGAGCATGAAGCCGTTTTCAAGGGGCGCCGCCCCTTGACCCCGCGATTTTTTGAAAAAAATCGAGTAAAACTTTTGGTTTTGGGACAAACGAAAAGTTTCGCCAGCCTTTTCAAAGGCTGCGGATTCCAAAGGCAGCGCCTTTGGTCGCCGCGCGCACGCGGCGAAGCGCTTTATCCTGTGAAGCGCTTTTTTGGTGAATTGCCGCGAAGCGGCAAGAGGGGCTTTTTGCAAGAGAAAAAGCCCCTCACAAAAACGCAGGATGGTTACTCGATGTCCGCGAAGATCTCGCGCAGGTTGTCGAGCTGCACCTGGACCGACGCGTCCACAATCGCCTCGGGCGTATGGACGGTGCATCCGCCGGGCGGCAGGTCGCGCATCACGACGTCAACCTGTGGGCCGCCCGCCTGCACCGCGTATTCGGTCTGAAGCCGCTCGACCAGTGCAGGCAGCTTGTCGGAAACCTCCACCTCGATCCAGTCGGCATTCTTGATCGAGGAGACCGCCTGCCGGACCAGCTCAAGCAGGTCGGTACCGTCGGCAGCGATCCGCTTGTTGAGGATTTTTTCAGCGATATCTACGGATAACAGGCGCAAATTTTGTTCATACTGATGGATGAACTCCTGTTGATGCGCCCGCATCTGGTCAAGGGTCTGGCCGATCTGTGCGATGCAGTCGGATATCTGCCCGCACATCTCGTGATACCCATCGGAATAGCCCTGCTGGCGCGCCTGTTGGCGAATCTGCTCAGCCTCCGCGCCCGCCTGCATGAGGATCTGCGAGCGCTGCTCCTCCGCCTTGCCGACGATCTCGCGGGTGCGGGCTTCGGCGCTTTTGATCGCCGATTCAATCACCATCTGTTCGGTGTCAGATGGGTCGAAGCTCAGCCCGCCGCCCTCCTCCCCAGAGGAGGAAACGATGCGTTTCCTGGGCAGGTCGGGGATCTTGACCACCTGGTCGGAGACCGCCACCCCGCCGCGTTTGATGACGTTAAGCAATGATCTCCTCCCCTTCGCCGCGCGCAATCACGATTTCGCCCGCTTCCTCGAGCTGGCGGATCACGCCAACAATCTTCTGCTGCGCCTCTTCGACGTCGCGCAGACGGATATTATGCAGGTACTGGATGTCTGTCTGGATTGTCTCACGCACACGCGAGGACATATTCTGGAAGATGACTTCCTTGACATCCTCGTTTGCGGCCTTGAGCGCGACCGCAAGGTCCTTGCTGTCGACCTCGCGGATGAACCGCTGAATTGCGAGGCCATCGAGGTTGACAATGTCCTCGAACACGAACATGAGCTTTCTGATCTCCTCGGCGAGTTTCGGGTCCTGTGCGCCCAGCTCGTCGAAGACAAATTTCTCGGTGCTGCGGTCGACCCGGTTCATGATATCCGCGATATATGGTACGCCGCCGACCTCGACCTGGTCGGAAGAGATGATCGAATCGAACCGGCGCTCGAGGGTCTTTTCCACAATGCTGACAATTTCCGGGGAAGTCCGGTCGAGGTTCGCAATCCGCTTGATGACGTCGATCTGCATGGTGCGGGGCAGCTCGGCAATGATCATCGAAGCCTGGTCCGAGCGCGCATAGGAGAGCACCAGCGCGATTGTCTGGGGATGTTCGTTTGCAAGCGCCATCTGGAGGCTCTTGTAATCCGCCTTGCGGATGAACTCAAACGCCTGTGTTTTCAGCGACTTGGAGAGCCGCTCCATGAGGGAGGCAGCCTGCTCGGGGCCGAACGCCTTTTCGAGGACATCGCGCGCATAGAGCACGCCGCCCTCGTTGATGACCTTTTGGGTGACACAGAGGCCGTAAAAATCCTCCATCGTCTCCCGCACATCCTCCTCGGAGAGGCGCTGCATCTTGGCGATTTCGAGCGAGAGCATCTCGACCTCGTCCTCGCTGAGATATTTATAGACATCCGAGGCACGCTGTGCACCGAGCGAGATGATAACCGTAGCAGCACGCTGGATCGGGCTCAGGCGCAGTTTCTTGTCAGCCATTTCACTTCTTCTCCTCCTTCAAAAGTGAACGTACCAGATTTGCGGTGATCTCGGGGTTTTGCTCCGCGAAAGCGCGGACCTCTTCCACAATCGCGTCCTCCTTGACGTTGACATTGGCAAGCGCCTCGGCCTGCAAGGCGAGCTTGTGCTCGGCGATCTCCTTTTCCATCTGCTGGCGCTGTTCCTCGGCCTCATCCAGGAGGGCCTGGGCTTCGGCGTCCTTCTTGCGCTTCTTGCGGCGGCGGATCAGCAGGATGAGGAACAGGATCAGGAGCAGCAGCAGAACGACCCCGCCCACGCCGATGATGATCAAGAGGGTATAATCAGCCGCGCCCGGCTGCGGCTCGGTATCGGTGGGCACCGTGTCGATCGTGTAATCGAGGTTGGTGACGCGGATATTCTCCGCGCTGATGTTGGTCCCCTTGGAAACAAGGTCAACCAACAGCTCCTCCCGCTCGGTGGTGAAGTTCGGGTCTTTGACCACCACCGCCGCGGTCGCGCGCTCGAGCACCGGCGCGCCCCGCTCCATCTGGGTCAGGACCTCGCTGATCGAGTAATCGACGCTGCTCTCAAAATTGGTAATCGCGTTGTCCCCGTTGCCGGCTACATTGTTTCCGTATTTGGGGATATCGGTGTTGTTCTCTTCGCCGACCAGCCCTTCCGCCGGGACGGTGCCGCCCTGGGAATACCGGTCCTCATAGTGGTTGATGACGCCCTTGCCGTTGTCCTCGGGCACATACTGCTTTTGCTCGGTGCGCAGGGTTTCAAAGTTGAGCACCACCTTGACCACCGCGGTCACGCCGTCCGGCCCATAGGTCGGGGTGAGCAGCCGCCGGATGTTGTCCTCAATGCTCTTGGCAACCTCCCGCTCGAGTTCCAGCTGTTTGGTGCTATATTGGTTGGTGTCGGGGTCGTCGGTGCCCAGCACTTCCAAACCGGTACGCCCATCGATCACGACGACGTTATCGGCTTTCATGCTCGGGACCGCATAAGCGGTCAGGTTTTTCACCGCCTGCACCCGTTCGGGGGTCAGCTCGAAGTCCTCCCGCATCCGGATGGTGATGGCTGCGGAACCCTCCTCTTTTTTGCTCTGATCCCAGATATAGTTGCTCTCCTCGGCGATGTTGAACGAGACATCCGCATACTCCACCCCGGTCTGGGCGAGCAGCAGCTGGCGCATCCGGTCCTCCATCTGGAACTTGAGGGTGGCCTGCTGTTCCAGCTCGGTCTTGGTAAAGCCCGAGTTATCGAGGAAAAAGTTGTAGTTGGGGGAAGTCGGCTGATAGCCGGCGCCCGCCAGCTCAAAGGTCAGCGTATCCCATTGGTCCGCCGGGACGATCAGCTCGCCCTGCCGGTTGATCTCGGCATCCACCTCCCGCTCCTTGAGCAGCGCATAAACCTGCTGGGTCTCAGTGGTGGACATGCCCGGGAAGAGGACTCGGCTATCGTCCGGCCTCGCGTTGAGCATCAAAGTGACCACCAGCGCGATCAGCAGGATGCCGGCCGCGCCTGAGATGATGCCTATTTTCTGCTTTTTAGACCGTTTGGCCCAAAAAGCCTTGATCTTTTCGATCCATTCTTTGAATTTTTCTTTCATTCCACTAGCCCGCTCTTTTCATTTTGGAATACTGTCAGACCTGCATTGACATAATTTCCTTATAGGAGGTGACGGCCCTGCTCGTCAGCTGGACTGTGGTCTTGACCGCGCTTTCCAAAACAGCGGCATTTATCATAATGGTATGCAGGTCAGCGCCGCTTGCTCCCATCGCAAGGTCGAGCGCATCCTCGTCGGCGGCCTGCTGCGCCTGCTCCAGGCTTCTCAGCGATTCATTAAACATCTGCGCGAAGGAATTCCCCTGAAGCCTCTGCTGCTGAGAGGCTGCTTCCCCTTCGCTCGTTCTCATTCCATCCATCCGCTCCAAACGGCTCATCGGTACAATAAACATGGTCTCGCCCATCTCCCTTTTTTTCTGCGGGGCTGGCCCGCTTTTGCAATCCTCCTGGCTGCTGTGAAACTTGTTCCCTGAATGATGATCCTGTGAAAAATAGTTCCCAAATAGAACCCAGAAAGCCGCTTGTTACGACTTTTTTCGCATTTTGACTCTATACCATTATACATAAAAAGAACTGGTATGTAAATATGAAAGCTCTGCCTTTTCTTAAAATTTAGCCCTTTTTACCCAAAAGCCATCCAATTCCAATTTGCATACTGTGAAATAAAACCAATTCCGTCAGGCCCTGCCTCTGACATTACAAACTATGCTGGACAGGCCTGAAAAATGACTGGAAAACGCCTGCGTGCAAATAGGCCGGGGCCGGGCCGTACTCCCCCTTTGAAAGGTGGTTTGGGGGCTTTTGGCGCAGACCGCAGCTGGAAAAAATCCCGGAAAACGGCGGCGCCGGATTGCCCTTGGGCCAGCGGTTTTTGAGAGCCGCCTAGAGCATCTCTTCCGGCTTGGCGTTCCCCCGGTGCAAAGACGAGACCTGCTCCTCTTTGCTGAACGAATCGGCGGAGATTTCAAACGGGATACGCCGCTCGCGCAAGACCGCCTTGGCGAAAAGGTTGACCGCAACCGACGCATTCATCCCGACCGAAGCGCAAAATGCGTCGAACTGCCGCTTGACCTCCTCATCCATCCGCACACTCAAGGTTGTTTGAGCCATAGAAAACCACCCTTTCTTCGAGGTATTGTAACACAATTCGCGCTTTTTTGCAATACATTGTCAAATAAAATTCCCACAAATTCTCCCCCCGGTCTTACGCCGGCCCAAGCGCCTATGCGCGCTCCTTTTTATGTAACAGCGCGGCATACATCTCAAAAAAAATGCCGGAAAGGTGTGAACACCGTCCCGGCAACTTAAAAAGACTGTTTATCATTTTGTCAGGCCCGAGAAGCCCCGAGGAGAGCGCTCTGCGCCCGGACGTTTGTCTGGCCAAACATCCGGCTGTCTACTGTTCCTCCGCCTTGGCCTTTGCGGCGTCCAGCTTGCGCAGGCCCGCGCGGTAGTTGCGGTAGATGCGGATCGCATCCCCCTCGTAGTCCAGCCCAAAATAGGAGGGGATGAGGTAGGTGAAGATGTAGTCGAGGCTTTCCGACTGCCCGACCGCCACCATCGTTTCGGTGATGATGACCCCATTGAGGAACTGCTGGTTGGAGGCGTAGCAGGATGTAAACAGATAGTTGTACAAGACCTCCCGGATGTTTTCGGGTTTGGAGATTTCGATGGTCAGGTTGACCGCCTTGCGCAGGAACCTGTCCGAAAACTTGACGTGGTCCTGAATCAGCTCCTCCAGCTTGAGCAGCCCGAACTCCCGCGCGGTAAACGCGATATCGAGCAGCAGCCGGACGGTATCCAGGCACTCCATCTTCTGTTCCCGGGTACACTGGATATGCTGCACAAAAAATTCTGTATCAATGCCGTTTCTCATTCGTATTCTAGCCTGCTGCCGGCACGCGCCGGATCCTCTCCAAGATTATTTGCCAATTTCGAGCGCTTTGAGCGCGAGTGTCTTGACGATCTGCAAAGCGGTGAAATTGGCTTCGTAGGCGTTGGACGCGGCCATCAGGTCCACCCGCTCCTCGGTCATGTTGACGTTCGGGTACATGACATATCCGTCCTCGTTGGCGTCGGGGTGGGTCGGGTCAAACACCGGGACGAAATCCCGGTCGCTCTCGACGATCTCGGTCACCCGCACGCCTGCATTTTCCACCTTGGCGCTCGCGTTATCCAGCGCCGACTGGAAATCGAACGCCCGCTCCTGGAAGATCACCTGTTTGCGGCGGTAAGGCTCGCCGTTCGCGGTGCGGGTGGTTTTGGCGTTGGTCATATTTTGCAGGATCGTGTCCATCCGGAACCGTTCAGCGGTCAGCGCCGAGCCGACGGTATGCATCGAATCCAAAAATGACATATCAGAATCCCTCCTTGTTTGTGCAGCGGTGCAGCACCTTACCTTTTTAATAGGTGTGCCGCGAGGCGGCACAGGATGCGGGGTATCCGCCCCCGCGCGGCGGGTTCCTTTTCGGATGCACGAAAAGGAACCAAAAGTGCATTTAAGGGGCAAGCCCCTTAAAGATCCCCTCGCCCCCAGACAAAGCGCTCATGCTCAAGGCTGACTTGCACCCTTTTCCGCCCCCAGGCGCCAAAGCCGCGCAGAATAGAGAAAACCGCTCGAGCACCGACGTGGAGGCGTTTTGCTTCTAGCCCGGGTCGAGTGGGCAGGGGTTGTCTGGCCAAAAAAAGAGGTAAGGGCAGGCTCTGACATGAGCGTCGTTTCCGCCCTGCTCGAGGTGGGCCGGATTCTGGGGGATACATAAGGGGGGCTCCCCCTTATGTGTGCTTTTTACCTTGCTTTTTGCACAAGCAAAAAACAAGCCGTCCGCCCGGACGGGACCGGGCATTTTGGTGCCGCTTTGCGGCACTCTTATTTAAAAAGGTAACGTGCTGCACCGCTGCACACTCTTATTTTGCCGTTTGATCCAGCACGTAGTTCATGTTGGCGAACTGGCCGCTGATCTTGGTGTAGAGGTACTGGGTGCGGACATAGTTCTCATAGAGCTTCATGCTCTCGACGTCCGAATCGACGTTGTTTCCGTCCGGGCGCAGCTCGACCGCGTCATTGGTGTGGATGGTGGCCTGGAACCGGTAGGACCCGCCGACCCCGCCGCCCTTCTCCTTCTCCTTGTGCAGCACCTTGTCGAAGGTCACCGACTTGGATTTGAAGCCGGGGGTTTCGTAGTTGGCGAGGTTGTGCAGGATCATCTTCTGCTCGATCGCCAGGCCATCCAGCCCGCTCTTCATCGCGTTGAACGCCAGAGAATTGTAAAGCATCGTTATCCCTCCGTTTGGGGCGCGGAAGCGGTGGCCTGCGCGCCGTCCTTCTGTTTGATCGCGACCTGTTCGGCGAGCGGGCTGTCCTTGGGGAGCAGCCTGCCCATCACCACAAACCGGTGTTGGGTATCCCCTTCGCCAAATTTGATGGTACAGGTGGAAAGGGTCAGAATCTTGTCGTCCGGGCCGACCGTCACCCCGTAGTCATAGATCGATTGGTCGGCCGCGGCCTGCGCGAGTGCGGTCAGCTCGCTGCCCGAGAGGTCGGTCTTGATGTAATCGAGGCTCACATGCGGGTAAAACACCGCAAAAATTTCCCATTGCATCGTCTCACCGAGGACGGTCAGCTCGATATACGGGTGGGACGCGGCGAACTCCGGGTCGGTGAACTTGAACAGCTGGGAGAACCGCGGCCCGTCGGGGTTATCCTTCAGGTCGCTGTGCCCGTAGATCACCGTATTGGGCGAGAGCTTGGCGCGCGGGCCGATCGAGTTGGTGTAGTCTGCGAAGTAGCAGCCGTACACATCCTCCTTTTTGCGCTCGGTCCGGCGCAGATACTCGACATTGTCCATCCCCTGTAACACGCTGTCGTTGACATCGGTGTCCAAAATCCGCAGCCAGGCGACGGTATCCGGGTTCTGTGACCGCTCATAGTTGAGCGCCTCGACCACGTCAAGATCGGTCTGGGGGCGTTTGCGCACCCCCAGGGAGGGGGAATTCGGCTGTTGCTGCTGGGGGGCCGAGGCCGCGGACGAAGCCGGGCCGGCCTGCGCCGGGGCGCTGGACGGGAGCAGGTTTTTCACCGCGCTGCATCCGCCCAGCCCCGCCGCCAGCGTCAGGGCCAAAAAGGTACACAAAAATTTCTTCATGGGTTCTCCTCCGGGACACCCGTCCACGGGTTGACCTTGTTAAAGTCGCTGTTGAGCAGCGGGTCGTTCTCGTTGCCCTCCACGCCGTACATCAGCTCCGCGCCGTAGATATAGTGCGGGCGGGTGACGATGTAGGTCGAGAAATGGTCGATCGAAACGGCAAAGGTGCCCTGCGAATTGGCGAGGATCGAGCCGTAATAGTCGATCCGCTCCCGGTCCTCGTTGTAGTAGTGCCAATAGAGGGTGTCGTCGTGGTACCGGTAGCCCAGGTTGAGATGCAGCGTGGCAGTGCCGGGCAGCATCCCGTGGTACGGGAAGTACATCATGACGATCCGGTTGCCGCGCAGGTCGTCGTTGCTGCTGCGCCGGTCTATAATCTCCATGATAGCATCTTCCTGCGGGGTTGTAAAGAACATTCTGAAATCAAAGATTTCCTGCTGCGGGACCACGCGGGTCAGATCGGACGCCTTGAACTCGATCGAGTAGTCGTTGCCCTGGAAGATGATGGTCTTTTCGGGGTATTTTTTCAGCTCCTCGAACACGTTCGCGTTGACGCGCGGATGCTCGTCGATCGCAACGAGGATCACGTCGCCCGAATTCTCGAAATCGATGTCCTCGACGTCGAGCGGGGTGAGGTTCTTCATGTTCTCCTCGTCGTTGCGGAACACACTGATGTTATAGGTCTTGGTGTATTTCTCGCCCGCGCTCGAGGTGACCACAATCGAGAACTGGTTCTCGCCATCCTGCACCGAAGCCGAATAGTTGCCGTT
Organism: Anaerotruncus sp.; assembly: GCA_021770005.1. Taxonomy (GTDB): domain Bacteria; phylum Bacillota; class Clostridia; order Oscillospirales; family Ruminococcaceae; genus Anaerotruncus. The sequence continues at coordinate 9,988 of JAETRV010000018.1, read as the reverse complement.
GTAGTCGCCGATCGAGCGGGTGCCCTGGAAGATTTCCATGGTCGCGTATTTGTCGGCCGGCTTCGCCTGGATTTCCACCTGATAGCAGTCCTCGGGCACCACGACCTCATAATCGGTGGTGGCGGGCCGGAATTCGGGCGTCATCTGCCCGAAGCCGGTCTTGGAGCTGAACCCAATCTGGAAATCGGGGTTGAGGTAGCTGTAGTTGACATCCAGATATTTCAGGTCTGCGTTGGTGGTTTTCTCGATCATGTTCGGGTTGGTGAAGGTGATCGTATAGGTCTCGGTGGTGACGCCGTCCTCAGCCGTGACCACAATCGTCACCGTCTGCTCGACATAGATGATTGCAATCGGGTCGGAGCCGACGCCGCTCGGGGTGAGGATTTCCTCGATCTCGATGGTGGCGTTGGCGTCATTGGCGGTCGCGGTGACCACCGTATCCACCGCGCCCGCGATCAGGGTTGCCTCGTAGTCGTAGGTCGAGGCGGTGAACGGCGGGCGCAATCCGGCCGGATAGAGCAGCTCATCGAGCTCGACATTGGTGGCGGTCAGGTTGCGCAGGCGCGCGTCACTGCTCGGCGCGGCCCGGCGGACCACCACTTTATAGATCGACTCGTGGCCGGGGTTATACTCCTCGTAATCCTCCGCCCGCACCGTGATGGTGAACTCGGTCTGCGGGTTATCCTCATACCGGTTCAGCTCGTAGTCGCGGGAGGTGGAGCTGCCCTTGGTGTCGGCGTCCTTCATCTGGTTGCCCAGGCCCGGCAGCATCCCGAGCAGGCCTTGGTTGCTCTTGATCCAGATTTTCTGCCCCTCCTGCCCGAGGAACGGGGTGAAGTTGACCTTGGTCATCGAGTAGGGCACGTCGAGGTAGTAGGTGTCGTAGTTGTCGCCGCGGAAATTGAGGCTGAGGTCGTGCTCCTGGTCCGCCTTGTCCTTGCCCTTCACCTTGAGGTTGAGCAGGTCGGAAATCTCGCTCGGGCGCGCCCGGTTGACCTCGATGGTATAATCGGTGAACCAGTCGCTGTCCGCGGGATCGTTCTTCTGGACCGCCTCCCAAATCTGCTGGTCGGATTTGCCGTAGCCCGCCTCCGAAACCACGATCAGATGCAGCACATCGGGGAGTTCGTCCTCGCGGAGGAAGTCGATATCGACCGCGTTCTTGATCGAGAAATCCGAGGTGATGTCCACAAACTTGCGTCCGCCGCCGTTCGGCTTTTTGAGGTTATAGACGCAGAGAATCTTGTAGATGCTGCTGAGCGGGTTCTCGGGGTCGGGGGACTGCGCCGCCTTGATCTGCAATTTTGCAGCCGAGTAGGGCAGGTCCTTGACCACATAGGTCAGCGTGTTCTCGTTGACCGACGGGGTGTAGGGGACGGCTGTCCCGTCGAGTTTCGCAAGCTCGAGCATCCCGAGGCCGGAATGTTTGGAGGGGTCGGCGCGGCGGATTTGCAGCTCGTAGACCCGGTCGGGGTTGGCGAGCTGGTCATACCGGGTCGCCTCCGACCAGACCTTGACCTTCAGGTTGTAAAGGCCGTTTGCCAGCTGCGGAATATCGGCGAGCTGGAGCCATTCCTTCTGGCCGAACAGCTGGGTCTTATACTGCTTGAGCGGCGGGTCGAACTCCACCTTTGCATTCGGGTCGGTGGGGGTGGCGCTTAGCCAGAGCCAGTCGGTCATATACGGGACGGTATAGAGGGTCGGCTGGACGAGGGTGGTGCCGTCAAACGGGGTAAACAGGTTGGTGGTTTTCTCCTCCTGGTCGCCGTCGCGGTAGCCCTCCACCTTGACCAGGCTCGCGTCAACACCCGGCGACCGCCGGATGATTTGGAGGATATAGTCCATATGGATGGTGGGGTTCTGCGCGGTGGTGCGGAAGGTCACCGTAATCGGGACCCCGTCGGGCAGCGGCTGGCCCTGCCGGAAGAAGAGCAGGGTGATCCCCTCGCCGATCGAATCGGTGCGGTTGCCGCTCTTGACCTTGGACCACGGGTCGGCATCATCGCCCGAGTCGCTCTTGTTCAGGAACACCCGGTTGCCGGTGGCGTCGAGGTAGTACGCCTGCCAGAGGATATCCACCGTCTGCTGGGCAAGCGGGTGGTTTTTGGTCGGGATAAACTGAAGGCCGGTCGAGGTGTAGGGCACCTCAATGATATACTGGCCGGTATTGTCCTTGTCGAACTGCCAGGGATTGGAGGAGGACGACTCAAAGCCGACGATCTTCCCCTCCTGGTTTTCGATCACGATCGACTTGAGCCGCGCGTCGTCGCTGGGGGAGGTGTTGTCGATATCGAGGGTAATCACCCGCATGAGCGCGGGGTCGTCAACATACTCACCGGTGGCGGTGAGCTGTCCGTAGTTGATGGTCAAAACCGCGCGGCCCTTGTGGGCGGCGACCAGCTCGAGCGCGATCTTTTTCGGCTCGACATCCGCCTCCTGCCGCCCGGGGTTGTTCAGCTTGATGCTGGTCCCCTGCTGAATTTCATCGTTCGCGCGGATCTGCACCACCTCTTCGTCCCCGGTGAAGTCCTCCTCATCGGTCTCCTTTTGGGAGGTGTGCTCCACATCGATCCGCACATATTCCGCCCAGCCGTTGCCCGAGCCCATCATGAGGCTGAGGTCATATTGGTAGGGCTTTTTCGGGTCGCGGTAGCCGGGAATGCCGCCTTGGAACACATCCATTTCAAGGCGTTTGTTGCCGGCGAGCGCGGCGTCGATCACCGTGGGGCCTTCGGGGTTGATGGTCCGGAACTCGACCGTCTCGGGCTTGACGCCCTTGCCGCGGACGATGATCGGAATTGCGACCTTCACATCCGAATCAAAGACCTGTTTGCCGTCCGCAGTGGTATAATGGACGACCATATTCAGCTCGCCCTCTACGTTCTTTTCCGGGAGCCGTTCTTTGTTGAGGATCACCTGCTGGGTGACCTCGTTCTGCGCATTGGGGTCGTCGGGCGGCGGCGGCGAGGTGGTCACAACGGTGAGCAGGTCGTTGAGCGTGACATTCTGCCCGTTGTTCTCGGTCGTCGCGCCGATCGTCCATTCAATATCGAACTGGGCGTTCCAATCCTTAATCTTCTTGACCAACCAAAAATCCTCGGTGATAAATTCGAGGGAGTTGCGCGGGTCGAGGGTGATGTACTGGCTGTCGGTCATGCCGACCTTTTTGCCGTCCTCGCGCACGCCGGCATCTACACGCTCGGCAATCTCGTTGACCGCGGTCATCGGCGGCTTGATGGTGAGCGCAAGGGTATTCGAAACCGGCTTGCGCAGGATGAGGGTGAACTCGGTGCCTGCGCGGATGATGTCGTTGGTGTCGGTCGGCACAGGCAGTTTGGTCGTTGTGACGGCCCCCGTTGTTTCATCCACTTCAAAATGCTCGGGCTTGCTCCCCCATTCAGCTCCGTCCTTATCGGTATCTTTGGTGTTGTCCGGGTCGCGGTAGCCCTGATACTGCCCGTACGGCCGGAAGAAGAACGACTGGTTTCCGGTTTCGGTCTGGACGCCGACCAGCTCGATCTGGAGCCGACCGTCCTGCTGGCGCAGGGCGCGCACATCGGTTACATTCGCGAACACGCCGTCCTTTTTGGTGATCTCGATCCCCATCGCCACGCCGCCGGGCTTCCCATCGACCGGCTGCTCGCCCCGTGTGACCTTCAGCTGGATTTCGCCGTATTCCTGCACACGGGTGGGGTTGATCGTTGCGACCTCCTCCGGGATGGCGGGCTGTCCGCTCGGCTTCTGGATGACGATACCTGTCCCGCGCAGGGTGTAGTAGTTGCCGTTGAACATGATCGTGACATCTGAGCCTTTAAAATCGTCAGCCGGGTAGTCCGGCGCGATCGTCAGCCGGCGCTTGTTGCCGCCCGCGTCGCGGATGACCAAATCCTTATCCTTTTCCGGTTCGGGCGCGCCGCCCTGGGCGTCCCAGGTAAAGTTGTCGTTGACGTCCTTGGCGTATCCTGCCTTGGTGGTCTCGGTAAAATTCACAATCGTGCCGCTCACCGCGGTACGGGTTTCGGTGTCGGTGGGGTTTTTGTCCCACGGGTCTTTGGTAAAGGCCAGCGTCGCGGCCTGTTCGGTGGTGGCGCGGGCATCCCCAGCCGCACGCGAAGAACCGCCCGCGACATTGATCGGAGCCGCATCCAGCTCGAGCGAAAGCCCGGAGGATACGCCTGCCGCCATCACGAACGCCAAACAAAAAGCCGTAATTTTTTTCCAGCTCATATCTATATTACCTCTCAACCATCCAGATTCCGCAAAGGTGCGCCCCTCATGCACCCTGCATTTTTGCGTTTGGCCAAAGCGCCGGGAACATTCCATTGTTTCCGGACGGCGGGCAAAACCCGCTGACAGAGAAACGTCCCTTTGGCCACAAGTCCAAAACAAGACCGCTCTAGGCGGCCTTCCGCGGCAAAAACCGCTGCTATCACCTGAACCCAGCCGGAAAGCCGGGCGCAAGCTATTTGATATACCTTACACTACACTTTTCGACCGCCTGCCGCAAAACACAAGCCCGGGCGGGAGGTTTTTTTGTCCAGCGGTGCAGCACGTTACTCTTTTGAGAGGTGTGCCGCAAGCGGCAGGAAATGCCCGGTCCCGTCCGGGCTGGGATTGTTTTTGTGCAGCGGTGCAGCACCTTACCTTTTTTAAGAGGTGTGCCGCAAGCGGCACGAGATGCCCGGTCCCGTCCGGGCGGACGGCTTGTTTTTTGCTTGTGCAAAAAGCAAGATAAAAAGCACACATAAGCGGGGTTCCACCCCTCTTATGGAACTCCCCGGAAAGGTGCCCGACCCGGGCTGGGTGGAAACGACACGCATGTCAGCGCTCGCCTCTACCTGTTTTTTTGGACAGACAAGCCCTGCCCACTCGACCCGGGCTAGAAGCAAAACGCCTCCACGTCGCTGCTCGATCGAATGGCAGCACCCAGCCCCTCCCCGGCAAACCTGCAAGTCCCCTTCTTTTTCATTGCTTGACAACGCCCGGATTGCGGGATATAATAAAGATAAAGAAAGGTGCTACCGGCAGACGGTCAGCCCCTTTGTGGTTGCAGAAATAACCGCATCACTTGGGACGTGTGGCGGTTATTTCTTTTTTGTTGCATCTAAAACAAGAGCAACAACGCCTAGAATTACCAGACAAAACTGAAACAGTTCCGAATATGTAACCATAAGCAATCCCCCCTTTCTTCCGAAACGGGGGAAACCCCCGTTTCATGGGGGGCCAACCGCCTGCAACCGTTGTGGTAGCACCTTGTCCTTATTCTACCATGGGGGGGACTTTCCAGTCAATAAAAAGGAAGGAATTTTCCGCTCCTCTTTTCAGCTGCGCAAAAAGGAAATCCCCCGGAAAATTCCGGGGGATTTCAAACATATCAATGTTTTCTTGCGTTGCGGTCCGCCTGGATGAACGCATCCCGCAGTTCTGTCACCAGAGGGATGACCTCTTCAATCAGTTTGGGGTCTTTTTTGAGGTTGGCCTGAATCGCCTGCCGGATAAAATAGTCGTAAAAGGCATCCAGCTCAGCCGAAATTTTATACTGGTGGTCGAGGGTCGCCCGCAGGTGGTTGAGGATGCGCTGGCCCTTTTGCAGCGCCCGGTTGATCTCGGTGATGTTCGGTTCCGGCTCGCGCATATACATCGCGGCGCCGCTAAACTGCTTGATGATCTCATTATAGAGCTTGGTGAGCATCTCCCCCTGCGTCATGGTCATGACCGACTGCTGCTGGTATTTCTGGTAGGGGTTCACTGGCATTCGTTTCCTTCACCTCGTTATCCTAATCACTCTGTTTTAATAGCCGAACTGCTGAGACAGCCACGCGCTCTGGGAGCTCATCTGGGAAACCAGCTTCTCCATCGCGTTGAACTTGCTCCAATAGCGGTTTTTCTCCAGCTCATATGCGCTCTTGAGGTTCTTGATCTTCTGCTCAATCTCGCTCAGGCGCTGGGTATAATCGCTCTGGGCCTCGGTTGCGCCGCCCTTGACGCCCGCAATCTGCACCAGGGTGCCCGGGCTGCCCGAGCTGGTGTTGGCCACGCCGGTGAGAATCTCATTCATCTTATTGCCGATGCCGTCCTCGCTGGTGAACAGCTTGGCGACCTCGTCGGGGTTGCTCTCGAGCGCCGCGCGCAGCTTGGCTTCACCGTCTGCATCCATGAAGAGCTTGCCCTTCTGGGTGTAATCGCCGGTATCGATCCCGAGATCATAGAGCGCGTACGCCGCATCCGACGGCCGCTCATAGAGCACCGAACGCATCGACTGCAAGAAGCCCTCGAGCACGTTGTCGCGGCGGAGCAGGCCGGTCTTGGCCTTCTCTTCCCACTTCTCGATCTCTTTCTCGGTCATCTCTTTTTTCTGCGCCTCGGTCAGCGGGGCGTAATCGCGGTATTCCGCGTCCGCATCTACCAGCCCGTTGATCTTATCGAGCAGGGCGTTATAATCCTCAATAAAGCTCTTGATACCGTCCACGATCTGGTCGGTGTTGCGGTTGACGGTGAGCGTCTCCGCCTGGTCGGTCGTGTTGGTAAAGGTCATGGTCAGGCCGTCCTGGGTGATCGTATTGCTGCTGCGCGCCATCGTCACCCCGTCAAACTCGAAGATTGCGTCCTTGCCTTCCACAAAGTTGCCGATCCGGCCGGTCCCGGTTTGTTTTGTCTCGGTCGAAGTCCCGGCGTCGAGGTCGGTCTCATAGGTGGTGCTGTCGCCGTTGGAGCCAAACACCGACGCCATCAGGCTGCCGTTGTCGTCCTGGATGTCGATCTTAAAGCCGTCGCCGCTGTTGTTGGAGGTGAGCGAGAAGGTGCCCGAGTTGGACTGGTAGGTCATCGTGACCCCGGCGCCGCTGTTGTTGACCGCGCGCATCATCTCCGAGATGGTCATATCCTTGTTGACCTCGATCTGGACGCCGTTGATCGTAAAGCTGGCTTTGCCGTCCGCGTCGAACGCGTCTTTGAAGTACATCCCCAGGTCGCCGCCGATGCCGATCCGGTTGCTTTCGCCGTTGAGCACACCGAGCGTGTCCTTGTTGGCGTTGTTGCCCGAGATCATCACTGTGCTGGTCTTATACTGGGTGGTCAGGCTGAATTTGCCGGTAGCGGTATCCATGCCCATCTTGACCTTGTTCTCACCGAACGCAAAGTCCACCTGCTCCTGGAACTGCCGCTGAATCTCCGCGCGCTGTGCCGCTTCATCCGCCTGCGCCATGACCTTTTCCATATCGATCTGGACAGTGGTTTTCGCGCCGTCGTAGGTGATGTCCACATCAAAGGTGACATCGCCCTCCACCTTGGGCGCGGCAGCGGCGGTGAGGGTGCCGTCCTTGAGCGACGCGCCGACGGTCAGGCCAGCCATCGCGAGCCCTTCGCTCGAGGAGGAGGACAGGACCTTGACCTCATCGGTATATTTGCCCTTGTCGTCGGTATTGGTGCTGGTGATAACCACCTTGCCGTCCGCGTTGACGTCTGCGGTGATCCCGTCGAACTTGGAGAGCGCCTCGTTCAGGCGGGCGGCAATCTGTTCAGGGGTCGGGTACTCGACCTTGTTGTTTGCGGCGTCCTCTTTCACGAGGTCGCTGAAATCCACATCGATCGCCTTACCGTTCACCGAAAGCGAGATGGTGCGTTCCTCGGCGAGCGCGTCTTTCATCGCAGTTTTGTACATCTCGGCGATATCGGCGGTGCCTTCGAGGTCGTGCTTGCCCGCCCCCGGGGTCGAGGTGACCTTGGATGCGGTCGCGAGCTGCGAAACCTTGACCGAATGGCTCCCCACTGCGGCGGAGCTATCGACCGAAGCGCGGATCGAGGCCGCAGTCGAAGCTACGCTCATCGCATTGAAGAACGACGGGCTCATCAAGCTGGTGCTGGAAAAATCACTGAAACTCTTTTTAAAGAACTTGCTCTGGAAGCTGTTGATCTGGGTAATCAGGTCGCGGTAGATCTCCTGTTTCCAGATGGTCTGCTGTTTCAGGGCATTCTGCTTGTCGATCTTTGCCTGGGTCCCGGAGAGCATCGCCTCAACCATGCTCTCGGTATCCATTCCGGACGCCATGCCTGAAAAGCCTTTATTGCTGCTCGCATTGTTTACGTAGCTGCTGGTAGAATTTACATTCATATTTCAGACCTCCGATGCTGCATAAATTGCTTCTATTAAAAATAATCGTACGAAATGCCCCAAACTAAAGGGACTTGTTTAAAAAGTGTGCAACAAGACAGCGTCCGTTTGGCCCCTGACCAAACGGACAGGCGCTCGCGCCTTCCTCGGGTCTTCTCGGGCCTCTGGCCCGAAGCGCGGCATCCGCCGCGACGACCCTGCGGGCTGTCTCACGGGCTAGGGGTCGGCGACCCCTCCCCGTGTGCCCCACCCTTCCAGGCTGAGTGCTTTGTCTGTTTCCAAGCTTTATATGGCTTCGATATCTGGGGGCGAAAGAGGGTGCAAGTCAGCCTTGAGCATGAACGCTTTGTCTGGGGGCGCGGGGGATACGTAAGGGGGTTCCCCCTTACGTGCACTTTTGGTTCCTTTTCGTGCATCCGAAAAGGAACTCGGCGCGCGGGGCCGAACCCCCCGCATTCCATGCCGCAGAAGGCGGCATTCTTCTTAAAAAAGCCCTAAGCTTTGCCCAGCGGCGAGCCGGGGTAGCCGCCGCGCGCGCCCATCGAGCCGTAATATTTCGCGGCCTGTGCGCCCTGCCCGCGGTTGGATTCCCGGATCTGCGCGAGGGTACGTTCCCGCACCTCCTCTAGCCGGATCAGCAGCTGCGCGTTGGATTCCTGTAGGCGCACCCCGATTGCATCGGCAGCGCGCGCCGCATCGTAGAGCGGGGCGGCCCAGCCGGGCAGCTCCCCGCGCGAAACAGACGGGTCGAGCACGCGGGCCAAAGCGGGTTCCCCCGCGCCCTCGCAGAAGCCGCGCATCTGCGCCTCTACCTCGTCCACCCGCTCGATCAGCCGGCCGCGCTCCTCCATGCCGTCCTCCAAGTCGTCGTCTTCGCAGAGGAGCATCCGCAGCGACACCTCTTCAAACCGTTCCAACAGCTGCTTTTTCTCGTTGAGCAGGCGGAGCAGGCCGTCATACTCCTGCATAAAAACCTCTCCCTTCCCTCTTGGATTTTTTTGGCCGAAGCCCTCTATACAAAACTGTTTTTTTGTATTATCATAATAGTGGATCAAATGAACCGTTGCGGGAGACCTCTCCCGTTTTTCGTTATCAAAGGAGGAACCTGCCTTGAGCTATAGCAAAACCGACCCGAAATTTCCCGGCGTGATCAAGACGCTGGATGACCGCCCGGTGGAGAGCGGCACCATCACAGTTTCCCAGGAGAACAAAAGCGTAGAATTCCGGGGGGAATTTGTCCCGCTCTATAACCGCGGCGAACGGTTGAAGATCGTGCGCACCCAGGAGGGGGTGGAGGTCATTAGCTATACCGGGGAGGTCTACCTCTCGTCGCCGCAGATGCTGCGGATCGTCTCGGTCACCGAAGAGATGCTGCCCGGCGCGCGCAGCGTGTTCCTCTATGACGTCGACCTGCCCGCCAAGCTCCAAGCCGAATTGACCCGCCCGCAAAAGGGCAAGTTCGGCCTGTTCCACCGCAAGCCGCAGCCCCACGAGGAAATCCTGAATGTACAGGTCCACGCGGTTTCCCTGCGCCACATCAAGTTTACCTCTGAAGAGCTGCTCGACGAGACCCAGCCGCTCCTGCTCTCGCTCGAAGAACCGCTGCTCAAGAATGTACAGCTCACGATCAACCACATGATCGATCTCGGGCAGTCCAAGCGCGGATACAAATGCTCGATCACCAGCATCGACGCGGCCTCCCGCTCCAACCTCGAAAGCTACATCAGCTATCTGAGCACCCAAAACAACAGCTTCCGATAACAGGACAGCGGACGTTTGGCTCCTGACCAAACGTCCAGGCGCAAGGCGCCTTCCTCGGGTCTTCTCGGGCCTCTGGCCCGAAGCGCGGCATCCGCCGCGACGACCCTGCGGGCTGTC
>JAETRV010000069.1 GCA_021770005.1 Anaerotruncus sp. | reverse complement strand
GCCCCTGCTGGAGCTGCCGGTAAAGCTGCTGTGAGATTTTGCGGATGTCCTCCTCGCTCCTCACGTTCATTTCCTTCACCTCGATCAGCGGGCCGTTTATGGAGCCGCCCTGCGGCACGCCGTCCCCGCCGCTTCCTGATACAGAAATCTCCTGCACGGCTACGGAAGGGTTCAGGATCATGTCTGCCGCCACGCCGTCCATCGCCCTTGCCACCATGCTCTTGCTGTCCTCGATGCCCTTTGCCAGCCCCTTCATGAAGTCCGGCATCCAGCTCTCGTAATCGGTCAGCGGCCCTTCGTCCGGCACGGAGAAGTGCAGGAAGGACTTGATCCTATTCGCCACGCTGCTCACGGCATCGCCCACGGCCCCGATGCAGCTTTTGATGCCGTTCACGATGCCCATGATCATGTCCTTGCCCCACTGCAGGGCTTTGGACGGAAGGCTCGTGATGAAGCTGATGGCGTTATTGAACCCTTCCTTGATGGAGGACACGATTTTCCCCATGGTCCCTTTTATGCCGCTCCAGATATTGTTGAACACTGTGGTGACCGTATTTTTAATGCTGTTCACCACACCCGAAACCGTGGATTTGATGCCATTCCACACAGAAGTGATGGTGGATTTAATCCCGTTCACGACAGAAGTAACTGCGGACTTGATGGCATTCCATACCGTGGTGATGACCGTCTTTATCGCATTCAGGACAGTCGTGACTGTATTTTTGATGGCGTTCCATGCCGTGGTGATAAAGGTCTGGATTGCCGTCACCACCGTGGTGACCACGGTTTTTATCCCGTTCCATACGGTCGTGAATACCGTCTTTATTGCATTCAATACCGTGGTAATAATGGTTTTGTAAATGTTGAAATAGGTGGTGATGATGGTCTTAATCACTTCCACCACTGTGCTGAATATCGTTTTTATCCCTTCCCACAGACCGGAAAAGAAATCTTTTATCCCGTTCCACACCGCCTGCGCCGTGGAAGATATAGCTTCCCATGCCGCCGAAAAGAAGTTTTTGATCGCCTCCCATACGGCAATGGCGACCTCCTTCACATTCTCCCAGAGGTTGATCCAGAACTGCCGGAAATCCTCATTTGTGTTCCACAGGTAGATAAACGCCGCCACCAGTGCCGTAATCGCTGCGATAATGAGGAATATGGGATTCGCAAGCATGGTGGTGTTCAAGGCGGCAAAAGCAGTTTTTACGGTATTGATGACTCCCGCCACCTTCGGAACAATCGTCATGATTGTGCCGACCGCAGACACCACTTTTCCGATGACAATCAGCACCGGCCCCAGGGCTGCCGCAAGGAGCGCGATGGTAGTCACCACCTTTTTCGTCCCCTCGTCCATGCCGTTCAGCCAGTCCACGAACTTCTGCACCCACCCGACGATGGTCTTTATCGCGGGCATCAGAAGTTCACCGAAAGAAATCGCCAGCCCCTCTAAGGCTGACTTTAAAATAGTGAGCTGCCCCTGTAGGTTGTCAAGCTGTGTGTCCGCCATCTGCTGCGCCGCGCCGCCGCTGTCAATGATGGACTGCTGCAGCTCATCCCAGGTAGTTCCTGTGTTTGCAAGCAGGGCGTTCACGGAGGACAGGTCGGTCTTGTTGAAAATCTGCCCGATGATGTTGGACTTCTCCGCCGCCGTCATGCCGTCCATGCTCGTGTTCAAATCTCCCAGGATGTCATTGAGGGAGCGCATATTCCCTTCGGAATCGTAGACATCCAGGCCGAGCTGCTCCATGCAGGCGGCCGCCTTGTCGGTCGGGTTCTGCAGGGAAAGGATGACGTTTCGGAGGTGTGTGCCGCCCTCCGCACCCTTGATGCCGTTGTTGGCGAGGATGCCGAGGGCCGTGTTCAGCTCCGCCGTGCCGCCCTTCACGGTCTTTGCGGTCGCGCCGATGGTAAGGATGCCCTCGCCAAGCTGTGCCACGGAGGTGTTGGTGGTGGAGGCGGTCTTCGCCATCTGGTCCACCATCGTCCCCGCCTCATCCACGCCCATGCCAAGGGCGGACATGGCATCCGTCACCATGTCCGATGCCGCCGCAAGGTCAATGCCGCCGGCCGCCGCAAGGTTTAAGACGGTGGGGAGCGTGTCGCACATCTGCTGCGTGTCGTACCCGGCGAGGGCAAGGTAGTTCAAAGCCTCCGCACACTCCGAAGCGGAGAACGCCGTCTCCGCACCCATCTTCTTTGCCAATGCCGAAAGCGTATCCATCGTATTGACGCTCTCGCCGTTTACTGTGGACATGGCATCCTTCGTGATGCCCATAGTCGCCTGCACCTGCGACATGGAAGATTCAAAGTTTGCCGCCGTGCTGACCGCAGCCGTGCCGAGGGCGGTCACGCCCGCCGTGACGGGGAGCAGCTTCTGCCCGGCGGAGGAAATATTGTCCCCCACGGTCTTCAGCTTTTCCCCCGTGGCGGAGATTTTCTGCAATGCCACAGCGGACTGCCCTGCCTGCCGCTCCAGGTCACGCAGGTTATTTTCCGTTTCGATGATTTCCCTCTGGAGGGCATCGTACTGGTCCTGCGAGATTTCCCCGTTGGCAAGGGCCGTGTTTGCCTGCTCCGCCGCCGTTTTCAGCGTGGCAAGTTTCTCTTTGGTTTCATTTACAGCATCACCGAGAAGCCGGTGCTTCTGCGCCAGCAGCTCCGTATTGCCGGGGTCTAATTTTAAGAGCTTCTCCACATCCTTAAGCTGCGACTGCGTATCTCGGATGGAGGAATTAACTCCTTTTAATGCGGTCTGTAACTTGGTGGTATCCCCGCCGATCTCAACAGTGATACCCTTGATTCTGTTCGCCACGGCAGACACCCCTTCCTGTTAAAATGCAAAAATATACCCAGGGGGATGCCGCCTAAAAGCGGTCGAAATCCTCCTGGGTGGCGATTTCCTTATAGCCCTTGTATTCGTCGTTCCTGCTCTCCGCAAACATATCGTTGACCATCCCGATGGTGAGCAAATCCAAATCCCGGATGGAAAGCCCAAGCTGGACACACCGGAGCAGGAACAGCGGCGTTGTCATTTCCCGGTCAGTCGGTCGAAGTTTTTTTTAGACTGGACATCCGTCTGCACGTTCAGCCCCCATAGCTGTATCAGCTTTGGAAGCACCTGGTAGATGGAAAAGGTGTTGAATTCATCCAGCCATTCTTCCGGGCTGTCCGGGATGCCGGGGTCTGCGTGTTTCGCCATCACATAGGCGATGTTCTCGAACATCTCCAAAGAGAACAGGTCGAGGTTGGAACTCTCCTCGTCCCCGTCACCGATGGATTTTTCCAGTGAACGCAGGTCTTTGTATATGTCCCGGTGGAACTTCATCCGGTAAATCCGCGGGATGGCTGCGGATGCCTTGAAAGGCACCTGCTTCCCGTCAATCTCAATATTCTGTTTCATGCTCATAAATTACACCTCCCCTTCCATGTCCGTGCCGCCGCTTTCAGTATCACCGCCGGAAGTGCCGCCCGCTGCTGCATCCGGCAGGTACACGCTCTTGTACCAGTTCTGGTAGACTTCGTCCGTGGTGCCGTCTCCGGTCTTTGCCTTCACATAGCCGCTCGCCAGCGGGGCCGCCGTGATGGACAGCGTCTCGGTCTGCACCTCGATCTCGTCCTCGTTGGTCTGGGACTCGATGGTCGGTCGTGCCGCCGAGCAGTTGTACAGCACATGGCGGATTTTCCGGACATCGCCGTCAAACTCAAACAGCAGGGCGAAGTTCTCCGTCTCCGCGTTGGCGTTCTCTAACAGCACCTTGTTCTCATCCAGCGACTCCTTCAGCACGTCGGTGCGGAAGCTCTCCGGCACCATGGCAAGCTCCAAATCCCCCTCGTAGCCCATGTTGTTGCTGACCGTGTAATAGGCGTACCCGTCCGCGTAGAAATTGCTCGGCTCGCCGTTGGGGTCCAGGGAAAGGGAAACGGCGCCGGGCATCGCAACGGGCGTGCCAAAGGACACCGCCCCGTCCACACCCAGCGTCAGCAGTGCGTAATGCACGTTGCAGATGTTGAATTTCACTTTATTCTTCTTCGGCATCGCAAACCACCTCCATATCAAACTGGTAGAGGACCTCGTACAGCTTCTCGCTGTCAATCCAGACCTCCGACTTGTTGTAGAAGATGCGCCGCTTATCCAGCGCGTCCTCCAGCTTCTTTTCCACCGACAGGTCTTTGATGTCGGTGTACAGTTCTATCTTCACGCCGCTCGCCTTGAAGTACACCATGCCGTCAGCGGCGAAATTGTCGCTCTGCGGCAGGAGGTAGCAGACAAACGGCGGCTCCGGCGACTCGCCCTCCGCAAAATGGTCATAGGCGAAGGGGATGCCGGTCTCTTTCAAAATGGCTATCAATGTTTCCAAAGCCTATCCCTCCAATGCTTTCTGTATTTCCTTTTCAAGCTGCCGGCTGCCGGCCTGCTCCGCCGCCGCGATATGCGGCTTTGCGGGAACGCGCCCGCCACCCCGCTTGGCATGGCCATGTTCCAGGAGGTGCGTCAGTTGGTAGCGGTTCCTGGAATGCACCGTCACCTCCAGTGAATTGGAAGTTTCCTTCGTGGTCTTCACCGCCCATGATTTCGCATACTTCCCGGTGTCCTTCGGTGCGTTGGCTTCAATGTCCCTGCGCACCGCTGTCCCGGCTTTCCTCACCGCCTTTTTCACATCCTCCGTGGCAAGGCCCGCATATTCCGCCAGCCCCTTCATAATCTCGTCTGCCATCCGGTCGATAGATACGCCGTTCGCCATCCTCACCGCCTCGCTTTCCTGCACTTGAATTTGATGCATTTCTTTTTATAATTCATGTGGTCAACGGCGAGGATGTCGTAAATCCCGCCGCCAAATACCACACGGTATCCTGTGGAATCAATCATGGATGCCTTTTTACAGTACCTTACCGTGAAAGAAATATCCGATTCATCCACTACTGTGGCAGCCACATTTGCTTCACTGGTCTGCTTCCCCGCCTCGCCACTGGCTGTGGCATGGCAGGAATAATAATCCGCCCATGTGTTCTTATGGTTGCCGATGCCGTCCACCGCCACACCATTCTTCTGGAAGGTGATGCGGACATTCAAAAGGGAAACCTCCATCAGAACGCCTCCTTCCGGCTGCCGGAAAGAAGCGCCCGCAGGGTGAGCATGAGGGCATGGTGGTCGGCATCCTCCCGGTGTTCATACAGATAGGCGGCTGTATACTGCACGGCTATCTCTGCGTTTTCCACTGCCGCAAACTCCCCCGCGTCATCCATCCGTGCCACGTCCATGCAGATTTTTTCCGATGCCCGGATAATGCTTCTAATCAGGGCATCATCGTCATCGTAATCCACTCGGAGGTAATTTTTCATTTCTTCCAGCGTCACCACCATGCCCGCCCCCTTCCATTAGCCTGCAGATGCCGCTTTTTGCACCAGCACCTTCACCGCTTCCGCAAGGATCATCTTCCCGTCCACACGCTGCGAAGCGAGGAAGCCCACCTGCCCGGTGGCTGCGAACAGCTCGTTCAGGCGCTTGAAGCTGCGCCCCTGCCGGTCGGCAATCCAATAGTAGCTGAAATCACCGAAGGCGATGGTCTTTGCGCCTGCGGCAATGGCCGGCATATAGGCAGAAGTCTTAATGGGGCGGCCTAAAATCATGTCCGGCGCCCCGGCTGTCAGGGAAGGCTGCCATAAATACTGCCCGTTATTGTCCTTCAGCTTGCGGATGGCCTTGATGGTGGAATCATTCAGCACCCACACGGATTTCTTGCGGTACGGGGATTTCAGCGAATAGTATAAATCCATCAGCTCATCCGCCGTCACTGCCGTTGCGGACGCGGCGGTCACGCCCGTTTCCGCGCCGCCCGTGGCCGCAAGCACCCCTAACGGCTTGCCCTTGCCGTCCCCCGTGAAGAATGCCTCCTCTTCCTTCGCCCCGATGCGGCGGGCAAACTCGCGGGAGATATAGGACTGCAGGTCAAAGACGCTGTCGTTCAACAGCTCCTCGGAAACCTTGATCATGGTGCCGAGCTTGTAAGCGCCGATGGAAACCTGCCCGAAGGAGTCGTCGCTCTCCGGGTATGCGCCCTCCTCGTCAATCCAGGATGCCGTGCCTTTGGAAGCCACCACGGGAATCTTGCGGTCGCCGCTGGATGTCTGGATGACCTTCGCCATCTGCCGGAAGATGTTCTCCTCCTCCAGCGCCTCCACAAGCGTCCTCTCGTATTCATCTGGCACCAGGTAGCCGCCCTCGGAGTCCGTGCCAATCTGCAGGGCATTGGTCACATTCGGCATCGGCACTTTGGAGCGCATGGCGTTCCAGAAATTCTTCCGGTAATCGTCGGAGGCGCGCCCGGTCTTATCCTCCCCGTCATCCGCGTCCGCCCTGCCGCCCGGTTTCCCCGTGAGGGGCTTATTCACCGGGCGGTTCAGCTCCGCATCAAGCGCCTCCTGCCGCTCCAGCCTTGCGATCTCTTTCCCAAGGTCAGTGATCTCCTGCTCCATCTTCGTGTATGCGGCGTCATCCTCTGCGGAAAGGATGCCGTTCTCCTTCCTGTGGGAATCCAGGAATGCCTTTGCTGCCTCCCATGCCTTTGCGCGTTTCTCACGCAGTTCCAGAATCGTCATAATGAAATCCTCCTTCTTATCGTTTCAATAAATTAAGCCGCTCCATGAGTGCGTCCACGGAACGGCCGGTTTCTGTATCCGCAGCAGGGATTTGTGCCTGCGCCTGGATATCTGCCTTTGGCTTTTCCCCGCCATACTTGGCGGCCATCTTATTCAGCAGGGCATTGGTGACCGCCCTGCGGGAATACAGCATGGAACTCGCGGGAGGCGGGAGCTTCTTTTCCTCCTCTTCCTCCCCGTCCGTATCCCCCTCGCTTTCCTCCGGCTCCTTTTCCGGCTCC
>JAETRV010000017.1 GCA_021770005.1 Anaerotruncus sp. | reverse complement strand
AATATCGGGGAATATGTGGTCATCGACGACCGGGTGGTCGTGCGGGTGATCCGGCTGAATGGGGACATCAAACTCGCGATTGACGCGCCGAGGGAGATCCCGATTGTGCGGGGGGAGGTCTACGAGCGCACCCACCCGCGCCCAGCGGTAATCGAGAACGACCGCCGCCGTTACAGCCAGCCGCATCGTAAACGCCCTGCCCCAAATTAAAAGTTTCGTCCACCTTTTCAAAGGTGGCGGGGTCGAGGGGCAGAGCCCCCGCCGCCGCGCGCACGCGGCGGAACACCTGCTTGGGCGCGTGGCGCGCCCGCCTGAGAAGCGCATTTTTCGGGTGAATCGTCACTGACTCACAAGTCAGTGACGAGAGGGGGCTTTTTGCAAGTGAAAAAGCCCCCTGCCACCCCCACCAAGAAAGACCCAAGCGCAGTTTTTATTGGTTTTCGGTCTGTCCGCCGCCGCGGAGCGGGCAGGCTTGAAGCATATAAAAAAACGGGCGGAATGGATACGCCCGGAGAATTTTAAGGAGGTTTCACCATGGGAATGGTAGTAAGAAGCAACATTATGGCGGTCAACTCTCAGCGTCAGCTGGGCATGAACAATTCGCAGGTATCCAAGGCACTGGAAAAGCTGTCTTCCGGTTACCGGATCAACCGCGCGGGCGACGACGCATCCGGTCTGGCGATTTCGGAGAAGATGAAATCTCAGATCAAAGGTCTGGACACCGCTTCTTTGAACGCACAGGACGGTATTTCGGTCGTACAGACCGCTGAAGGCGCGCTGACCGAGGTTCACAACATGCTCAATCGTATGACTGAGCTGGCAACCCGTTCGGCCAACGGCATCAATGCGGAACTGAACCGCGAGTCGCTACAGCTCGAGGTTGACAAACTTCAGGAGGAAATTGACCGTATCTCTGAGTCGACCAATTTCAACGGCATCAAACTGCTGAATGGTTCGCTGGGCGGCGGCAATGCAAGCGCAAACGGTGTTGTTTTCAATGGTGCATCAGATGTTTCCAAATTCTCGGCGGCTTCCAAAGATGTTGCCATCAATGCCAATTTCAAGACAGCTGTAACTCAGGCATCCAAAGATTTGTTTATCATTGATGGACAGAGCTTGGAGATTGACTGGACCAAGGGCGATGCGAAAGGCGTGTATGATTCCATCACTGCATTTGGTGCGGCTTTAACCGCAGATCAGTCAAAGGATGTCGCAAAAAAACTGACAGATTTGTTTAACAATGAAATGCAGGCGCAGGGCTTGAAGGGTAGCGTTAAGATCACCGGGGACGGGACCAACTTTACCTTTGAGAGCACCAACAAGGGTTCTACCTCGGAGTTCTCATACGCCGGATGCGATCAGAGCACAAATATTGAGAAAACACTTGGCGCTGTGCTGTTCGGCTCTACCAAGGGTGAAGCAATCGAAAGCAAAGCTGGAAATGAGTACAACGGCGGCACTGTGGAGAGCGGCGACACGTTCCAGATGACTATCAATGGTCAGGATGTCGTGGTTTCGCTCGGAGCGGACATTAAAAAGACGAGCGGCCAAACCGCAAGTCCTATGTCGGCTGCGGTTGGAACGCTCAACACAGCTATTCAAGGCGCGATTGCGCAATATAATACGCAGCTTGGTTTGACAGGTAAAGGTTTTGATAAAGCATCTGGATTGACCGAGTTGACAGCTGCCGATTTCACTGTTGAAGCAGCAGACGATGGCGGCTTCCTCATCAAGTACAATGGCGATGTCGAAGGGGTCGAATTCAGCTTTAAGGATATCGGGGAGAAAGACATTGCCTCCGCCCTCGGCCTTGCGAACGGCTCGAGCACTGCCGGCGGCAATCGCGGCCTAATCCTCCAGATCGGCGATACTGCTGACAGCTTTAATAAGATCAGCATCAGCATCAAAAATATGAGCTCGCTTGGTATTGGAGTTGCCGATGTGGACATCTCTACCCTTAACGGCGCAGCTAGCGCAATCGATACCATCCGCTCTGCAATCGACAAGGTTTCCGAGCAGCGCGCAGTACTGGGTGCTGCCCAGAACCGTCTGGAATACACCATCAACAACCTGGACACCGCTTCGGAGAACCTTCAGTCGGCCAACAGCCGTATCCGCGACACTGATATGGCCAAGATGATGATGGAGTACACCAAGGTCAATGTTCTGACCCAGTCCGCCCAGGCGATGCTGGCCCAGGCCAATCAGCAGCCCCAGAGCGTGCTCCAGCTGCTCCAGTAATCCAAACAGTTCTTATTTTCCCATCACACATTTTGCAGAAAACAGCCGGACGGTAAAAACCGTCCGGCTGTTCCTTTTCGGGCACTGGGGTGCGGGGTATCCGCCCCCAGACTTCAGCTCAGCGATTCACAAAACGCGGCAATCTTGGACGCTTCCCCCAAGACGGTGCCCTGCACCAATTCCCGGTTGCCGCCCCCGCGCCCGGAAAATGCCTGGTTCAACAATTTTCCCAGCGGACGCGGGTCTTTTTTCATGCTGCCGAGCACATACCGCCAACCGCCCTGCCCGTCCGGCGAAAAGACCGCGGCAAGCTCCGCGCGTGCGCAAAGCGCCTGGCAGTACCGCCGCAACGCCGCATGATCCAATCCCTCCTCAAACACAATCGCCCGAGCGCTCCCCTCCTGGAACCGCTCCGCTTTTAGTGCGAAGAGCCGTTTTTCCAGCTGCGCTGCCCGCTGTTCCAGCTGGGTATTTTCGGCGAGCAGCCGTTCCACTGCGGGGACGGTCTCGTGGATTTTCGCTGAGAGCAGCCCGGAAATCGCGTAGAGGTCAGTATTTTTCGCGGCATAGTCGGCGAGCGCCCGCGCCCCGCAGAGCATCCAGACCCGGACGCCTCCTTTGTTGCGCTGGGCGGTCAGCAGCTTAATCGCGCCGATCTCCCCGGTGCGCCGGACATGGGTGCCACAGCAGGCACAGACATCGCTCCCCGGGATGGTGACGATCCGCACCGCGCCGGTCAGCTCCTTCTTGCTTCGGTAGTCGAGCTGCGCCAGCGCTTCGGCGGAAGGGTAAGCAATCTGGATTTCAGCGTTCTCCCAAACCGCGCGGTTTGCTTCCCGCTCGACCTGCGCAAGCTGCTCCGCGTCCAGTTCTCCGCTCAGGTCGATCGTCACCGCGTCGCTGCCCATATGAAACCCCACATTTTCCAGCCCGAACATCCGATGGATGATCCCCGATACGATATGCTCCCCGCTATGGTTCTGCATCAAAGAGAACCGGCGGTCCCAGTCGATTTCGGCGTCCACAGTCTGGCCCGGCTCGAGCGGTCCGGCGGCGGTATGGACCACTTCCCCGCCCTTCTCATGGGTATCGGTCACCCGCACCCCGCCGATCCAACCGCTGTCCCCCGGCTGCCCGCCGCCCTCGGGGTAAAACGCGGTCCGGTCGAGGGTAATCCGCCAACCGTCCCCCACCGGCTCACATCCGGTGACCGTTGCGGTGAACCGCCGTAGATACGGGTCGGTGTAATACTCTTTTTCGGTCATCTGCTCCACCTCATATCCAAAGTTTTTCTATTTCAAACCAATCCCTAAACCAAAGCCTCTGCTACCTTTACTCCGCGCTAAGAGCCTGTTGAAACAGGCTCTTATTTCCAGGTCTCCCAAACGTCCGGGCAGTATCCCACGGTAGCCTGTCTGCCGTTCCGGACGACCGGCGTCCTCAACAGACACGGATATTCCAACAGCTTGTCCGAGATATTTTCCTCCGAAGCGAGATAGGCCACATAGGAACGGTCATAATCCTTAGACTTGGGGTCTATCAGCGGCTTCACCCCGCCGACCGCACGCTTGACCGACTCTAGTTCCCCCTTGCTCATCCCGATCCGCTCAAGGTCGATCTTCTGGTAGGGGATCCGCCGTTCCTTGAACCAGCGCTCCGCCTTTTTGGTGTCGAAGCATTTGCCTTTCCCGAATATCTGGATATTCATTCAAACCACCCCCGCAACCGAAACCACGTCCCAGATCAACTTGCCGAACACCCCGATTAACACGAACACAACGATCACCTTGATGAACCTGGTCCCTTTGCTGATCGCAAGGCTGCTCCCAATCCAGCCGCCCAGGATGCCGCAAATCCCCGCCGGGAGCGCGAGAGCCAACAGGACGTTCCCATGCAGCAGATAGACGATCAAACTGGCCAGATTGGAGGCGAGGTTTGCGACCTTGGCGTTGCCGCTTGCGGTCACATAGTCGTACCCGATGAACGAGGTGTATGCGAGGATCATGAAAGTGCCGGTTCCGGGGCCGATGATCCCGTCGTATAGCCCGATCAGCAGGCCCGCCGCCGCACAGCTCAGATAGAGTTTTCGCCCTTCCAGCAGGCGCATATTCTGTTTATGATGGTTGCCGAACAGCACCACCACCGCTGCGATCGGCAGAATCACCAGAACCATCTTTTTCAGAAAGAGCGGGTCGATGCGCAGATTGATCTGTGCGCCGATCAACGCGCCGCAGAGCGAACAGACCGCTGAAACCGTCGCCGGCTTCCATTTGATTTTCCCGCTTCTCTGGTAGCGGACCGCCGAAATGATGCTGCCCATGCTGGCGGAAAACTTGTTGCAGCCAAACGCGGTGTGGACCGGCAGGCCGGTCATCATATAAACCGGCAGACTGATGAGGCCGCCGCCGCCCGCGATACTGTCCACAAAGCTCGCCAGAAAAATCATCGGGCAGACCAGTAGGATCATCTGTAGTGTTGTCACAATCTCCAGCTCCATTCCTCAAAACAATCTGTTGATTACGCGTCAGTGTCCCCTCACCGTCTTTCCATTGTAGCGCAGGCAGGAAAAAAATCAAGCCCTGTCCACAAAAATTCTCCAAATGATGCAAAAAAGCAGTCAGCATCCAAACTGCTGATTGCTTTTTGCGCTTCCTTCCCTGCAATACATAAGCTGCTCTCTGCATTTCCCCGCCTATCCAGCGTCCCTTAGCTATGATACGGGTCCTAAGGGTTTTACCTTCCGATTAGCATAAGTTTTTCTATCCGGGTCAACCGCTTGATCGCCGCCTCCCGCCGAAGCGCCTCTGAACGTCCGGCGCAAGGCTCGCTATACACCATCTCCACCGGCAGGCGCGACCGGGTATACTTAGAAGCGGTACCGCTGTTATGCATCCGGAGACGTTTTTGCAGATCGGAAGTCCAACCGGTGTAGAGGGTTCCATCGGCGCACTGCAAGATATAAACCCAGCAGTTCACCTTTTGAGCTGCTCCCATTCCGTGGGTTTGAACCCCACCAATACCAGCCCATCCCCGATCACCAGCGGACGCTTGACCAGCATCCCGTCGGTGGCGAGCAGGGCGTACTGCGCTTCCTCGTCCATCTGCGGGAGTTTGTCTTTCAACCCTTGCTCTTTATAAAGCAAGCCGCTCGTATTGAAAAACTTTTTGAGCGGCAGCCCGCTCTGCTGGTGCCATGTCCGCAGCTCCCCGGCTGACGGGCTTTGCTCTTTGATGTGGCGCTCCTCATAAGAAATTCCATTTTCATCCAGCCAGCGCTTTGCTTTCTGGCAGGTGGTGCATTTGGGATAGGATAAAAATAAAACCTGCATATGGTTTCCTCCTGTACCTCATTTCGATTCCCAGTGCGGCGGATGGGAAAGCCCTGGCGGAAGTAGAGTGTTCCGGTTCCCTTTGGCAGCGTTGAGCTGCCCCTGTGTGAGAAAAAACACTCCCCTCAGATCGGCATCCGAGAGGTCGGCATCCCGCAGGTCCGCCCCCAGCAGATTGACTCCGTAAAGGGTACACCCCGCAAAACTGGCAGCGATCAGCGGCGCAAGGCTGAAATCCATCCCGTCCAGACGGCCCCGGAACCGTTTCCCGACCCCGTCGGCACACCGTTTCCCTGTCCCGGCGGCCTGCATGGTTCGTGCGGCGGCCCGCTTCAACAGCGGGTTCACCTCCGAGCAGTGGGCCGATAATTCCATCCCGGCGAGCGCCCCGGCAGGCTGCCCGGCCAACCGCTGGTTCTCAACAAGCTGCCCTTCCAATGCTGCCCAGAGCGGTTCCGCCGGAAGCAGTTGCAGCGCCTCCAACAGATGCCAGCCGATCTGGTGCAGCCGGCAGAGGGTCAAAAAGACCTCAAACTGCTCGGACGCGGTTGCAGGAGCTTCCCGCCAGTCCTGGCCGTAGAGCCGCGCCGCTGCCTGTCCCGCGCCCAGACAGTCATACGCGCGGCAACCTTTCCACCCGCGTTTGGAGAGCTGGTCATGCACCCTGCATCGGAAATCCGGCAGTAGATTGCGGCAGGGGGTTCCGGGGGGCTTGTCCAGCGGGAACCCATCGGTCTTGAAAAAGCAGAGCGCGGTACAGCAGTAGCCATAACAATCCGCACAGGCGATCCGGAGCGCCTGCATCTGTTCCGGGTATGGGTTTTCCCGCCGAAGTGCCGGTCTTGCCATCTGGATGCCTCCTTTCGCTGACTTCCAGTATAGCACAAATCGACCTCAATTTAAAATATATATTATTAATTTATTGATATCGCTACTTTTATATGATACAATTGAATAACAAAATTCAAAATTAGGAGGTGTTACCTATATATAATTGTTTTAAGCGCATAATACGTATTGCCTAACATGAAAGGGAACGAAGGTTTAAGAAATGATCAAACGTCTATTATCTATGCTTGTTCTAACAATTTTGTGCACCTTATTTGTATCCCAGCCTATATTAGCATCGCCTCCTAATATTCTAGATATTGCAAATGAACAAATCATAGCTCAAATTAAAAAAATGCCAAACTTCGTTTGACAATGACCGATCAAATACTAGATCCTAAAAAATATGTTACACTTACCAGTTCTATCGGTTATATCCCCAGTGTTTATCATTCTTCTTCAGGAGACATCGACCTAATAAAAATGAATTGGTTTAAAATTGAAAAAAATAGAAATCCCAGTTCAACCTACCTTATAGGTATAGGCACCCCTTCAGCCATAGCCTATCAAATAGGCTATGCCGGACCCCCGGATATATATGATTCGGTGAATCAAAAAAAATCTTACAGTTCCGTTACATGGGGGAGCCAAAATGCTGTCCCTTCTAATTGGGTTGCCGTTGCAAGAGATATTGGGTCTTTTGTGAAAGGTGTAGATTATACGGTTAACTTAATCTACTATAAGGATTCTTCTCATACTACGACTGAAACTGTAAAATGTACTTTCAACCATCACTTTTAGATGAACTACCATGAGGGGGATTATGAAAACAAAACCGCTTTGGTCACAGGCCCGGTTCTGCCTGTTCTTTCTGTTTGCGTTTATCCCGGTTTTCTTTTTCCTCGCCTACCTTCGGTTGGACCCACTGCCCACCGAACCGGTCGCGCTGAAAGAATACTTCAAGTTCTATTTTTTCCCGTTGTCTGTCGTCTGCGGGACCCTTGCCCTGCTCCTGTTCGCCCGGCTTTTCTGCGGACTGCGGTTTCCGCCGCGCCCAACCGCCCTGCGGATGATCCTGCTGTTGGTGCTGGCAATCGCCGCCTATTGTTATCTGGGGCTGGTCGCCAACTTTGTCGGGCCGGCGCGCCTGCTTCCAAAGCCGCTCGCCTATAGCCGCCCATTCTCGTTTGGAACGTTCGTCTGGCTGGTTGAACATGTTGGCGGCTATTGCTGCACCTTCGCATTTCAGGCATATGGCCTGCTCGCCTGTCTCGCAATCGACCCCTGTTGATCTTCCTCTCGCTGCCGGAAAAGTGTCATTGCCACCTTCCCGGCAGTTTTTGTTCCCGGATGGTTCCGCTTATGGATACAGATTTCTAAAACAGCGGTTTTTCATAAGCGCTTAATGATTGGTTTTACTATGTCTGGCTGGACTGCGTCCTATGATCTCCTGTTCTAGCGGCGTTTTCATCCGGCTGCCGTCCACAGTTTGCCATTCCCAGCTGACGCCCTCCAGCTCATCGTATTTCCCCACACCCAAATCCCAGATCCGGTCGAAAAGGCCCGCTTCCAGCCATTCCTGAAAATACCGGTGAATACTGCTGCCGCATCCGTATTCCCGGGGAACCGCTTTCCAGCGGCACCCTGTCCGCATCACATGGAATATCCCCTCCAAAACCTGCCTTGCTGGCAGACCGGGCCGCCCCTGTCCGGGTGCATTCCTGTACTGCCGGTTCGGGTCCCGCCGCCTTTCCGGGATGTACGTCCTGACTTCTTCCCATAGCGCGTCCGATATTGTCCACAATTTTTCTGTTCTCTTTTCTTCCATTTTTAGCACCCATGAACCAGTTGCTTTGGGGCCTGCGGTTTTATACGGCAACCTGTGCCGCGCCCGACCCTCTTTTTTGTTTCATATCTTCCTGTCCTGCCACAGGTAACGGAGTTCCGTAATCCAGTCAAACCACACCTGTTTCCAGATATAGTAGAGGACCGGAAGCAGAAGGAGCGAATACTCCCCGCCATAGGCTGCATATCCCCGTTCAACCAGAGTGGCCCGTTTTCCCCACACAAAGATGGCGATTGTCGCCAAAACAACGATGGCCAGCTCCACCGTTGTGATCCACTTCCTCTCCCTTCTCACGTTGCCGCCTCCTTTTCGGCGCCATGCCAGCCTGACAAGATGGGATCGAAACACCCCAATTGGCCCCCATCCCAGACCGCTCTGCCAGCGGTTATTCGGATAGGCAGCCTATTTCTGCGGGTATTTTTCTGCCTGCATGCGTCCATAATAGCTCCCCTCCCCGCTTATTTTTGATGTCCGCATATTTACTCTAGCAGAAAAAAGAACCGGTGGACAAGGCCCTTTTCCTAACTGGGCGGAAAATCCGACCAAATGGAAATCCCCCCGCCTTGACAGCCCCTCCCCCTTCCGGGTAAACTATGGGAAGGACAATACATTAAGAAATGAAGGGGGTGCAGCATGTGACGATACTGCGGGATATTTCCTTTCTTTGGTCTATGTTTCATATCATCGCGTTTCTCCTACTGCTGTTCGAGGCGCGTTTCTCCTGGTCGGTAACGCTAGCCGCCGGGCTCGTTGGGGGCGGGACACTTCTGGTGATAAACGTGCTGATTATGTTCTGGCAGGGAGCTGGCATCATCATGCGTTCCGCCTTTTTCACCTGCACCATTCCGACCCTACTGTTGTTTTTCCTGCTTTCAAAGTATCGCGACGGGCGTTTTTTCTTCCTGTTCTGTCTATCAGATACCCTCTGCTTTTGGATTTTGCAGATCACAAACTTCCTCGACCGGATGGCAGGGGATACCTATGTGGTGCTGTTGATCTCCCGGCTGATTGCTTTCCCCGCTGTGGAGTTCCTATTCTGGCGGTATCTGCGGCAGCCTTATCTTCAGCTTCAGCGTAAGCTGACCAAAGGCTGGTGGCTGTTTGCCGCCATCGGTGCAACCTATTACCTCCTCATCATGTTTACCTCTGTGCCAGTAGGGAAGCCTATGCCCGATGCCGAAGGGCTTGCCCGCATCATCCTGGTATTGATCCTCATGCCGTTGACCTATCTGACGGTGCTCCGTTCCCTCTGGCGGCAGATGACCGAAGCGCAGGCCCAGACCGAGTTGGAGCTGGTGGAAACCCGCAGCCGGCTCGCATGGGAGAACCTGCGCATCCTACAGGAAAGCAGCGCGGCGTTGGCACAGGCCCGTCATGACATCCTGGGTAATCTGGGCATCCTGCAAGCCTTGGGCCAGCGAGGGGACTACAAAAAACTGGACGAATATCTTGCGCGCCTCACCCAGCAAACTCGGGAGATCGTACCGTTGAAGATCGCCAACCACCCCATTGTCAATGCGATCCTGTCCCAAGGCGCCGGGCGGGCCAAGGAGGCTGGGATAAGACTTGGTCTTCACATCAACATTCCGGATGTGCTGCCCTTCCCGGACGAGGATATTGCCGCCTTTCTGATGAACCTATTGGACAATGCGCTAGACGCTGCCTCTCTGATCCCATTGGAGCAGCCGCGCTGGGTAGAGATTACCATGCACGTCCGGGGGAAATATCTGTTTATGGAGGGCCTAAATGCCTGTGTTTCCACCCCGAAGCCGGACAAAGACAGCGGTCGGTTCCTCTCTCACAAGGGCGCGGGACATGGGTACGGCCTGAAAATTATGGAGGGTATCGCCCATCGGTATCAGAGCGAGCTGCAAATCGAAGCGCAGGACGGTGTTTTTGTGGCTCGCACCGCCCTGCTGATGCCAAAATAAAAAAGCTTGCAAAGCAGCAAACAGATTTTAAAAAACCGCCTTCTTTCCGTTAGAAAGAAGGCGGTCAATTTTTAAGAAAAGCGATAAACTGCTCGATCGCGGACTTGTAAAACCGTTTGCTTACAGGGATTACCTCGCCGTTTTCCAGCCGCGCCTCATAGCGCACCATCTCGGTCATATGGTTAAAATTCACAAAATAACTGTTATGGCACCGGCAGAAGCAAGGGCCCGGCAGCTCCGGAGCCAGCGCGGAGAGCGAGCCACCCCATTCCACTGTGCCTTCCCGCAGATGGAGAAACACACGGTGCTGCGCGGCCTCCACCGCGTAAATATCCTGATAGGCGACCGCCATATGCCGGCCGCCGGTTTTGAGGTAGAGCTTTGCATCCAGATACCGGCGGCGGTAATCCTCCCGGATGAGTTCTGCGAGCTTTTCTTTGTCAACAGGCTTGAGCAGATAATGGAGGGGGCGGGTGTCAAAGCTCTGGAACACATAGTCCCGGTGGCTGGTGATATAGATCAGGCTGAAATCCGCTGTCTGCTCCCGGAGGGAAGCCGCCAGTTGCAAGCCGTTGTCCCCGCCAAACTCCACATCCAAAAGACAGAGCTGGCAACGGTCCCCATCTACGCTTAACGCTTCCTGTAAAGACGGCGCCGTGGAATAACAGTCAATCACATAATCTTTCTCCCTCGTCAACCCTTCGCCGTCCATACAGGAGGATACGAGCGATTCCATTTCTTCCAAAAATACCGGGTCATCATCCCCGATGGCAATACGGTACATCTATCCTCCCCTCCTTCTCTTTCTGTTCAAGACGCATTGGCTCTGACGATACGTCAGAGCCAGGGGGCATGCCCCCTGAAAGGATCTCCCGGCGAGCCGGGAAAAGGGAACCTGCATCTCCGGTCAGCATCCTTTTTGTGGCGCAATGCGCCACAAAACCGCACGTCGTGCGGTTTTGGAATCATATGTTCTTCCGCCACCGAGCCATATCCAAAGCACCACCGGCGCCTTTCTGATGACTTGGAAAGCCCCCGAACGCCTTGTTTCGGGGGCTTTTGAAAAATCAGCGTTTGGAGAACTGAGGCGCACGACGGGCCGCTTTGAGTCCGTATTTCTTACGCTCTTTCATACGAGGATCGCGGGTGAGGAAACCGGCTTTTTTGAGGATGGGGCGCATCTCTTCGCCGTTCTGAAGCAGGGCGCGGGAGATACCATGGCGGATTGCACCCGCCTGACCCGAAACACCGCCGCCTGCAACGGTGCAGACAACATCGAACTTGCCGATCGTATCGGTGAGGTTGAGGGGCTGACGAACGATCAATTTCAGGGTCTCGAGGCCGAAATAATCGTCAATGTCACGGCCATTGATGGTGATTGCACCAGTACCGGGATACAGGCGCACACGGGAAACCGACTGTTTTCTTCTGCCGGTGCCATAGAAATAAGGCTTAGACTCGTACATTTAAAATACCCCTTTCCTTACAGTTCCCATGCCTGCGGCTGCTGCGCGGCATGCTTGTGCTCGGCGCCCTGGAAGACCCGGCATCTGGTGAGCGCTTTGCGTCCGATCACGGTATCGGGCAGCATCCCTTTGACTGCGAGGAGCATTGCCTTTTCAGGCTTCTCCTTCATCAGGGTGCTGTATTTGACCTCTTTCAGGCCGCCGACCCAACCACTGTGGTGGTAGTATTTTTTCTGATCGAGCTTTTTGCCGGTGAGCACCGCTTTTTCAACGTTGACGATCACCACATGGTCGCCGCAGTCGCAGTGAGGCGCAAACTCGGGTTTATGTTTTCCGCGCAGGATCATTGCGGCAGTGGCTGCCGTACGTCCCAGCGGCTTGTCAGCAGCATCGAGAATATACCACTTACGGGTAATTTCAGCTACTTTAGGCATTGTAGTAGACATACCGTTTCCTCCAAAATCATTCAATACTATCTAAATCCATTAGACGACTTTCGTATTATACCCCGCCAAAGCCTGCCTGTCAACCCCTTTTTGTCAAAAATTTAATTTACAAATCAACCGCTTCGATTTTCACGCTTTTTCTCCCAAATGCGCCTGAATGCTCCGGATGCAAATCACATTTTTGAAGCCGTAGCGGCGGGGGCGCTGCCCCTCGCCCCCGCCACCTTTGTAAAGGTGGACGAAACTTTTGGTCTGCGATAGGGCGAACCGGTTCACACCACCTGGAACAGATAAAATTTCAGGTAGTTTGTTTCGGGGACGTTCCACAGGATCGGGTGGTCGGGCGACTGCTGGCGCGCCTCGATCTGCCGCAGGCTGACACAGGCATCCCGCGCCGCCGCTCCGAGCATCTTCAAAAACAGCTCTTCGGTCATAAAGTGGGAACAGGAGCAGGTTGCGAGATAGCCGCCACGCGGGAGCAGCTTCATGGCGCGCAGATTGATTTCCTTGTAGCCGCGAGATGCGCCGTCCACCGTCCGGCGGGATTTGGTGAACGCGGGTGGGTCAAGGATGATAAAATCATACCGTTCCCCGGGGTCGGACGCAAGTGCGGGCAGCAGGTCGAACACATTCGCGGCGGTGAAAGCCATCTGTCCTTCCAACCCGTTACGCCGGGCGTTCTCCTCTGCGAGCGCGACCGCACTCTCCGACACGTCTACCGCCCGGACGAACGCGGCCCCGCCCTGCGCCGCATTGAGCGCGAATGAACCGGTATGGGTGAAGCAGTCGAGCACCCGTTTGCCCTTGGCAATTCGTGCGACCGCTTGCCGGTTATACTTCTGGTCGAGGAAAAAGCCGGTTTTCTGCCCGTTCTCAAAATCCACCGCATAAGCGATCCCGTTTTCCACAATTTCGGTGCGGGTGGTGGAAACGCCGTCCGGGGGCCGGAACCAGCCCTTGCCCTGTTCCAGCCCTTCCAGCTCCCGAATCGCCACGTCATTTCGTTCGTAGATGCCGCGGATCGTCTGCCCGTCCTCCCGCAGAATCTCGAGCAGCAGCGGGAAGAGGGTTTCCTTAAGCCGCTCGATTCCGAGCGACAGGGTTTGGGTGACCAGCACATCCGAGAACCGGTCAACCGTCAGGCCGGGGAAAAAATCCGCTTCGCCAAAGATGAGCCGACAGCAGCCCAGGTCTCCGCCCATGACGGTTTTCCGGTATTCCCACGCATGGCGCAGGCGGCGTTCCCAGAACGCGCGGTCAAACCGGTCGTTCGCATTGCGGGAAACCAGCCGGATGCGGATTTTCGACCGCTCACTAAGAAACCCAGTGCCCAGGTACTTCCCTTTGGCGCTGACAACATCGACCAGCCCGCCGTTTTCAATCCCGCGCTCCACCGAGACCACCTCGGTGTCATACACCCACGGATGGCCGTTTTCGATGCTGCGTTCTGCCTTTGCGGTCACAGTGGCCGCTGCAAATGCCCTTGTCTGCTTCATTTCTCTTTCTTGGTCACGCAGATGGAAAGCTCGTCCAGGCTCTTCTGGTCGACCGGTGTCGGGCACATGGTCATCAGCTCGCTGGCGTTCTGCACCTTCGGGAACGCGATGACATCCCGGATCGAATCCTTTTCGAGCATCAGCATGACCAGCCGGTCCAGCCCGTACGCCATGCCGCCGTGGGGCGGCGCGCCATACTGGAACGCCTCAATCAGGAACCCAAACCGTTCCTGTACGGTTGCGTCGTCCAGGCCGAGCGCGCGGAACATCCGCGCCTGTAAATCCGGGTCGTTGATTCGGATCGAGCCGCCGCCCACTTCACAACCATTCAGCACCATGTCATATGCCCGCGCCTTGCAGGCGCCTGGGTCACTCTCGAGCTTGTCGAGGTCGGCGAAGGCGGGATGGGTGAACGGGTGGTGCTTGGCAACATAGCGGTTCTCTTCCTCGCTGTATTCGAAGAGCGGGAAGTCGGTCACCCAGAGGAAGTGGAATACCCCTTTCTCGATCAGGCCCAGCCGCTCCGCAACCTCACACCGCAGCGCGCCCAGGCTGTCGTAGACCGTCTGGTTGTCCGGGTCGGCGACAATCAACAGCACGTCGCCGGTCTGCGCGTCCATCCGCATCCGGATCGCCTGTTTTTCCTCCTCGCTCAGGAACTTTTCATAGGAGGAGGTCTCCGATTCGGCGGTCAAGCGGGTATAGGCCAGCCCCTTGGCGCGGTAGGTCTTGACGAACTCGACCAGCTTGTCGATCTCCTTGCGGGTGAGCTTGTCCGCGCCGCCCTTGACATTGATCGCCCGGACGCTGCCCGTCCCGAGCGCGCCCGCGAACACCTTGAACCCGCAGTTTTGCAGCAGGTCGGAGAGATCGACCAGCTCCAGCCCGAACCGGGTATCCGGCTTGTCCGAACCGAACCGGTCCATCGCTTCCTGATAGGGCATCCGCAGGAAGGGGGTCTGCACCTCCACCCCGAGCGCCTCCTGGAACACCCGCTTCATGAACCCTTCGTTGACCGTCATCACATCGTCCTCATCCACGAACGACATCTCTACGTCAATCTGGGTGAACTCCGGCTGACGGTCGGCGCGGAGGTCCTCGTCGCGGAAGCACCGCGCAACCTGCATATACCGGTCATAACCCGAAAGCATCAGAAGCTGCTTATACTGCTGAGGGGACTGGGGGAGCGCATAGAACGAGCCGGGCTGTACCCGGGAAGGGACGAGATAGTCCCGCGCGCCCTCGGGGGTGGACTTAATCAGGATCGGGGTCTCGATCTCGAGGAACCCGTTTTCGTCGTAGTAGTCGCGCGCCAGCTTGACAATCTTATGCCGCATCTGCATCGTACGCTGCATCTCACCGCGCCGCAGATCGAGGTACCGGTATTTTAGCCGCAGCTCCTCGTTGACCTTGGTGGTCTCGGTAATCTCGAACGGCGGGGTTGCGCTCCTGCCGAGAATCCGCAAGTCCTCGACATAAAGCTCGATTTCGCCGGTGGGAATCTTTTTGTTGACCGATTCCCGCCGCCGGATGATGCCTTTTGCCATCAGCACAAATTCCGCACGCGGGGTCTGCGCCTTGGCGCGCAGCTCCGGGTCGGTCTGGTCGTCAAACGCCAGCTGTAGGATGCCGGTGCGGTCACGCAAGTCGATGAAAACCAGCATCCCCTTGTCGTGCACCTTCTGCACCCATCCGCAAACAACCGCCTCTTTGCCGATGTCGTCCACCGTGAATTCTCCGCAGTATTTGGTCCGTTTCAGTCCTTGCATTGTATCCATTTTGTATATCTCCTTACTTTGTTTCCTGATCGTATTCCACTATTTCGTCGATTGTATTGTGGTAGATATATTGTACCAGTGCTTCCCGGTCGAGGGCAACCTCGGTAATCTCCCCCTTATCCATCCGCTTGACCCGCACCTTTCCCGCTTCGATCTCGTTGTCCCCGAGGATGCAGCTGAATTTTGCGCCAAGCTTGTCCGCATATTTCATCTGGGCTTTCACCGACCGCCCGACTGCGTCGCATTCGACATAAAACCCTTCCTCCCGGAGGGCCGCAGTCAAGCCGGCGGCTTTCTGCTGCGCGGCGGCACCGATGCTGCCGATATACATGGTGCATTTCTGCTCGGGTGCAAAGCCGCAGCCCTGCTGCTCCATGACCAAGAGCAGCCGTTCCAGGCCCATTGCGAAGCCGACCGACGGGGTGGGCTGCCCGCCCAGCAGTTCGATCAGCCCGTCGTACCGGCCGCCACCGCAGACGGTGCCCTGTGCACCAATCCCGGTTGTAACAAATTCAAAGACGGTGCGGGTATAGTAGTCCAGTCCGCGTACGATCGTCGGATTGACGGTGTAAGCAATTCCCATCGCGTCGAGGTTGGATTTCAGCCCCTCGAAATGGGCGCGGCAATCGTCACAGATATAGTCGAGCACCACCGGCGCGCCCTTTGCAATCTCGGCACAGGCGGGGTTTTTGCAGTCGAGAATCCGCATCGGGTTTTTCTCGAGACGGCCCTTGCAGGTATCGCAAAGCTGGTCCCGGTGCGCGGCGAAATATTCCCGCAGCGCTTTGTGGTATTCGGCGCGGCAGGTCGGACAGCCGATCGAATTCAGCTCGAGCGCAAGCCCCTCGATCCCCAACGCATCGAAAATCGCCTTTGCCAGCGCAATCACCTGTGCGTCCGCGGCGTAGGAACCCGCTCCCGCCATCTCGACCCCGAACTGGTGGAACTCCCGCAGACGGCCCGCCTGCGGCTTCTCATAGCGGAAACAGCTGATGAGGTAGCTCGCCTTGAGCGGGAGCGCATCGTTGAGCAGACCGTTTTGAAGAATCGCACGCATCGCGCCTGCAGTCCCTTCGGGGCGCAGGGTGATCGAGCGGCCCCCCTTGTCCTCGAAAGTATACATCTCCTTCTGTACCACGTCGGTGGTGTCCCCCACCGACCGGTTGAACAGCTCGGTGTGCTCGAATACCGGGAACCGGATCTCCCGGAACCCATGTAGACGCGCAATATCCAACGCGGTCTGTTCGATATACTGCCATTTGTAGCTCTGCGACGGCAGGACATCCTGTGTCCCACGCGGCGCATTTGTGATGATTGCCATGTTTTAAAATCCTCCTTATGGACTGAAAAGTCAAAAAGCCAAAAGTTTTACTCGATTTTTTTCAAAAAATCGCGGTTTCCAAAGGCAGGGCCTTTGGCCGCGCTTCGCAAAGCGCGGAACACTTTATCCTGAGGAGCGCTTTTTCGGGTGAATTGCCGCCAAAGGCGGCAAGAGGGGGCTTTTTGCAAGAGAAAAAGCCCCTTGCAAAAGATCCTGAATAGGCTCTTAGGCCGAAATCGCGGCATCCGCCGCATAAAAAATCCCCGTCTCAGACACAGCAAATGCTGTATACAGGGACGAGGAGTTTCCACGTGGTGCCACCCTTGTTTGGCCATACCGGTCCGGAATGGCCCTTTCGGACCCTTTAACGCAGGGATACGCGCCGTTCTGCGGCGGGCTGGACGGGTGTCCTTCCCCGGGGACGTCCGGCGTATGCGCGTCTCAGCCATGCGCGCACTCTCTGTCCGCCCTCCCTCGGGTACTCTTCCTGTTTGAACGCCTTTTTCTGTCTGGAATTTTTGCCGGCAGGGCCGCAATTTTCGCTGGCCCTAATACCGCTTGCTGGGGTTGACGATGTTACGCCAATCGAGGTCTCCGCGCTCGAGCGCATGGATCAGCGCTTCCGCGGTTGCGATGTTGGTTGCGACAGGGATATTGTGTACGTCGCAGAGTCTGAGCAGTCCGGCTTCGTCCGGTTCTCCTGGGTTGGAGCGGATCGGATCACGAAAATAGAGCAGCAGGTCGATTTCATTGCAGGAGA
Organism: Anaerotruncus sp.; assembly: GCA_021770005.1. Lineage (GTDB taxonomy): Bacteria > Bacillota > Clostridia > Oscillospirales > Ruminococcaceae > Anaerotruncus. The sequence goes on along the minus strand of JAETRV010000017.1, from coordinate 34,145 downwards.
TCCGGGACGCGATCTGCTGGTCCCCACCCTGCCGGCCTGAGAGGAACCGGAACACCTCCAGACCTGTCGCATCCCCGACCAGCTTCCCAGTGGTGCCGGTCGCGCAGATGCTGTGCCTGCTGAACACGCCGCAATAAGCGATGCAGAACTGTACCATCAGTTCTTTTTTTGAATCATGTGCGATCAGGGCAATGTTCATTTGCGAATTACCTCCTCTTCCGGTTTTGGTACAGTGCAGAGACAGCAAAATTGGACAAAACGCCAACTTTACTGTAGTATCAAATTTATTATAGCATCTACTGAATCAACAAATCAATATAGTTGCCGAGGATTCTCTGTGCAAAATTATAAAACACATTTTTAGACGTATTAGACAAAAATGTGGGGGTTATCGCTATCTGCGCCAGTGTTTTGTCATATGGCACCACCGCGATCAGCTGGGCACAAACCCGGTCGATCATCCAGTCGAGATCGGGCACCGGGCGCTGCCGGACAAAATCCGCCGTGAGCTGGTTGACGCATAGCCGGATGTCCTCCAGCCCGCACCGGTCGAGCAGGTCGGAAACGGTTCTCCCATCCCGGACGCTAACCTGATCCGGGGTCGAGACGATCACCGCGCGGTCCGCTGGCTGGGCATAGGCGGAAAGCTCCTTCGGACGGGTCCCATCGACGTCGATCAGCACAAAATCGAAATGTGCGTCCAGCGCGGCGATCAGCTCACTGCAAACCGCCGGTTCAAACGGCTCCGCCCCGCCCACTGGGGCACAGATCAGTTGCAGGCGGCCGGTCTCGCCCAGCTGAATCAAAGCGTCATCCAGACTGCACCGGCCACCCGCCGCGTCCGAGAGGTCAAAGACCACCTGCTCCGACACCCCGAACAACACATCCAGCGAACGCCGGGACGCCTCAAGCAGCAGCACCTGCTTCTCGAGCGAGGCCAGCGCCGCACCCAGGCAGCCGCAGACCACCGATTTGCCGACCCCGCCTTTTCCGGACGTAATCAGGATTACTTCTGCCATCCGGCGTCCCTCCTTCCAGCTTTGACCTATCCCTTCCAACCTTCATATCTTCCACAGGGGCTTTTTCTCTTGCAAAAAGCTCCCTCTTGCCGCCTTTGGCGGCAATTCACCCGAAAAATTGCGTAAAGCTTTTGATGTCGTTACGGCAGCAGCCGCACGTAGTTCACCTCATCCGACGAGATCCCTTTGGTCGAAAAATAAGCATCGAAAATATCTTTTGCGACCGGCGCACCGGTGTAGCCATGCCATCCCTTTTCGATAATCACACAGACCGCAATCTCCGGATCGTCAGCGGGGGCATAGGCGATGAAGGTCGAGTTGGGATATGCGGCGGTCTCCGGCGTACCGGTTTTAGAGGCCACCGTGAGCTCGTAAAGGCCCTCTCCAAAGATGCTCCGCGCGGTACCGATCCGGGAAGCCGCAACCATCCCTTCCCGGATGGTTGCGAACGCGGCGTCCGCTTCGATCGTCTCGGCCACCTTCGGCTCGTGCTCATAGATCACCTCGTCAAACGTATAGGACCGCACCGATTTTAAAATCGAAACCTCCATCCGTTTGCCGTTGTTCGCGAGGGTTGCCGCATAGTTGGCAAGCTGAAGGGGAGAGAGCAGGGTATCCATCTGCCCGATCGAGGTCTGAAGCACGTCGCCCGGCTGCCATTCCCGGTCGCCCAGCTGATGAATCTGGGCTTTCAACTCCGGAGATGAAATACGGCCGGTATATTCTTGCAATTCTATTCCAGTTGGTAACCCAAGGCCAAGCAGGTTGGCGTATTCGACGATCTTCTCGATCCCCAGCTCCCAGCCGGTATCGTAGAAAAAGATATTGCAAGACCACCGCAGCGCGTCGATCACATTGATATGCCCATGCAGGTCGAGGCAGCGGGGCTGGTAGTCCCGGAAACGGGTGTAAATCTGCCCGCAATAAACTTCGCTGGACGGGGAAATGACCTCCTCATTCAGTCCGGCGAGCGCAATCACCGGTTTGAAGATCGAGCCGGGGGTATATTGCCCGTCGAGCGCACGATTGAGCAGACGGGGCGGCTTGGACTGCGCCAACGCGGTATAGTCTTTTTGAAAATTTTGCAGGTTGTAGGAGGGGTAGCTTGCCAGCACGAGCGGTTCGCCGGTCTTGACATCGATCACCGCAACCGCGCCCGCGTCCGCCTCATGGCCTTCGCCCTCTGGATAGGTGATTAGGTCCGCCTGCATCGAGAGAATCTTGCGCTCGAGTGAATCCTGCGCGACCTTCTGAAGCTGGGAATCGATCGTCAGCACCACTGTATTGCCCGGCACCGCCTCCTTGGTGTCAACCACATCCACCACCTGGTTCTGTGCGTTGAGCAGGACCTGGCGCTCGCCGTCCTCCCCCTTGAGGTAATATTCAAACGCCTGCTCCGCACCCGAGTTGCCAATCACGTCGTTCATCGCGTACTTGCGCCCGTCGATCTCGGCATAGGTCACGCCGTTGACCAGCTCGGCGCCGTCCTTGATCGCCTCGTCCCACTGTTCTTTATAGATTTTACCAATCTGCCCGATAATATGCGGCGCAACGTCACCGCTGACATATTGGCGGATCGTGCTCTCCTTAACATCGACTCCGGGGATGTCAAAACTGCGCTCCTTGATCTTGGGGACCGTCTCGATCTTGATATTGGTCGCAAACGTATAGGGGTTGTTATAGTTGAAGTTGGTCCGCTCCATCTCGTACCGCACCCCTGCAATCTTGCGGAACTCCTCATCGGTATAGGGAATCGGGTTCTCCTCGCTCCCGTACGATTCCAAATCATACCGGTCTTTCAGCCAGTAAACCACGTCATCCGGGGTCGCGTTTTCGTTCAGCCCAAGGGCACGTTTGAGGCTTGAGATTGCAGATGCATAACTTTCCCCCTCATAGAAACGGAACGGCGGCTGACGGGTCAGCGGCAGGTTATCGATCCAGCCCTCGTCCGCCTCCTCCATGATCCGGATCAGCTTGAGCACCACCTCGTTGGTACTGCCCGGGACGAGGAACGCGCGGTCGATCACCACGTCCCGCCCGATCGTGTTCATGGCGAGCGGACGCCCGTTGCGGTCGATGATCTCCCCACGCGCCGCCTTGATCGTCTGGGTGGAGGACCACCCCTCGTCGATCATCTGGGCATACATCTCCCCCTCAACCACCTGCATCTGCATCAGCCGCAGGGAATAGAGCAGCAAAACCAGGACAACCGCCGCGCCGAGAATGGCAAGGCGTACGGCGGGCGCTTTCAGGTGCATGGGCAACTCCTTTCTTCCGGCAGCGGGGGCAATCGGGCAGCGCCCCCCTCTGTAGACCCCGCGCTAGGGGCTGTTTGAAAATTCAAAATCTCTGTCTTTTCCTCTATTTTCAAACAAATCCTAACCTTCTAGCTTTTGTTGGAAAAAGCGGTAGAGCCTCTCATAAAACAAATAAACCAGCGGTGCGGCCACCAACGAATAGGCGACACCAGGCAAAATCCGATAGGCCAACACCATCCAAACGTTTTCGTATCCCCACATCAGGAAGTTGAGTAGATAGTCGAGCAGGCTGCGTGTGAGCAGCACTGCGGCAAGCAGCATGAGGAAATTGAACAGCCCGGGCCGGAGCAGATAGATCGTAAGCAGGCCGCATGCCACCCCTGCAATCAGCAATAGAATTGCGTTCAATCCAAAGAGGTTGAACCCTCCAAGGTCACAAAGAATCCCGACAAATGCCCCATAAAGGCCCCCAAGGAACTCCCCTTCCCGCATAGCGATACAGACCGCTGCGGGGATAACAAAATTGGGCTTCACGTCCATGACGGTCAAAAATCCTGGGGTCGTCTGCAATACAAAAAGGATGATGATAAACACAATATACGAACAGTATTTTGCGGCATAGATCGGCTTTTTATTCGTCATCAGCGGGGACCTCCTGCCCGGCGAACGATTTGATGACCATGACGCTGGTGAGCGAACGGATATCAGCCGCCGGTTCGATGACCGCGAAAAGGGAAATTTCCCCCTTTTCGTAGGCGATCTCGGCAATCCTGCCGATTACGATGTCCTGTGGGAAGATGCTCCCCCCGCTTGTGACCACAAGGTCCCCCGCATTTGCGCCGCTCTCCCGCTGGAGGTAGGCCAGCTTACATCTGCCCAGCCCCGCAAGGTCAACCGCGCCGGTCACGATGCCGGTATCGCGGGTACGGTTATCGTAAGCGCCCACGTTGACCGATGGGTCAAGGATGGTCAGCACCTTGGCCCAGTTCAGCCCCACCTCTTTGACCCGCCCGACCAGCCCAGCGGCGGTGAGGACGGTGTCGTTTGGGGAAACGCCGTCAAGCGTCCCCTTATCGATTGTGAATGAGTAGAACCGGTCGTTTGGGTCGCGGGCAGTGACCGAAGCAGGCTCAAACTCAAAATCCGGGTTGCGCTCTTTGATCTCGAGGAATCCTTTCAGATTTTCATTCTCCTCGCGGTAGTTCTCGAGTTCGACCAACTGCTGGCGCAGCTCATTGACCTCGGTTTGCAGCCGTTCGTTCTCCTCGGCGGTCTGCCACGCTTCAATATAGCGCACAAAATAATCCCCCGCTATCCTGGAAATCGAGGAGGATACCCTTTGCAGCGGCGTAACGACCACCCCCGCCACCTGCGGGAGAACCGGCGCAACGCCGCCCGTCCATGCGGCCCGCAGCATAAAAAATACCAACAGGATCAGCACGCCGAGCAATATTTTAAATCTGATACTCTTAAAGAAATCTTCCAAAACGACGAACCTTTCCCCGATTTTCTACTGCCGAAGGGAGCAGCTTTTAGAGCCTATTTTCTCGAAAAATTGCAGGGTCAAGGGACAGCAGGACGTTTGGCCCCAGACCAAACGTCTGGGCGCAGAGCGCCCTCCTCGGGGCTTCTCGGGCCTACGGCCCGAAGCGCGCTTCGCGCGACGCCCCTGCGGGCTGTCTTACGGGTTAGGGGGCAGCGCCCCCTCCCCGTAGGCCCCACCCCGGCAAGCTGGGGCCGACTTTTTTCCTTAACCCAAAAAGTTTTACTCGATTTTTTTCACTGCCGCCGCGGCGTACATAGGTCAACTGACGCGCAGCGTCGGCTCTTAGGCCGGAGTAAAAAATCGCAGGGTCAAGGGACAGCAGGACGTTTGGCCCCAGACCAAACGTCTGGGCGCAGAGCGCCCTCCTCGGGGCTTCTCGGGCCTGCGGCCCGAAGCGCGCTTCGCGCGACGCCCCTGCGGGCTGTCTTACGGGTTAGGGGGCAGCGCCCCCTCCCCGTAGGCCCCACCCCGGCAAGCTGGGAGCGGCTTTTTTCCTTAAACCGAAAGTTTTACTCGATTTTTTCAAAAAATCGCGGGGTCGAGGGGCGGAGCCCCCGCTGCTTGCCCCAGCAACCAGCAACAAGACGGCCCCTTCCCCCACTCTCAATAGTTCGGGGAACCCTCCGAAAGCAGCTCATGGAGCTGCTCAATGCTTTCAAGCACCTTGCCGGTACCCTTGGCTACACAATCGAGCGGGTCCTCACCGATATAGACCGGCATCCCGGTCTCTTTCTCGATCAGCTTGTCCAGGCCGCGCAGCAGAGCGCCGCCGCCAGTCAGGGTAATGCCATGGTCGATGATGTCCGCCGAAAGCTCAGGCGGAGTGCGCTCGAGGGTGATCCGAATCGCCTCCATCACGAGCGCCAGCGGGTCTGCAAGCGCCTCCCGGATTTCCTCCGAGGTAATCATGATGTTCTTGGGCAGGCCATCCCCCAGGTCACGCCCCTTGATGTTCATGCTCGCCTCCCCCTCAAACGGGAATGCCGAGCCGATCTGCACTTTGATGTCCTCGGCCGTACGCTCACCGATCAGCAGGTTGTACTTGCGCTTGACATACTGGATGATGGCGGAATCGAGCGCGTCGCCGCCGATGCGGACCGAACGGGCCGCAACGATGCCGCCCAGCGAGATCACCGCGACTTCGCTGGTGCCGCCGCCGATATCAACGACCATGCTCCCGCTCGCCTCGGCAACCGGAAGCCCCGCCCCAATCGCCGCAGCCATCGGCTCCTCGATAATCCAGACGTGCTTCGCGCCGGCCTTGAACGCCGCTTCACGCACCGCCCGCCGTTCGACCTCGGTGACCCCGGAGGGGATGCAGATAATCACCCGCGGGCGGGCAAAGATCGAATTGTTGAACACCCGCTTGATAAAAATCTGGAGCATGGAGGCGGTGATATCGAAGTCAGCGATGACACCGTCCTTGAGCGGGCGCACCGCGACAATGCTGCCGGGCGTACGTCCAATGACCTCTTTGGCCTCCTGGCCAACATAACGGACGGTATCCGTACGGGTATCCACCGCCACAACCGACGGCTCCCGCATGATAATCCCTTTGCCTTTCCGGAAAACCAGGGTATTCGCTGTCCCCAGGTCGATTCCAATATCCTTTGTAAACAAACCAAACATCGCTCCAATCCCCTTTTAATTCTTATCACCAAGCCAGTTGGGAAGAACCGCTCCGGTCCCGCCCAAGCCTGCGGCAGCCCCGCCGCAGGCAACCGCTTGCAGCGGCCCTGCTCCGGATTTCTTAATCGACAGGCCGCTTTCCGCCTGTGCCCGCCGCCCCAAAAAACACAACGTCTTTCCAAGCGCATGGGCCATATCTCAAAACACAGCCTCAATTTGTCTCGGTGCAGCCATTCGCTGGGCAGAACCCGTCCGCCCTGTCTGCCATGCAGATATTATACCTTTTCCCGCGCGATAGAACAACCGGTGAAATGTTAATATTCCCGAAGTTTCGACCATTTTTATTTGGTAAATTGCATAATTTGGCGGTATAACTCGTTGACCGGCAATCCCATAACGTTGAAAAAGTCCTCCCGGATTCCCCGGATAAACCGCGCGCCGTATCCCTGAATGCCATAAGCGCCCGCCTTATCGAACGGCTCCCCGGTCGAAAGATACCAGCGGATTTCCTCCTCGGTGAGCGGGGAAAACTCCACGTCGGTGACGCAATGGAACCGCTTGACCCGCGCCCCTTCGAGCAGTGCAACCCCGGTATAGACCTGATGTACCCGCCCTGAAAGCAGGCGGAGCATCCTTGCCGCATCCTCCCTGCCGGACGGCTTTCCCAAGACCAGCGAGTCCAGCGTAACGAGGGTATCCGCCGCAATGACCAGCGCATCCGGCTCAACCTGGGCAACCGCCTGCCCCTTGCGCAGGGCGAGCAGCTCAACCGCCCGCCCCAGCGAAGCCCCTTCGGGCCGGGTTTCATCCACGTCCGGGACCCGCACCTCAAACTGTGGGAACAGCAGGCCCATCAACTCTTTGCGGCGGGGGGACTGGGAAGCGAGTATAATCCGTCTATTGCTCATTGTCTTCATGCTGAACCCACCCCATCGCCTTGACCGTATATCTATAGCCGAAAAAGGCAGCAATCAGGCAGAGCAGATGTGCCACCGTAATCCCGACCTCAAATCCAAACGCGATCTTAATGACCGAAAGGTCGATCACCATCGGGTTTTCGACCGAAAGCCCGATGCTTTTGCCGAACGCAAGCCACGCCAGCGCCGGCACCTGTGTTGCAGCCGCAGCCAGCAGTGCGCCTACCACCACCGCTGCCACAAGATAAAACCCAAACAGAAGCATCTTTCTCAATTTCAAACGCCCCCTCTGTTCATCTTCCGGTGGAGCCGAACCCACCGCTGCCGCGGGCGCTCTCTTCCAGCGCCCGGCATTCCTCCACCGCCGGAAGCGCAACCGGCAGCAGCACCAGCTGCGCCATCCGGTCGCCCGGCTGGACGGTAAACGACTGTTCCGCATGGTTGTACAGTGCGACAAGGACCTCTCCGCGGTAGTCGCTGTCGATCACCCCAACACAGTTGGCGGGCACGATCCCATGCCGCACCCCCAGCCCGCTCCGGGCAAACACAAACCCCGCAAACCCGGGTTCGATCTGCATCGAAAGTCCGGTCGGGATGGCTACCGTCTGTCCGGGATGGATCACCGCGGGTGTGTCGAGGTCGGCATATAGGTCGTAGCCTGCGCTTCCCTCGGTCGCCGGCGATGGAAGCCGCGACGTGGGCCGCAGGCGTACCAGTTTTAGATTCCCTGGATAGTGCATCACTTTTTTCTGTCTCCTTCAATTCTGTTCAAATCCATTCGTGTAGGGCTTGTTTGAAAATAGAGAAATGGACGGATTTTTCGCAAGAGATGAGCAGCTGCAAGGAGAAAAGCGCAGGAATACTTTGTGTATTCCGAGCATTTTTGACGCAGCAGATGCCGTTTCTTGTAGAAAAAGACGGTCGTTTCGATTTTTCAAATAGCCCCTAGTGTCCCCTATAAAATGGTCTTGTAGAGCAGGCCCCGGGTAAACTTCCCGGTATAAGCCGCTCCGGTGCGGTATCCCTCGAGCACCCGCAGACATTCTGCTGCGTCCTCGGTGGTGAACCGGAGGGTATAAAACCCCAGCCCGCGCAGCTCGTCCATCCGGTCGCCCATGTAAAGCGGCACCGGATTGTAAAGCTCGGTCATCCCGTAGGCACAGGAGGTATACAAACGGTTTCCCTTGCGGTCGGTGATGTAATTTTCACCCTCCCCGCACCGTCTGCATCCAGCGGAAACCCGCACCGGGCAGTTTCGGACGGTCATCAGCGGCAATCTTCCATAGGCGGTCAGCCCCAGCGGAACCGGATGCCGCAGCCGTTTGGCCGCGTCAAGGCTCAGCTCGAACGAAAGCTCCAAATCGGCAAGCCCCATCCGGGCGAACGCGGCGACCGCCTCCGAATTGGTGGCGTTGAAGAACGCCTCCCCATGCAGGGTGAACCCATATCCGGATGCGATCTCCAGGCTTCCCAGATTGCCTACCCCGGCATGGCCCACCCCGTATTCCCGCAGCTCAACCAGCTGACTACAGAGTGTGTCCTGCCCCTCAAAGAGGATATGCGGCAGCCCAGCACAGAGCCTGTCCACCAGTTCCTCCGGCACCTGCCCCGTCCGGAACAGCGCGACCAACTCGGGCACCGGCAGAGTGACCAGCCCAGCCTTTCGCCAAAGTGGCTCCGAAAGCTGTTCCTTCCGGTTGAGCCGGAGGCGCAGGACCGGAGTATCGGGGATCGGGGCCTCCGGAAGGGGGGGCGTCCTGATGCCCGATGGGTCAAACGGGATCATCCTCGCCCGGCCGCGCAGTTCGTCCAGGCGGGAGAGCGCCTCCCGGCGGAGCGCATTGACTGCGGCAGCGGGCAGCATCAACCCTGACCCAATCGAGCAGGCGATCCGCTCCACCCGGTAAGGGGTGCCGCCCGTTTTAGACAGGCTGGCCTCCGCCCGCTCGGGGCTGGTCGGCTTATTGAGGGCTGCCTGTGGGGGTTCCCCCTCCACGCGGACGGTATTCCCGTCGCAGTCGGACACCGAAAGGGCCGAGGACTCCCCTGCCTGCATGGTGAAGTCAAACGCAATCCCCACCTTCTGCACCTGCTTGCGGGGATCGGTGTAGAGGTTCTCGAGCCGCCCGAGCACACCGGCCGCGGCGGTCACGTCCTCCTTGCCCCGGATGCCAAACATATCGAGGGTTCGCTCGCCCGTGTAATAATCATCCGTAAATCCGCTTCTGGAAAATACCGATTGCAATCCCTCGAGATCAACCGGCCGCCCTTCGAGCGCATCCCGGCAGGCGGTGACCGCTGCCGCGACATACTCTGGGCGTTTCATCCGCCCCTCAATCTTGACCGAATGTACCCCCATCGCCTGCAATTCGCCGATCCGGCTGATCAGGCTCATATCCTTGAGCGAAAGCGCGTGGCTGGATGCGCGGGTCTCGAACCCGAGGCGGCAGGGCTGGGCACAGAGCCCGCGGTTGCCGCTGCGCTGTCCCAGCACCGAGGAGAGGTAGCACTGCCCCGAAACGCACATACAGAGCGCCCCGTGGATAAATACCTCGACCTCCAAAGGGGTGGCGCGGACGATCTTCTCGATCTCCTGCTGGGAGCATTCGCGGGCGAGCACCACCCGTGAAAACCCCAGCTGTTCCAGCCGCCGGGCGCCCTCCGGGTTGTGGACTGCCATCTGGGTGGATGCGTTGAGCCGCAGCCCGGGGCAGCAGCGCCGCAAAAACGCGGCTACACCCAAGTCCTGAACGATCGCCGCGTCCACACCGGCTTCACAGGCGGTGCGGGCAACCTCTGCCAAGGTGGGCAGCTCCTGTTCCAGCAGGAGGATATTCAGCGTTAGATAGACCTTCAGACCTCGGATGTGGCAGTATCGGACCGTTTCCGCAAGGGTCTCCCGGGTAAAGTTGGCCGCATTGCGCCGGGCGTTGAGCACGTCGATCCCCAGATAGACCGCGTCCGCGCCACAGGCTGCTGCCGCGCGCAGGCTCTCCGGACTCCCCGCCGGGGCGAGGATCTCGATCCGGCTCATGCGTTCAGGTCCTTGATCTGGCCCTTGGTCTCCTTGCCGCTGAGCTGGCGGCGCAGATGCGCGTTCTCCCGCTTGACCTCGTCCAGCTCGATCCGCGCCTTGGCCGCGTCCTCGAGATATTCGGAAATCTGGGTGCGCATCCGGTCGGCGTTCTCCTCGCTGCGCTTGTAGGCGTCGATATAGTTGATCGCGCAGAGCACCATGATGTCATTGAACGAGATCGTGCTGTTCTTATCGCGTATCTCGCTGACCGCGCCGTTCAGCTCATCCGCCAGCTTCTGCACATACTCCTCTGGCTCTACGGTATTGATTGTGTAATGCACCCCGTTGACGGTGATTTTTACGCTGTTGATCCCATTCATCCTGTTTGTTCCTCCATTGCTCTTTTTACCCTGTGCTCACCGGAGCTTGCGCGCTCCTCCCCCTTTTCCCCCATTATAATACATTTTTCTGCATGAAAAAAGAGGGCTTCTTAAAATTTTCATCTTTCTTTGTGGATGGCCTCAGAAAAAACGACCCACAAATCCGCGGAAATAGCCGTTTTTTACCAGAACGATACTTGCAAGCTTTGCATTTTTGCAGTATAATATATCTATTGCCTGATTTTGTGCAAAAGAAACCCTCGAATTGACAGGAGGCTACGAAAATGGAAACGAAAGACCAGTACAGCGCTTCCACTCTGAAAAAGCTGATTCTCGACACAATCAAGAACGAGATGCTTATCGAACCGGAGCTTGCGTCCGATGACGCTTATTATGAAGCGGTCTGCCGGGTGATCCGCCGGATTCTCACCGAACGGTATAAGGTATTCAATGCGCACGCCAACTCAGTTGCCACCAAAAAAGTCTACTATATGAGCATGGAGTTCCTGATGGGGCGCTCGCTCAAAAACAGCCTTTATAACCTCGGCATCCAGGACGAGATGGCTGAAGCCCTCAAGGAACTGGATGTAGACATTGAGCAGATGTTCGAGCTGGAGCCGGACGCCGGCCTCGGCAACGGCGGCCTGGGACGCCTGGCGGCCTGCTACCTCGACGCGATGGCCACCCAGAACCTCTCCGCAATGGGCTACTCAATCCTCTACGAATTTGGCATCTTCAAGCAGCGGATCATCGACGGCTGGCAGACCGAAACCCCGGATTACTGGCTCCCGGGCGGCTCGGTCTGGCTGACCAGCAAGCCCGACCGGACGGTCCCGGTGCATTTCGGCGGGCGGATCGAGGAGGGCTGGCAGGACGGCCACCACACGATCAACCATGTGGACTACCAAACGATCTATGCGGTCCCGTATGACATGTACGTCCCCGGCTTCCAGGGCGAGGGCGTGGCGATTCTGCGCCTCTGGAAAGCCCAAAGCCCGGGCTTTGACATGGAATCGTTCAACCGCGGCGACTATATCAATGCGATGGGTGCGGCTTCTGCGGCCGAGGCGATCTCCAAGGTGCTCTACCCGAACGATAACCATATGGAAGGCAAGATGCTCCGCCTGAAACAGCAGTATTTCCTGGTGGCGGCTTCGATTTCGGACATCATCCGCCGTCATATCACCCTTTACGGCACCCTCGACAATCTGGGCGCAAAAAATGCCATCCAGATCAACGACACCCATCCCGCGCTTGCAGTCCCCGAGCTGATGCGGGTGCTGCTCGATGACTGCGGGTTCAGCTGGGATGAGGCGTGGGACGTTGTCACCCGCACCTTTGCCTACACCAACCATACGGTCATGCCTGAGGCGCTCGAGAAATGGAACGAGGACATCTTCCGCAACCTGCTCCCCAGAATTTACCAGATTGTCTGCGAGATCGACCGCCGGTTCTGCGAGGACCTGCATCAGAAATCCTATGACCAATACGATATCGACCGGATGCGTATCATCTATGATTTCCAGGTGCGGATGGCCAACCTGTCGGTAATCGCGTCTCACAGCGTCAACGGCGTATCCAAGCTGCATTCGCAGATCATCAAGGATAGCGTATTCCACGACTACTACCAGCTCACCCCCTACAAATTCAAAAACGTCACCAACGGCATCTCCTCCCGCCGGTGGCTCTACCAGTCCAACCCCGGCCTGACCAACCTGCTCTATGAGACGATCGGCAGGGATTGGCTGCATGATATGTCCCAACTCAAGAAGTTCGAGCAATACGCCTCCGACAAATCGGTGCTCGAGAAGCTCGCCGCCATCAAGCTCGAAAACAAGCAGCGGCTGGCCAAGTATGTGCTCGACACCACCGGCATCACCCTGAATACCGATTCGATCTTTGACGTGCAGGTCAAGCGGCTGCACGAATACAAGCGGCAGCACCTCAATGCGCTGCATATCCTCCATCAGTACCTCTGGCTGAAGGACCATCCGAACGCCGATTTCGTCCCCAGAACCTATATTTTCGGCGCCAAGGCTGCCCCGGGCTACTTCCTGGCCAAACAGATCATCAAGTTTATCTGCACCCTTCGCGATGTCATCGAGGCAGACCCGGCGGTGCGCGACAAGCTGCGGATCGTGTTCCTGGAGAACTACTGCGTCACCATTTCAGAGCTGCTGATGCCCGCATCTGAGATCTCGGAGCAGATCTCGCTGGCAGGCACCGAAGCGAGCGGCACCGGCAACATGAAGCTGATGCTCAACGGCGCGATCACCCTCGGCACCCTTGACGGTGCAAACGTCGAAATTGGCGACTGTGTGGGCAAGGATAATATCCTGATCTTTGGCCTGACCCCGTCGGAAGCGTCCCGCATGAAACAGAACGGGTATAATCCGAACATCTATTACCAGAATAACTATGATATCCGCCGGGCAATCGATATGCTCACAACCGGGTTCAGCGGGCAGCAGTTCCCCAATATTGCAAACTCCCTGCGGTATGACGACCCCTATATGGTACTGGCCGACTTCGATTCCTACCGCAATATGCAGGAGCGCGCCGCAGCGATCTATACCGACACCCAGGCATGGCAGCGGATGTCGCTTTACAATATTGCGAATTCCGGGTTCTTCTGTGCCGACCGCGCGATTCAGGACTATATGCGTGAAATCTGGCATCTGTAAAAATGTCCGGCGGCGGGCAATCCCGCCGCCGGTTTCCACACGCCCTCCCTCCCGGGTGGGCGCTTTCTCTACAAAGGAGCTGATGATTTGCTTCCATCCATGTTTGATAGCCGAGACCTCAGATGCAAAACCCCGTTTGGAGCGGTCCCGACCGACGAGACGATCACCTTCCGCGTTTTTCTGCCTATCTCCGCCCAGCTGCACTCCCCCTGCCTGCTGATGTTCAAGGCGGACCAGTGGGATTGCCCTGAGCGGGTCCCGATGGTCTTCTCAGGAAGCGACGGGGTGGTCAACACCTACCGCTGTGATTTCAAGTCCCCGGAGCCGCAGCTCTATTTCTACCGGTTTGAAGTCTCCGGGATGAACGGGCAGGCGCGGATCATCCGGGACCCGGATGGGTTTGGGCGTCTCGCCCTGCATGGGGACGACATGTGGCAGCTCACCGTCTACGACCAGAACCTCAAAACCCCTGATTTCCTGAAATCCGGGGTGATGTACCAGATCTTCCCCGACCGGTTCTACAAATCCGGCAAGGAGAAGCAGAACGTCCCCTCTGACCGGTGGCTGCATCAGAACTGGTATGAGCTACCTGAATATCTTCCCAATCAGAATGGGGAGGTCACCAACTCGGACTATTTTGGCGGCGACCTCGCGGGGATCACCGAGAAGCTACCCTATCTGCGGTCGCTGGGCGTGACCTGCCTTTACCTCAACCCAATCTTTGAGGCCCACTCCAACCACCGGTACAACACCGCCGATTTTGAAAAGATCGACCCGCTGCTCGGCAATGAGGAGGACCTGCAAACCCTCTGCGCCGAAGCCAAAAAGATGGGGATTGCGGTTATCATCGATGGCGTGTTCAACCACACCGGCAGCGACAGCATCTACTTCAACCGCAACCGCCGCTATGGGGACGGCGGCGCGTACAACGACTACAACAGCCCCTACCGCAGCTGGTATGAGTTTACCCAGTGGCCCCAGTACAACTCCTGGTGGGGGTTCGAGACGCTGCCAAACCTCAATGAGCGCGACCCTTCCTACAGCGAGTTTATCTGCGGGGAGAACGGCGTTCTGCGCCGGTGGCTCAGGATGGGCATTTCCGGTTACCGTCTGGATGTCGCGGATGAGCTCCCGGATGAGTTCCTCGATAAAATCTGCGCCAGCATCAAGGGCTTTGATCCGAATGCAGCGGTGATCGGGGAGGTCTGGGAGGACGCAAGCAACAAATCGGCCTATGGCGTGCGGCGGCGGTATCTGCTCGGGCGGCAGCTGGATTCGGTTATGAACTACCCGTTCCGGGATGCAATCCTCAATTATATCCGCAACGGCGACAGCAACCACCTCCACCACACGATCCTGAGCATCCTCGAACACTACCCCAAACCGGTGCTCGACGTGCTGATGACCTCGCTTTCCACCCATGACGTCGAACGGGCAATCACTGTGCTCGGCGGGGAGCCGACCGGGCGCAACGACCGGATCTGGCAGGGGCACAACAACACCCTGAACGAGTGGCAGTATGACCTCGGTAAAAAACTGTTCCGGCTCGCTTCGGTGATCCAGTATATGCTGCCGGGCATCCCCTGCCTTTACTACGGGGATGAAGCCGGGTTATACGGCTATAAGGACCCGTTCAACCGTACCTGTTATCCTTGGGGGCAGGAGGATAAGGAGTTGATCGAGACCTTCCGTACGCTGGGGAAAATCCGGACCGAATATCCGGCGCTTTCGTCCGGCGGCTACCGGGCCGTCTCTTTTACGCAGGACGCAGTTTCGTTTGTCCGCGACTGCGGGGACAACACGTTTTATGTCGCGGTCAACCGTACCCACCGTCCGGTTTCGATCCCGCTGCCGGGTGAGTTCGAGCGTTCCACGCGGGTGTTGTTCGGCGGCTTGGACGGCAACCTGCTCGTCCCTTACGGGTATGTGATCCTCGTGAGCGAATCCTGTGACCCGGATTCCACGTCCGGCAGCTTGTTGATGCAATCAACGGGCTGAATGGGCCTTTCATAACTGAATTCGCATCCTATATGGTAACCGGCGGCATTCTGTATGGAATGCCGCCGGTTTTTCTGCACAAACTAGCTGTGGAGGGATGTCTATGCCTTTGGTCGATATTCGAAATTTGTCTAAAATCTACCGTACCGGGGCCGAAGAGGTCCATGCGCTCGGCGGTGTCTCACTCCGTGTCGAAGCGGGCGAATTTGTTACGATCGTTGGGCAGTCTGGATCAGGGAAATCCACCCTGATGAACATGCTTGGCTGTCTCGACCTGCCCGACAGTGGGGAATACCTGCTGGACGGGGAAGATGTCGCCCACATCCCGGAAACCGCCCTCGCCCGGATCCGCAACCGCCGGATCGGGTTCATCTTCCAGGGCTTTAATCTGATTCCCAGCCTGAATGCCCTCGAAAATGTCGAGCTTCCCCTGATCTACCGGGGTATCCCGACACGGCAGCGGCGGGAACTCGCCCGTTCGGCTCTGGAACAGGTGGGCATCGGCAACCGGCTCCGCCATCGTCCCGGTCAGCTTTCGGGCGGACAACAGCAGCGGGTCGCGATTGCCCGCGCTATCGCCGCGCGTCCGCCGATCCTGCTCGCCGACGAGCCCACCGGGAACCTCGATTCCGGTTCAGGCGCGGAGGTCATGGGAATCCTGCGGGCACTGCACGCGGAAGGGCGGACGGTCATCCTCATCACACATGACGACCGGATTGCCCAAACTGCACAGCATCTGATCCGAATTGTTGATGGAACAGTCGCGGAGGACCGCTACCTTTTCCCCGCTTAGAACCTATTCAGCTTGTCGATCCTATCGACAAGCTGCTGGACGGGGAACCCGAATCTCCGCGCTAAGAACCGCCTTCTTCGGGTGCGCTCCGAGACGCTTCGCTGCGGAGCGCACCGATTCCTCCGGTTTCGCATAGGTTGAAACAGCAGGGAATGTTTGAAAATGGCGCTTTCCCTCGTTTCAAGCAAGCCCGGAACATACAGGAGGGATCACCTATGCCACTCATCTACTTAAGCCCCAGCACACAAGAATGGAACCCCTATGTCAACGGGGGAAACGAAGAGTATTACATGAACCTAATCGCTGATGCAATGGTTCCGTTCCTCAATTCCAGCGGAATCCGGTATGTCCGGAACACGCCGGATATGACTGCGGCCAGCTCGATTGTCCAGTCGAATCAGGGCAACTACGACCTGCATCTCGCGCTGCACTCCAATGCCGCTCCCGAGGATGAAGCGGGCCAGCGGCGCGGTACCGAAGTTTATTATGCGCCGATGAGCATGCAGGGGAAACGCGCAGCAGAGATCATCGCAGACAATCTGCGGGATATCTATCCCATTCCCGACCAGGTTCGGGCCCTGACCACGACCCGTCTGGGCGAGGTGACCAAAACCCGCGCGCCGGCTGTCCTGATTGAGTTCGCCTACCACGACAATCCGGAGGATGCCGACTGGATCCGCACCAATATTCCCAAGATCGCACAGAACGTCGTCCTCTCGCTGACCGAATATTTCGGCATCCCGTTCGTGCCCGCGCAGCCCGCCTACCGCGGGGTAGTTGATGTGCAGAGCGGATGGCTGAATATCCGCTCCCGCCCCAGCACCCTTTCCCGGGTGATTGCCCGCGCATGGGATGAAAACCCCATCACTGTCCTTGGGGAGTGGCAGGGCTGGTATGTCGTCAACTATTACGGCAATGTTGGCTATGCGGACAGCCGCTATATCAAGCTGGTGGAAAGGTAGGCGCACGATGAATCATTATCCGTTTTCGCTTGCGCCGCTGCCCTATACCTGTGACGCCCTTGTCCCCTATCTGGACCCGGAGACGGTCACGATCCACCATGACAGGCACCAAGCAGCCTACGTGAAAAATCTCAACAAAGCCCTCGAAAACTGCCCGCAGCTTCACTGCCGCACGCTGGAACAGTTCCTGCTCTATCCCGGCATGATCCCTGCACCGATTCGTACGGCGGTCTGCCGGAATGCAGGCGGCGTCTATTCCCATGAGCTTTATTTTGACGGTATGACCGGATGCCCAAAATCGGCCGCCCCGATTGGGCGGTTGGCGCAGGCGATCGACCGGTGTTATGGGTCGTTTGAGCGGTTCCGCGATGTCTTTACCCAGACCGCCCTCAGCCAGTTCGGGTCGGGCTGGGCCTGGCTTGCCGTCTGTCCGGATGGAGGAATCTGCGTCCTTTCCACCCCTAATCAAGAGACGCCCCTCTCCCGCGGGTTGCGGCCGGTCCTCTGCGCCGATGTCTGGGAACATGCCTATTATCTGGGTTACCAAAACCGGCGAGAAGCTTATCTGGACGGCTGGTGGCAGCTGGTCGACTGGGAGTTCGCGGAGGAAAACTTCCTCCCCTGCTGCGGGGGCTTTGCCCCTCGACCCCGCAGCCTTTGACTGCCCCCGCACTGCGAGCCGCAGCGAGCGTTTCGGAGCGCAACCGCCGAAGGCGGCACTTAGCGCGTAGATCGGCGTGCAGAGGCCAACCGCCGAAGGCGGCTCTTGGGCCGGAGCAAAGGCTGGCGAAACTTTTGGTTTAGGGCTTGTTTGAAAATAGAGAAACAGACGGATTTTTCGCATGGGAGCGGAGTAAAAAATGATGAGAATCCCCGCCGTTTGGATACGGCCTCAAACAGCAAGTTAAGCGGGAGTGGGAGCGTCAATACAGTTGGAAAACAACCAAACAGGGGCAGACAAAAAAGCCTTGACTTTATCGCTTTTATCTGTTAAAATAACATCATCCCTTTAAACTCCAAAAGCAGTGACCAGAGAAAAGTAGGACCTCTTCCGCCCCACAGAAAGCAGCCGGGAGATGAGAGGCGCGGCAGGCGGGCAGGTCTGAATACACTTTGGTAGCCGCACACCGAACGGGGTCCACCCTCAGTAGGCTGTGACGGGATGCGCCCGTTAAAGCGCCGGAGTATCCGCCTTTTCGCGCGTACTCGCTGAGGCGGCAGGCTGTGAAGCTGCCGTGAACCGAGGTGGTAACACGGGTTTCCCCGTCCTCTGGAACCAATTTCCGGGGGGCGGTTGTTTTTTGCCCTCCCAACCAAAAGGAGGCATCCCTTATGTTTGAAAAAATCCTGATGATCCTGCTGTTCTTCGCCGTGACCATCTTTATCGGCCTCTACTGCCGCAAAAACGCCGCCAGCGTTGGGGACTTCGTGCTCGGCGGACGCAATGTCGGCCCATGGGTCACCGCATTCGCCTATGGTACCTCTTACTTTTCTTCGGTCGTATTTGTCGGCTATGCGGGCCAGTTCGGCTGGAATTTTGGCGTTGCCGCCACCTGGATCGGGATTGGCAACGCGCTGATCGGCAGCCTGCTCGCCTGGGTGCTGCTCGGGCGGCGCACCCGGGTTATGACCAAGCATCTTGAATCCGCCACCATGCCCGACTTTTTTGCCAAACGCTACTGCTGTGAACCGCTCAAGACCGTCTCGTCGGTGCTGATCTTTGTGTTCCTCGTGCCCTATTCCGCATCGGTCTACAAAGGGCTTTCCGGGCTCTTCGCGATGGCATTCGGCCTAGACTTCAAATGGTGTGTGATCGGTATCGCGGTTCTGACCGGCATCTATGTGGTCGCCGGCGGATACATGGCGGCTGCGCTCAACGATCTTGTCCAAGGGATCGTCATGCTGGTGGGCATCTCGATGGTTGTGGTCTCGATCCTGAACGGGCGCGGCGGCTTCTCTGCGGCGCTTGCCCAGCTTTCGCAGATTCCGAGTGAGACCGCCCCTGAACTGAACGGCGCGCTTGTCTCGTTCTTCGGCCCCGACCCAATCGGTTTGCTTGGGGTGGTTGTGCTGACCAGCCTCGGTACCCTCGGTCTGCCCCAGATGGTACACAAATTCTATACGATCAAAAATGAAAAATCCATCAAGGCCGGAACCATTATCTCCACCTTTTTTGCCCTTGTCATCGCGGGTGGCAGCTACTTCATGGGTGCGTTCGGACGGCTTTACTATCAGGTACCTGAGAGCGGCAAGCCGGTCTTTGATAATATTGTCCCTGAGATGCTCGGCTCCTGCCTGCCCGACCTGCTGATCGGTGTGGTTATGATCCTCGTGCTCTCAGCTTCGATGTCCACCCTTTCTTCGCTGGTTATCACTTCCAGCTCTACCTTTACCCTCGATTTTCTAAAAGGGCTGTTCTTCAAGGAGATGGACCACAAGCGTCAACTCGTCTGGATCCGCGCGCTTTGTATCTTCTTTGTGGCGCTTTCGGTTGTGCTCGCCCTCAATCCAAACAGCCTCATCACCACCCTGATGTCCCTCTCTTGGGGTGCGCTCGCCGGGTCGTTCCTTGGTCCGTTCGCCTATGGCCTGTTCTGGAAGGGCGCGACTGCCGCGGGGGTCTGGGCATGCTTTGTCACCGGCATTGGCATCAATCTCTGGAACCTCTTCGCGCCGTTTACTGCGCCCACCACCGCCGGCGCCATCTCGATCGTGGCGTCCCTGTTTGTCGCCCCGCTCGTCAGCCTTGTCACCCCCAAGCTCTCCAAGGAGCATCTCGACTCTGCATTCTCCTGTTACGATGTGACCGTCTCTGCACCGCATAAGCATATGCTCAATCAGGTCTCTGAATAGCCCTGCCTAGGTTGTTTAAAAAACAGGTAAATGTTTTGATATTGCAATAGGAAGCAGTTGGGATCATCGTTTTGATTCCAACTGCTTCCTATTTGAAATACCGATCGATGTTCCGGTCTTTTGGGGGATTCAAAGACCGGATACGTGCTATCCAGAAAGCGGCTTCCTCATCATCCAGCAGACGGGTAAGCGTGATGGCAGGACGAAGCCGCGGATGACTTCCAAGCAAGAACTCCTCCCCCCAACGGCGCGACAGGGTGAGCGGCGCGAGCAGAAGCACCGTTTTGCCGTCCAGCTGGGGAAGTCCACTGGGGCTGCCCTCCCCCCATATGAGGTGCAGGATGTCATATTTTCCATCTGTGCCCGGGGCGAACGGAGCGTAATAGTCGAAGCCGGCATTGTCCTCCAACGGGTCGGGGAGACGCTCTTTGCCCGAAAGCGGCAGATGCCGGGAGCATTTATCAAGCGCGGGATCATAGACGAACTTGGGCGCGCCGAACCGCTCGAGCAGCCCTTCACGATAAAGTAGGTTCTGCAAAAGGGTAAAGAGCAGGAAGTTGCTGTCCACCTGTTGGAATGCAACCTCCGCCCCCACCTTTTGTTCAAGTGAGAGCAGAAGGACTGTCCCTTCCTCCGCCATCCGGAGCAGACCCGGCAACCAGTCAAATACGGGATCGAACAGCACCCCAAACCCTTCACAAAATGGGATGACCTGTTTTTCCTGCTGGAGACGGTCGCGCAGCGGACGGCTCGCCGCAAGCCGGGAAAGCAGACCAGTTGCCAGCGCACCCATCCCGAATGCCGCCTTGGCCGGTTCCGGGTCGGTTGCAAAAAGGGCGGAAAGGTTGGCCGGGAAAGCTTCCGGCCTGTCGAGCAGTATTTCCGGAGAGATGCTGCGCCGCTCACAGATCAGCTCAACGGCTTGCAGGCAGGCTTTCAGTGTATCCAAGAACCGGTCCACCAGTGCGCGGTCCGCATCGGAGGAGGACGCGCCCTGCTCCCCGTACCGGCCGATCAGCAGGCCGCACAGACAGGCGCGGAACGGGTCCAGCTCCGCAAGATGCGCCCCCAAATCCGCTATCAGCCGGTTGGCGAGAGCGGGGCGTTGTTCGCAAAGGTCGAGCAGGTCCCGCACCGGCGGCGCCGTGAAAAAAACAGCATCCTCCCGGCACTCCGCCACCGAGCACTGGGTCGTGCGGACATAAATATAGAACCGCTCCCACCGTTTCCGGTAGCGGTCCTGCCATGATGAAAACAACATCCGCCTCCCCCTTTCCGCTTTGAAAACCTGTTTCCTGGCTAAAAGCCTAGTTCATATTTTAGGCATCTAGGGAAGCAGAGCGGACCCAACACTATTTTCTGCTAAAAAATACAAAATCCCCGCTGTACCGATGCCCTGCCGGCTGTAAACCCCGTCGTATGACAGAGTGGGTACGCTCTCTCGGCGGCCTCATGCTCCCTTCATCCCCAAGGGGGGAGGTCTGCAATCCTACACCGAATCGAAACTCCCTAGATACAGTTATCGGAGTATTTTAGGCAAGGCTGTCGCATACAGCAGGAATTTTTGTCAGCTTATTCGTCCTCTTCCGTGAAGTCAAACAGGTCTTCCAGCCGCTCCATAAAGATCGCGGCGATCTCATCAAACTCAGCTTCATCTTCCAGCGCTTCGAGGAACTCTTCACCAGCATCCATCACCGACTTGAGGATCACCAGCTCGCCGTCATCCTGAAGCGATTCGTCCGGATCGTCATAGTTGGCCACCAATGCGACATATTGTTCGCCATTGTGTTCGAGCGAATCGACGATCTCAAATTCGTGCTCCTGGCCTTCGTCATCCACAAGCGTCAGCAGGTCTGGCCCATATTCATTGTCCGCCATATACATGATTCTCCTTTTGCGGCGGCTTATGCCTGTTTTTCAGTGCTGCGCCTCCAGTAAATTCTTTCCGTAATCTACATTACACATAATAATCTATCTTTTGCAAAATGTCAACAATGATTCTTATATATATATTTTACATATAATTTCTCAATAATTGTTGATAATTGCCATTGATTTTGTCATGAATCTGCGCTATAATAGAGCCATAGAAAAAAGAAAGGCGGTGGTTCCGATGTACGATGAGCAAAACAGTCCCGCAGCAAGACATTGGGACTGTGCGCCAAAGATCCGGCTTTCATCTGGGATGAAAAATAGAGCGTAAAGGTTGCTGTTTGGCAAGCGGGCAGGCCGGTTGCAATCGTAGTAACCAAGCTCTGAAATGAGCGAATCTATCGCGTAGCTGGAGAAATCGTCTGGAAGAGGCGCAGAGTCCCGAAGCAGTCAGAGAAAGGAACTTCTATCTCAACAAGACGGATAAAAATTCTTGCCGTATAGGTAACAGCGGCCGGTACGATTTGATGTTACTTGCAGATAGATCCCACATCTTTGAGAAAGGGAATGCCGCAAAAGCAGGATGGTTTTTCTGTTGGGAGTGCGGCAATGGTAAGTTCCCATGTGCTAGCTTCTAAAAAATAAAATACAACGCCGTCGGTGACAACCGGCGGCGTTTCAGTTTACCGGCAATCTCAGGGAGACGTTTGGAATTTTAGCAATTCTGTGGACTAAGGCTTGCTGTTATGCTATAATGGCCATGGAACGGCTATGATACCACAATCACGGAGCGGTTTGGTATCATTGGCCATCGCAACGGAAGCGGGGCGATGCCTGCCCCAGTGGTTAATTATGGAGGTAACTACCCGATGAGAAAGATAACAGCTATTTTATGTGCGGCGCTGTCCGCTTTGCTTTGTCTGTCCGCTTGTGGAACAGCGAAGCCTGCACCGGTGGAAAGCAGTCAGGCTTCTTCCAACCCGACCCCCATGGTGGAGGGGCCGATGCCTGTCACTCCACAGGAAATCGAGATTCATAATAATAAGATTGACGAATCTTCCATTGATCTGATCCAGTTTCGCGGTGCGGACGGGGATGCCAAATATGCCACCATCAAAACCTCCCTTGGAGAGATCAAGGCCGTTCTTTACGAGAAGGAGGCCCCTAAGGCAGTCGAAAACTTTATCGCGCTTGCGGAGAAAGGGTATTACAATCATACCAAGTTTTACGAGGTCCTTCCGGGGGTTCGGGCAGCGGCAGGGGACCCGCAGGGGACCGGGGATGGCGGAGAGAGCAGTTTTGGTTCCCGGTTTGCGGATGAATACAGTCTCAACCTCTGGCACTTCAACGGTGCGCTCGCGATGGATAATCGGGGACTGCGTGACACCAACGACAGCAAATTTTACATTATCCAGAACACGATGATTCCCGATGAGCTGCTCCAAGAGATGATGGCCGGGGGATTCCCTGAGAAGGTCATCAACCGCTATGTCAAATATGGAGGCATCCCTAATTATGATTTTAAGGATACCGTGTTTGGCCAAGTGGTGGAGGGGATGGATGTGGTCGAAAAGATTGCAAATGCCCCTCGCTCGGAGGAAAATGCCCCCACTGAAGACATCCTCATCGAGAGTGTTGTGATCTCCTGAACCTCTTCGAGGCCACTGCGCCGCGGACGGCGGGGTTTCGCATTTTTCGAGAAAAGCTGCGGAAAGCTTTCAATTTTGAATAGGCTTTCAGGCAGGGGCAACGGTGGTCAAACTTTTGATTACGGCAAAAATAAAAGAGGGCCAGCAACGGAGGACGCCGTTGCTGACCCTCTTTTTATCTCTCCGGCAGTTCCCCTGCCTCATACAACGACTGCGCTGCCAGGATCACCCCAGCTTTGCCGCTCGGCCATGTGATGCCGCCCTGCATCCATGCGGCGTAAGGCTCCCGCATGGGGCCGTCCGCAGAGAGCTCGATCGACGCGCCCATCGTAAACGCCCCCGCCGCCATAATCACCTGGCTATCATATCCTGGCATGTCCCACGGTTCGGGGGTGACAAATCCATCGACAGGGGCGCCCCTTTGCACCCCAACACAAAACGCTGTCAGCCGCTTGACAGACCCAAGTTCCACCGCCTGGATGATGTCAGCGCGCGGCTGGTCAAACCGGGGATACACCGGAAAGCCCAACTGCTCAAAGAGTGCAGAGGCAAACACCGCCGTCTTGACCGCCGATTCGACCACCGTAGGCGCGAAAAACAGCCCCATAAACATCCCGCGGCTCTCCCCCAATGTACAGCCAACCTCTTTTCCCACGCCCGGCGCAGTCAGCCGGCAGGCGCACTGCTCGATCAAGTCGGCCCGACCGGCGATGTACCCGCCGGTTTTTGCAATCCCGCCGCCTGGGTTCTTAATCAAAGAACCAATGATTAAATCCGCACCCACCTGGGTCGGTTCCCGCTTCTCGACAAACTCCCCATAGCAGTTGTCCACCATAATGATCGCGTCCGGATTGGCCTGCCGCACTAGGGTACAGATTCGCTCGATCTGAGCAATCGAAAGCGATTCCCGCAGCGAGTAGCCGCGTGAACGCTGCAAATAGGCGACCTTTGCCCTGGAAACCGCCTGCGCAATCCCGTCGTAATCGGGCGAACCGTCCGCAAGCAGGTCGAGCTGCTCATACACGACCCCAAATTCCTTGAGCGAGCCGCTTCCGCCCTCGACGATCCCCAGCACCGGTTGCAGGGTGTCATAGGGCAGGCCGGTCAGCGAGACGATCCGGTCCCCCGGGCGGAGCACCCCGAACAACGCAGTGGTGATTGCATGGGTGCCTGACACAAAGTTGTGCCGGATCAGCGCATCCTCGGCGCCAAAGATTTCTGCCACCACCGCGTCAAGTGTTTCCCGTCCGCGGTCCCCGTATCCGTAGCCGGTGGTACCTGCAAAATGGCTTTCGCTCACATGCTGATGCCCAAACGCTGCAAGCACCTTTGTTGCGTTGTATTCGCTGATCTCCTCAATCTGCGCGAATACCCCGGAACACCGCTTCAACGCCCGTTCCGCCTGCTCCTGTATGGATTGGCTCACCTCAAAAAAATGCCCGATCATCCTTTGTCCCCTTCCCATTCCATTCTCGCCCAACGTCCAGCGGGCGAAAAACCACATCCCGTATAAAACGCTTCCAACCCGTCGTTTGCCGCGAACACCCACGGCTGCTGTCCCTGTTGGTGTGCGTACCGGCAGGCGTGTTCGACTGCCATCCGCCCATATCCCCGCCCGCGCTGGGCGGGGTGGGTTGCCACCCCTGCCAATATCGCACGTCTGGGCGAAAGAAATATGATACTCGCAGTAGAAACTATCAAATGATTGATTTTAAGTATAAAAATATGCGCCAGCCGGTGCCGTACCTTATGCGAAGCCTCGGCCAGCCAGGCGGTGTAGTCCGCCTGGTTCGCGAACTGCGGGTCGGATTTACAGAGCAGGTCGAACACATCGGACAACCGTTCCGCCTCGATAATCCGCCGGTCAGCAGAAGCCTGCAAATCCGGCGGGCGGTCCTGCCGCAGGATTGGCGCAGAAATCTGCTCCCTGTCCGGAAACAGCCGCACGATCAACGGTTGTTCCCCCTCCACCGACCGGCTCCCCGCTCGCTGCAAAAACCAGGATAGTTCCTCGGTATCCACCTGCCCCTTGGCAGCGGCAGTGAACCGCCCTTCCAGCCGAGAAAGCAAACCTATTGTATGTCCCTGTGCGTCCTGCACAAGCCAGAAGTCAACAACCCCACTCTGTGCACCATAAGTTTGATACTGTGAGTATATTTTGCAGTCGAATATTCCAAATTGTCCACAATTCTTTATCAGTTCGCTCTCCCATTCCGGGGTGACAAACCGGATCATCCGCCAAAGGCGCCATTCAGCGCCTGTAGCAGTGCGAGTGTATGCTCCACGTCCGACCGGTGCGCAACACAGGACGGCGTGTGCAGATACCGGCAGGGGACCGACACTGCCAGTACCCGCGCCCCGTTTCCGGCAGCCTGCACCGAACGGGACTCGTTGCCACCATAAATCCCCGCTTTAGGCTGGCAGGGAATCCCCTGCTCCTGTGCGGTTTCAAGCGCCTGCCGGTAGAGCGCAAGGTCGTAGACCGTCCCCCGATCCATGAACGAAAGGACCGGCCCCTTTTTCAGCGCGCAGACCGTCTTTTCCGGCGGGACCTCCGGAAGGTCACAGGCGGTGGTTGTCTCCACCGCAATCCCAATCTTAGCACCAATCTGCGCCGCGGCTGTCTTGGCTCCGGTGGCGCCGGTCTCCTCCTGCACTGTAAATGCAAAATGCGCGTCGTATTCCAGCTCCCCGTGGAGCATCTCGATCAACAGGGCACACCCCAGACGGTCGTCAAGTGCGCGTGCCCGCAGAAAGCCATCCCCCATCTCGCAATCATGGGCGCAGAAGACCGCCCGGTCCCCTAGTGCGACCTTCTCCTCCGCTTCCTCCCGGCTGCAAGCCCCGATGTCAATATAAAGCGCATCCAATGCCGGGGCCTTGTCCTTTTCCTCTGCGGATTTCAGGTGCACCGCTTTGGAACCGATCACGCCCGGTATGCCTCCAATTTTCACCGCTTTTCCCGGCAGGACCCGGCGGTCGATGCCGCCTACCGGCGCAAACCGCACAAGCCCGCTCTCCTCAATATAGGTCACGATCAGCCCGACCTCGTCCATATGCGCCGAAAAAAGCATCGGCTGCGCTGGCTCCCGACGCCCCTTTTTGAACGCGAGGATGTTGCCCAGCGGGTCGACCCGGTAGATGCAATGCCCCTCGATCTGTTTAAGAATCTCATATCGGACCGGTTCCTCCGCCCCGGATACCCCCGGAAGCCCGCAGAGGGTTTTCAATGTTTGATACTCCATCAGCCATTCCCTCCAAACGTATCCATTACATAAGCGGCAAGCAGGTCGGCGGTCAGCTCCACATCCGCCGCCGCAACCACCTCCACCGGCGTATGCATATACCGGAGCGGGATCGAAACCATCCCGGTGCGCACGCCGTTTCCCGCTATCGCAACCGCGTCTGCGTCGGTGCCGGTCTCCCCGCCCATCACCTCGACCTGAAATGGAATTTCATGCTGTTTGGCCGCGCGCTTCAGGTCCTCAAACATCCGGTTATCCAACACCGGGGCGATCCCGATCATCGGGCCTTTCCCCAGTTCCCCGCATTTATGCTTCGGGGTGTCGGGCGTATAGCCGAAAGACACGTCCACTGCGATGGCGTGGGTCGGGTGCAGCGCCGCGGCCGCGGTCTTTGCCCCCTGTCCGCCGACCTCCTCAAGGGTCGAGAGCACCACCGAAACCGAACAGCCCAGCGGAGCACAGTCCGCCAGGCGGCGCGCCGCGAGAATAACCGCCGCACAGCCGCTCCGGTCATCCAGAGATTTGGAGGTCACCCGCCGGTTGAGCAGCTCGCATCCCTCCGACCGCACCGAAGCACGGTCCCCAAGCTGTATCCGCGCCCGCGCGGCTTCCGCATCCAGCCCAACGTCGATGATGAATTCCTCCATCTTCGGGATTTTCGACTCGTCCGGATTCAGATGGGGTGGGATGGTGCATACCACCCCATCCAGAATCCCGTCTTTGGTGTGTACCTGCACCTGTGCCGCGGGCAGGGTCGCGCGGTCAACGCCGCCGCAGTTGCCTACCCGCAGGAATCCGTTGCCGTCGATGTGGGTCACCACCATGCCGATCTCATCCATATGCGCCACAAACAGGATATGGGGCCTGTCCTCCGGCGCGGTGCATACCCGGCAGATCAGGCTGCCAAGCGGGGTTTGTTCACAAGGTCCACATGCGGAAAGAAGCCTGCGGGCAATCCCAGCGGCTTCCCCTTCGGCCCCAGCCACCCCATGCGCACCCGCGAGCGTTAAAATCAGTTCTGATGTTGTCATCTGTCGTATCTCCAAATCAAAAGTTTTACTCGATTTTTTCACTGCCGCCGCACTGCGAGCCGCAGCGAGCGTTTCGGAGCGCAACCGCCGAAGGCGGCTCTTAGCGCATAGATCGGCTCTTAGGCCGGAGTAAAAAATCGCGGGGTCAAGGGACAGCAGGACGTTTGGCCCCAGACCAAACGTCTGGGCGCAGAGCGCCCTCCTCGGGGCTTCTCGGACCTTGCGGCCCGAAGCGCGCTTCGCGCGACGCCCCTGCGGGCTGTCTTACGGGTTAGGGGGCAGCGCCCCCTCCCCGTAAGCCCCACCCCGGCAAGCTGGGGCCGGCTTTTTTCCTTAACCCAAAAGTGTTACTCGATTTTTTTCAGATAATCGCGGGGTCGAGGGGCAGAGCCCTCGCCGCCGCGCGCACGCGGCGGAACACCTGCCTGGGCGCGCGGCGCGTCCCGCTGAGAAGCGCATTTTTCGGGTGAATTGCCGCGAAGCGACAAGAGAGGGCTTTTTGCAAGTGAAAAAGCCCCCTTTCAACACCGAGGAAAACCCATCCTCAAAGTGCGTTCACCAGCTCCTTATAGTACCGTCCGCGCACCTCGAAATTGGGGAACGCGTCGTAGCTTGCGCAGGCGGGCGAGAGCGATACGATGTCCCCGGCTTGGGCTTTCTCCCGCGCAATCCGCACCGCTTCCTCCAAATCCTTTGCCCTCAGGATGGTGAGTTGGGCAGGGTCGTAACCGTCACAGGCTTTGACTGCCGCTTCGATCTTGTCGGCAGTGGTACCGGTGAGGATCAGCAGCTTGACCTTTTCCGCCAGTTTGGGGGCGAGCGGTTCAAACGGAATCTTCTTGTCGTAGCCACCCGCCAGAAGGATCAGCCGTTGGTCAAACGCTGCCAGCCCCGCCATGGTACGGGTCGGGGTGGTCGCAATCGAGTCGTTGTACCACTTCACGCCGTCCAGCTCCCGCACCAGCTCGATCCGGTGCTCCACGCCTGCAAACTCGGTTGCGACGTTGTAGATCGCCTCGCGGTCCACATAGCCCCAGACCGCACAGATCGCACCGAGATAGTTTTTGATGTTGTGCCGTCCTGGGATGCGGATATCGCTCGCGTGGATGACCTTCTGTGCTTCCCCGTTGACCGACATATAGAGGACGCCGTCCTCACCGAGGTATGCGCCCGACCGCACCGGGTGCTCGGTCGAAAACTCGAACGTCTGCCCCCGTGTCTGCCCCACGAACGACGCGGCGAGATCGTTGTCTACGCCCAGCACCGTCCGGGAAAACGCCCCCTGGTGCTGGAAGATATTCTTCTTCGCGTCCACGTATTCCTGCATATCCTTATGCATATCCAGATGGTTGGGGGTGATGTTGGTGATGACCGCGATGTCGGGGCTGCGCCGCATCGAGATCAACTGGAAGCTCGAGAGCTCCACCACCGCAAAATCATTCTCCCGCACATCCTCAATGTCCGGCAGCAACGCGCGCCCGATGTTGCCGCCCAGATGCACCCGGTATCCCGCCTCTTTCAGGATCTCGGAAATCAGGGTGGTGCTGGTGGTCTTGCCGTCGCTGCCGGTCACCGCGATGGTCCGGCAGGGGCAAAGGTCGAAAAACAGTTCCATCTCGCTGGTCACCGCAACGCCGTTTTTGCGCAGTTCTTCCAGCACCGGAAGGTGGAACTTCATGCCCGGGGTGCGCAGGACAATGTCTGCGTCGATCCCTTCCAGATAGTCGGGGCCGAGGTGCAGGGTGATCCCCTGCGCTTCAAAATTGCTGCAAAGCGCCTGCCCTACCTGCTCCCGGGTGCGTTTATCACAGGCGGTGACCTTTGCGCCCCAGTCGTTCAGACGGAAGATCAGGTCCGAATGGCTCACACCAATCCCGATCACTGTCACCCGCTTGCCTTTGATCTCTTCCAAAAAGTGTTTGACCCTGCTGTCCATATTCATGCCTCCAAATTTTCTTTTTCCATCAGGGGGGCTTTTTTCCTTGTAAAAAGCCCCCTCTTGCCGCCCGAAGGACGGCAATTCACTCCAAAAATACGCTCCTCAGGATAAAGTGTTCCGCGCTTTGCGAAGCGCGGCCAAAGGCCCTGCCTTATCTCGCGCTAAGTGCCCGCCTTTGGCGGGTTGCGCTCGAAACGCTTCGCTGCGCTCGCAGTGGAAACCGCGATTTTTTGACTGCCGCCGCAGCGGCGTGCATAGGCCAACCGACGCGAAGCATCGGCTCTTGGGCCGGAGCAAAAAAATCGCGTAAAACTTTAGATACTAGACAGGCTCTCACAGAGGGCTACAGGGGTGCGATCACATAATCCACCACCGCGGTCTCCCTGCCGCCCTCTATGTAGACCCGCGGGACCCGCCGCCCAATCAGGCAGCACTCCTCGTAGTTGATCGTCCCGTTCACCGCCGCAAAATCATCCAGCGTAATCTGGTTTTCCCCGTCCGTACCGAGCAGCGTCACCCGGTCGCCCGGCTGTACCTTTGGGATTCCGGTCACATCGACCATCATCTGATCCATGCAGACCGAACCGGTCACCTGGGCGTACCTTCCGTGGAGCAGCACCCGGCCCCGGTTGGTGAAGCTGCGGCGGTATCCATCCGCGTATCCGACCGCGATGGAAGCGATCTGCCGCCCCCCTTCGCCTGCCGCGTACCGCCTGCCATAGCTGACCGCGACCCCTTGTTCCAGCTCCTTCACCATTGTGACCGTCGTATAGAGCGACATCGCCGGATGCAGGTCCGCCATCCCTGCGCACTCTGCGGACGGATTCAGCCCGTAGAGCACCACCCCGAGCCGCACCATGTCCAGATGCATCTGCGGATAGGCAAGCGCCCCCGCGCTGTTGCAGCAGTGCCGGAGCGCAAAGCGGAGCCCCTTCGCTTCCAGAAGTGCAAGCGTCTCCTGAAAGGCCCGGAACTGCCCCTCGGTATAGGCGGTGCTATCCGGGTTGTACTCATCCGCACAGGCAAAATGGGTAAAGATGCCGGTGCAGCAAAGGCCCGGGAGGGCACACGCCTGCGCAATCTCCTCCGCGGCCTGCACAGTCTGCCCCCGTTGGGCGTAAAACCCGATCCGCGACATACCGGTATCTACCTTGATGTGGCAGTCCACCTGTATCCCCTGCCGCGCGGCAGCTTCCGAAAGGGCTTTCGCGTAGTCAAGCGAATAGACCGTCTGGGAAAGGCTCAGCCGGTCTAGCTCCCCGGTCAGTTCGGGCGGAGTGAACCCCAGGATCAGGATCGGCTTTTTCACCTCCTGACGGCGCAGGGAGATCGCTTCATTGATATTGGAAACGCCAAACCAGTCCGCGCCTTCCGCCTGCAATGTGCGGGATACAAACCCGTCCCCGTGGCCGTAGGCATCCGCCTTGACGACCGCCATCGTCAGGCAGTCCCCCGAAAGCCGCTTCTTCAGCTCCTGGAAGTTGTGGCGGATACAGTCCAAATCGATCTCCGCCCATGTGCGATGTAGATAATCCATCGGAAGAATCTCCTTTATTTCGCAATCACCATCGTTAGCCCGACGGCGTTGATTAAAACGGATGCCCCAAGCGTCACCAGCGCCCAGATCGAGTTGGTATTGAATAAAAGCAGAAGTGCGACCAACAATATCAGTGTACCGGCAACAAGCAGTTTCAATCCCAGTTTTCGTTTTGCCATCTTGTCCCCAATCCTTTGTTTGTGGTTTCCCTTTCAAGTGTTTCGATTATAATATACACCAACCCTCCCGGTTTTACAACCGAACACAGAAATTTAACAGTTTGGGGGAATGCGTATGCATCTTTTCAGAACCGATCTCGCGGTCGAATCGGCTTCGCCGTTCTGGGACCGCCTACCCGAGGGCGTTTCCTGCACCGAGCGGGAACAGGACGGGGTGAAGGTTACAGCGGTCGAGATCACCACTCAGGAGGCCGCGCGGCAGCTCGGCAAGCCGGTCGGGCGGTATGTCACCGTTGGGATGCCTCCGATCGGTGGTTCGGTCGATCCCGCCGACGAGGTCACCCATCTGCTCGCTGGGGAACTGCGCCGGATGCTGCCGCCCGAAGGGACCGTTCTGGTGGTCGGGCTGGGGAATGTGCAGATCACACCCGACGCACTCGGGCCTCTGACCGTCCGTCAGGTGCTCGCCACCCGGCATATCCCGGCCCAGCTCGCCGAACAGACCGGACTCTCGGGGCTGCGGCCGGTCGCGGCAATCGCCCCTGGAGTGCTTGGTCAGACCGGCATCGAAACCGGCGAAATCATCCACTCGATCGTCCGCGACCTATCCCCGGCGGCGGTGGTAGCGGTCGACGCGCTGGCTGCCGGTTCCCTGGAACGGCTCGGGCGCACCATTCAGCTTTCGGACAGCGGGATCTCCCCCGGATCGGGGGTGCTCAACGCCCGCAAGGAACTTTCCCGGCAGTCGCTCGGGACGTCGGTCCTTTCTCTGGGCATCCCTACCGTCGTTGATGGGGGAACCCTCGCCTGCGGCCTGCTCGGATGTGAGGACGAATCCCGCCTCCCCGGGGAGGCGCGCGCCATGATGGTCACCCCGCGCGACATCGACGCCATCATCGAGCGGGGCGCCAAGCATCTTTCGCTCGCTCTCAACGCCGCATTGCAGCCCCAACTTTCGCTCGAGGATATCAGCTACCTGGTCTCCTAGGGGCGCGCCCCGCCGCGGCGAAGCGCCGAGGATGCAGCATAATTTCCGCCCCATCCCGCATAAGATGATAGGGAATCTGATTTTTGAACTTTATTGTGGGGAGGCGGTCAAGCTGAAACGATCTGGACGTATCCGCCGGCGGTATCTCCCGGTGGTCATGACCGCAATTTTTGTGATCCCGCTCTCGCTGGTAGCGGTTCGGGTCTCCCCCCTTGATCTGAGTTTGCTGCCCGAACAAGCCGCCCTGCTCTCCGCGATGGTCAATATGCCGGAAGGCTCGATCGAGCTTTTGGAATCCCGTTTTCGGGACAGGCTGGATCAGGAATACCGGACACAGGGGAACGAGTCCGAGGTCGGGCCGTATCTCTCCGACTGGCCGGAGGAGGAAAACCCTGATTTGGAGCCTCCGCCCGCCTCGAGCCAGCCCGCTCCCGCCCAGCCTCCGGAGGAACAGGAGCCGGTGGTCACCGACCCTTCGCCCGCAAAAGACCCTCCGCCTGAAATCCCCGAGGAATACCGTGGGACGCTTTTGCAGGAGAATATGTCCGGTACGGCAAAAAACCTTCTGCGGTATGGCGCGGGCAAGCTGCGCAACTATACCGATGAACCGGACGACGAGATCGTCGGGATCATGGAGCAGGGGATGAATCTCACCCTTGAGCAGACGGATGCGCCACAGGTGCTCATCTTCCACACCCACGCAACCGAAAGCTACGAGCCGTACGACAGTGATATCTATGACACCCGGAATACCTGGCGGGATACCGACAACCACAACAATATGGTAGCGATCGGCAACGTGTTGGAACGGGTATTGTCTGATGCAGGAATCGGGGTTGTGCATGACACCACCCAGCATGACTACCCCTCCTACAACGGTTCCTATGAGCGCAGTGCCGAAACGATCAAATCCTATCTGGAAAAATACCCAACCATCAAGATCGCGCTGGATGTGCATCGGGACGCAATCCAGCGGGAATCGGACCTGATCGTCAAGCCGGTGGTCGAGATCGACGGCAGGAAAGCCGCCCAGCTCATGATTATCACCGGCTGCGAGGATGGTACGATGGGTGTCCCCGAGTGGCGGCAGAATCTGCGGTTTGCGGCCTCCCTTCAGGATGCGATCGAGCAGGATTACCCCCAGCTCACCCGCCCGATTTTTTTCTGTTACCGCAAATATAACATGGATCTGACCCCCGGGTCGCTCCTACTCGAGATCGGCTCGAATGCCAATACCTTGGAGGAAAGCATCTACTCCGCAGAGCTGGTTGGCAACTCGCTCGCCAAGCTGCTCAATGCCAATATGGAATCGGCGTGAGACTCTGTCCAGACTCTTTTGCAGGGTGCTTTTTGCCGCGTGCGCGCGGCGGCGGGGGCTCTTGGACGCATGTTGTTTTGGGTTCCCGACCAAAACAACGCCCTCGCTGCTCGGCTGCGCCGAAGCGCGCATAAGCGCGACGCTCGGGCAGGATGCGCCCCACAAGAGGGGCGGCAGTGCCCCCCTCTTGTGAGAACTCCCTCGGCGAGCTGGGTAGAGAAACGGATCGAACCGCCTCAGTCTTGCCGGGGTGGGGCCTACGGGGAGGGGGCGCTGCCCCCTAACCCGTAAGACAGCCCGCAGGGGCGTCGCGGCGGATGCCGCGCTTCGGG